>PEQM01000021.1 GCA_002786205.1 Legionella sp. | reverse complement strand
GTGAATGAGAACAATATACATCTCGAATTAAACCAAGAACAAAGCGTTGATCCAGCGCAATCAGCAAGCTTGACTCCATCTCATCAAACAGAATTTCTCACTCCTTTAAAGGAATCCAGTATCTCTAGCGAAGATGCTAGCGCTCAAACAGCGCAATATAAAGATGAAACTATGCCTCCTGTAACAGAACAATCCGCCGCGTATGACACCGAACAACAAACGGTACAGCAGCCCAATCAAAGTAATGACCTTCTCAATAATGACAACATAAAAAGTCAGGACAACGGCATACCTATTAAAGAATTCATAGCTATAGCTAACAAGCTTAAGAATGCTAAGCCATCGTGGTATTCATTTTTTAATTTTACACAATCTAAAAGCTCCTTATTGCAAAATGAACTAACCAAGTTAAATAATAGTGGCAAACAATTTTTAAGCCTGCAAGATATAGAACCTTATTTAAAAACAGCCGCAAAACATCAATATCAAGGATTTGGTCATGTTCCTAATTCAGATACACACTCTTTAACTTTATTCAAAAAGTACCTCAATGAATCCACGTTAGGTGGAGACATTAAAAATGCAATATTAGATAAAATTACTGAACTAAAAACACCTTCTCCCTTGAGTTATCGAAATAAATCCCCGTAAGAGCATTTTGAAGACATCTATGTCTTATTATGAAAAAGGCTTGTTCTGGATGTAAGTTTACCTTTTTTAAGAGGTTTTCAAGTGTCACAAACTCGTGTACCATAATTTTATTACTTCATAATAAAAGAAAATTATGCGAACCATTGCTTTGTTTGCCAGTATGACCACCCTTGCATTAACAGGCTGCGTACAGAAAGGAGCTAACCCTATAGACCCTTATGAAAAATTAAATCGCAAAATTTATCATTTTAATATGAAAATAGATAAAGCCGTCTTAAAGCCGGTAGCCCGTGGCTATAAAGCCTTGCTGCCAGGATTTATGCGAAAAGGGGTTAATAATTTTTACAATAACCTCGATATGGTTCCCAGTGTAGCCAATGACCTGCTGCAAGGCGAAGGCAAGTGGGCTATTAAAGACACCTGGCGTCTGGCTATTAACTCTACTTTAGGCGTTGGTGGGCTGTTTGATGTGGCTCAAAAAATGGGCTTGCCTGCACACTATAATGATTTAGGTCTCACTTTCGCCAAATGGGGCGATAAGAGCTCTCCCTTCATTATGATTCCATTTTTTGGTCCAGGAACCATCCGAGATGGATATGGGATGTTATTTCAATTTACGCTTTGGACTCCCTATCTTTATGTCAACAATGATGCCACCGCCTGGGGAATGGCAGCCCTGCGCTATGTTGATTTGCGTACTCAACTACTGGATTCTGAAGGAATTATGGATGAAGCTTTGGACGAATACAGCTTCATCCGTGACGCTTATTTACAGCACCGAACGTATCTTATCAATGGTACTGCACTGGCTCATTCTAACAATAAAGAAAAGGATACAGCCGAATCCAATACAGTAGCAACTGACTACGTGGACGAGTAAAAAGCCTCCTCAGCACTAAATCAGGGCGCACCGAGTATTTATCTTCAGGTGCCCCTGTCTTTCTTTCTACACTGCTTAAAAAAATCACCAAGCAACTGTGCGCATTCTGCTTGCATTATTCCTTCATCTATTTGTACTTGATGATTGAGAGGATAACCTTGTAATAAATTATAAACAGAACCTGCTGCCCCTGCTTTAAAGTCTCGAGTAGCAAAAACCAAACGCTTGATTCTGGCATGAACCAAAGCACCAGCGCACATAGCACAAGGCTCCAAAGTCACATACAAAGTGCATCCAATCAAGCGATGGTTATTTAAAACCAAAGAGGCCTGGCGAAGAGCATAAAGCTCTGCATGCCCGGTAGGATCGTGACTACCCTGGACATGATTAGACGCCACTGCAAGTAGCTTTCCTTCATTGCTAACAATCACAGCCCCAACAGGAACCTCTCCTTGCTCTTTAGCAAGAAGAGCTTGCTTATAGGCTTCTTGCATCCAAAAAGCATCACTTATTCCCATTCAATAGTAGCCGGAGGCTTTCCTGAAATATCATAAGTCACGCGAGAAACGCCTATTACTTCATTAATGATCCGATTAGAAACATGACCTAAAAAATCCCAGGGTAAATGACACCAATGAGCCGTCATGAAATCAATGGTTTCAACGGCTCGCAGACAAATCGTGTAGTCATACCGACGACCATCACCCATCACCCCTACGCTTTTTACTGGCAAAAATACCGCAAAAGCCTGGCTTACCTGATGATATAAACCAGCCTTATGTAGTTCTTCAATAAAGATTGCATCAGCCTGGCGCAAAATATCCGCATATTCTTTTTTGACCTCAGCCATAATGCGAACCCCAAGACCAGGACCTGGAAAAGGATGTCTGTAGACCATATCGTGTGGTAAGCCAAGCTCTAAACCTATTTTTCGTACTTCATCTTTAAATAATTCACGCACTGGTTCTAATAGCTTTAATTGCAAGGTATCTGGCAATCCGCCCACATTATGATGTGATTTGATAACGACAGACGAACCATTATTATCAGTCGCAGCCGATTCAATCACATCTGGATAAATCGTTCCTTGTGCAAGCCACGCTACATTATTAAGTTTTTTGGCTTCTTCTTCAAAAACATCAATAAAGACTTTTCCTATTATTTTTCTTTTTTCTTCAGGGCAAGATACACCTTTTAAAGCGGCTAAAAATCGGGCTTCAGCACAAACAGGAATAATGTGAATTCCCATATGCTGACCAAACATTTTCATAACTTGTTCTGCTTCATTCAGGCGTAATAATCCTGTATCCACAAAAACACAAGTGAGCTGCTTCCCTATTGCTTTATGTAGTAATGCTGCCACAACAGAAGAATCGACCCCACCCGAAAGCCCTAAAAGAACATGTTCCTCTCCTACTTGCGCCTTAATAGAGTGCACTGCTTCATCAATAATATTATCTGGAGTCCAGGTCGTATCTGCATTACAAATCGATACAACAAAACGCTTTAAAATTCGCTCACCTTGAACGGTATGAGTTACCTCAGGATGAAATTGCAATCCATACATCTGTTTGTCTGGATTGGCCATCGCAGCAATCGATGCATTCAACGTACTGCCAATGATCTTAAAACCTTGGGGTAAAACAGTTACCTTATCCCCATGGCTCATCCAAACATCCAAAACTGATTCACCCTGATCAGTCACTCGGTCTTCAATTCGAGCAAACAAACAAGAATTATCATCTACTGTAAGTTCTGCATAACCAAACTCTCTTACAGAGGAGGACTGAACCTCTCCTCCCAGTTGAACTGCCATCGTTTGCATGCCATAACAAATGCCCAAAAGGGGAATATTTAAATGAAACAACCACTCTGGAGCTCTTGGATTAGCCTCATGGGTCACCGTCGATGGACCACCGGATAAAATCACACCGCAAGGATGAATGGCGTTAAACTGCTCTTGCGTTATTGAGTAGGGATGTAATACGCAATAAACACCCATTTCTCTTACCCGCCTTGCGATAAGTTGTGTGTACTGAGAACCAAAATCCAAAATAAGTAACGGGCGTCGTTTTAAGTCAGTCATAATTAATTATCCACCTGGTAATTAGGAGCCTGTTTGGTAATACTGACATCATGAACATGAGACTCTCGCATTCCTGCATTGGTAACCTGCACAAATTGTGCCTTTTCATGTAAATCCTGAATGGTCATACAACCGGTATATCCCATACAAGACCGTAATCCACCAATTAATTGATGAATAATGCCGTGAACAGATCCTTTATAAGGCACTCTGCCTTCTATACCTTCAGGAACCAACTTTTCAGCACCTTGACTCACATCCTGGAAATACCGATCACTTGAGCCCTGAGACAAGGACATAGCGCCAATAGACCCCATCCCCCTATAGCTTTTATAAGTTCTGCCTTGATACAACTCTATTTCACCAGGCGCTTCTTCTGTACCAGCAAACATACCACCTAACATAACTGTATTAGCACCCGCAGCCAAGGCTTTGCACACATCACCAGAAAAGCGAATACCTCCATCAGCAATAACTGGAATTGCTCCTTTTAACTCTTCTGCTATATTTGAAATGGCACTGATTTGAGGGACACCCACTCCGGTAACTATACGTGTTGTACAAATTGAACCCGGACCAATTCCAACTTTCACCGCATCAGCACCCGCCTCATACAAAGAACGAGCGGCAGCAGCTGTGGCGATATTACCACCTATCACCTGTACATCAGGAAAATGAGATTTAATCCATTTCACCCGATTTAATACACCTTGCGAATGACCGTGAGCAGTATCTACAATCAGCACATCAACGCCTGCATCAACAAGAGCCTGAATTCGCTCATCGGTACCCTCTCCTACACCAACAGCAGCACCAACACGTAATTGGCCAGAACTGTCTTTACAAGCAAAGGGATTATCCTTGGCTTTTTGTATGTCTTTAACCGTAATTAATCCTCTTAATTTGAATGAGTCATTTACTACTAGCAATTTCTCTATACGGTGTTTATGTAACAAACTAATCACTTCATCACGACTGGCGCCTTCGGTGACAGTAACAAGCCTCTGTTTGGGAGTCATCACATCTTTAACTTTCAAAGACAAATTAGTCTCAAAACGAATGTCTCTACCGGTAACTATTCCTACCAATTGCTCTCCATCTACGACAGGAACACCAGAAAAATGATAACGGCTCATTAGCTCTAATAACTCTTTGACTGTCACCTCTGGCGTTACTGTTACAGGATCTTTAACCATCCCGCTTTCAAATTTCTTCACTTTTCTTACTTCTTCAGCTTGCTCACTAATACTCATGTTTTTATGAATAATACCAAGCCCCCCTTCTTGCGATAAAGCAATAGCTAAACGAGCTTCTGTTACAGTATCCATAGCAGCAGACAGCAAAGGAATATTAAGCTCTATAGAGCGTGTTAACTGTGTTTTTAATGAGACATCTTTGGGTAGAATCAGTGAATGTGCGGGCACGAGCAGAACGTCATCGAAGGTTAATGATTGCTGAACAATGGTAAGCGCCATGTTTGTCTCGCTTTGTGTGATTAAAATTAACCAAACAGTATACTAGAAAAGCGGATTAATTTAAATGCCTGCTTAAAGTCTTTTTCTCTGTACATAACAAAAAAACCTGTCATGTACAGAGCATGCTTTCAAAGCAGTAGTCTTATTTAAATGCAAGTTAAACGTGGTGATAGAGAATATTGATTCGCAAAACCGAAGTATCTACGCTAGCCCATGAGGATTAAGCCCAAGCCAATTCATCTGGATTTTGCCCGAGATTCCCAAAGCCAGATAGGGTCGTTTGATGCGTATGGACACGAATATCCTCGATACTTTTTGAAAGGAATCTTTCGTTTGAAACCAATTAAAAAAACTGGTCTATTCTATACTACGGCCTTCTGCTTGAATATCTATCACCCGTTTAATCAGGGCAAACGCATCTAAATTTTGAGCACTAAATGCTCTTTCTCTGGCTACGTACCGTGCTTTATGCACGGTATCCATACCATCTTGAATCGAGTGATGAATTAGATTCCGCTCATAAAGCGCGGAACGTAACCGATTTGGGTTGGCAATAAGAATTTAGAAGCGGCTGCCCTGTTCATTTCACTAGGACAGTGCCATTGAACCACATATCATAAAACCAAAACATCTGCTTTTATGCTTTATGCATAAAATCTATTTTAGCTATTGATGAAAGAGAGTTTTACAATGCCGTGCAAAAAGGAGGGCATGTAAACAAAAATGAAAAGTTTAGCAGGCAACAATTAGATGGAAGAGCACTGACTATTTTCTGCCTCAGATTATACTTGTTGCAACTCATCTTCGGCAGCGAATATTTGAAGAGATCTATTTCTGTACTACACTTAAAAATAAAGGTTGTTAATGCTTAAACATAGAAAACGAAAGCATCACCCGATTTGCTTTTAACGGCTTAACAGCAAACGATATGGCTGTGAAAATAATACATCGAAGAAAGATCAAGCCTCTGCAAGTGCTTCATCAGGCATGGTGATATTAAGCTCTAACACCGCATTATCTCCCATACGCTCAAGATTAACACTCACCTGATCTCTGTCAATGTTAACGTACTTTGCAATCACTGCAAGAATTTCCTCTTGCAATTTAGGTAGATAATCATGCGTATTACGTTGTGAACGCTCATGAGAAATAATAATTTGCAATCGTTCTTTAGCAACTGATGCTGTTGTGTTTCTTCTGCGCAAATAATTAAATATACTCATAATGCCACTTCCTCCTTGTTTTTACTGAATAAGCGACGAAAGATCCCTTTTCGTTCATTGCTTACAAAGCGCATGGGTTTGTCTTCACCTAAGAAACGATCTATTGCATCTTGGTAAGCCAGCGCAGCATCACTGGTTTCATCAAGAATTACTGGAGTTCCTGTATTTGAGGCTCTCAAAACCGATTTAGATTCAGGAATAACTCCAATAAGCGGAATCGCTAAAATTTCTTTTACATCCGCAACAGAAAGCATTTCACCACGATCCACTCGATCTGGGTCATATCGCGTGATCAACAGATGCTCTTGTACCGGCTCTCTATTTTCTACAGCACGTTTCGTTTTGCTAGATAAAATACCTAAAATTCTATCAGAATCTCTGACAGAAGAAACTTCCGGATTGGTAATCACGATAGCATGATCAGCAAAATACATCGCCATCAATGCGCCTGTTTCTATTCCAGCTGGAGAATCACAAATAATATAGTCAAATTCTTTTGATAATTCATTAAGCGTCTTTTCTACGCCTTCCAAAGTCAGCGCATCCTTATCACGAGTTTGTGAAGCCGGAAGGATATACAGATTTGGAATACGTTTGTCTTTAATTAAGGCCTGATTTAGAGTCGCCTCTCCATTAATGACATTAACAAAATCATAAACAACACGCCGCTCACACCCCATGATAATGTCAAGGTTACGTAAACCTATATCAAAATCAATCACAACGGTTTTATGACCTTTTAATGCAAGGCCTGAAGATATAGCCGCCGAAGAAGTAGTTTTTCCTACTCCACCTTTACCTGATGTAATAACAATTATTTTAGCCAAGGCTGAAACCATCCCATTGCTTCGAAATTAACTAATATTTAATCAACAGTGTACACGCTATCTTATATCTAATTCAAGCGTCCATCTCACCTTTTTAAAAAAATACTTCCCCTGAAGAAAAATGCTTTACTTAGGTACCTGATGAAATACGAATTGCCTTACCGGGCAATTATTCCACAAAAAAATACCTGTCATGTTTGTATAAAAACCTGGTTGATCTTAAAATTTTTATTATGTATATTATTTTTTCTAAATTTAACTGAGACAATGAATGAAGAATAAGTTTTTTATCGCTATTCCATTGGCTATCAGCCTATACCCTGCCCATGCAAATAACTGCAATCATTTGAATATTTCCATTTTTAATAAAAGCGGACATGCCTGTGTTTTGCGCTCTACGAATTTAACCAGTGGTCAGATAATCATGGGCCAAGCACCCAGTATCATTGAAAACGGGGAGAAAGCCCTAACCTTCACTCTCCAGCAAACATACACCACTGGTCCAAATATTCGATTAGAGTATGAATGCGAGAATAAAACAATCAGCATTTCTTCAAGACAGGACTTGTGCGTCATGTATGCAGGTTTCATCTATGGAGACTACTCCAGCTCAAATAATGTCCACGCCAACTACAGCGCAAAAGTTGGCAGTTGGTGGCGCTCCATTCCCGGAGAAATCAATTGGACTATTGAATAGACTAACGTAATCTAAAGCATCTGTAGAAATTTTCAGTGGTGGCTTTAGCTAAGCATTCATATTCTATGCCCCTTAGTTGAGCCATCATTTCTGCAACATGTTTCACCAATGCCGGATGATTTTGTTTGCCTCTAAAGGGCACCGGAGCCAAATAAGGAGAATCGGTTTCAATTAAAATACGATCTAAAGGAATTTTTTTAGCCACTTCTTGCAACTGGATTGCATTTTTAAAAGTAACTATACCTGAAAATGAAATATAAAAATTCAAATCGATAGCTTCATAGGCAATGTCCAATGTTTCTGCAAAACAATGCATGACACCACCAATTTGTTTCGCATTTTCTTCTCTCATTAATTTTAATGTGTCTTCAGCAGCATGACGAGTATGTATAATTAGTGGTTTTTTCGTTGTAATCGCCGCTTCAATATGCGCTCTAAATCGAGATCTTTGTATATTTTTACCTAATTCGTCTTCACTTCGATAATAATCCAACCCCGTTTCACCTATCGCAATACATGAAGGATTTTTTGCCATATCACATAATATTTCCGCAGTAACCAAAGTATCCCTTTCAGTATTAGGATGCACTCCAACAGAAATACTAATCTGCGGATACTGCTTTGCTAATTGCACTAACCGGGGATAATCGTCCAGTTCTACACACACACATAAAAAATGTTCTACCCCATTTTGAGTTGCTTTGGCAATCACCTCATCCATCGAATGATTGAAATCAGTTAAATCTAAAAAATTAAGATGACAATGTGAATCAACTATCATAAATCCTCTAATCGGGGTATAGGGCCGTGGTATTAATTAATGTTAAACGGTATCAGTTGGTTGCGTTGATTTCAACATACCAGCCAAACAACTTTCAATTTTATTACACAATGCTCGCGCATTTTCACCTTCAAATTGTATGCCTATCCCTGGAGGCTTCCCATTTTGTGCTCCTTTGGGTGTATTCCAAATAACCTTTCCTGTCATGGCATACAACTCGGGTTCATTAGGCAACTTGATAGTCAGCTTTATTTTTTCACCAAAAGGAAGCAAGTTATTAGTTCTGATAAAAAGCCCCCCTTCTTTGATGAAAGGCATATAGGATAAGTAGAGGGCGTGCTCTGTTATAAAAGTACAAGTCATGCTTTTTATTTCATTAGCCATCAAAACCCCACTATGCATTGTACAAAGCAAACAACCATTCTTCCAAAACCAAAAGGCTATTGATATTTATATTATGGCTTATTTTTTTTAGCATGGCATTTATTAAGTCTAATTGTTCAAATATTTTAACCGGGGGGAGCAATGACTTTAGTTGACACAAGGACTGATTTAATGTGCTGTGTTTTGGTATTTCCTGAATGTTTGAATAACAAAGTTGAGTCAGTAAGAGGTACAAAAACCATAAAATATTTTCTAATTCCAGCTGATTCCATTGTGCTGCAATAATACAGGGGTGTTGTTTTTTTTCTATAAGATGAATCAAATCATTGATATACTTTTCAGCTTGCTGTACCAAGATGTGTCTTTGAGATGATTCAGGATACAATAATCCCAAGTCTAAAACAGCTTGATCCACTTGCAGTAAAGAATCAAACCGCAGCAATTGACAGCGACTCAAAACTGTAGGTGCTACTGTGCCAATTTGCTCTCCAATTAAAATAAAATGAACATGTGCAGCTGGCTCTTCCAATGTTTTTAGCAGTGCATTAAACGATGCCGTATTCATTTTTTCAGCCTGTTCAATGACTATTACTTTATACGGCGCTCTTTGTGGTGTTAAAAAAGCACTTTGCTGTAATGAACGAATTTGATCTATTTTAATAACCGAGCTATTACTTTCCGGTTTTATCCAAACCACATCAGGATGCTCTGTATGCTGAACCATCAGGCACTCAGGACAAGCCAAACAAGGCATATTGTCATACACTTTTTTACAAAAAAACAATTGTACTACTTTGTAGGTGAATTCATTAATACCTGCATGTTGTGGACCAACTAAAAATAAAGCAGGAGCAAATCTGTTTTGTATAAACATCGATTGAATTTGCTGCCACTGAACTACATGCTGTACTGACATTAGAATCCTATAAAGTGTTGTACTGCTTTAGTAATCTGTTCTTGTACCTGAGGCAATGGTTGCATTGCATCTATCGTAATCACATCAGGTTGTGAAGCAATACAATGAAGATACATCTGATGAACTTTATGAAAAAAGTCCATCGATTGCTGTTCTATTCTATCAAAAGCCCCTCTTTTCTTAACTCGCCTCATTCCCTCTTCAGGGGGTAAATCCAAATACAAGGTTAAATCAGGTTTAAATCCCTTGAGACAAAATTTGGAAAGCTGCTGAATCAACTCTAAATCCAGGCCTCTTCCTCCTCCTTGATAAGCAAAAGTAGACAATTCAAATCGATCAGCAATAACCCATGTTCCTGTTTTTAATGCCGGTTTAATAACTTCTTCCACTAACTGCAAACGCGCAGTATACATCAGCAGCAATTCACTTTGATCACATAAGCTTTCTTTATACTCTGGACTTTTGATGATGCCTCTTAATAACTCGCCAACCTTTGTTCCACCTGGCTCACGGGTTGTTAAAACAGGAATACGATGTACTTGCATTAAGCTTACAAGAGTAGATACTGCTGTTGATTTGCCAGCGCCCTCCAATCCTTCAATTACAATAAGTTTCCCAGCCGCTGAAGTCATTAAAGCCCCTTTGTTTTTCTATATTGATTTATTGCTTTTTTTTGCTCTTCATAGGTTTGGGAAAATCGGTGAGTCCCATCACCTTTAGCCATAAAATACAGATAATTACTAAGCAAAGGATGCGCCGCAGCATTAATGGCTTCTTTGCCTACCATTGCAATAGGCGTTGGTGGCAATCCTTTGTTGAGGTATGTATTGTATGGCGAATTAACAGATAAATCATCATGCACTAACCCCCCTTTGTACTTATCCCCCAAAGCGTAAATAACGGTAGGGTCCATTTGCAAGGGCATATTTTTCTTTAACCGATTCATTAACACACCAGATATCAAATATCGTTCATGAGGTACGGCAGATTCTTTTTCTATGATAGAAGCGGCTATCAATAGCTCATATGGTGTTTTATAAGGCAAACCCGGCCATCGACTTGCCCAGCTTTCATTTAAATAATCGATTAATCGATGATGTGCTTGAGCTAATAAAAGTTTAGCACTGCTTCCAGCCGTATACTGATAAGTATCCGCTAAAAACAATCCCTCAGCACTGGCATGGTCTTGCTTGAAGTCATCCCAAAGCGATGATGGCACCTGTAGATAAGGGGCTTGCACTAAATTCGATTCAACTTTTTTTTGCGTACTTCCTTCTATAATAACAAAATTAAAATGAAGTACATCTCCAGCTACTATTTTATAAAGCAAGTCTTGCACTGTTTCATTGGGATTTAACTGATAAACCCCCGCTTTTAACTTGCTTGAGAAATGCATATAACGAATATAAAGAAGCAATAGCTGTCTGGAAACAATCAGCTTTTTATTTTTGAGTTCGGTTGCAAATCTCGATGCAGTAGTAGACTTATCCAGTGTCAAAATGATTGGAGACGCTTCTTGTGACAATAATGGCTGATGAATAAATTGATGCATTATTGCCACAAGGCAAAGAGCGGACATAAAAAATACCGCAACTAAAATAACTGTTGCTTTTTTTAGCCGCATTATATTCATTTAAATTCGCTTAAATAACAAGCTGCCATTCGTTCCGCCAAAACCTAGAGAATTACTTAATACGTAGTTGATAACTCTTTTTTGTGCAGTGTGAGGAACATAATTTAAATCACAGCCTTCATCTGGATTATCCAGATTAATGGTAGGCGGGGCAATCTGATCGCGTATTGCCAAAATACTAAATATGGCCTCTATAGCGCCTGCAGCACCTAACAAATGACCGGTCATGGATTTAGTGGAACTAACCGCCAATTCATACGCATGCTCCTTAAACACATCTTTAATGGCTTTGGTTTCACCTAAATCATTGAGGTAAGTTGAAGTACCATGCGCATTAATATAATCAACCTGACTGGGATCGATCTGCGCATCTTTTATTGCCGCAAGCATAGAGCGACTAGCGCCGGCAGCATCTTCATCAGGAGCAGTAATATGATACGCATCGCCAGACATACCAAAACCAGCTAATTCTGCATAAATGGTAGCCCCACGTGCTTTGGCATGCTCGTATTCTTCTAAAACCAATATCCCAGCCCCTTCTCCCATAACAAATCCATCTCTGTCTTTATCCCATGGTCTGGAAGCTTTTTCAGGCTCGTCATTTCGTTTTGACAAAGAGCGAACAGCGGAAAATCCAGCCAAACACAAAGGTGTCGTAGTCATTTCTGCACCACCACAAACCATCACGTCTGCATCGCCATAGGCTATCATTCGTCCTGCCAATCCAATATTATGCGTACCAGTAGTACAAGCAGTCACCACAGAAATATTAGGGCCTTTAATATGGTGTTTAATAGAAATCTGACCGGCAACCATATTAATAATACCTGCCGGAATAAAAAAAGGAGATACTTTTCTTGGTCCGCCGGCAACCAACTTATCCTGGTTATTGGTTATCGTTTGAATCCCGCCTATTCCAGCACCGACAGCAACACCAATACGACAGGCGAAATCTCCTTCAATTTTCAGGCCAGAATGAGCAATAGCTTCATCCGCTGCCACCATACCATACTGAGTAAAAACATCCATTTTGCGAGCATCTTTAAGCGGTATATGGCGCTCTACATCAAAATTTTTAACTTTTGCCCATATTTTAGTGCTGTAATCGCTAGTATCAAAATCGTCTACTGCACGCACGCCACTGACCCCGGCCAATATATTTTGCCAGGTTTCAGTCACATTAAGACCAACAGGGGTGACCATCCCCATACCAGTAACTACTACACGTCGCTTATTCAATGGATACTCCTTGAAAAATGAAGCATTAACCTTGTATTTATTGACAAAAAGCTTGCGAATTATCCTTTATTATTTTAAGGGCAATCAGCAAGCTTTGATATTGAAGCAAGTACTTGATAAGAACTTTTCAAACCATTTAAAAGAAAAAAATTAAGCTTCTTCTTTGTTTAAGTTAGACTCGATATAATCGATTGCTTCTTGAATAGTTGTAATTTTTTCTGCTTGTTGATCAGGGATTTCTGTCTCAAACTCTTCCTCTAAAGCCATAACCAACTCTACAGTATCAAGAGAATCAGCACCCAGATCATCAACAAATGACGCATCATTTTTTAATTCTTCTTCTTTAACGCCTAATTGTTCAACAACAATTTTGCGAACTCGCTCTTCTACTGTACTCATATCTTGCTTTTCCTCTTTAGATTATTAAGTAATTTAAAAACTGACGGTTAGTTTAGTCAATTATACAGATAACACAAGTATCTCAATTCATATACATGCCGCCATTGACATGAATTGTCTCACCTGTAATATATTTAGCACTATCTGATGCTAAAAAAGCTACTGCTTCAGCAATGTCTTCTACTTCTCCCATTTTGCGTAAAGGGATTCTTTTCAATAATTCGTCTCTGATCATATCTGGCAATGCATCAGTCATATCAGTCAAAATAAACCCCGGGGATACGACATTCACCGTGATGCCTCTACTGCCTATTTCCTGAGCCAACGATCTGGAAAAACCTAAAAGACCAGCCTTCGCGGCAGTGTAATTGGTTTGTCCTGAGTTACCACTTGATCCAACCACAGAGCCTATAGAAATAATACGGCCCCAACGCGCTCTAAACATGGTTTTTATACAGGCTTTAGACATGCGATAAATTGAGTTTAGATTGGTTTCGATGACATTATACCATTCATCATCTTCCATGCGTAACAATAAATTATCAGAAGTAATGCCCGCATTATTAACCAAGATAGAAGGACTTTGATTTTGCTCAGCCAATAAATCCATCAATTGATTAATCTGCTCACCATTGGTGACATCTAAAACCAGGCCACGACCAGGCAACTGCTCATTTTCAAAATAGGCATCTATCGCTTGAGCACCTGTTTCTGAGGTTGCAGTACCTAAAACATAAGCACCTTGCCGTGCTAACTTTAAAGCAATAGCACGGCCAATACCACGACTGGCTCCAGTAACTAGTGCAATTTTACCATCTAATCTGCTCATGGACTATCCTTATGCTGGAACGGGAATTTGTTCCATTAATTGATCTAAACTGATTGTGTCATAAATACTAATAGTAGTAAGCGTACGGTCTATTCTTTTGATTAAACCATTAAGTACTTTCCCTGGACCGCATTCAACTACTTGTTCAATGCCTCTCTTTTTGAATAACTGAATAGTTTCTACCCAGCGAACAGGACTATACAGCTGTTCTTTTAATTTATCTTTTATGTGTTGAGCTGAATAATAAACACTTAAATCTACGTTACTTATTACGTCCAGAGCAGGATTTTTAAATGGAACCAAAGCCAGGCTTTCTGCAAATAAATCGGCGGCTTCTTTAAGCAATGGACAATGGCAAGGTACACTAACCGGGATAATCATAGCCAAACGCGCATCACGCTCTTCTGCCAATATCAGTGCACGTTTCACAGCAGCAGTATGTCCTGCAATAACAACTTGACCTATTGCATTATAATTAGCAGGCGTTACTAACTCATTAGCATGACTTGCCGCAACGCATAAAGATTCTACATCCTCATCGGCTAGCCCAACAATCGCAGCCATTGAGCCCAGACCTAATGGAATGGCTTGTTGCATGATTTGACCGCGGCGTGCAACCAACGATGCTGCATCAGCTAAAGAAAGTGCCTTTGCACAAACCAAAGCAGCATACTCACCTAAACTATGCCCAGCCATTAATTGGGGCTGAGGCACACCTTGCTGCATTAATAAGTGGTACACAGCAACATCTGCAGTCAACATGGCTACTTGAGTATATTCTGTTTGATTTAACTGTTCTTGAGGTCCTTTCTGAATTAAATTCCATATATCATAACCTACAGCATCCGATGCCTCTCTAAAAAAATCGAGTATTATAGGATATTGTGGAAGAAAATCCGACAACATACCCAGAGATTGCGAACCTTGTCCAGGAAATACAAATGCTGTGTTCATCATAATATGACAACCTTACAATGGAGAATTTAATAACGAATGATCATGGCACCCCAAGTCATTCCACCACCAAATGACTCAATAAGTAACAACTGATCTCTTTGAATATGATTGTTTCTGATAGAATAATCCAAGGCTAACGGTATAGAAGCTGCTGAAGTATTACCATGGTTACCTAATGTTAAAATCACTTGAGACATAGGTAAATCCAGTTTTTTAGCAATTGCTTGAATAATGCGAATATTGGCTTGATGCGGAATAAGCCAGTCAATATCTGCTTTTGTCAATTGGCTTAAGGCCAATACTTCATCTACGATATTTCCCATAATATTGACTGCGAGTTTAAATACTTCATTGCCACGCATGCTGATGGTCGCTTTTTCAAGACTAGAGGAGCTATTATTGAGTAGCAGCAAATTATTTGTATCATAATCCGAGTGCAAAACACTGCCCATAATACCTGGTTTATCACTTGCACTAAGTATCACAGCGCCAGCCCCATCCCCGAAAAGAATGCAGGTTGCTCGGTCTGTCCAGTCAACTACTTTAGACATGTTTTCACTACCGATAACCAGCACATGTTTGGCTGTTCCAGTAGCAATATATTGCTTCGCAATATCCATAGCATAAACAAAGCCACTACAAGCTGCGCTAATATCGAATGCAGGAATCGCTTTTTTGGTATTGAGTGAGTGCTGTACAAAACAGGCAACACTTGGAAAAAAGGCATCAGGGGTACATGTAGCAACCAGAATGAGATCGATTTGATCTGCTTCGAGTTGAGCAGCCGCTAAGGCTGCTGCAGCTGCCTTCGCCGCCATAAATGAAGTTGTTTCATGAGGTTCGGTAATGCAACGACTCACAATACCTGTACGAGATACTATCCACTCATGATCCGTATCGATCATGGTTTCAAGCTCGGTATTGGTTAATTGCTTCTCAGGTGAGTAGCTCCCTGTACCGCTAATGCAAGCGTAAGTCATAATAATAAACCCTGGTTTATGAACTCGTTTATTTTATCACGAACCAAATCTATCGCATTATGCTCTACTTCCAAAATGGCTTGCTCAATAGCAACCTCAAAGCCTAATTGATTGGCTCCGCCATGACTTTTTACAACAATACCGTTTAAACCTAGCATGCTTGCACCGTTGTATTGAGAAGGATCAAGACGTTTTTTAGCATCTTTAAGTACCGCTGATGCCGCTAACGCAGCTAACTTGGTTAGCCAATTTTTACAAAATGATTCTTTCAATACAGTCAGTAATAAATGAGCAATTCCTTCACTGGCTTTCAGCGCCACATTACCAACAAAACCATCGCAAACAATTAAATCGACATCACCAGTATAAAGATGATTGCCTTCTACATAGCCAACATAATTCATCAAGGCGCATTCTGAAAGCATATGAGCCGTTCGCTTGACTTGATCGTTGCCTTTAATTTCTTCAACACCGATATTAAGCAAAGCGATTTTAGGATGAGGTTTGTTTTCTATGGCTTGAATTAATGCAGAACCCATCACTGCAAATTGGAATAAATGTTCCGCGCAAGAATCTACATTAGCACCTAAATCAATAACCCAGGTTTTACCTTTGATTGTAGGCAACATAGAAACAATCGCCGGCCTATCAATTCCCGGGAGTGTTTTTAACACATAACGTGCCGTAGCCATTAATGCACCAGTATTTCCAGCACTGACACAGGCATCAGCCTTACCTTCTTTTACCAGGTTAATCGCAACACGCATAGAGGAGTCTTTTTTATTCCTTAATGCATGAGAAGGTAATTCATCCATACCTACCAATTCGGAAGCATGAACGACAGTAAACTGCTTAGAGGTCAAAACCTGATGTTTTGCTAGCAAAGCATCAATTTCGTCTTTTATCCCAACAAGGATAAGCTTTAAATCAGGATTTTTTTTCGTCGCATTAATACAGGCAGGAACCACTACATGAATGCCGTGATCCCCACCCATCGCGTCTACAGCAATGGTAATACTTTTCAAGTAAATTACTCTTGTTCGTAAGCGTTATCGGTATCAATAATTTTTTTACCGCGATAGTATCCATCTGGAGTCATGTGGTGACGTAAGTGAGTCTCTCCTGTAGTAGAATCTACAGATAATGTTGGCTTGGTCAGCGCGTCATGTGAACGACGCATGTCACGACGTGAACGAGATTTTTTATTCTGTTGTACTGCCATTGTATTGCTCCTAGACAATTCGTAAAGCGCGAATATTACCGATATTTTTACTGCAATCCAAGTATTAATTGCAATTAATATTTGTTATGCGCTCACTTTTCTATTAAAAATTGATTAATATCCTTATCACAATCTTCCTTCTTTGAATGAAATTGAGGTGCATAAAGATGCAATTCATCTACCACCAATTCTTCCAAAGCCACTTTCCAATTAGAAGACACAATACACTCGTAATGGGCCAACAATTGTTCTGCTCTCTCTTCACTACGGACTACAGCGAGCGTTGTAGGATTAGAGTATATAAAGTCAAACTCTTGCATACATCGTTGACAACACAAAGTCAGCTTTCCTTCAACCTGCATGGAAAGAAGAAAATAATCTTCTTTTTTCTCTACTTGATATGACACCTCTACATGGCAAGGTGCAACAATAAAAGAAGGGATTCGGTTTGTAATGGTCAATTGACTATGTTGTGTGCCCTGATTCGCTAATTCGCTTAGATGTAGCATTTAAATAAAATCCAAATCGTTAATTATCTTATCTTTTGAAAAAGATATCAATAAATTGTTTAAAAAAAACTCTGTGCATGACAAAAAAACCTGCCTCAACATGCTCAGGTGAATAACGATACCATTAGACCTCTTCAAGAACTCACTGCCGAAGGGATGTTACGAGAAAACAGAACGCATGTACACGCCAGTGCATGAGGATTCGAGCATTATATCAACGAAGTAAATCGCCTCGGCAGTAGCGTTTTACAAAAAATCCATTAAAAACGCCCCGGATCGTATTGGGGCGCAGGGGACCAATGGTCAATACGCCCTAAAAAGGGACCATATAAGTTCGGGGTTTTTCTTGTATTAACCGATCAATAGTTTCTTTACTTAGTCCCATAGCACCACTAACAGCGCCTTTATTTAAATGCTGCGCACCATCTAAAAGAGATATCTCATTAATGTCTTTAGAGATACTGAAGGTCTCATATACTTCCAAATCATTGCTTCCTGTATTTAAAAAACCATGGAAAGTAGCAACGGGTAAGTAGACTAAATCACCTGGTTTAATCATGGCTCGATAAGACACGCCTTTATTATCAAGCATCATAAAAAACCCCTCCCCTTTAGCAACATAAAAAAAAGTATCTCCAGCAGTATACCAATGAGGAAGACGCAGCGTACCTGGTTTTAATATGGTTTGCTGCAAAGACATCTCTTTCATATTGCTATTACTCTTTGAATCAATTCGCTTTATTGAACCTAATGCACTTTGATAAAGTGGTTTAATACTTGTAAAACTGCTCGAGTAAGGACTTTCTGTAGATATGTCAATAGAATCAGCACCGGGATCAAAGCTACTTAATTTGTCAATATCCGCACTTTTGATACGCTGAATTTCTTTTTTATTCAGTCCAGTAGATTGTATTAAAACCTCATCAGGCAACATTGCCCAAGCTTGCTCAAATTGCACATCAGCTGTACTAGGTGAATTGTATGTTAAAATAAAAGTCAGATCGCTTTTCCCTACATTTTCCAAAGAGTGAAGTGCCGCCTGAGGAATAACCCAGGTATTGTTTTTCTTGACTGTAAATACCTTTTTCTCGCCCTTTCCTTCCCAAATAGTAACGCGCATGGCTCCAGTTAAAACAGTACCAACTTCTACTGCATTGGCATGCCAATGAGGTACACGCATTCCCTGTTCTAATAAATTGTAATAAAACAATTGTCCAAAACTATCTAAAGGAAATTGGCTTGCTTCTTCTGCAATACGAGTTCCAAAATTGTTTTTATTGATTTGACCTTGGGTAAAAAGGTTAATCCTGTACGGGAAATCAGGCGATAACTGCTCTTTTTGTTGCGCAATAAATTGAGTGACTTTATCTATATTTTGAGGTGCTGCTATCACAGTAGCATGCCAAAAGATACCAATGAGACCTAATGTAGCAATACCGTTTCGATTCATGTCATGTCCCTATAAGCATGTAAATAAAAAAGCCGTATCATCAATTAAACATAGCATGCATGAATAGTAATTCAAGCTTAGGGATAGTAATTTAGCATCAACAAAGGAATGAGCGTTCCAGTGATTGCTGTATCATAAGGGGCTATTTTCCAAATAAAAATGCCTTTTAGCGCAAGGGATGAATTAAGGGGATAAAGAAAAAAAGCAGCTACTGCGGGGTCGGCACTGGTCGATGTCGATGTAGAGCTACTTAACTGATTAGGCGCAATAGTTTTAACTGTTAAGGGAACATTAGTAATCACACCTCCTGCGGCCAGGAACCATTGTAATCGCGACTCAGGGTTAACCATATAATCTACAAAACCAAGAATTATTTTTTCAGGACGCGTCACTTGCAAACCCTGCGTAGTCCGTGTTTTGGCAAAAACTTGATTGAAATCAAATTCATATCCAAACTGCGAATCGGCATTACCTAGTTTGGAACCAAAACCAAAACGCAGACCGCTTAAATTATTAGGATACACTTGCGTCGGATTATAAGTAACAGCAGGAGACACCTCGTTGATGGTAGTCCACTGAGCACGATACATCTCATGAGTTAGAGAATAGCCCGCAGTAAGATAAAATGATTGTTTAGGTTTCCAATCTAAACTATCAGAAAAAGACAGCTGTGCACTTAAAAAAGCAGATGCCACGACAATAAAGTGGGTTAATTTATTCATTACATTCAACAAACAGTCCATTTGATGGCCGAACTATATAGAAAATACAAGATAAATTCAATTGATTTGCACCTCTTGCTTTCTGTACTATTTTGATTCAAAAAAATTAAAATGGCAGCATTTAAATTTACTTTATGATAAAATATACTGAAATTAACCAACCTGGCGAGATAGAGATGCAAGAAGAGCATTTAAAGGGCCGTTCTAAAAAAAGAAAACTGACGGATGAAACCGATTGTGATTGTCTTTCACAGAAGAAGACAAAACTTCAGACGGATATATCGACCTTAGAGCTTGAAACGTTGTCTACTTTACCCAATGCGGAAGAACACCAGGACGGGATAAGTCCTGTTAGCGTTATTGACCACATAGTAACCGAAACGGATAAGAAACCGACGCCAAACCATCTGTCATATGGCCTTCACCAGCATTCTATTTTTACCCCTCTTGCTATACAAAATGACTTATCAGAAGCAAAGCCCTTTGATTTTAAACCAGATGAAGATGAGGACTTCGAAATTGATGCAGAAATTGATTCCTTAATTAGTTCATTCAAAGAGATCGATGTCACCACTCCTTCTTTAAGAGAACAAATGGTAAATCACTGCGAACGTTTTTTTGAAAGCCATTTGTTAGCCGAGGCCGAAGCTGATCTTTTGGAAGCCAGTGAGAAGAGCGTGGCAAGAGGCTAAAAGTTCCAGCCAATTTTGCCACTGATTTGCTGATATAGGCTGCGCAATCAGCGCGTTGGGAACATTTTTTTTAGCCAAGTCCCAACCGCATGAAAACGCAAATTGTATTAAATTAAGAAACAACCCAAAGTGCCATAAAATCACTGACTTTCATTGCCGCCAACTCCTGTGTGTTCTGCATTGCAAGAAAAATACGCTCACTTTGTTCTATTGAAAAATGAGTAGCTAAATTATTTTTGAACTTGGAAAGTAGAACCGACGTGCCTTCTTCTCTTCGCCGTTTATGCCCGATAGGATATTCTACAGTAATCAAATCACTTGCAGTGCCATCATTAAAGACAATTCGGATACTATTTGCTATGGAGCGCTTCTCCGGGTCGTGATAATCTTGAGAAAACCTTTTATTCTCTGTCACCGTCATTTTATCTCGCAGCAAATCTATACGTCTATCCTGAGCAATGGAGTCTTCATAATGCTCCGCCTGCAAATCACCAAATATCAAGCCAATTGCCACCATATATTGTAAACAATGATCTCTGTCAGCAGGATTATGTAACTTTCCTTGCTTACTAATAATTCGTATTGCCGATTCATGGGTAATTAACTCAATCCGCTCAATCTCATCAAAACGCGCATGGACCAAAGGATGAAGTGTAACCGCACACTCGACAGCTGTTTGGGCATGAAACTCAGCAGGATAAGACAGTTTAAATAACACATTTTCCATCACATAACTGCCATACGGTCTTTGAAATTTAAATGGCTTTTTACCAAATAACACATCATAAAATCCCCAACCGGGTGCAGACAGCGCACTGGGATACCCCATCTCCCCAGCTTTGGCAATCAATGCCAAACGTACTGCCCGAGAGGTAGCATCTCCGGCCGCCCAAGATTTTCTCGAACCTGCATTTGGTGCATGCCTGTAAGTTCTCAAACTTTGTCCATCGACAAAAACCTGGGATAAGGTACGCAATAAGGTATCTTTATCAGCCCCTAATAACTGAGCAGTCACGGCAGCACTGGCTAACTTAACTAGAATCACATGATCAAGACCAACCCGATTAAAGCTGTTCTCTAAAGCAAAACAGCCTTGTATCTCATGAGCTTTGATCATCGCGGTAAGAACCTCTTGCATCAAAATAGGTGCCTGTCCTGCGCGACAACGCGCTTGGCATAAATAATCTGCTACAGCTAAGATAGCACCTAAATTATCTGATGGATGTCCCCATTCTGCAGCAAGCCAGGTATCATTAAAATCAAGCCAACGAATCATGGCACCTATATTAAATGCCGCCTGCACTGGTTCCAATTCATAAGCAGTACCCGGAACTCTCGCCCCACCAGGCAATATTGCTCCTGGAACAACAGGCCCCAATAACTTGGTACACTCAGAAAAATTTAAAGCTAAAATGCCACAACCCAAAGTATCCATTAAACAAAGACGTGCGGTTTCATAAGCCAAAGAGCTATTAATCGGCGTATTTAATACATACTCAGCAATATCAGATAACACCGAGTCATAGTCAGGCTTTATATTGTCTTCAACACAAGAATGCATATTACCCCCTCATTGCCATAGTAGGAAAAGGACGTGAATCAGGACCAATATACTCTGATGTAGGACGAATGAGTTTATTGTCTGCTCTTTGTTCAAAAACATGCGCAGCCCAGCCTGTGATTCGAGACATGACAAAAATAGGAGTGAATAAAAAAGTAGGTATATTGCAATAGTGATAAGCTGAAGCACTGTAAAAATCGAGATTAGGAAATAAACTTTTTGCACGCCACATCACTTCTTCAATCCGCTCAGAAACATGATATAAGACTAAATCATTTTTTTCTTCGCCTAAGCGAAAAGACCATTTCTTAATAATATCAGAACGCGGATCACAGGTAGTATAAACTCTATGACCAAAACCCATTACTTTTTCTTTATTCGCTAATAATTGTAGCAAACCGGCTTCTGCTTCCTGCGGTGTGGAGTATTGCTCTATAAGTGCCATTGCTGCTTCATTAGCCCCTCCATGCAAAGGTCCTCTTAGCGTGCCTATCGCACTGGTGATTGCAGAATAAAAATCAGACAAAGTTGCGGCAGTAACTCGAGCGGCAAAAGTAGATGCATTAAATTCATGCTCTGCATAAAGAATCAAAGACACATTCATCATCTCTGTTTGCGTTTTATCAGGCTTTTCTCCGTGCAATAAAGCAAGGAAGTGCCCGCCAATGGTTGCTTCCTCACTATACTCGCTGATTTCTTTTCCTTGCCAATGATAAGCGTACCAATAACACATCATGCCTGGAAATAAGGCCAATAAACGATCGGCTATCTCATATTGCATGGAAAAATTAAGCTCAGGCTCCAAATTCCCCAAAAATGAACACGCTGTTCTCAACACATCCATAGGATGAGTTGCCTTGGGTATGGCTTGCAAGAGGGCTTTTAATGCATTGGGCAACGTTCTTAACTGAATTAATTTTGCTGTGTATTGTTTTAACTCCAGCTCTGTTGGTAATTTATCGTAAAGCAGTAAATAGGCTACCTCCTCAAAAGTTGCTTTTGATGCAAGATCCTCAATAGAATACCCTCTGTAATTTAAACCCTTTCCTGCCAATCCTACTGTAGCAATTGCTGAACGGCCCGCTACTATACCTGCCAAACCACCACTTTTATTAGTCATTGTCTTCTCCCATCAACTGATCTAATTTTTCTTCATACTGATGATAACCAAGCACTTGATATAACTCTTCTCGAGTTTGCATTAAATCAATTAATGGCTGCTGAGTACCTGTGTTAATAATGGTTTTATAAGTATTGAAAGCCGCATAAGACATGGCTCGAAAAGCGCTTAGTGGATATAATATAAGAGAGGCTCCTGCTGCTTCCAATTCCATTTTAGTGAACAAAGGTGTTTTACCAAATTCGGTAATATTGGCCAAAACAGGCACGTTAATTTGTTTGGTGAACAAAGTGTATTCTTCTAAAGAGGACATGGCTTCTGCAAAAATCATATCCGCACCCTGTTCAACATAAAAAAGAGCTCGGTCTATAGCGGCTTGAAGTCCTTCTACTGAATAGGCATCGGTTCGAGCCATGATAACGAAATCGGCATCCGTACGTGCATCGACTGCTGCCTTAACCCTGTCGCCCATTTCCGCTGGCGATACAATGGCTTTGTTGGGTCTATGTCCACAGCGTTTAGCTAAAACCTGATCTTCTATATGGACAGCAGCAACTTGCGCTTTTTCCATCAGCTTTATCGTTCGTGCTATGTTAAAGGCATGCCCCCAACCCGTATCAATATCAACCAATAAAGGCAACTCACAGGCATCTGTAATTCGGGTTGCATCTTCCAAAACGTCAGCCAACCCGGTCATTCCTAAATCAGGAATACCATAAGAGGCATTAGCAACACCCGCTCCCGATAAATAAAGTGCCTTCGCACCAGCTTTTTCAGCCAGCATGGCACAGTACGCATTAATAGTCCCTAATACTTGCAATGGTTTAAAATGTAAAACCGCATTCTTGAATTGTTTACCCTTAGAGGCAGTCATCTTCAGCTCCTTGACCTTGTTTTTTACAATCCCTGAAACCTCTAAAAAACACTAAAAAGATTTTAAAGAATGATATGTCCTTTTGAATACCATCTACAATGGCCTGAGATATCAACACCAGACTCTTTTACCTGGCAAATTAAATTACCTTGTCTTTGCCCACCTTGAATGGCATGCAAAGTCATTTTACCTAAGCGATCAGCCCAAAATGGCGCCAACACACAATGAGCAGACCCAGTTACCGGATCTTCTAATATGCCATGCTTGGGATAAAAACAGCGAGAATAAAAATCAGCATCATGCGATGATGATGTAATAATAAGCCCCCGTTTAGGCAACTTGAGTAAGTTTTTAAAGTCAATTTGCGCTTTTTTAACTAAATTTTCATTCTCAAGTAAACAAATATAATCTAAATCACTCTCATACACATGAACAATAGGCTTATCAATAATTGCAGAAAAAAGTTCTATTGAATCCAATTGAGAATAATGCAGTCTGGGAAAATCTAAAATATACCGATCTTTTTTTCTTTTGACCGCCAAAACGCCACTTAAACTATGAAAATGGATCACTTCTGCTTGCACTTTATTCAGTTCAAACAAAGCAAAACCTGCGGCTAAAGTGGCATGGCCACACAGACTGATTTCACCATTGGGCGTAAACCAGCGAATGTAAAACCCTTGCGGATTTTCAAGAACAAAAGCAGTTTCTGACAAGTTATTCTCTGCAGCAATGGCCTTCATTAGTTCATCATTTAACCAATCAGAAAGCAAACAAACAGCCGCTGGGTTTCCATGAAATACTTTATCAGTAAATGCATCGATTTGAAAAATTTCTATCCCATCCACCTGGAAAGTCTCATAAAAAAATAAAATTATACCTGATTAAAAAAGAAATTGTTAAGGGATTTATACAGATAAATCTCTGATGATAGAGCGTGTTATAAACCGAGCTGGCGATAAGGATTGCACTAAGTTTCTCGGTGAACCAGTTAGATCATTATTCATTAATCTAGCAAGCCACTCTGCAGCCAAAGGAATGGTGGTCAATCCGCGTGAACCAAATCCTGCGAAGGCATACAATCCCTGATAGTAAGGTGCTTTTTCAGGAATCCATCGTTTTGCATTAGTTTGCAAGTCAGCATACAGACACTTAAAAGATTCACTAACAGGCACAGGCCCTACCAATGGCAAATAATCTGGTGTTGAAGCGCGCACCCCAACCCAACTGGATTCAATAGGTTCTGAAAAGACCGTTTGAGGATCTATCTCTTTTAGCTTACTCCTGTTTAATCGATCGTCCTCATGACTATGATGCGCTGTTGCCACACCTAATTCATAGGTTGCACCCAAAAAATGAAAGCCGTCTACAGCAGGCACAACATGTCCTTCTGCACAAACGGGAAGTTTTAAAGAGCGGCTTGCTGAATTAGCAGCAATAGAACTCATCTGACCACGAATAGGCTTTATAGGGAGATCTCTGGTTTGAATAAATTGATTTATCTTAAAACCATTGGCTAAAACAACAGCCGATGCCTGATGCCCCCCCAACATCCATTGCTCATTTTCTCTCTCTAAACTGTTTATAGCTGTATTTGGTACTAAATGGATATTAGGATGATTAATTAAGTAGTCACATAAAAGAGGCGAATTAATCCATCCTGATAAAGGGATATAAAGCCCTGCTTTATCAAGAATTATGCCAGACAAAGCATTTGCTTGCTCTATGGAAATGAGTTGCCCTAACTCAGGATAACAAGCAAGCCATGGTGTTAACGCCTGTTGCGCACGATATTCTTTGTCATTATGAGGTATGGTAATGATTCCTTTGAGCTCTCCTAATGGTATTTTTTCTAATATTTCTTTATAAAAACCATGTGCATACAAAAAAGAAGCCAGCATATATTCAGTAAAGGGCGATTGAAAAGCTGATAGTTTGGGAAACAGCACCGTGCGCTGATTTCCAGAAGCACCCTGCGCAATGGCTTCGTTTTCCTCAAATAAAGTCACCTGCCAACCTTTTTGAGCTAAGCTATAAGCGACAAAGCAACCAGCCAACCCCGCCCCAACTACAGCAACGGTGCGATCGGCCACTGCAGGTACTGAAACATGCCAAGGCGTTGTGCGATTTGGGGTACGGCAAACAGGCAATACATCAAGATACCCTGTCAACATATGCCTTTTAGATCGAAAACCCTTCTTTTTTTCTAATACAAAACCACAAGCTTGCAAATTAGACTTCACTGAAGCTGCAACGGTATAAGTCGCAAAAGTAGTTCCCTTGCCAGATAACATGCCAAGTACTTGAATCAATCTTCTTGACCACATGTCTTCATTTTTTTTAGGTGCAAACCCATCTAAATACCAGGCATCAATAAAAGAGGTTCTTAATTGATGCTCCATAATAGAATCACCGCATAGCAACAATTGCTCAAAGCGCTCATAGCAATCACCTAACATTAAAGTCAGTTTCACACGCCCTTCACCAAAAGATAAAAGATGATTTCCTGGCGTCAAAATAGGGTATTGCTTTAACAATTCTTCTTTATAGTTTGCCAATTGAGGCCAATTGCTTAGCGCCCTCTCCAAATCATGGCGCGCTAATGGGTGCTTTTCACAAGAAATAAAATGTAAGCTAGCAGTTGATGGCGCATATTTATCCCAAAGACTCCAGGTTAAAAGAAAATTTAATCCTGTACCAAAGCCTGTTTCGCCAATAGAAAAAACAGAAGATTCGGACAAAGCGCCCCAACGCGTGAAAAGATTATTGCCTTCAATAAAAGTATGCATACTGTGTTCTATACCACTGTCCATAGAATGGTAAATATCGTCGAACACGGTCGAGGAAGGCAGATCACTTGTCCATTGGACAGCAGCCTTTTCAATGGCTACAAAAGGTTTACTCACAAGCAACCCTTACAGAATCAAGATTCAAATCAGGACAAGACAAACGCTTCCTCTCATACATTAATGAACGAAGCCAGGGAATGATAAGCCATAATAAACCTGACGAGATTAAGGCAACTAAACCCAGGATTAAGAAAACATGACTGTATCTGGCATTGGTAAGCAGCGGAATAACACGGTCTGAATGGTCTGTCATCAAATTAGAGCCATAACTGGCTAAAGTTGCACCTACGCCCGTATTTAACATCCACATGCCCATCATCATTCCTTGCAATGGAGCAGAAGCCAATGAACCAATCATGGCAAATCCAATAGGAGAAATAAGTAGCTCACCAAAGCTTTGTAACATATAACTAAGCACTATCCACCAAGGACTAACCATCCCCTCTGCATCAGCGAAGTAAATACTTATTGGTAGGAAAACAAAAGCACATCCGATTAAAAGCAAAGCCATGGCAAATTGTCCTGGGATGTCAATTTGAATGCTTCTGGCTCTCATTTTGCTGAACAAAATCCCTAATAAAGGCCCACCTATAATAATAGAAAAGGTGTTAATATTTTGAAACCATTGAGGAGGAATGATAAAACCACCTACACTGCGTTGTACATTATGAGCAATAAAAAAAGTCAAACCCATGGGGCTTGTTTGGTAGAGCATCCAAAAAACGGTACTGATTAGCATCAATATTGCAAAAGCAATCAATTTTTGCTTCTCTTTTTTCTCAGGCTGCTGATATGCAAACACCAAAAGACCCAAAAACATCACAGCACCAGTAAACAAAACCAATTTATTAGCCCAGGCTGAATAGTGGATAATGCCCGTTAAAATAAAAGGCAAGATAAAAATACTTAATAAGCCTGCTAACCTATATCGTTGCTGATCCTTTTTCTCCCGTCTGGAGAGTAAGGTGTCTTTGTCACTTAGCTGCTTCCAACAGTATAGACAAATCATTAATGCCAAGACATTACCAAGGCTTCCTAAAAAAAATAACTGTTGATAGTTTTGTGTCAGTTGAAAAAAACCACTTACCGTGTATCCAATAAAAAAGCCAATATTCATGCCTGCATAAGTCCATAAAAAAGCCTTTTCTCGTCTGATGTCATCGGCAGAAAAACGTTGCGTTAGCATGCAATTTAAAGAGGTTACATTAAGGCCTGATCCTGTTAAATAAATTGCAAGGCCATAGTATAAATAAGAATCATCAGGAAAAACCAGAACAACACATCCTAGTGCCTGTGCCAGCATTCCCAAAGCAAATAACGTACGATTGGATAAAAAACGACCACTCCAGATCCCGCCCAATAAATGCAAAGCATAATTGAACGCAATAAAAACCCCCATAATGCTATTGGCGGTAGTAGCAGACATAGCCAATTTGTCTCGCATGTATAAAACTAAAGTAGAGTACAATACGCTAAAACTTAAAGTCGCAACGATCTGGATAAAAAAAAGCGCCATAATTCCCTGCGGCATAGCAGGTAGGCGCTTTATTTTTTCACTAAAAAACAACATAGACAAACTCAATAAGCATCATGTATCCGAATATGACATGGCCAATACAATCATGTCCAGATATTTTAATGAGAATTAAGCGTCGCAAATACTTTCGCTACTTTAGCTAATGTCATCTCGATATCTTGTGCTGTATGAGCAGCTGAGACAAAACCTGCCTCATACATAGAAGGCGCAAAGTACACCCCTTCATCTAACATGGCATGATAAAAGCGCTTAAAGAAGGCTTCATCGGATGCAGCAACCTCATTATAATTGGCAATTCTGGTTTGACTGGTAAAACAAAAGCCAAACATTCCTCCTCGAGAGGCTGCAAATAATGGAATATTTGCCTGTGCTGCGACGTCCATTAATCCATCAATCAATTGGGTAGTGGTCTGTTCTAATTGCTGATAAAATCCTGGTTTTTCAATCTCAGTCAATGTAGCTAATCCCGCAGCCATTGCCAAAGGATTTCCTGACAAAGTTCCCGCCTGATAAACAGGTCCTTCTGGAGCTAAAAACGACATAATCTCGGCTTTACCACCTAAAGCGCCTACTGGCATTCCTCCACCAATAATTTTCCCCAAAGTTGTAAGATCAGGTTTAATGCCATACAGGCCTTGTGCTCCCATAAGCCCTACTCTAAAACCAGTCATCACTTCATCAAAAATTAATAACGCACCATAATGATCACAAAGAGCTCTTAAGCCATTTAAAAAGGAGGGTTCAGGCAGGACAAACCCCATATTGCCAGCAATTGGCTCAATAATCACTGTTGCAATGTCCTGAGGATGGCGTTTAAATAACTGCTCCACTTGATCAAGGTTATTATACTCAGCTGTTAATGTATGCTCTGTAATACTTTTAGGAATACCTGGCGTCGATGGAATTCCCAAAGTCAATAAACCAGAACCTGCTTTAACCAGCAAACTGTCGCTATGTCCATGATAACAGCCATCAAATTTAATAAACTTATTTCTATTGGTGTATCCTCTCGCCAAACGTATGGCCGTCATGGTGGCCTCTGTTCCTGAATTAACCATACGTACTTTTTCGATAGAAGGAATAAGCTGTGTTACTTTTTGAGCCAATAAGATCTCCAGCTCGGTAGGCGCACCAAAACTCATTCCGCTATGCAAAACGACATTGACTGCATCCACAACAGCCGGATGACAATGCCCTAGAATCAATGGCCCCCATGACCCCACATAATCGATATACTGTTTATCATCGACATCCGTCAAATAAGCGCCTTGCCCTGCTTTGAAAAAAACAGGGTCACCTCCCACACCTTTAAAAGCGCGCACAGGAGAATTCACCCCGCCCGGAATAAAAGTTTTTGCCTGATGAAATAACTCGGTCGAATGTGTCATAATTAAAAATCTCTAAACGATAGGGTATTAACCCTTAAATTTTAATGAATATCTTTTTCTTATACAGCCAATAAACCAATCCAAAGTTGATAAGAAGAAAAACCAAAGAGTAAATCAAAACAGCATTAGATCCACTCCAATATTTAAAAAAGAAACTTAATATATATCCTTTTACAGAATAAATACCCTGCTTGTCTCAATTTTATAATAAAGCTGCATTTTAATAAGCAATACATGAACGATAAAAGCAAACAAGGCATTCACGCCAAATAATTTAAAAGCAGTAGACCACCTCGTATAACCCAGTATGTCTATCAATAAATAACAAAAAGAAAATAGCAGTAAAGACCAGCCACTAGTCCATAACACAAAAGAACTAGTCCATAAGCTTTTATTCAGAGGAAAATCATAGTGCCATAACCAACCAAAGAGTAGGCAGAGCAAAGCGGCACCAAACATAAAAAGCCATTTTTTTGGTCTGGAATACTGCGTATTAAAAACCAATTGCCCAGCAACCAATCCAGATAAAGTAGTCGCCAAAGCAGGTATAGTGCTTAAAAAGCCTTCTGGATCATAAGTTTTTCCAAACAAATGATCCGGTGAAAAAAGCAGTTGTTCTATATAGGATACCCAAGATCCAACGGTTGTAAGTTGATTTGCACCAACCCCTGGAACTGGTATTTGAGTTAATACAATCCAATAACTGCCTATGATTAATATAAACAAGGCTATTTGTGTTTTTACAGTGGTATTCAGGTAAATCAAAACACAAAAAAAATAACACACCGCGATACGCTGTAAAATACCGTAATAACGTAACTGAGACCAAATAAAAAAAGGGTAAGCATTCAAAAACAGGCCTAACAAGATTAAAATGCCGCTACGGCTCATTATGGAGTAAATAATTTTTTTTTTATCTTCAATCTGATGCTGTTTTAAAGCAACCACACAAGTCATGCCAACAATAAATAAAAACCCCGGAAAAACCAGGTCTGCAACACTACAATCATTCCATGGCGCATGTAAAAGCATGGGATAGGCAGCAGTACTTAGCTGATAATTTACTACTATCATCAAAACAATGACCATACCACGAAATACATCTAAGGAAAGTACTCTTTCGTTCATTAATACCCTTTAATTTTTATCTCTATATGCGATAGAGCACACTCATCTAACAATTTGACGCCTCTTAATTGTTGCTTTTTTTTTAAACAAAAAATACAATACATCATACCACTTCTACTATCTGTATAAAATAATGTTACCTAACTTTGAATTTTTTAACCATTTGCGAGCGATTTTATTCTTTGATGAAGAAAAAAGAGCGGCTTTGATCAGCGCGATTCGTGATAAGGGCTATCAGGCACAAGATTTTGATGAAGCCTTCACTAAACTTTTTTATAAAATATCCGAAACCGATTTTCAGCTCATTTTAGCGCCTTTTTTACGAGCTAGTGCTATACAGCACCTTAGGGAAGCGCAAACAGTCTACGCTCAAACATTTAGAGAGCAATATGAAGCCATCGTTGCCGCTTTAAACAACCATGAAGAAGGTGATGCAAGTAGTCTTGATACATTTTTTGAACAACAAAGCCGTGCAGGTGTCTATGGCACTGATATTGAAGCAGGTGCTTTAGCAGAGTTACTTGACGTCACCTTCGCATGTACTCTGGTAGGCGATAATCTCTGTGCCAATAAAAATACCCCTTACGTGGGTTATCGTCCTGAACGCGTCAATGCGCCTATCGTTCATTTATACAATACACCTGGGGATCACTTTTTTGTAGAAGAAGGTTTTTATCAAAGCACTCTTGGCGATGGCAATTGTCTATATAATGGCTTTGCGCAAAATTTAAGACAATTAGTTTTGGTTCAAAGTCAAGAAGCCGTCAATTTGTACATTGAGCAAGAGCAAATATACAGTAAAATTAAAGAAACCAAAGCACTCCCTGTAGACCAGCTGATTAGCAGAATTCATACTCAACATACCTCTTCTTCCGACCAACAAGCACTTCGCTCCGCCATTCAAGTTGCGAGCGATTTTAGAAAGAATACCCAAAGCAACCTTTTGTCGTCCCAAAAAGCATACTCACCACAAGAACAAAAACTTCTAGAACAAATAAAAACCCTAAAAAACCAAGCGATATCTTTAAAAGAACGAAATCATCAAGATGCAGCAGAAAAAACAATAATCCTGGCTGAAACATTAAAAGACAAAGCAGATAAATTCTTCACTTTGAATCCTGACAGTCAAAAATGTCAATTTGCTACTTTTCAAATGGAGTTCACCCATACGCTTAATGAGGCCAAAAAATGGGCAACAAATCATAGAGGATACAAACAGCTTGCCATTAATATGCTACAAACCATTACAGTTATTGGTGCGCTTCTAGGTGCCCTTAAGTGGTCTATAACTGGTCAATACAGCCTGTTTCACTGCCCAACAAAAACAGAAACACTCATTGACCATACCAACGAAATCTTAACTCAATTACAATCTTCATAAAGCGAATTGACTCACCCTATTTTGAATCCATTAGGGGAACAATTATCGGCAAGCAATCCAGCTGCTCTAAAATGCCTGGATTGCGACTGTCTTTTGTACATCCCGCCACTTTAGACTGGTTGTCAGGGGAAAATAGCAAGAGTACTAGAGACACCAATAGACCAGCTCCTTCGTCGTCTCTTTGCAATCAACAAAAAGATTGGGCAAATCTATCAATACCTTAGGAGATTGCAGCATCGGAATAAAAAAGCCCACTCCTGCTTTTTTATAATCATCATGCCCCACAACAACAATCGCCAGCGTAAGTTCTTGCATTTCTTCCAGCTCATTGAGTTGTAGATTGTATTTTTTTTGAGCGGTCTCTTTGTCAAGTAACGGGTCATGCGTCAATACTATAGCCCCTGCTTGCTTTAATTTTTCAACTAATACTAAAGCCAAACTATTTCTAAAATCCAGCACATTTTCTTTATAAGTTAAACCAAAAACCCCTATCCTAGCCTTTGAAATGTCTTTTTTTGCTTGAAGTAATAATCTTTTTATCTGTCCTATTACATAATCAGGCATGCTTTCATTGACCGTTCTCGCCATAGACATAAGCTTTAATTCCAAGCCCTCTTGCCCTGCCCTATAAATTAAATATTGAGGATCTACTGCTATACAGTGCCCCCCAACAAAACCTGGTTTAAATGGCACGAAACTCCACTTGGTTTGGGCACCAGCAATCACTTCATGCATCTTTATATTGAAAGCATGCATGGCTTGAGTAAACTCATTCATCAAGGCAATATTGACATCTCTTTGTATGTTTTCCAATAACTTGGTAGCTTCCGCAGTGGCAATAGTAGATACAGGAAATAAATGATCACAGATGCTGTGGTATAGAGCTTCAACCTCTTTTAATGTCTTCTCATCCTGCGCAGAAATGATTTTGGTAATGCGTTTCACATCCTTGTCTTTCTCACCCGGACTAATTCGTTCTGGCGAATAACCTAAACCAAAATCAAGCGAACTTTTCAGCCCTGAGGACTCAAGAATAGGCAAACACACCTCTTCTGTTGTACCGGGATACACCGTTGATTCAAATACGACTACATCTCCTTTTTTTAATACTTGAGCCACGGTATGAGTTGCACTGGATAATGCTTCTAAATTAGGTAAATTATTAGCATAAATAGGGGTTGATACCACCACGATATAAAAAATCGCGTCTTTCAACAAGGCCGCATCATCAGCATAATGAATAGGTGAATTTTTTAGCACTGAAGTTTCAACCAATCCATTTTTATCCCAATGATTTTTTAATTCCTCAATGCGCGTCCTGGATACATCATAGCCAATGACATGGTGAACCTTACTTAATGCAACAGCCAGGTTTAATCCCACATAACCTAAACCAATAACAGCAACTTTTTTCATTCTTATCCCCTAAAAAGCCCTCTTTTGGCAGCATACTTTATCGTGGTATTTGTCTCTGGCGCTGGATCAAATCCTCAATTGTACTGTCTAGACTCCACTGATGTTTAAAATCAGTTAAAGCCCTTAATTTTGTTAAATCGGGTTTTCGATGCAAAATATCAGTAAATGCAACGCCGTAGGCTTTTTCATAAGACAGGTATGTTATCGGTGATTGACTGTCTGCTTTTTGTTTCACTAATTCAGCTAAAGAATTAATACTTAACTCGCTGTCTTTGCCTACATTAATAGGCTCACCGATGCTTATATTTTTTTCTGCAATGAGATCAAGCATAACTACCGTATCACGAACATCACAAAAAGAACGAATCTGAGTACCTTCGCCATAAACAGTAATGGGGGTATTAGAGCAAGCTTGCTGTACAAATCGAGGAATCACCATTCCATACAAACCGGTTTGGCGAGGACCCACGGTGTTAAATATTCGCACTATCGTTACAGGCAGATCATATTGCTGATGATAAGCCATACAAAAAGCTTCGTCTGCAATTTTACTCACCGCATACCCCCATAAAGGAGGAGCATAGGGGCAAATAATCAAATCATCCTGTTCGGCCAAAACTTGCTGCTTACTACGTCCATATGCTGAGGAGGATGAAGCAACGATTAAGCGGGCTTTTGATTTCGACGAAACCATCGCATTTAAAATGTTGTGACAGCCTAAAATATTAGTAGTCAACATCTCTATGGGTCTTTCAATCACTCGAAAAACACCTAGAACAGCAGCCATATGATAAATTCTATCTGCTTTAGCAACCTCTTTTTCCAAGCCCCCCCATGATAAAATGTCTGCATGAATGAAGGTGAGTTTGTCATTTTTAAATTCATCAATATTAGACAAAGAACCCGTAGAAAGATTATCCACGACAGTAACCTTATCCCCCCGACTTAAATGATACTCTGCTATATGAGAGCCTATAAAGCCACATCCACCTGTCACTAAAATATTCATAGACCCCTCTAATACGCTATTCGTTTTGACCTACTTGATGCGAGCCAAGAGAAACATCATTCATCATTATCAGACCTTTTCTGTATTGTCTTTACGAGTCAAAAAACGTTTAACAGTTAAAGATCTCCGCTAATCATTCCAGCTAAAGCTCTTTTTTCAGTATTAATTATAGGATAGACTGAAAAAAGTGTATAAAAAATATAAAAAAGATGGATTTAAAAAGGACATTACGTAGCATGGACAAGCAACGATTAGTATTTTTAGGAGCCTTTTACTTAGGCTTTTGTAGTGCAGGCGTAGCACAAGAGATAGATGATTCGGCTTCACTTAAAGCAAAGAGCGTATTAAAAAATAATAAGCTACTAAAACAAAGTGCAAGTGCATCATCCGCTACCTTTTCCATTCTCACTCAAATTCAAACATTTCGCCGCGCAGGTCATTTAAAAGCAGCCGAAGAAATGGCTCTTCAATATTTAAAAAACAACCCCAATGATGGTGATGTACGCTATGTACTAGGCTCCATACAACTGGAACAAAAAAAAACCACGCAAGCTTTAGCTAACTTTCAGCAAGCGCTCCATCAATACCCTAATTATCTTGATGTTCGACTGTCTTTAATTCGATTACAAATCTCAAAAAAGAACTTCATTGAAGCCTCCTCTTTAATCAAGACAGGGCTAAAACTTCACCCCAATGAAGAGCGCCTGATTGCATTACAACATGCTTTGGCAACAGAGCAATCCCCCTCTTTTTTGCAGAAAAAAAAGCCAGTGCTAACTACAGAACAAAAAAATTTAAACAAAGTATACCAACTTGCAAAAATGCATCGCTATCAAGAACAATGGCGCCTGTTAATCAACCTGGTTGCCAGAAACGAAGAAAATATTTCTTATCGAATGGCGTTAATAAATTATTATATAGAACATAAAAATCCCCTGCTTGCACTGGATGTTGCCAATAAAGGGTTACAATTACATCCTCATAATACCGATTTATTACTCCATAAAGGATATGCGCATAATCAATTATACCAATATCCTCAGGCAGCTTATTCATTTCATGAAGTATTACAGCAGACACCTAAAAATAAACCGGCATTAAGTGCACTCGCAGAAATCAGCACTATCAATCCTTTTTATAATAATGGCGTCAACGAAGTAGGAATCATAACTGACAATGCTTATGTTCAGGACATTCATTCTATCTGGGATTATTCATCTATTTACTACACACGGGATATCAATAAAGGACGTATAGGCGGAAGAGTTAATTTTGCATCTCGTATTGGTCTGAATGCAGCTCAATATGAATTAGATTACTCTCCCCGACTAAGTCAAAATGCTTATTTTGATTTTTCAACTGCCTACTCTTCCCAAGCGGCCTTGTTTCCAAACTGGATGGGACGAGGAGAAGGCTTTTTAAAGGTAGCCTCCAATACTGAAGTATCAGCAGGATATCAATACTCTCAAATAACTTCGAGTTACTTTAATACCTATACCAGCTCTATTACTTTTTATCAGGGTAATAATTTAATTACTTTTAGACCTTACTTTTTTATACCTAAAAGCAATAACAACTCGATTTTATATACTGCTAACGTTCGTCACTATTTTGATGTCGGCGATCATTACATCAGCATTGCTGGCGGTAGCGGAACGAGCCCTGATATTGCCGATCTGCTAACAGTAAACTTTATTGTCATACAAAACAGCTTTGTCAATGTGAACTATGAATTTCCTATCCTGAATCATTTATTTGTTATCGATATCGGGGCCGGTTATCAGCGATGGGTTTACCCATCGCAGTTAGTTAGAAACATCTATGATGGCAAGGCAGGCATTAAATATCGATTCTAACGACATCATTAAAGGACTTTTTGATGGATACTATCATTTTTATAGTTAAAATTATTGTCATACTCCAGCTGTCATTAATTGGAGTCCTTCTTCTTTCCTTTTTTACTAGCAACATCATTTTGTACTATCACAGAAAAAAAACTGCTCGACGAATAACGCTTTTTACAGAACTAATGAGTAATGCATTAAAAAATAAAAGATATTTTGATGCCTCAGAGCTAAGCAAAATATATATAAACCGGTTAGAGTTTATTAGTTTCCTAACCGTACACACGGAACAATTTACATCTTATGAATATTTTCCTAAATTAATAAAACAATTGTCTCAACAATTATTAATACCGCTTGGGCGCGAATTAACTTATTCTAAGCATTGGTTTAAACGCTATACTGCTACTTTGGCATACTCTTATGGTTTTGAGGCTGCTGACGAAGAAAAACTCCTGTATCTAGTAAAAGATCGCTCATTACTCATTGCACTTAATGCAGCCACAACTTTAATGGATGCTCCTCATTACGAAACTGTAAGCTCTATTATTGATATTTTTTCTAAAGGCAGACGATTACAGCAATCTGTTTATTCAGAACTATTACTTAAAGCAAAAGATGACATCTCTTCTTTTGTAATAAAAAAAGTCACCCTCGAGACGGATATCTATACTAAAGTATTTTGCTATCGCCTATTAGCCCGCTTGCCTAAGCAATTGGTTATTAGTGATGCGGCAAAAAGAGACTTACTCTCTACTTCCAAAGATCTGAAAATTGCTGTTCTTTACGCTATGAATCATACTAAAGATGAGCATCGAGAAGCTATTATATTATCGGTAGCTACAACGCCAGATCTACCATGGGAATTAAAAGCCGCAGTGGCCAAAATATTAGGCAATTATTCTAGCAAAGAAAGCATTGAAGTACTTAAAAAGCTACTTTATGACACGCAATGGTGGGTAAGACTCAATGCGGCACAGTCTTTAGCTCAACTAGGTGAAAACGGGATTGCTATGTTACAAGCCGAAAGCGCTAACATGGACAACCAGCTGTTAAAAATAACGCAAAATATAGTAAAAACACGAGCAATGGAGTAATAATGACTACTTTAGAACAAATTATTGCCATTATATTTGTTATCACATTAATTTATTTTGGTTTTTTAAGTTTCTGGTATTTGACGTTGGCAATAGCTGCTTTTCCTGATGTGATCAGAACCTATAAAGAATCGAAATACGGTAATGTGGTTGCTTTAATCAATAAAAATGGACAACTACCGATTACTATAGTCACGCCCGCTTTTAACGAAGGGAAACGAATACTCAATATGATATACAGTGTTCTAAACTCCGACTATAAAAACACCAATCTTATCATTGTTAATGACGGCTCAACAGACAATATGATGGAGATTCTTACGAAAGAACTTGAGCTTTATGAAATTCCCTATGTTGTTGATCAAAAGATTAAAACATTTGAAGTCAAACGCTGCTTTCAATCTGCACGTTATCCTCAAATCACTGTTTTAGACAAAGAACACTCTACCTATAATTGTGGTGCAGACGCTATTAATGCCGGTATTAATGCTTGTAAGACCCCTATCGTGCTGACTGTAGACGCCGATACCATTCTTGAACCAGAAGCACTGTCTCGTTTGCTGTTTTCCTTTCTAGCCAATGATCATTGTATTGCCGTTAGCGGCTCTATTTATGTCTTAAATGGGAAAAAAGTAACTCATGGAAAACTGACTAATGAATACAAGCACCAGGGAATGGTTACGAATGCCCAATACATAGAATATATGAACTCTTTTCTTTTCGCGCGCTCAGGGATTAATATTTTTGGCGGTGCTATGTGCTACCCTGGTGCATTTAGCTTTTTTGAAACCGAGATATTACGTGATGTCGGCGGCTTTGATACAGCAAATTATGCCTATGATGCAGAAATTATTATCCGATTACATCACTGGATGCGTAAAAAACGCTACCCCTACACCATGGTTCATACGCCAAGTGCGTTTTGTTGGACCGAAGTGCCTAGTACATTGACCTCCTATCTCAGGCAAAGAGACAAATGGCAAAGAGGCATGTTGCGAGGCGTTTTTCGCTATATTAGTATGTTTTTAAATCCCCGCTATGGATTGGTTGGCATGCTTACTTTTCCTACATACGTACTGTTTGAAGTATTTGCTCCTATCATAGAATGCATTACGTACGTCTCTTTTATCATCTGCATGATATTGGGTCAGGTAGCCTTGGCTCCTTTTTTATGGCTGATGTTACTAGCATGGGGCGTATCAACCATGCTAACAATCATCATGATCATTCTTGATTTAGTCAGCTTTAATAAATACAAAAAAAGTACAGATATGCTCTGGGCTTTGGGTGTGGTTTTATTTGAGATGACAGGATTTCGTCAGATACGCGTGTTTCGTTGTACTTTAAGTAGTATTAGCTTTTTTATAAGACGCTTAAGAGGGCTTCCTCTATAAACAGCAGTAAAAATGCAAAGCAAGCAGCGAATTTTAACGCACTGTCTTGCTTTGCTTATCATGAAGAGAATATTAAGAGGCGATTAATAACTTATTAACACGACTAATAAAATCTGCAGGATTATCTAATTGTCCCCCTTCAGCCAAAACCGCTTGTTCAAATAACATAACCACCCATAATTCAAACTGAGAGTCATCTTGAATATCATGCAATCTCTTGATTAAAAGGTGTTCTGGATTAATTTCAAATACAGGCTTATTCGCTGGTACTTGCTGACCTGCAGATTGGAGAATTCGCTGCATTTCTAATCCCATGTCATTTTCATCAGCAACAATACAGGCAGGAGAGTCAGTTAATCTATTAGTTAATACGACATCTTTCACCTTATCGGTCAATACTTTCTTGATGTGGTTGATTAAAGGTTCTAAAGTTTTTTCCTGTTCTTTAATTTGTTCAGTCGTTTCACTATCCAAATCTACTTTCCCTTTGGAAATAGATTGCAACTTCTTACCTTCAAACTCACTTAAGTATCCAACTAACCACTCATCAATTTTATCGCTTAACAACAATACCTCAATGCCTTTTTTCTTGAATATTTCCAGATGAGGACTGTGTTTGGCAGCATTATGACTGGATGCAGTGATGTAGTATATTTTGTCTTGACCTTCTTTCATGCGGCTAACATAATCTGCCAATGAAACATCTTGCTTTTCTGCATTGGTATGCGTAGTAGAAAAACGTAATAATTTGGCCACAGCTTCTTTATTGGCGTGATCTTCTACTGGCCCCTCTTTTAAGACCAAACCAAACTCATTCCATATTTTTTGATAGGTTTCCGTGTCTTTTTGGCTCATTTTTTCAAGCATGGATAACACACGCTTAGTACATGCCGAACGAATACTTTCTACCTGCTTGTTGTCTTGCAGTATTTCTCTGGAAACATTTAATGGCAAATCACTTGCATCCACGATTCCTTTTACAAACCGCAAATAACGAGGTAAAAATTGAGTCGCATCATCCATAATAAAAACGCGTTTTACATACAATTTTAGCCCATGCTTTGATTCATGTTGCCATAAATCATAAGGTGCGTGAGAAGGAATATATAATAAAGAAATGTATTCCTGCTTTCCTTCCACGTGGTTATGAGACCATGTTAATGGATCCATATAATCATGTGAAATATGCTTATATAATTGCTTGTATTCCTCATCAGATATTTCTGATTTTTGTAAAGTCCATAATGCAGTTGCTTTATTTACCGTTTCAAATTCTTCTTTCGCTTCTTTTTTTTCCTCTTCTGTTTCTTCTGCTGTTTTCTTCATCACAATAGGCCAGCATATGTGATCAGAATACTTACCAATAACCGTACGAATTCGCCAATCACTTAAAAACTCATCGCTGTCTTCTTTGATATGTAAAATAATTTCTGTACCACGGCTTTCTTTTTTCTCATGGCCAATAGTGAACTCTCCATCTCCACTTGATTGCCAGACTATCGCTTCTTCAGCAGCTAAACCTGCACGACGGCTTTTTACTGTTACTTTATCTGCCACAATAAATGCAGAATAAAACCCTACTCCAAATTGACCAATCAATTGCGAGTCTTTGGCTTGTTCACCTGTCAGATGACTCATAAACTCTTTGGTCCCTGATTTGGCTATAGTACCTAAATTAGCAACAGCCTCATCCCAGCTTAAACCAATACCGTTATCACTGATAGTAATCGTTTTTAGCTTTTCATTGACGTGAACTGTAATTTTTAAGTCAGAATCATTCTCAAATAAAGACGCATCCGACAAAGCAAGAAAACGTAATTTATCCAAAGCATCCGACGCATTGGAAATCAATTCACGCAAGAAAATTTCCTTGTTACTGTAAAGTGAGTGAATCACCAAATGAAGCATTTGCTTTACTTCAGTTTGAAATCCCATGGTTTGGTGCTGATTAGCCATTCAACAATCTCCTGTTAATTATAGGTTTTGATTGATGCTATATGCGGATTCTTTTTTTAATTTCAAGTGATTTCTTAAAATTTAAAGGAATAACTGATCTATTCTCTGCACATGACAAATTTTTTGCCATGCACAGAGTGATCTATAAAAAAAATATTGACAAAGTACATGAAAAAATGGTTATGATTAAAAACCAGTCATTTTTGGTTGGTTTTTAATTACTTAAATAAAAAGGAAATAAATAATGAATACTTTAAACCGGTTTTTTAAAGATTTTTATAATGATACCACTCATGCACTGATCAATGAATTACAAACCATTTCTTATCTGGACAACCAGGATTCTCTTTGGCATTGCTAATTCCTCTGTATCAAACCCACTACTAAACGAACCTCAAAATTTCACTTTAAATACCCCCGAACAAAGGCAGACCATAGAAACACTCTGTGCCTCTGATAGCTCATTTAATAATGTTTTTTCTCCGATAAATGAATTATATTACGATGGCCCAATGGGCAATTATGGTGCTCATCTCAAAGCACGCTTTGCTGGCTATCAAATCATAAATGCAGAAGGACTACGCTTCGCACTGCACTTGAGGGAAATGAATATTCCTGTGATTGATACGCCAAATACTTTTGAGCAATTTATTAAAAAAACACCTATGATGAGCAGATCGATTGCGATTGTTGAACATCTGCCGGTCATGTGCTCTTCAAAAATAGAAGCCACTATGGACTACAATGACCGTGGTGACGACCCTATTTTTTATACTGTTGTTTATGAAAAACGCAATCACTCTGATGCATTATACGTTTATCATTCTAGCGCAATAACCATAGATATGGATCAGATAAAAAACTATTTTGCACCTAAATTCTTTTTGTTCACGCCAGACCAGATTAGAACGTCTGCTGAATTAAGTAGTCTTTATGCGATTCAAGATGCAAAGTACTTGCTGTCTCATATGAAAGTTGAAATTAATACACCTTTATTAATGAAATTAAAGCCCTACTTATTCCGTTTAGATGATTCGTTTATATACAATAAAAACAGCTTAATGCAAGATCATACCGATGCCATAATCGATGCAGCTCAAAACTTGACAGTACATCCATCTCAACCAACATAACTCTCACGCTGCCGTGCAGGATGCACGGCAGGACATTTATTGATTCTAAATACCGCTCGAAATGCGATTACAAGAATTCCTTATTGATATCAAAGGAAGACTTTTTGCCTATTTTCTTGTAGTTTTTTTCTAACCATTTTTGCGCGGTATGTCTTCCTTTGTCCCGAAGATGAGTTAAAAAGTTCCAGTCTGCATTCATTTTGCTAGATATGTCATATGAAGACATCTCTTCATCCGCTCTGATAGAATGCATTAGCATTCTCTTTAAATGAAGATCGCCTGATTGTTTATCATCCTGTAAAGAAGAAATAAACGCGATGGCACGCATTTCACGCATTAAGGAAGAATTAAAACTGACTTCATTGATGCGATTGATAATTTCTGAGATGGTTTGAGGTGGGCCTTGACGTACGATAGGATTAATATGAACAACAATCACATCTCTAGAGTCACAATGATAAATTAATGGAAAAATTGCAGGGTTCCCCATAAACCCCCCATCCCAAAAATACTCACCATCGATCTCAACCGCTTGAAACTGAGAAGGCAAACAAGCAGAAGCCAGTACTGCATTTACAGAAACATCGGAACCTGAAAAAATCTTGATTTTACAAGTTTCAACATTAGTAGCACAAAGAAAAAGCTTGAATGGCGGATTTTCTTTTATCCTCTCAAAATCTATCTGATGCTCCAGAATGTCACGCAAGGGATTAATATTTAGTGGATTGTATTGATAAGGGGATAACAAATGAGTCATCATGTTAAACCAAACATAAGCAGGCGATGTCTCTAGAGTATGTTGGTCTTTGCTCATCCCAGGAATCTCAAACTTGTGTTTAAAAGAAGTGAGCAACTGACACTTACTCACCGCCAGCCAAAAATCATACAAGGCTTGACGAGCATCGTCTCTGTCATTATTTAACATGCCTTGAGCGATTGCTATCGCATTCATTGCGCCTGCGCTAGTTGCACTAATTCCTTCTATTGTTAAGCGTCCATCTTCTAGCAAATAATCCAATACACCCCATCCAAAAGCACCATGAGCTCCTCCGCCTTGAAGTCCCAAATTAATCAGCTGCGCTTTTTTCATACCATTCCCTTTCTATTGGCGTGTCTTAGCTAATTATAGCAGATTAAAGTACAGTCTAATTTGTTTTGAGTTTACTCATTTTTTCTTAATCCTTATAAAAAATAGTCCCCATAATATTATTTTCAGGTTACACTAAAGTATTTTTCTTCCTATATCAGATTATGTGGACTCATAGACGCTCAGGACAAACGCATCAACGAGGAGCTCAAGATCATCGCGATCCTTATGAACGAGATAGAACGCGAGTCATTCACTGCCCATCATTCCGAAGATTACAAAGAAAAACGCAGATACTTGGGACTGATGAAGGCGATTTTCACCGCACTCGCCTAACTCATTCATTAGAAGTTGATTCTATAGGGCGAAGCATTGTTCGCAATTTAATTATTAATCAGAACAAACAACCTGTACTTGCTAATTTATTACCTAATGATGACTTGGTCAGTGTGATTTGCTTATTACATGATATAGGACACCCTCCTTTTGGGCACGGAGGTGAAGTGGCACTAAATTACATGATGCGAGATTATGGTGGATTTGAAGGAAATGGGCAGACTTTAAGACTGCTTACCAAAGTAGAAAATAGTTATGGCTCTTTTGGTCTAGACCTTACCAGAAGAGCCTTGCTTGGCATATTAAAATACCCTGTACCCCGCTCAAAAGTTGCAGCACCTCATCGCCCACCTATTCATGAGTCCATTCATAAAACCATTAAAATTAATGACTGGCTGCCCTCCAAATCCTATTTTGATTGCGAGCAAGATGAAGTCGATTGGCTTTTAACCCCCTTTTCCAATGAAGACAAAACATTGTTTCAATCTTTAGCCAAACACCCCATAGGAACTCAAACTGGAAAAGCCGCGTATAGGACTTTTGATTGCTCTATTATGAATACCGCTGATGACATCGCCTATGGCGTTCATGATTTAGAAGATGCAATTCATTTAAGACTAATTCAACAAGAACAATTAGACACACCTGAGTTTAGAAGGCGCATGAGTCATACCCTATTAGCCCCACATACTGACCGCTTGATTGATTCTTTATTTTCAAAAGAATTATGTCTGAGAAAACAAGCCATTGGCGAAATGGTTAATTATTTTATTACATCAACTCATATTGTTACCACAAACCCTCTTTTTGATAATCATTTGTTAAAATACAATATTGAACTGATTCCCGAAGCAGCCGAGTTGTTGAGCTATCTAATGGACAGTATTTTTCATTATGTTATTGACTCGCAAGAAGCTCGAACTTTTGAATACGGTGGACAAACTGTGGTGCTTCGTTTATTTGATGCAATCAGCTCCAATCCTGGAAGCCTGCTAGACAATAAAAACCGAGACTTGTTTAGACAAGCTCCAGATGAAACAGCAGCCTACCGCATTGTTTGCGATTATCTGGCTAATATGACTGATGAATATGCCTACCGCATGCATGAGCGATTATTTGGTTTTAATACTCGAACCATTTTTGAACGGCTCTAGGCAGCGCTTTAATCATGACTGCCCCATTAAGAATCTGGGAACGCACACATAAAGCCACTTTTTTGGCAAAAATCAAACAGCAGCTATAGATTAGATGTTAGTGGTGGTCAATAACTTCTATTGACATGTCTTGCGCCCTAAGCCAATGCATCCCGACCTTCCTTATTGCCAAAAAATGCATCGATACCCGTTCTAAACCTAATTCTGCTTTTTCCAGTTAGAACTATTTAAGGTAGTGACAGCAATCAGTCTTGATTTCCTTATATTTGACAATAATGGTCATAATAAACCAAAATTGCACAACGAATATTCTAGGTGATAAATTATGACCTTATTTATCCAATTGTCTCAAAGCGCAGATTCCTGGTCGCCATGGATCTCTTCTCATCTTGAAGGAACACAGTTTATAGTGGATGAAAAACCACTTCAACCTCAGCCGCAATTTGTGCGTGCTATCAAAAATACAGATCCTGAAAATCCTCAATGCTGCTGGTATGTTTGGCATCAGGAAACGCTTTATGAAATCACAAAAAACAAAACCGGTTTTATTGAGTTTGCGACGCCCTTGCCTAATCAAGCGCAATCAAAGCGCATTGCCATTCAAAAAATTGCGGGTGATTTTTCTGTTAAGGCTTTTAATCACTCACCTTACGCAGCCATTATTGATTAATTTCTAAAACCCCGTATCTTTTGTCCGTTGTTTTATAAGGATAAAAAATGAAAACGGATCTTTTAGATATTTATAGCGATTACCTGA
>PEQM01000008.1 GCA_002786205.1 Legionella sp. | reverse complement strand
TAAATAGGCTTAGTGCACAGTTTGCATCCGGTGTAGCACTTTTGGCAATCGCATCAATCGTGCTGTTATAGGTAAATGCATCAGCAAGGTTCAGACGCTTGGCTTCATTAAATAGACTGATGGCACGGTTTGCATCTGGTGTAGCACTTTTGGCAATCGCATCAATCGTGCTGTTATAGGTAAATGCATCAGCAAAGTTCAGGCGTTTGGCTTCATTAAATAGACTGAGAGCACGGTTTGCATCTGGTGTAGCACTTTTGGCAATCGCATTAATGGTGCTAGCATAGGTAATTGCATCAGCAATATGTCTTTTAGCTGCAATTCCACAGAGTTCCAGTGCAAAATTAATTTGTTTCAATTGATTCATTTTATTGATTAGCTGATTAATAATCACTGTATTCGGGAAAACTTCCCGGTTCAACATATCTGATAATAATGCTGATATATCTTGAAGATATTTAAGACTTTTTAAGCGTTGAGAGTATTCAATATATATTTGCCTATTAACTACAGGTGCAGACCCCCATGTTTTCATACGGTTTATTATTGAAATAAAATTTTGAGTATTATCACGAGCAGTGGCTTGTCTGTGGGCGCTTTTCATAGAATCACATCATAGTATAAAATAATGATTGAATTATACACAAAGTAACTCTTAATTGCCAAATAATCACCGTTAGTTCGATATTCAAAAGAAAATTAACCTATTGAACCACTAAAACTATCGGCGATCAAATTGCTATCGAATTGTAAATCTTAAACTCATTGTTCGGGTTAAACAGGATTTTTCATGGTATCTAAAATTAATATTCTATTAACCAGGAGATTTTCCATAAATTAAACGAGAAACCAGCATACTACTGTAACTATTGCCAGTGACATTCAACATGGTCGCTAAAGGATCGATTAAAATGCTGATGGCAGCAATTGTAATCAGTACAGAAGATGGAAAGCCATAAACGGTAAGAATCAGCATCTCCCCCAACATGCCACCACCAGGAATGGCCCCCATGACTGTACCAACCAGCAAAGAAACACCGATGGCCATAATCAGCACGCTCAGGCCTGAAAAATCCAGATGATACAAACCAAACAAGAAAGCAATTTTAAACAAACCACCAATCACGGAGCCAATTTTATGAGTCAATGAACCGATAGGAATCAAGGCATCGGCAACAGCATCAGAGACCCCCATTGCTTTTACTGCCTGAATATTAGAGGGGATACACGCAGCACTACTGCAAGTAGCCAATGCTGTCAAAGCGGGTAAAGAAATTTGTTGCCAATACGCTCGAATCCCTTTCTTTCCTGCCGCCAAATAGGCAAAGCAGGTTGAGCCGATAATAAAATAAATAAGACCGAAACCATAATACAAACCGGTAATATGAAGATAATGAGTGACCAACTGCGGACCTAATTCACTAATTAATACAGCAAAATAAGAAAAAAAGCCCAATGGTGCGAGATACATAATCACATCAACAACGCGTGTAAAAAGTATTTCTCCGATTTGTAAGCCTCTCAACAATACGGCTTGAGTGGCTTTGTCTGTTTTGTTCACTGCCAAACCAAGCAGTATTGAAAAAACAATCAATGCCAGCATGTGCTTATGAGTAAACAATTGTCCAAATTCAGGTACTGTAAATAGCGTTGCTATATCACTCACACTCCTTGCTGCCATGGGGTCTTGAACCAGTGGCAGTATTTGAATGCTCTGGTTTATAGGGAGGCAATAAAACACGATTATCAACGCACTCAAGGCAGCAATAACACCGGTCAAGACAAAAACAAACAGCATTGCGCTCATTATTTTTGCCAGACGCCCTTCCTGGCTTATTTTTGCAATAGCCAAAGTAATGCTAAAAAATAACAATGGAACAATTGCGGTCAGAATAAGATTAATAAATACATCGCCTATTGGCTTTAAATAATGACAATCGGCTGCAAAAAAATAGCCTGCCAAGCCACCAAGGACAATAGAGCCTAATAATAAAAAAGAATAGCCATAGGCGCTTTGAGTAGTATCATTCATTGTACATGGCTTGCTTAAAAATCATGATCTTTTTTATCCACATCAGAGGTCTTGGTTATATCAACCTTATATTTATCTGTAGAGGTCATGGGCTCCAAAGGAACTATTAGCCACATAATAAGATAAATTAATAAAGCAGTGCCCCCTGCCAAAAAAAATAAAATAAAGATAAGTCTAAATAAAAAAGGATCAACCTGAAAATAGATACCCAAACCAGCACAAATGCCTGCTATTTTTTTGTCAGTTCGGGAACGAAATAATTTTTTATATCCTGCTTGCTCTGTCATCATAGCATCCTGTCGCTAAAGTTAACGGATAATAGCTGACCAACACGGCTTCTTTATCAAAAACATTGACGCTCTATCCAGCACTCATCAAATTGATTACAAACTTCTACTGTCTCACATTCCCGCACATAATAAGGAGTTCGTGGTGCAGGAGGTATCAGCGGAACATTAATAATGACATTAGGACCGCCCCATCCAGGATAAACGCCAGGCCCACCCCATGGTCCCCCATGATAATAAACAGGACCCCATGCATGGCCTGAGACACTACACAACATACAAAAACAATACCCCGCTAATACAACCCAGCTACTTTTAATACGACTCATAATATACTCTACTTACTGTCTGTTATTTTTATCTCTGTCCTTCTAGTATAGCCCTCTTGAACGCAATGATTCACCACCGCACTCACCGATAAGACTACAGTGATGTATCGCCTACGCGACGCCTTATCCACCAAGACAAAACAAGCGTCGTCAAGACCGCCAGGTAAATACCCATATTGTCCCAAGACGAACCAACCAATTGCAAGGCATTAGGGCTATGTAATAAAGAAAATGGAATGGCTAAAACCACATCCATTAAAGCGGCACCAGCAACCATACCGCAGGCAATAAGAGCGCCTTTTTGCTTGCGATGAGTCACTTCCGTGGCAGATTTATTTTCCTTTATCAATTTCTTATGTATGATAAATGAGATAATTCCACCAATAAATAATGGCGTTGACGTTGAAAGGGGTAAGTACATGCCTATGGCAAGACCCAAAATAGATAAATTAAACCACCTTTTTAACCTCAATAATTTATTAATCAATAAGGCAGCCAAAATAACCATCACGCCAATAAGCATCATATTCCACGGCAAAGTATGACGAAAAACTGCTTCTGTAATTGCAGCCATTAATGCTGCTGCCGGAGCAGGTAGAGACTGAGTCACATCCATTCCTTCATGTGGCATCACACCCGCAATGCCATACACATCAAATAACAGTTGCATGACAGGAGGAATAACTAAAGACGAAATGACAACGCCTAAAAGTAACATCAATTGTTGTTTCCACGGTGTTGCGCCAACTAATTGGCCTACTTTTAAATCTTGCGTATTGTCATTGGCGATAGCAGCAATCGCTGTGACTACAGAACCAATGATAATCGTAATGGCCTCAGCAGCTTGAATTTGAGCAGCGCTCAAAGGCAGGGGCAAGATACGATTGATAGCCATTAATAACAGCCAGGCAGCAAATAACATGCCTGAAATGACAATAGAGCTTCCTGGGCTGGCCGTAACGCCAACCATGCCGGAAAAATAAGCCGTAATGACCGAAAATAAAAAACCTACGATCAATACATACAGCACACCAACAAAAACAATGGAAGGGGCAAATTGATTATCTAATCCGGCTTGAGAGAGAGGGAATATAAACTGAAAAAATAAAAATAAAACCGCCGCAACCATACTGATGCCAATTAAAATAAAAGGCAAAGGCAAATCTTTTTCTGTTCGGGGTATGATTATATCTTCTTTTTTTTGTATTTGATAAGCACGTAAAGAGGTACGGATGCTATGAGCCAGTGGTTTTATTAATCGAGAAAAAGTCCACATCCCGGCAAACAACATGGCGCCTATACCCAAATAACGCAATTGATTGTTCCATAATAAAGAACCAGCCTCTTCTGGCAAAGCAAGGTTCAGATATTCAGGATAAAAATGACTCACACAAGGCAAGGCTACGCCCCAAGAAAGCAAAGCACCTAAAAAAATGCTCAAGGCCATATCAAATCCAATCAAATAACCTGAGCCAATCATGGTAGCTGAAAAACCTGCTCCCAGACAAAATAAAGTACGTTTGGCAGTAAACCAATAACTCCAACTGCTGGCAATGACTTTAAAACCCAGTTGCAATAATTCAATAACTGCACCTATAGCACCACCCATCAGCATGTCTTTAAGACCTGTTTTGTCAGCGGAAGACTTTAAAACCTCTGCTATAGCACGGCCTTCAGGAAAATTTAATGACTTATCATGAACTAATAAACGACGCAAAGGAATAGAAAATAAAACCCCTAAAATTCCGCCACAGATCGCAATAAAAAAATTGGTCAGGTAATCAAAACCGTTCCAAAACCCAATAATGATAAGCGCTGGAATGGTATAAACTATCCCTCCGGCAACAGCTTCACCGGCTGAGGCCGCTGTTTGTACCGCATTGTTCTCTAAAATGGTAGAGCGCTTGAAAAAACGCAAAATGCCCATAGAAATAATGGCAGCAGGAATAGATGCTGACGTTAAAATCCCCAGTTTCAATGCCAGATAAGCATTAGACATAGCCAATAAGACCGTGAGCAAAACAGCCAATACAATCACACGGCAGCTTAATTCGGCTACTTTTTTTTCTGCGCTAATAAATGGCATATCAGCCATAAAATACTCCCTACACTTTTACAACCTAGTTAACCCACTGACCAGCAATCATGGTTTGATGCTCTAATGGATATGCAAAATAATAACAAAGAGCAGCCACCTCTGTAGTAGACCACAAAATTAAATCAGCTTGCAGCCCTTTTTGAATAGCCCCTGTTTCTTTCTCTAGCCCCAATGCTTTTGCTGCTTGAAAAGTAACACCTGCCAAGACCTCTGGCACCGTCATCGAAAAACGACGACAAGCCATATTCATCATTAGTTGTAGTGATGTCGTTGGCGAAGAGCCCGGATTACAATCTGTCGCTATAGCCATACCTACTCCAGCAGCTCTCAGTAATGCAACAGGCGGCATTTTTTTTTCTTTTAAAAAATAATGCGCCCCTGGCAATAAAACAGCCACGGTCTTGGCTCTAGCCATGGCAGCAACAGAAGCTTCATCAGCCCATTCTAAATGATCACAAGACAGGGCATTAAACTTGGCAGCCAAAACACTAGCGCCCAGATTAGAAAGCTGCTCGGCATGACATTTCACCGGCAAATTCAATTCTTTTGCTTTAATAAATAACTGCTCAGTCTGCTCTAAAGAAAAAGCAATGCCTTCACAAAAAACATCCACTGCATCGACCAAATTTTCCTCAACTAAGGCTGGCATCATCTCATGGCAAAGGACATCAACATACTTTTGACTGGCACCTTGGTATTCTGGCGGTACCGTATGGGCACCTAAAAAAGTAGTCCTCACCCGCATACCACTTAATTCACCCAACTGCCTGCCAACACGCAGCATTTTAACTTCATTTGAAAAATCCAGTCCATATCCCGATTTTATTTCTACTGTAGTAACGCCTTGTCTTTTTAAATCGAGAATACGTGGCAGTGACTCCTCAAGCAGACGTGCTTCAGAAGCCAATCGAGTTTGCTGCACAGTAGAAAGAATACCCCCTCCTTGAGCTGCAATGTCGGCATAACTGATCCCTTGCAGTTTTAATTGAAACTCCGCTGCTCTGTTGCCGGCGTAGACCAGATGGGTATGGCAATCAATCAATCCTGGAGTGATTAATCGCCCATTACAAAGTTCAATATTTTTTGCCTGCAAATGCAATGCTTGCGGTAACTCTTTAGTAGCACCGCACCAACTGATCTGCCCCTCATTCACCACAATGGCTTGGTCTTCTAATGGCATGCCCTTGGTATCTATCGTTGTTGCATTTAAAAAAAGAAAATCACAAGAATTCATCATCATTCCCAGTAAGGCACTTCATGAGGAGGTTTAAGCCATGCATGATGATGACTGGTATCATAAATGTCCCATTCTTTAGAAGAAAAAGTTTCTTTATCTACATGCAGCAAAAGCCAGGTTAAAAACAAAGCCACTGTCTCTGCTGACAACAGGCGCTTGTTTTTATAAAGGTTTTGATAAAACTCTGTTTGTCCCTTATCCATATGAACACCCAGACGAGCCAAAGCCTGCATGTCTGTATCGACTATACCTGGCATAACCGAAGCAAAGGCCACCTCTTTTGATTCCAATTGCCAACACCGTGTCAACATAGCCAATGCCGCCTTCGACACACAATAAGGCGCCCAGCTTTGGATAGGAAAATAGGCCGCACCTGAACCGATATTAAGCACCCGGCCGTGCTCCAATTGCCGATAGCATTGTTGGGCAAGAAATAAAGGTGCAGAAACATTGGTATGAATGGCTTGCTGCCATGATTCCCATGACAATTCGCGCAAGGGAATCACTGGATTTAAGGTGCCGGCATTGTTAATTAATCCGGTGATCCTGGGTATCGCCTTGATGTGCTGAATTAAAGTATTTCTACCTTCTGGCGTAGAAATATCCGCACACAAATAATCAATGAACGAAGAGCACTGGGCTGTTTCTTGCAAAAGAGACAATCGACGTCCAATGATTAAAACAGGGCATTCATGCTGAGCCAGTGAAGTAGCCAACGCCTTACCTAAACCACTTCCTCCACCTGTAATAATAAACATTGTTCCCCTCAATCAACTAAATTCTCATCGTTGTCGTCACTTATAAAATATAAGCTTAAAATCTTGTGCCTCATCATACCAGACATTGTTCGTATTTTGCATAATTATCAACACCCCCTAAAATCGACCCTCTATACATGGCAAAAAATATTCTAACCCTATGGTTGCATTCTCTTTCTTTTTCATGGATTCTAGTTCATTGATTTCTTTGTTTTAGCTAAAAACAAGCTTAAAAATTAACAACAAACTGGTTCACGAAACCTTGAGAACATTATGTCGATTGATTTAGCTGATTATGCCCCACCAAATCCTGATTTATGGCAAGGCAGAATGGATACTGAAGATCCAGAGCGTTTTTTCCAAAAGGTACGCTGTATTTCTTCGTTAGATGATTTAAAAAAACAGCCTTCCAGTATAGTCTTTCTAGGCTTTGCCAGTGATACAGGCATCAAAAGAAACCAGGGACGAGCAGGTGCACACCTTGGGCCATCTCATCTTAAGGCACAACTGGCCAAACTACCGAGCTTTGGCAGCCGATCTTATATTGATTTAGGGACTATTCATTGTCAAAATGACGATCTGGAGTCAGCTCAGACACAATGCGCCAAGCTTGTTGACTATTGTCATCAATATGGCCATACCACTGTTGTTTTAGGTGGAGGTCATGAAGTAGCCTGGGCTCACTATCAAGGACTGGCATCGCATTATCCTAAAATAGGAATCATCAACTTCGATGCGCATTTTGATTTACGCCCCCATAATTCAGGAGAACCTGGCACTTCAGGCACACCTTTTTCACAAATTGCTGCTTTCTGCGAAAAACAAAATAGACCTTTCCAATATTGCTGTGTGGGTATACAACAAGAAGGCAATACTGCTTCTTTATTCAAGCGCGCTAAAGAATTAAATGTCTCTTATTTATCAGCAAAAACCTTAAATCAACAAAATACAACTTGCCAACTTGCATATCTTGATAACTTCTTACTCCATACGGATTCTGTCTACTTAAGTATCTGTCTTGATGTTTTTGCTGAGTGTTATGCCCCTGGCGTTAGCGCGCCACAACCTTTAGGGTTAACGCCATGGCAAGTTTTGCCTTTATTGAAATACATCATACAAAGTGGCAAAGTAGTTAGCCTGGATATTGCAGAGTTATCCCCTCCTCTGGATCAAGATCAAAAAACCGCGCGACTGGCGGCTTTAATACTTGCGGAATTATTAAATTGTAAACAAGGAGTTTTTTCATGAAGAATTATATAGTTTGGAGTACATTGGCTACATTATTATACACTCAGGCTCATGCCGATACTACTCCATCTGCCATTACAGCGCCTAATACCACAGCAGAAAGTCAGCCTACTGTATCTGCCCCACCAATAAGCACAACAGCAACCCCAGCTGCAACACCTACAGCAACTCCAACAGCAACACCTGCAGCAACACCTACTACAACTCCAGCTCCTACAGGAGCACAACCGGCTGCTTCTCTTCCAGCTCAAACAGTAACGCCACCAACAACAAATGTCCCTGCTGCCACGAATGAAGCTGCCCCTGCAGAAGCGACGCCGAATACTCCACCAATCAATTGTGATTACAGAATTGACGCCAAAGTCAAAACGATCGATCCTGCTTTAGTACAAAATTGGTCAGAAAAAGCCACCATACAAGCATTTACCTTTGATCCTGTAAACATTAATGGGCTGATGGGGCAGTTACAGCACTGTTTTACAGAGCAAGGATGGAAAGGCTTTAATGCGGCTCTCACCAAATCAGGAAATTTGGAAGCCATTCAAACCCATCAACTGAATGTCAGCAGTCTTATTGATGGTCCAATACAATTGAATGATGTTAAAGACAATCAATGGAAGCTGACTCTTCCCGTGCAAGTGGTTTATCAAAATGATAAAGAGAAAGTAACACAATTATTAACAGTCCAGCTCACTGTAGGCAGAAAGATGACAGGCGATCTAGGAATTACTCAAATGATTGCTACGCCCAGAGCACAAGAAAGTACTCCTACGGACCCTGCAAGCCCCCCAAAAACAGCAACGACTCCTAGCAACTCCAATCCCAATACGCCTTGATAATAAGCACATTCGGTCTTCTGTACCATACAGAGCCGGATGTGATAACCTATTTGTATTGCAAGCTCGCACAAATCAGGAGGTTGTTCTGTTCTTGCTCTGTGCTTTGATCAAAAAATGCAGTACCTGCAGTTTGAGCCGGATGGAAAAAGACACATTCATTGGCCCATTGCTGAATAGAATCCTCCTGTTCACTGTCTGAATAAGATGCACGCTTACCTGAAGGCAATAAATCATCATCAACACTCCTGAGTCTTTTACTTCGTGCAGAGGCTACTTTTTTCTCTAAAGCATCTAATTGCTGATGGTGTAAGAATGAAAACTCATGGCATTGAACTATCTTTCTATCCATTTTCTTTTGCTGTTCTTCTGAAGAATATTTGTACGCCAAATCCAAAGCCAATTGCTGATAGTGATTGTATTTTTTAATTGCTCTTACGTAGAGTAATTTTTGCTCTGTCTCTGATTGCTCATTGATTCTTTTAGCAAGCCCATCGCAGTACCTGCATAGATGTTTTAAATGATCAGCAGATGCCAGTAAGATTTCGGGCAATAAAGCTTTTTCATTTATGTTCTCAGCACTTATTATTTTTTTTACTAATTCTTGAAAAGAAGCAAACAGCTCCTCTCCTTCTAACGACATATTTTCATACTGTCTTTTTGAGACGCTCATGTATTTTTTTTTAAAAGAGGCCACTTGCCGTTTCATTACTTCTAATTCATTTGATAAGGTCATTGCTATATTCCTTCTAACATCTTGTTCAAAAACAAACAAGGAAGACAAATTGTAACAGAAAAACAATAAAAGGCGCAGAAAGTATATTAAATTTACATGCGCAGCGAGAAGATGCCCTGTATAGAAATAAAGACATTTACTCACCACTTTTTGAATGCTTTAGGGAAGAAGTCAGATTGGAATACAGATTGGCGCGGTAAATAGTTACGAAATAAAAATAGATGATTTAATGACCGTGAGAAAGAACCAATTCATGAGTATAAAGGGCTTAACCTATCGAAATTTAAACCCTTTTTTTGCATAAACCTCTCTACTACCGAAGCGATTTGCTTCGTCGATACAATGCTCGAATCCTCATGTACTGGCTGTGTACATTGCGAATCAGCGCTTTGTGTCTCCTCACAACTCATCTTCGGCAGCAAGTTTCCGAGAAGGTCTTATGCGGTAAAAATGATTACTTATTTTTAGTGTTTAACGAACTCATCACACCATTTTGATCCGGGTATGCCAAAATAATCACTTTCGTGCCTATTTTGATAAACTGCTCATTTAACCATTTAGCCGCACTAGGGAATACTCGTACACAACCATGGCTTGAAGGATGCTCAGGAACATCATAGGCTGCATGAATAGTGAACCCCTGGTAAAAATACATACAATAAGGCATCTTGGCACCGCCTTTGGTATCGACCGGATATTCACCTGATCGACAATCAGCACCTCGTTTGCTGTATATTCTGAAGGTACCCGTCATCGTTCTGCATGATTGATTAGGATTCTCTTCACAAGCATCTACTCCGGCAGAACCTGCGCCTGTCATCAAACGGTTTCCTTCTTCATCATACGCAGCCCAAGCGGAAGCTTTTGGATCAAAAACAAACAAGCGCTCGCCCATCGGTTTAATATGCTCAGGAAAATACTTTCTTCCTCTTTTATCTTTTAAATAATGAATGGTTCTATGTACATAACCTGCATCATCAGTAATTAAGGTAGACTCGTCATATTCTACGCATGCGGTCAAGCAAAGAGTAAGCAATACAACCAATCCAAACAACTTTTTCATTCACATTAACTCCACTAAAATTACAAGCTTTTTTGCCCTGGATACCAGGGCTTGTTACGGTTTGTCAATTAAATACGTTTGTATTTAATCCGTGAAGGCTTATTGGCATCGTCCCCCAGACGACGCTTGCGATCTTCTTCATAATCACTGTAGTTTCCTTCAAAATAAGTGATTTGAGAATCGCCTTCAAAAGCCATCAAATGAGTACAAATTCTATCTAAAAACCAGCGATCATGCGAAATAACAATTGCACAACCAGGGAAATTTAAAATGGCCTCTTCCAAAGCTCTTAATGTTTCGACATCAAGATCATTGCTGGGTTCGTCAAGTAATAAAACATTGCCGCCACTTTTTAATAATTTGGCCAAATGAACACGGTTACGCTCTCCACCTGATAATTGTGCCAATTTCTTTTGCTGGTCTGTGCCTTTAAAATTAAACCGCCCAACATAAGCACGTGAAGGCATTTGAAACGCACCTACTTGCATGATATCAAAGCCATCAGAAATTTCTTCCCATACAGACTTATTGCCATCCAAATGATCACGCATCTGATCAACATAGGCCAGTTGCACTGTATCCCCAATGCGAATGGTACCACTATCAGGCTGCTCCTGCCCGGTGATCATTTTTAAAAAGGTCGATTTACCTGCACCATTCGGACCAATAATTCCCATCACACCGCCTTTAGGCAATTTGAAATTCAAATTATCAATAAGCAGACGATCACCAAAAGATTTACATAAATTTTCACCTTCCAAAACCAATTCACCTAAACGCTCACCTGGCGGAATATAAATCTCGTTGGTTTCATTCCGTTTTTGGAACTCTTTGGAATTCATTTCTTCAAAACGAGCCAAGCGTGCTTTGTTTTTTGCATGGCGACCTTTAGGAGAGGTTCTAACCCATTCCAACTCTGCCTTGATGGTGCGCTGATGAGAATCTTCCTGTTTTTTCTCCATCTCTAAACGCGCTTCTTTCTGTTCTAACCAGGACGTGTAGTTTCCTTTATAAGGGATTCCTTCACCTCTATCAAGCTCCAGGATCCACTCTGCAGCATTATCGAGGAAATATCTATCATGCGTTACAGCCACCACGGTACCTGCAAATTCTTCCAAATAACGCTCTAGCCATGCCACACTTTCGGCATCCAGATGGTTGGTTGGCTCATCCAGCAATAACATGTCTGGGTTAGATAATAACAATCGACATAAAGCGACTCGACGTCGTTCTCCCCCTGAAAGATGCTGGGCTACCGCATCCCATTCAGGAAGTCGTAATGCATCCGCCGCAATTTCCAAACGTCGGTCTAAATCCCAACCGCCTCCGGTTTCAATTTCGTTCTGCAACTCACCTTGTTCAGCAAGCAACTGATTCATCTCATCATCACTCATCGGTTCTGCAAAACGCATACTGATGTCATCAAAGCGTGCCAATTTGTCTTTCATTTCGGCCACACCTTCTTCAACCAATTCACGAACCGTTTTATTTAAATCCAGTTCAGGCTCTTGAGCCAAATACCCTATTTTAATTCCTGCCTGAGGCCTTGCTTCTCCTTCAAACTGAGTATCTACCCCGGCCATAATGCGTAATAAGGTTGATTTTCCTGAACCATTTAATCCCAAAACGCCAATTTTGGCTCCTGGAAAAAAACTTAAAGAAATGTCTTTCAAAATAAATCGTTGATTTTCAACAATTTTACTGACTCTGTTCATTGTAAAAATATACTGTGCCATACTTACTCCACTGAGCTAAAAACCTAGTCACTACTCACCAAAAAGCCATACCCAACGCATCTTGAGCAAGCTGCACGCAATGCTTACTTTTCCTCTGACGTATGCAAAAGGTGGTGAATAGATAAAAAACTTATTGCCAATCCAAAATCACTTTTCCTGATTGACCTGACGCCATGATTTGAAACGCATGCTCATAATCATCTATCGGAAAATGATGTGTCATTATCGGGTTAATATTCAATCCACTTTGAATCATGGCTATCATTTTATACCATGTCTCAAACATTTCACGGCCATAGATTCCTTTAATGACCAATCCTTTAAAAATCACCTGATTCCAATCAATTGCTGTCTCTTGTGGAGGAATGCCCAGCATGGCCACATGCCCGCCATGATTCATCGCTTTCATCAGTTCATTCAAGGCAAAAGGATTACCTGACATTTCCAGCCCAACATCAAATCCTTCCAGCATACCTAATTCATGCACCACATCGCTTAGTTTCTCATATTTGACATTAACGGCCCGGGTGACGCCCATTTTTTTAGCCAATTCCAAACGATAGTCATTGACATCGGTAATCACTACGTGACGAGCACCGATATGACGAACAATAGCTGCCGCCATAATACCTATCGGTCCGGCTCCCGTGATGAGTACATCCTCGCCAACCACATCAAAAGCGAGTGCGCAATGGGCTGCATTGCCAAAAGGATCAAATATCGCGGCATGATCTCCAGAAATGTTATCAGGAATAACGATGACATTACTGGCTGGAATAGCCAAATACTCAGCAAAACATCCTGGCCGGTTAACACCAACACCTAATGTATTACGGCATAAATGACGCTTACCGGCGCGACAATTTCGACAAAAACCACAGGTAATATGTCCCTCGCCTGAGACACGCTGCCCTACACTCAAGCCTTTTACTTCCTGTCCTACTTCAACAATTTCTCCATAAAACTCATGTCCTACAGTCATAGGAACAGGAATAGTGGCTTGCGCCCATTCATCCCAGGTATAAATATGAATGTCGGTACCGCAAATGGCTGTTTTATGTATTTTAATCAAGACATCATTCACACCATATTCAGGAACGGGCACTTCATGCATCCAGATACCCGGCTCTCTTTTTGCTTTGACCAATGCTTTCATTTCTATTCCTCAGAAAAAAAATAATACGCGAATACAATCTATTATTTTGAAAATTTAAATCACAGAAAACTCTTTTCCTGCTACTTCAAAGGCCATCAATGCCTTATCCAAGTGGTGCAAGTCCAACGAGGCAGACATTTGCGTACGAATACGTGCCAAACCTTTAGGTACAACAGGATAAGAAAAACCAACCACATAAATCCCAAGCTCAAGCAGACGAGACGCCATTTGTGTTGCCAGGCTTGCATCACCTAGCATCACAGGAATAATAGCGTGCTCACCTGGAATTAATTGAAATCCCAGCTTGGTCATTCCTTCTCGAAAATACAGACTGTTTCTTTTTAATCGGGCTGCCAATTCATTTTTTTGACTCAGCATATCGAGCACCACACAGGAGGTATGCGCGATCACTGGCGCTAAGGTATTAGAAAATAAATAAGGCCTGGAGCGCTGACGCAACCATGCAATCACTTCTCTTTTCCCCGCAGTATAACCACCCGATGCACCACCTAGTGCTTTGCCCAATGTTCCTGTAATGATATCTACGCGCTCGCTCACACCAAAATGCTCAGGAGTACCTCGCCCTGTTTTCCCCATAAAGCCTACTGCATGTGAATCATCCACCATGACCATGGCATCATATTTATCTGCTAAATCACAAATAGCAGGTAAATTGGCCAAAATACCATCCATAGAAAAAACCCCATCGGTAGCAATAAGCTTAAATCGAGCCTCTTTCGCAGCAATCAATTGCTGCTCCAGATCATGCATGTCATTATTGGCGTATCGATAACGAGCAGCCTTACATAGTCTGACGCCATCGATAATGCTGGCATGATTCAAAGCATCACTGATAATGGCATCTTCTGGGCCTAATAAAGTCTCAAATAGCCCTGTATTGGCATCAAAGCAAGAAGAATACAAAATAGTATCTTCTTTATCTAAAAAATGGCTTATTTTTTCTTCCAGCTGTTTATGCGGTATTTGAGTACCGCAGATAAAACGCACCGATGCCATACCATAGCCGTAACGTTCTATTGCCTGTTTGCCTTCTTCAATTAAAAGGGGATGATTGGCTAACCCCAAGTAATTATTCGCACAAAGATTAACTACTTCTTTTTGATTAACTGTCACGTCAGCTTGTTGCTGACTTGAGATAATCCGCTCTGATTTAAACAATCCTTCTGTTTTGAGATGGTTCAGTTCATTTTGTAAAAAATTCGTGAATCGCTCAGACACTGCCGTCCCCTTCTTTCAGGAATAAAAGTGCCCATCATAACAAATTTAAAACCAGCCCACCACGAATTATTCTTAGCACAACAGCGGAATTCTTGCTAAAATTGGTCCAACGTTTTAATCTATCCCCGATAATTAACCGGTAGAACACATGACTAATAACACTGCTCGCATTAACATGGTAAAACAACAGTTAAGAACAAACGATGTTCTGGAAGAATCTATACTTCATTTGTATGATCTGGTTCCTCGACATGCATTTGTTCCTGAGCGCTATGCTGCTTTTGCATATTCTGACATGCAAATCCCTCTGGCTCATGGGCAGCGCATGCTAACCCCCTTGGAAGAAAGCCTTATTTTACAAGCATTAAATCTTAAAGGGACAGAAACAGTATTAGAAGTCGGCACAGGAAGCGGTTTTTTCACTGCCTTATTAAGCAAATTATGTAAACACGTTATTAGTGTAGACTATTATGCGGATTTTACTCAAGCAGCAGCTACTCAGTTAAAAGCACATCATTGCACTAATGTCGAATTAATCACTGGTGACGCTTCTTGTGGTTGGCTAGATAAAGCACCCTATGATATAGTTATCCTGACTGGTGCCATAGAACAAATAACAACAACGCATCGATTACAGGTACTGCCTGGTGGCAAACTGGTCGCTATTGAAGGCAAAGCACCTATCATGCAGGCCTCCATGCATAGCCTGGATCACCATGAGTCTTGGACACAGACATTAATTTTTGAAACTGAAATTCCCCAACTCATCGATCGCACGAAAGAAAAAGAGTTTGTATTCTAGGAATTTGTTGATGAAAAAAGCGGTATTGTATTGTGTATTGTTGCTGATTTTACCTCCGGTTTTTGCAATTGACCTTATGGATGTATATCAGCAAGCCTTGGAAAATGACACCCAGTTTAAACAAGCTTATGACAATTACATGTCCAGTACCGAAGCCATTCCTCAAGCACGCGCGGCTTTATACCCCCAGCTTGGCATCAATACCTCGGCTGGTCGCAGCTTTCAGGACATTGAAATAGGAAAATTCAGTGGCAATCCTCTGCTTAATCGTTTTGGTGGTGATTTCACTTATAACACAACCCAATGGCAAGTTACTGCCTCTCAAGCCATATTCAATTACCAGGCATGGGCTCAGGTTAAACAGGCCAAAGCTTCTGTAAAAGCAGCTCAAGCCAGTTTTAACGATGCCGCTCAGAATTTAATTTTAAGAACAGCCAAGGCTTATTTTGATGTGCTTTTTGCTAAAGACACGCTGGATTTTGCTGAGGCTAAAAAAAGAGCCAACAAACGGCAGTATGAACAAGCAACCCAGCGCTTCAATGTAGGAATAGACACCATGACCTCAGTCTATGAAGCGAAGGCTGCTTATGATCAATCAATAGCGACAGTGATTTCAGCTCGCAACAATCAAATCAATCAAAGTGAAAACTTACGAAAATTAACCAATCATGTTTATGAATCCTTGGCTGTATTAAAAAATGGCAATATTCCGCTGGTAAAACCAGAGCCTTCAAAAGTTGAAGCATGGATTGATGCAGGAATAAAACAAAATTACAACTTGTTAGCTGCCAAGTACTCTCAAGAAGCAGCAAAAGAACAGGTAAAAGCGATATCCACTAGTAATTGGCCGGTTTTTTCCATTCAATCCAGCGCCAACCAGGTACATAATGATGTCGACGCCACCACTTTTTATGCTCCGACCAAACAAACCCAGGCAACAGTTGGCATTGCCATGAATTTTCCAGTGTTACAAGGCGGCCTGGTTCAGTCGCAAACACGCCAGGCACAATATAATTTTCAAGCCAATAGCGAACAGCTGGAACAAATTTATCGCGATGTTATTGTTAACAGTCGCATTGCTTTTAACACCATCATCGATGGCATTAGTAAAGTCAAAGCAGACAAACAAACTATTGTATCGCAACAAAATTCTTTAAACAGCACTGAAGCACAGTTTGAAGCTGGGACACGTACTATGGTGGATGTTGTGAATGCGCAACAAAAACTATTTGAAGCGCAAGAACAATTGGCTAGCGATCAATACAACTTGATTTATTCCATTTTAACTTTAAAATATCTTGCCGGTACGCTAAATGTACTTGATTTAGAGCAGGTTAATTCCTGGCTTGCCACCACACGAGTTCCAGGCTTTGCGCCTAAAACTCAAATTGCCGCTAAATAATTAGGTTGTTATATGTCTTCCAATCCATCTGCTATTGAAAAAAAATTACTGCATTATACAGGGAAAGCCATTGCAGACTTTAATATGATTCAACGCCACGACAAAGTGATGGTATGCCTGTCTGGCGGTAAAGATTCATTTACCATGCTCACTATTTTAGACCAGTTACGACGTCGCTCTGGCAATAAATTTGAGCTTTTTGCTTTCACACTTGATCAAGCGCAACCAGGATGGAATGATGCTGCTTTGAGACAATGGTTAAATGACCGAGCTATTCCACATGAAATTTTGACGCGTGATACCTACAGTATTGTTAAAGAAAAAGTTCCCGAAGGGAAAACCTATTGCTCCTTATGCTCAAGATTGAGACGAGGTATTATTTATCGCTACGCAGAAGAAAAAGGATTCAATAAAATTGCCTTAGGCCACCATCGCGATGATCTCATTCGTACTTTATTAATGTCTATTTTTTATAATGGAGACATCCGTTCTATGCCTCCAAAACTACTCAGTGACAATAAAAAACATATTGTCATCAGACCGCTGTGCTATGTCCAAGAAAAAGACATCATTGCTTATGCTCAAGAACAAGCCTATCCCATTATTCCTTGCAATCTTTGCGGTTCACAAGAAAACTTGATGCGTAAAAAAGTAGCCAAGCTCATAGACCAACTGGCATTAGAAAATCCTAAAGTTCCAAGCAATATGTTGCATGCGCTACAAAGCATCAAACCAAGCCAATTAATGGATCAAGACTTATGGCACTTCAAAAATTTAGAGAAAGAACTGATTAGCAATCCCACTTTGGAGGAACCACTACTAATTGAAACCTCTGATACTGATGAAAGCGAATAAAACACTGTTATTTTTCAGCAGGAGCCGAATTGTATTCGGCTCTATTTTTTTCAATTCAGCACTAATTTAATCATCAAGCCCTTCATCTGCACTTAATAATAATAATTCTCATTTATATTGACAACTTTTCATAATGATAGTAAAAAAAGAATACCTGTGTAAAAGGTTGTGCCACTAAAATACAAACCGATAACAATAAAATCAACTATAATGAAGCAGCACAGCTTACATAATTTTTGTAACTAAGAAACAAGGACTAATAACATGACTTTGAATAATATCCTTAATCCTCGTTTATTTCGAGTTTACAGCAAGCGGTATTTAAAATTTGATTTGGTTGCAAGTATAGTCGTATTTTTAGTCGCCATTCCTTTATGCCTCGGTATTGCCCTGGCTTCAGGTGCACCTTTATTTTCTGGAATATTAAGCGGCATCATTGGTGGTATCGTTGTCGGTATTTTCAGTGGTTCGCAAGTCAGTGTCAGTGGGCCTGCCGCAGGAATGGCCGCTGTTGTTGTTGCCGCCTTGTTTCAATTAGGTGATTTCAACACTTTTTTGCTTGCATTGTGTCTGGCTGGTTTTTTGCAAATTCTGGTCGGCTTTTTTAAAGCCGGTTTTGTTGCCGACTATGTTCCAACCAATGTGGTTCAGGGTTTACTTTGCGCCATAGGTATTCTTCTTATTGTCAAACAACTGCCGCTGGCTTTTACTTTATCTGCCGATTTTAACGAATTAAAAAGACATCTGCTAGAAACAGCTGAAGGCTTGTCTATCAGCCCCATTCTTGCCATCACCCACCACCTCAATAATGGTGCGATTCTAATTACTTTAGCCTCTTTAAGTCTGCTTATCTATTTTGATAAAACCAAAAATAAAATCCTTAAAGAGATACCCGCTCCTATTTTAGTGGTCATCCTGGGCGTCTTGCTGAATGAATTTTTTATGTGGTTTGATTTACGCATGGCTCAAGATTCACCGCAACTGGTGAATATACCCAAGACATCCAATTTGTATGAATTTATCGGTCAATTACAATTCCCTAATTGGGGTGCATGGAGTAACCCTAAAGTGTATCTTTACGCCCTTATTCTCGCTGTTGTGGCGTCGCTAGAAAGCTTGCTCAATCTAAAAGCCGGAGACAAACTTGATAAAGCAAAACGCCATAGCCCGCCTAATCAGGAGCTGGTAGCACAAGGACTAGGTAACATGACAGCAGGGTTAATAGGAGGCATTCCTATTACTGCGGTTATTATCAGAACGTCTATAAACATTCAAGCGGGCTCTCAAACCAAAGCCTCGGCTATTCTTCACGGTTTCTTTATTCTTTTTGCTGTCATGCTTATCCCGGGCGCATTAAATAAAATTCCCCTGTCCTCTTTGGCCGCCATCTTAATTTATACTGGCTATAAACTGAATAAACCTGAGATCTACAAGTCTATCTACGCTCAAGGATTTGACCGATTCATACCATTTATTGCTACCGTTATTGGCATCATCACCTTTAATTTACTAACCGGTATTTTAATTGGTTTGACAGTCAGTTTGTTCTATATCTTGAAATCCAACAGCCAGGTTAGAATTGATATCATTAAAGAAGTTTATCCCAATGGAGAAACCAGCCGTCTGCTACTACCTCAGCAAATGACCTTTTTAAATAAAGCGGCTTTGTTTGCTGAATTAAATTCTATGCCCAGAGAATCACAACTTATTATTGATGCAAGCCACACACAATATATAGACAAAGAAATTCTTGAACTGCTGAATGAATTTAAAGACGAAGCTAAAAACAGACAAATCGCTTTGAATCTTATTGGCTTTCAAGATGAATATAAAGTGCATAACTATATCGATTTTATCACCGTCACAACCTACGATGTGCAAACTACTTTAACCCCCGGTCAAGTGCTTAATATCTTGCATGAAGGAAATCAGCGATTTTTAAAAGATACCCGTATCCATCGCTCTACCCGTTCCGATATTCGTTACACAGCCAAAAAGCAGCATCCTATCGCTGTAGTTTTAGGCTGTATTGACTCTCGCGTTCCAGTAGAAACCATTTTTGATATGACTTTTGGTGATTTATTTTGCATCCGCATAGCAGGGAATGTGGTGAATAATGATATTTTAGCCAGTATTGAATATGCTTGTCATGTTGTAGGTGCTAAATTAATTGTTATTTTAGGCCATACTCGCTGCGGCGCCATCCAATCAGCCTGTGATGGTATAGAGAAAGGACATATTACAGAGCTGCTGGCTAAAATAAAACCCGCTGTAAACGCCGAGCATCATACGCAAGAAGATCGCTGTGGTCAGAATACCAGCTTTGTCACCCAAGTTACTCAACTCAATATAGCCAATACCTTAAAAAACATTTACCTGCAAAGTGATATTTTACGTGACATGATTAATAAAGAAGAGGTCGGCATAGTAGGCGCTTTGTATGATGTGCACAGCGGAATTGTGAAATATAAAGATTATGAGCAAGAACTTCATGATCTCAATATCGTTAAAGAACCTGTTTTGGCTGAAAAACTAGCCAAACTCATTAAAGAGTCAGAGATTCCAAACTAAATCCTCATTGCCTGGTAGATGAAACTGTTGTTTCTCTGCCAGGCAATGTTCTTTTCTGACAGGGACACTCAGCTCCCCATTAGGATTTGGTCTTTGCGATTCGTCTGCTTGCAAAACATTCCAGTTTACTTTCAATGAGTTCTATAGCAAAATACCAGCCCTTAAAACAGCCCCATGTTCTTAAGTAATAAGCAACATACGGCTTTTGCTTAAATCTGGCGAATGCTGGCAACTTTTTATCTATTCACCACATGTTGAATGCTTTAGGATAAAAAATCAGATTTGAATGCAGGTTGAGCGTAGTGAATAATGTCGCGACTTTTTAAAATGCCCATACCCTTATAAACCTTAACTAATTAATTGATGCTGCTGTGAAATACTATCATTCCTTTATTTTTTTGCTGCTAGGTATAACTTCTTACAGCCTCTTTGCCAACAAAGCCGCTCCTGAGCAGTGCCTTGGTGCCAATTCCATGCCAACTGTTTTAGACAGACCCTCAGTCGCATACAGCCCCTGTACTGTAGGAAATAAAACGGTTTATGTTGAGTCTGGTTATGCTTATGAACGAAGAACGCCCAATGGATATGGATATAACCTACCACAAACTGAAATACGCTTTGGCATTATTAATAATACAGAGATAGAGCTTTTTCCTCCCCATTTTTACGCTCAAAATGATCCCGCTCAATCAGGAACAGGGCCCAATAGCCTGGGACTGAAACATATTTTATTTTTTAATGACAGCAGCATCTGGACTTTGCAAGGCTATGTAACACCACCGTCAGGCAGCCGATACTATGGCACTATTGACTCAAGCTTTTTACTCAACAGTATTTATAGTCTTTATTTTGGTTCTGGCTTCAATATTTCTACCACTTTAGGCCTGGCTTCTAATGCTGCCCCCAGTGATGCACCAGCTGATACTTTCTATACTTTTAATCCCATCATTGATATCGGTTGGAATTTTACTGATAAATTGGCAGGATATGCAGAACTCTATGCGCAAAGCAAATATAACGTGAATAGTGGTTTTGGTTTGAGCACTGATGGCGGTTTACTCTATCAGCTAACACCCCATGTTGTTTTAGATGTCTCTTACGGTCATCGCATTGCAGGTTATTTGAATAATACCAATTACTATTACGGTGCTGGCCTGACTTTTGCCTTTGGACTTTAATCCAGATCAAGATGCCTATCTCATGCATCCGGTGTTCAAATGGCATTATTAACTGTCTTGTCTATGCCCAAGTTTCTTCAAAATCGCCAGGTCGAAAAGCGATAAACCAAAAATCGCATTTTGAAGGAACTTGAGTATATAATACTTCTTTATGTAACTTACCAAATCCAGGAGCAGTAATGCGGGTATCTCAATGGTTTTTAGCCACACAAAAAGAAACACCTAATGACGCAGAAATAAAATCACATCAGCTCATGCTAAGAACAGGCATGATTCGTAAATTGGGTTCAGGTTTGTATACCTGGATGCCTTTGGGTTTGAAAGTACTTCGCAAAATAGAACAGATTGTACGAGAAGAAATGAACAAAGCTCAGGCGATGGAAATTTTAATGCCGGCTGTTCAACCTGCCGAATTATGGCAAGAAACGGGACGCTGGGAAACTTTTGGCGGACAATTGCTGAAAATGCATGACAACAATCAGCGTGAGTATTGTTATGGCCCTACTCATGAAGAAGTGATCACTGATATCATGCGCACAGAACTGCAATCCTATAAGCAACTACCTGCCAATTTCTATCAGATACAAACCAAATTTCGCGATGAAATTCGTCCTCGTTTTGGTGTCATGCGTGCTCGTGAATTCATCATGAAAGATGCTTACTCTTTTCATATTACTACTGAATCATTACAACAAACCTATGATGTCATGTATCAAACCTACAGCCGTATTTTTGACAGAATGGGATTAAAATATCGCGCAGTAGAAGCAGACACTGGTGCCATTGGCGGTTCTGCATCACATGAATTTCAAGTATTGGCTGACTCTGGGGAAGATTTGATTTTTTATAGTGATCAAAGTCATTATGCGGCCAATATAGAACAAGCAACCTGCTTGAAACCAGAAAAAGCCGTCGTCCAAGCTCATATGAATAGGCAACTGGTAGACACCCCTGCACAAAAAACAATCCAGGAAGTTGCTGCCTTTTTACAAATTGACGAAGGAAACACGGTCAAGACTTTGATAGTAAAAGGAACAGAGCATCCTATGGTTGCTTTGGTTCTCAAAGGCGATGATGAATTAAATGAAGTAAAGGCTATAAAACATCCTTTGGTGCACTCACCTTTATTGTTTATTGATGAAGAATACATCATGGAAGAATTGAATGCACCTGTTGGCTCCTTAGGTCCCATTGATTTACCTATCCCCGTTATAGTGGACCATCATGCATTGGCATTAAGTGGCTTTACTTGTGGCGCCAATCAAAAAGACAAGCATTTCATGCAAGTACAATGGGATAAAGATGTCACTACTTATCAGGATTATGACTTACGCAATGTAAAAAATGGAGACCCAAGTCCCGATGGCCAAGGCACTTTACACTCCTGTCGCGGTATTGAAGTAGGTCATGTTTTTCAACTGGGTGAAAAATACGCTCAAGCAATGAATGCTCAAGTTATTAATCAGCAAGGACAATTACAAACCATGATGATGGGCTGTTATGGGTTAGGTATTTCTCGAGTGGTTGCTGCCGCAATAGAACAACACCATGATGATAAAGGCATTATCTGGCCACAAGCCATAGCGCCTTTTGACGTGGTCATCATCCCTATTAATGGCCATAAATCGCAGACGGTTGCCGAGAAAGCCGATGCACTGTATCAACAATTATCCCAATTAGGTGTTGATGTACTACTCGATGATCGCAAAGAAAGGCCTGGCGTACTTTTTGCTGATCATGACCTGATAGGAATACCACACCGTGTTGTCATCAGTGAACGTACTTTAGAAAATGCTTGTGTAGAATACAAAGCCCGCACAGAGCAAGAAGCGCAGACTATTGCATACGAGGATATTGTCTCTTATTTAAGCTCTTGTTCTTAATGCTGGTCATCGCCTCGGTGAACCTTACCCAGGCTTGCTGGTTTTTGTTATTTAACAAAAACCAGCCTTTATAGCACTTCATACACTTTAATAGGATGATGCCTGCCCATGACGGTCACCTCGCCGAGTAAAGTGCCTCTTTTTTCTTCTAATTGTGTATACACGTCTTCCGAAATCAATATTTGACTTTGATATTCCTTATTAAGCTTTTCTATTCGCGATGCCAGATTAACAACATCGCCAATAACCGTATATTCTTGCCGTTGAAATGCCCCTATCGTACCAGTCACTACCCTGCCATAATGAATACCTATGCCAATTCTCGTCTCAGGAATAGCGCCATCAGCCACTTCTTTTTTAATTCGTTGAATCATCTCCATAGCCGCATTCAAAGCATTGTCGGTAATATGACTACTCGATAAAGGCGCACCAAAAACCGCCATAAATCCATCACCTAAAAATTTATTGATAATGCCATGATGTGAATTAATAATATCAACCATAAAACCAAATAGATAATTTAGATAATTGACCACCTCTTCTGGTGCTTTATTTTCTGAAAAAGTAGTAAACCCACGAATATCTAAAAACAGCACACATACATCTTTGGATTCACTAACCAATGTTTTATCGTCTTGCAACAACATATCAACGACTTCCGGGGACACATGACGACCAAAGATCTGGGCAATATGCTCACGTTGCTTCGTGGCTTCAAAGGCAGCAAACAAGCGATTTTTTATTTGTTGCGTAATAAATGCGGTGACGCATCCTCCTAAGAAAAAAAACCCCGAGCGATTCAATATTAATGAAGTGATAGTGTGCTCTTTAGTAAGTGAGAGATAATGGAAATTAACCAAGTCAGTCGCTTGATACTGAAAATAAACATAAAATGAGAGCGCGCTGTATTCAACAGCGGCAACAACCCCGGCAAAAATACAAAGAGAACGATTTAAAGTGAGTGCTGATAATGTAATAAACAAAGAATACAATAGCAAACGCGGAGAAATAAGCACATAAATCACAGGGTGAGAGACTACAGTCACATAGAGAATCAGGGTCGGAATACTCATCTCTATAAATAAACTGATATAACGCACTAGAGAAGAAACTGCTTGAGAGGAATTATAGGCTCGCTTATACAACCATCTCAGCACGAAATAGTACAGTGTAATGAATAATGAAATGATTATTGGCACCCAGTAGAAAACTTCATAAGCAAAAACATAATGAAAAGCAGCAGGAAAAAATACCACCGTCAAGCTAACATAAAGGGTGAGTACGAAAAAGAGAAGCATTAAAATGGTCAGGCGTAAAATTTCACTACGCAATACTTCTCGTTCAAGCTCTTGCATTCCGATAGAAGCATCTACTAATTTTTTCTTGTTTGCCATGCTCTAAACCCAGTCCATAAATATAAAAAAATTAACCCTCGCACCAGCAACATCTCTTTTCAAATCACTATATTGCAATCTTTAGAGATGGCACTGAAATTTTTTGAGCACTTGCCCTTGATTAGGCTTTTCTTATTAAAAGCATAGCAGTAGAAACAAAAGAATGAAGGCCTCTTGGCTAAATTAATTCATATTAAGAGCGCATTCATGCGTGAACTATCAATACGATCTACAATTCTTCTATATTTTTTTCAATACTTAGGCAAATACCATCCAGGGGCAGATGGCTTAAGTTGTTCTGAGAAAAAGGATTTTGTAACTCTACGCCGATTTGATCGAGTGAAAATAAAGCATAGGCCACCAAAGCAGTAATAAACGGGGTAATGTATATGGAGGTACTGACTATTGCAAAAGGCAGAGCCATTAAAAACATAAAAATAAAACGTCTTGATTTAACTGCCATCACAAAAGGAATGGGCGTTTTTAAAATGCGTTCACAAGCCCCATGACAATCAAGAATAAGGGCACGCATTTTTTCAGCTTCCAGAAAAGCAAATGAATCCAACTGATTTTGATTGCGAAAACCATTCAATGCATCAGCTGTCATCGATGACAATACAACAGGAGCGTTATTTGACTGAACTATGTGCGACAGCTCATTTTTTTCTATTAAATGTTGAATGTCATCAACTGACTCTATAGCCCGCAGACTGTTTTTCACTAAAAAGGGCATCGCCTTGATATAATTAATTAATTTAGCTTTTGCATGCAGATCATCGGTGCTTACATAATTAGCAACCACAATGGCCAGATTTCTACTTTGATTAACAATATTACCCCATATTTTTCGCGCTTCCCACCAACGATCGTAACCCGCATTAAGCCTGAAAACCAAGATTAACCCCATGACTAATCCCGCGTATTCAAAAGGACCGATAGGCAAATAGACAGAGGGCACGATATAATTGATCATTGCGATAAAAGAAGAATAAAGAAAAATAAAAAAAACTTTCTTGATCACTCTTGGCGTAATAGAACCTTGCAATGTCAATGCATTTTGCAAGAAACTATCGTATTCAGCTTGGTTAACAAATGATATTTTTTTACTCATAAATCCTCTTATGGCCATATTGTCAAGAATAGAACCGTTTATTCTCAAGCTATCGGTTTGGAAGCGTAACCTATTGTTTTTATCAGATCAACCCTGACAGATGACGGCTATTGCAAGCCCATGAAAGTCCTATTGGCCTCTCTAACAATCAGGCAAATATTAGCCCTTGTATAACAAATTATACTCTGTACAGAGTAAATTATGTTAAAATAGTCTATTTACAACGGATACATAGCCATGACTCAATCTTACAATGCAGAAGCAATAGAAGTGCTCAACGGTCTTGAGCCTGTACAACGACGTCCTGGCATGTATACGGATACTTCGCGTCCCAATCATTTGGCACAAGAGGTCATTGATAACAGTGTTGACGAAGTGCTTGCAGGGCATGCCAGCACCATTCAAGTAACACTTCATGAAGATGGCTCTATTGAAGTAGAAGACAATGGTCGGGGCATGCCTGTAGACATTCATCCCCAATTAGGTTTAAGTGGTGTAGAAGTGATTATGACCCGCTTACATGCCGGAGGAAAATTTTCTGATAAAAATTATAGTTTCTCTGGCGGATTACATGGGGTTGGCGTTTCGGTGGTTAATGCCCTATCCGATCGACTCGATGTTTCCATCAAACGCAATGGTATTTTATACCAAATGTCTTTTGCTAATGGCGATAAATTATGCGAGCTAAACGAAGCAGGCCTCACTAAAAAAAGGGAAACAGGCACTACCATTCGTTTCTGGCCTAACCCCAAATACTTTGACACTACTAAAATCGCCATCAAGCATTTACTGCATGTCTTACGTGCAAAGGCAGTCTTATGTAGTGGTTTGTCCATGACTTTTATCAATAAACAAACCAACGAAACCCATTCATGGTGCTATGAACATGGATTGGGAGATTACTTAAAACAAAATCTTTCTACAGACTATCTGCCAGAGCATCCTTTTGTCGGTGAATTTAATAATGACGAAGCCACTGTCGATTGGGCTTTGGTATGGACCGAAACAGCCAATAGCAGCCTGAATGAAAGTTATGTCAATTTGATTCCTACCATTCAAGGCGGAACTCATGTTAATGGGCTTCGTTCAGGACTGTTTGACGCCATGAATGAATTTTGTGAGTTAAGAAATCTGCTACCGCGAGGTATTAAGTTAACAGCTGATGATCTATGGGAGCCTTGCCAATATGTTTTATCGGTAAAAATGAAAGAGCCTCAATTTGCAGGGCAGACTAAAGAAAGATTGAGTTCGCGTCAAATATCTGCTTTCGTCAGCAACGTAGTCAAAGATGCCTTTTCTCTTTGGCTCAATCAGCATAGAAATCAAGGAGAGTCTATTGCGTCTCTTGCCATTGAACGAGCACAAAAACGGTTAAAACAGGCCAAACAGGTAGCAAGAAAACGGGTCAGTCAAGGCCCAGCTCTACCGGGTAAGCTGGCTGATTGTTTACAAACCGATTTAAGCCAGGCTGAATTATTTCTTGTCGAAGGCGATTCTGCCGGTGGTTCGGCAAAACAAGCTCGTAATAAAGATTTTCAAGCCATTTTGCCTTTACGCGGTAAAATTCTAAATTCATGGGAAGTGGATTCCTCACAAGTTCTAGCTTCTCAGGAAATTCATGATATTTCTGTTGCCATAGGCGTTGATCCAGGCTCTGAGGATTTAAGTGGCTTACGCTATGGAAAATTATGTATCCTTGCTGATGCGGATTCTGATGGCGCACATATTGCCACCTTGATTTGTGCCTTGTTTTTAAAACACTTCAAGCCATTAGTAAAAGCTGGTCATGTTTTTGTCGCCATGCCCCCTCTTTTTCGCATCGATGCAGGAAAAATAGTACATTACGCTCTGGATGAAGATGAAAAAGTACAAATTATAGAACACCTCACTAAAACCTCTAAATCCAAAATCAATGTACAACGATTTAAAGGCTTAGGAGAAATGAATCCTATTCAATTACGCGAAACCACTATGGCACCCGATACCAGACGCCTTGTACAATTAACTTTAGAAGATGAAGAAAGTACCGAGGCGGTCATGGACATGATGCTCAATAAAAAAAGAGCATCCGATAGGAAAATATGGCTGGAGTCAAAAGGCAATCTGGCAGAGATATAACTCTGCCCTATTTCAATGTTGGTTGATATCTCACCTTTTTATTCTGTACTGTCTCTTCCCTGCTTTCGCCCTTCCCACTGACGAAGCAATACATAAAATGCAGGCACAAAAACTACTGCCAGACAGGTGGATGCCAGCATACCACTACTAACCGCAATACCTATAGAGCGTCTGGCATTAGCCCCTGCCCCTGTAGCAAAGACTAAAGGCATCACCCCCAAAATAAAAGCAAAAGAAGTCATTAAAATAGGCCTAAATCGCATTTTTGCGCCTAACACAGCCGCTTCCATTGCGGTTTTATTGTTCTTCATCTCTTCTTCACGTGCCACCTCCACAATCAAAATGGCATTTTTTGCTGACAACGCGATTAATAACAACAAACCGATTTGAGTGTACATATTATTGGCCACCCCCAACAAAGACAAAGCCAAAACAGTGCCTATCAAAGCCAAGGGGACGCTTAATAATACCGCACCAGGAGTAATCCAGCTTTCATATTGTCCAGCCAATATCAAATAGACCAAAATCAAAGACAATAGAAAAATATAATAACTCAAATTACCCGCTACTTTCTCTTGATAAGAAGTGCTGGTCCACTCATACGAAATACCAGCAGGAAGAATTTTTTTAGCCAATTCTTCCATCACCTTCATCGATTGACCTGAGCTGTAACCCTGCCCAGACATGCCATAAATATTACTGGAAGGATACAGATTGTATAAAGAAATAATAGCGGGTCCCAAATCAGGATAAATATCTGTAAGCGTTCCTATGGGCACCATGCCACCACTTTTGTTTTTAACGTAAAAGTTGCGGACATCTTCAACGGTCATTCTGGCATCAGACTCAGCTTGCACGTAAACTTGAAATACCTGGCCAAATTTAGTAAACAAATTCACATAAGAAGACCCCAGATAAGTCTGTAATGTCTCTGTTGCATCTCCGACTGCCACACCTAATGATTCCGCTTTGGTCCGATCTATCGGTGCAGCCACTTGCGGCACAGCAGAACGAAAGGAAGTCATCAGTTTTTGTACTTCAGGGCGTAGGCTTGCGTAACGAATCAACTCATCTGTTGCTGCCTGTAATTTTCTATAATCAAAACTACCATCTTGTAGCTCCAATTGCATTTGAAAGCCACCCGACATGCCCAAGCCTTGAATAGGGGGAGGTACGACCACTAAAACTTTGGCTTCTTGTGTTGCTGCTGCAATCTCGTTTAATTTATTATACATATGCAGCATGTCTTCTTCTTTCCCTCGCTCACTCCAATCTTTGAAAATAATATATAAAACACCCGCATTACTTAAGTTGGTGTTGTTATCTAAGATTGATATCCCATCAATAGTAATTACGTTGGCAACACCAGCTAGTGTAGAGACTTTTTTGCTTAAATTTTGCATCAATGCTTCTGTTCTTTGTAAAGAGGCACCATCAGGTAACTGAACGTTTAACATCATGTACCCCTGATCTTCCAGTGGAATAAATCCCGTAGGAATCCGGGTAATACCAAAAATGGCCAATCCTACTAAACAAAGTCCAACCATACAGACTGTTTTATTTTTATGAACCAATGTGTCTATAAAATGAGTATATCTTGCCTCTAACGGATAATAGATGCGATCAAACCAACGAAAAATACTATTTTTCTTTTCTACCTGTTCTACAGGACGCAGCCAAAGAGCGCATTGTGTTGGCTTTAAAGTCATCGCATTAACCGCGCTAATAAACGCAGTTGCCGCAATGACTAATGCAAATTGAGCATACATAGCCCCCGTTAATCCAGGCATAAAGCCTGCAGGAACAAAAACCGCCATCAGTACTAGCGTAATGCCCAAAATAGGTCCCAGCAGTTCACGCATGGCTTCAATAGCCGCGTCTTTGGGCGGTAATCCTTTTTCTATATGGTGGGTGACCCCTTCAACGATGACAATCGCGTCATCAACTACAATTCCAATAGCCAAGACCAGAGCAAATAAGGTCAGTAAATTAATCGAATAACCTAACAACAGCATGGCAAAAAAAGCACCAATAATGGTAACGGGTACTGTAGTAGTTGGAACCAAGGTTGCCCGTCCATTTTGCAAAAACAATAAAATAACAACCAAAACCAAAATACCAGCCTCAAATAGCGTGGTGTACACTTCATTAACAGATGCTTTTACGAAAATAGTCGTATCAAAGGGAATAGAGTAAGACAACCCTGGCGGAAATTTCTTTGCCATCTTCGCGACAGTAGTTCGCACTTCATTAGCCACATCCAGTGCATTGGCGCCTGGAAGCTGGAAAATGCCAATAGCCGCTGCAGGTTTATTATTTAATTTTGCCAACTGACTGTAACTCGAAGAACCTAGCTCAACACGGCCTACGTCTTTGATCCTGACAATACGTGCACTGGTACTGCTGTTGGCATTTTGATTCGGCTTGGTTGCATCTGTTTTAATTACTATATCTGCAAATTGCTGTGGATTGGCCAATTGGCCAGGAACATTCACTGTCAATTGATAAGCTTGCGCGCCTACAGTAGGTGGCGAAGCAATTTGACCGGCAGAAACGGACTTGTTCTGTTTGCTAATCGCATTCAAAACATCGCTAGGATTTAAAGAATAGGCATACATTTTTTTAGGGTCTAGCCAAATCCGCATGGCATAACTGCCCGAACCAAAAATAATCACGTTCCCTACGCCTGGCAAACGTGACAACTCATCTTGCATGTTAATGGTGGCATAATTATTTAAAAACAATCCATCGTACTCACCATGTTCGGAAGTCAGCGTAATAAACTGTAGTATGGCCGTAGATTTTTGCTGTACTAAAACCCCTTGTTTTTGTACTGCTTCGGGTAGCTGGGCCATCGCTGATTGGACTCTGTTTTGCACCAACACTTGCGCAAAATTAAGATCGGTTCCGATTGCAAAAGTCACAATCAAAGTATAAGTGCCATTATTACTGCTGTTAGATTGCATATACAGCATGTTTTCAACTCCATTGACTTGTTGTTCAATGGGCAAGGCAACCGTTTCTATCAATGTTTTTGAATCCGCCCCAGGATAAGTCGTAGTTACCTGGATAGTGGGAGGCACAATGGATGGGTATTGCGATATTGGCAAAGCTAAAATGGCAACAAATCCAATCAGTACAATAAATACCGCAATCACATTGGCCAATACTGGCCTTTCGATAAAAAATTTAGAAATCATCTGCGTTATCTTCGTCCATAAAATTAGTTATTGTTTTACTCTTTTATCATGACCTGATTACCTGGAGTCGCAAACTGAATGCCATTGATAACGACCTTGTCATCAGCCTTGACGCCTTGCGTAATTGTTTGAAACCCATTATTTTCTGCGCCTAAAGTAACATGATTTAAATGGACAATATTGTTTTTATCAACCACCAGAATATAGGGGCCAATTTGATCATAAAGTACCGCTGTACTAGGAATAGTTAATTCTTTCTTGGGTAAAGACACGGCTATTTTCACTTGCACAAACAAACCAGGAACAAAAAGGTAGTCTTTGTTTTCTAAAATTGCACGTAACTCCATAGTTCCTGTAGCCGCATTCAGCCCAGTATTTACAAAATCAAGAGTAGCCTTGTGCTGTTGTCCTGTTTCATTCTGAAAATTCACATAAACAGGCACCGTATCCAAATCTTTGCGCTTAAACCCCATGGCTCTGGCTGCGTTGCGTAATTGGATTAAATCCAATTCATTAAGATTAAAATAGACATACAGTTTATCAATTTGCTCTATGGTAGCCAAATTAGTCGCTTCTCCATTCCCTACATAGTTTCCTACATCAACCAAATGCCTGCCTATACGACCATCAAAAGGTGCGTTGATATGGGTATAACTGTAAGTAATCGCTGCATTGGCTTCATCGGCAATGGCCTTATCCAGATTGGCTTTAGAAGCCTCCATCTTGGCCAACCATTTCTGTACATTGTTTAAAGAGGTCGCATTCTGTTTGTACATGCGCTTTTGTCGCTCATATTCCAACTTGGAATACTCATAATCTGCCTTATTGGCTGCAACAGTAGCCTCTGCTGCTTTTAATTGCTCCCAATAGGGTTGAGGCTGGATAATGAATAGTTCCTTACCCTTTTTTACCACCGTACCATCAGTAAATTCTATCGCATCCAGGTACCCTGCAACACGTGCCACCAGGTTGACTGAATTGAAGGCAACCGTCGTCCCTGTTTGTGTTACATAGTTCACTATTTCTTTCAGTATCGGCTTTTGTACCGTCACGGTAGGGAGCGGAATTTCCATTTTTGCAGGCTTCGTCAGCCACTGATGAGTAAAGTAAAGCAAGGTAAAAATACCAAGCGCCAATACCGTTTTTTTCTTCTTAGAATAATTTTTGATATTCATCTTCATTACCATTTGGGCAAATACAGCTGATTAATTTTTTGTTTTGGGGTCGTAGGCGGCAGGTGATTTTTTTGCTGCAGTAAAGTCCCCCAGTTGGTTCGTGCTGCCATTTCTTTTTTAATTGCATCAGGAATGACATCATTAGCGCCTCTAATTTGCCATCCACCGCCCAAAGAACGGTATAATGCAACCAAAGCCATCGGGATATCGCCTTGAGCGTTGACCAAGGAAGTTTGTATACTTAATAATTGCTGTTCTGCATTCAAAACAGGGGTAAAATCAGTCTCGCCTTCTTTATAGCGCACGATCGCCAATTGCAGTGTTTTTGATGCAGCATTATTGGCCTGTACTAAATAATAAGTTGCACTCTTGGCTTGAATGTAAGCAGAAATATTGTCCTGAACTTCTTGTTGTGCTTTTAATACCACCTCTACATAATGCAATAAAGACTGCTGGAAAACCGCATCCTGCGCACGCACGGCATTCGTGATTTGGCCATAATTTAATATAGGCCAGGACAAACCTGGTCCGGTGACCACATTCAATTTAGACCATTCAAACAAATCAGAAATAGAGGCATTGTTGATATTATTCGAGGAAAAGGCAAAAGTTCCGGTCAAAGACAATGCCGGATAAAGACTGGCTTTAATAGCACCCACCGTTGCGCCTTGTTGCACGGCATTAAGACGAGCTTGATGAATGTCAGGACGTCTGGCTATCATCTCCTTGGGAATGCCTACCGCAACAGAATAGGGTGCCTTAGGGATTCCTTTTTTAGGTTGTAATAAAGCATCTACCTGCGTAGGCACTGTTCCAAGCAAGACTGCTAATCGGTCTTTTTGCACCTGCTCATTATTAAACAAAGGCGGCAATGACGCTTGTGTCTGGGCTAATTCTGCTTTTGCTTGCTCTACATCAACCAGGCCAACCTCACCCGCATTATAGCGTGCCAAGGCTATTTGCAGCCCCGTTTTTTGCACTACGATATTGGCTTTAGTTACACGAATTTGCTCCTGATAGGTGCGAATTTTAATATAGGTTTGAGCGATGTCCGATACCAAGGTAATCAATGCGCTGTCATAAGCGGCTATAGAAGATAAAAAGGCTGCATCATTGGCTTGAATGGCTCGACGGTATTTCCCCCAAAAATCCAACTCCCAACTGGCAGAAAACCCCAGTGATGCCGTGTCAAAACTGGAAGGCAAAACACTTTCCAAACTACTACCACCAAGACGATTATAGTTGTAGCTGCCTATTATGGCTTGTTGCTGAGGGTATAATTGCCCAACCGATTGAGCCAACAAAGCCCTGGTCTGTAAAACGCGAACACCCGCGCTTTGTAAAGACAAATTACTGTGATAGCCCTGGTTAATCAAAGCAGTCATATTGTTGTCATGAAATACATTCCACCAAAGTATGTCTTTATATGGCGTTTCTTTGACCGTAGCGTTTTTATTAGGCCAATCTTTTGCGATAGGTTTGTTCGGTTCTTTGTAATTAGGACCAACCATGCATGCGCTCAGAAAGAAACAAAGTAGCAGGATAAAAAAATGTATCATGAGCCTTCGCACATCCCTGTTCTGTTATATTCATTCCATAAATAGGCCTCTTTTGAAACGCTACCGCAAAGAACAAAGTGCTCGAATCCTCAGCTGCTGACTGTACACGCCGCACCTGTATTTTCGCTGTCATCTTGTACTTTGCGCTCTTCAACACGTTTCAAAAGAAGTCTGATGTATTCTTTGATATGCAGCACTTCTGATTAAGAGCTAGAAAAACTGTAACATTCCTCTACTCAATTTGATAGATATTCTAAAAAAAAAGTTCAATTTCGCCATTAACTTCAAAGGATTAGCTCGCTTTCATTACCTAAAAAAACCATAATGAACTATACTGTTTAAAAAGGATTTCAGAGAATCAATATGAATAAAGATTATTACGCCATCATGGGGGTAGACCCTAAAGCATCCGAACAGGAAATCAAAACAGCTTACAGACGTCTGGCACGAAAGTATCATCCTGATATCAGCAAAGAACCTAATGCAGAAGAACGATTTAAAGAAATGGGCGAAGCCTATGAAACGCTAAAGGATCCTCAAAAAAGGGCCCAATACGATATGTACTTACAGCAAGCTCAAAGACCCCATCAAGAACCTCATTTCTCGCAAAATTTCTATCAAAATCAAACTGCACACCAATATAGCCCTGAATTCGATGCTGATTTCTTTGAAACTCTTTTTGGCCATGCGCGCAGTCAAAGACAGGAACAATCAGGACAAGATTACCATGGCAGCATTCAAATCACACTGGAAGAAGCATTGAATGGCACGGTTAAAAGCATACAAATCCCAGCCAGCAATGGGCAATCGCATACAACCCAAACGTTAAAAGTAAAAATTCCAGCCGGAGTGAAACCTGGCCAGAAAATACGACTAACCGGCCAAGGCGCTGCACACATACCCGGTGGGAAAAAAGGCGATCTTTACTTGACCATAGAACTGAGCAAACATCCTTTATTTGAGCTCAAAGATGACGATTTGTATTTAACCCTTCCAGTAACCCCTTGGGAAGCCGCCTTAGGGGCCACGATTACTGTCCCTACTCTATCCGGAAAAATTGAGCTAAAAATACCCAAGGGATCACAGGGAGGACAAAAATTAAGAATTAAAAATAAAGGTCTTGGTGGCACAACAGGGAGCCTTTATGTGCTACTTAAAATTATTACCCCACCGCCTTCGACTGAAGAGGCCAAAGCATGCTATGAGCAAATGGCAAAAATAATGCCTTTTAATCCTCGTGAATCTTTAGGAGTTTAACCATGACAAACAACGAATCCATTCTGCTGGGAGTTGTTCTTGAGGATAACATGTCATTGACGGTGAATGAGGTATGTCAACAATACCTTATCCCGAAAGCCTTGTTAGAAGAGATGATCCAACATGGCTTATTTGAACAGCAACACCCCCTACACTTTACAGCTGGTGATCTGCGACGCTTGGAATCGGCTTGTCGATTGCACAGAGATTTAGACATCAACTTACCGGGGGTTGCTTTAGTATTGGAGCTATTAGAAGAAATGGAAGCCATGAGACAAGAGCTGCGTATCTTAAAAAAACATTTCTAATCCATTTTGTATCTGGTTACTGCGTTTTATTCAAGAGAACAAAACGCATGCACCTCTTTTATTTTTTCTCTGTATAATCAGGAATGTTTTTCGGATATTTTCCATGCACGGTACGAAAATAATCCAGGATGACAGAAAAATCCTTTGTCTTGTCTTCTGTAGGCCAAAAAGGTTCTTGTATTCTGACTTCCTTTGTTGCGTAATCTAGCCCTACCATAACGATAGGCACCTGCGATTGGCAAGCCATGTAATAAAATCCTTCTTTCCAACGCAAGACAGGGCTGCGAGTGCCTTCAGGCGCAAGAGCCAGTTTTAATTGTCGATGCGTTTTAAATAATTCTATAGTTCGCTCTACTCTGCTTGCACTTTTATCTCGGTTAACAGCAATACCACCCAATGCAGTCAATAGTGTGCCTAAAGGAAAGAAGAATAATTGATGCTTGGCCATAAAATTTATTTTTACATCTACCGCAAAACGGGCGCACAAGCCAATAATTAAATCCCAATTACTGGTGTGAGGCGCTACAATTAAAATATACTGATCTCGAGCCGGCAGAGCACCTACCACCTTCCAACCCATCGACTTTAATAGCCATTGACTTAATTTTTTCGCGATCTTCATATTATCTAACCCACAGTTATTTACCTTGTGCGTACAATACCTAAAGTATGGAGTATAGCCAATAAAAAAATGCTTTTATCGTTTCAAGTTAGATTCTAATCAACAGAATATGCGATATAATCCGTGCAAATTATTAATAGAATCATTTATGACCCCTCTTACCATTGCAGAAGAAACCCTCAATTGGGTTCGCTCTTTCGTTATAGAATACAATTTATGCCCCTTTGCTAAAGGTTCAGTTAATAAAGGCAGCCTACGTATTCATGTCAGCAACCACCAAAAAAAAGCTTTGGCACTTGAGGAACTCATGTCTGAAATTCATTTTTTAGATGAAAACCCTAAAATTGAAACCACGCTGCTGGTATTTTCTTCTGGGTTCAAAGATTTTTTTGCCTATCTTGACCTGGTTGACTTAGCAGAAGAATTATTACATGAACTGGAATATGAAGGTATCTATCAAATTGCCTCCTTTCATCCGGAATATTATTTTGCCGACAGCCAGCCTGATGATCTAACCAATTACACCAACCGTTCCCCCTATCCTATGTTACATCTGCTGCGAGAAGAACAATTGGAGAAAGCCATTGCAGCCTATGGTAATACTGACCAGATTCCTGAAAAAAATAACCACACTTTAACTGCATTAGGATTAGAGGCTATAAAAAAAATTATACATCACCAATAAGACCAAACGGGTTCAGTTAAAATGGCTCAACTCAAGAACATGACGAAAGCATTATATTGTACTAAAATTATACATGAATTCTAAATAACTTGAGGTGTATCATGGAAAAAGACGACCCCGCCTTAACCATTTCCAGTCCTCGCCTGATTGCATGCGTCTACTTTGCTATGTTGTCAGTCGCAGCGACCATATTGATTAATGGCTTTTTAACACTCATGGGTGTTGATGAGCTCATTCCTTTGTTTCAGTCCGTTCTTATTGGCGTGTTCATTGCAGGAATCACTGGAGCGTTATTCGGAGAAGCAATAATCTGCTGTCCCAAACCCTATGGCAACCGTGTTTTTTGGCTAGGTTTTATTATGGTGATTGCTTCCTTGCCTTTTTTTGCTTTAGGTTTAACTGCCGGTATGATTTATGAGAAAACAGCCTTTATGCCCATTAATGGATGGCTGTCCATGCTTTCTTTTTATTGGGTTGTATTGGCTTATTCTTATGTTCTTTTTGGCTGGGCCATGGCTTTGGCATCGGGTCTGGCTGCTCTGTATTTACGAGGCAAATTAGTATACGATATCTTGCATATGTACGAAGAATCTCCGGTGGAAAAACAAGTACTGCCATTAAAAATTACCAAATCAACCAAGCACTAATAAGTGAACCCAGGTTTCTGAAAAAAACCATGTTTTAACAGAACCTGGGGCTAAAAAATAAGGCTCTCATTCATTCATGATCACTTTTTTTGATAAGCAAAAGCTTCTTGATTTGATGCATCAAGGCGCCCTCGTTATAACACCGAATAACAGACTCAGCGATTCTTTGCTGTATGATTATTTTACTTATCGGAAACAAAATACCCTCATTAAACCCCAATGCCTTCCTTACAGCTCTTTATTAGTGCGTTTATTTGAACAGTATCGATTGACCTACTGCCAACCCGCCCTCCCCATTCTCTTAAATGAATTACAATGCCGTTTTTTATGGCAAACTATCCTTCGTTCAACCCCTCATATTACTTACAGCAATGGGTTATTAAATGCCGTAATGGAGGCATGGAAGCATTGTGAACATTGGATGCTGGAACCTGATGACAATACCTTTGCTTCGACGCCCCAAACACTAATGTTTAAGCAATGGTGGCTTAGCTTTCATCAAGAGATTGAAAAAAGAAAAACACTTTCAGAACCACAATTAGTCCCTTATTTTTTAAAAAATAATTTCCCGCTACCTCACTCTTCCTGGGTTTGGGTTTGCTTTGATGAACTGACGCCTCAACAGAAAAGCTTACAAACAAAAGCACAAGCCCAAGGAATCTCTCAATACCATTTTGATTTACAATCCTCTACTCTTACTACGTCCGTATGTGCTGCCGCCAATAAAAAAGAAGAGTTTCAATATGCTATTGAGTGGCTGAAAGAGCAGCTTTTAACCGATAAAACCATAGGCATTGTAATTCCTGACTTACAGCAAGACAGCCGTCAAATTAAGCGGCTTTTTTCCCAGCATTTTGATGCATCTGATTTTAATATCTCATTAGGGGAACCCTTAAATGAATTCCCTTTAGTTGCTCATGCACTCAGCTTCCTGGAGCTGCACGAACAGTGCACGCCCTTTCTTGCTGAATTACTCTTGCAATCTCCTTATCTGGGCGCAGCACAAGAAGAATTTATACAGCGCGCGGCGCTATTGCAAGAGAGCAAAGCCTTACAACAAGCGATGTCATTGACTGCTTTTAGTCAACTTGTTGAGAAAAAATCCCCCCGACTGGCTGAACTGTTAAACCACATGACAGCTTATCCTAAAGAGGCGTCTGTAGCTCAGTGGGTTGAATTATTTCAAAATCGATTAAATGAACTTCATTTTCCAGGTGATCTGGGATTAAATTCCACTCAATATCAATGCCATCAGCGTTTTGTTGCGCTATTAGATGAATTTCGCCAACTGGCAATAATCTCTTCTTACTTTACCCTAAATGAAGCCTTAAATGCACTTGGCCAATTGGCCTCTCATACCATTTTTCAGGTGCAAAAAAATAAAGCCCCTATTCAGATATCTGGTTTATTAGAAGCCTCTGGCTGTGAATTTAACAGTCTTTGGGTTATGGGATTAACCGATGCTTGTTTGCCTGCCAAACCAAGGCTTTCCGCCTTCATTCCTATCGCATTGCAACGCGAATTGGAAATGCCTCACAGCACTCCCCATAGAGAACTACATTTTGCTGAAACCACCTTATTACGGCTGCAAAAGGGCAGTCAAAAGATTGTATTTAGTTATTCTAAACTAGAAAATGACACCCCTAATTTACCATGTGCCTTAATCAAAGGATTTCCTGCATACCTATCCTCTGGCCAAAATGTCATTAAACCAGAACCTGCTGTCTTACAATCGATTGAGGAGGATTTTATAGTATCAGTTCATCCTCAAGAAATACTAACTGGCGGTACATCTTTATTAGGTAATCAAGCAAAATGTCCCTTTAAAGCCTTTGCAGAACACCGCTTACATGCCAAGCCACAGCCTAAGCCCATTGAAGGAATAGACAAAAAAGAGCGTGGCACCATACTGCATCGGATTATGGAATTGATCTGGACCGAGCTTAAAAGTCAAAGCCGTCTATTACAAATGGAGTCTTTGCAACTGGAGGAGTTAGTTGTATCAGCAATCAACAAAGCACTATCTGATCCCCAAAAACAACTTAAGAATGAACTGCTCATGGCATTGAAACCGATTGAGTCCATCCGTCTCAAACGCTTAATTTTAGATACCTTAGAATGGGAAAAACAAAGACCTGCCTTCATCATTGACGCTCTGGAGCAAGCTTACAGTATTAATTTATCTGGTTTGGAAATCAAAATCCGAGTAGACCGACTAGACCGGGTAGAAAGTAACACTTGGGTTATCGATTACAAAAGTACCTTACCTACAAGTAAGCCTTGGAATGAAGACAGACCACAAGAACCACAATTACTGCTTTATGCTTTGATTAATGAAACAATCAATACCATCTTGTTCATGCAAATAAAAACAGGGCAAATACTTTGTAGTGGTCTTGGAGAAAATAAATCCGATATCAGAGGACTTTCCCATCTAAAAAAAGAAGAAACCTGGACAGAAACACGAGCTCATTGGCATGAGCAATTAAATACTTTAGCACAAGAAATACTCCAGGGGCAGTGCATTCCTAACCCTGTAAACAAAACACTTTGCACACAATGTGATTTTAAAAATTTATGCCGCATGTCCTAAAAAATCATTCTCAGTAGGTCTCTATTCACCACATTTTGAATGCGTTAAGGGAAAAATCACCTTGAAGTGCAGATGGCGTGAACGTGCTGAACAGTTACCTCAGTAGAAAATAGCGTGTCTTCTTTGGATGGTAACATTGCGAAAAATAAGAAGATGCTTAATAATGGATAGATTACGGACTAGTGGAGTAGGTATGCTATTGAATGCATCCATGGTATTGAAATCTCAAAATATTTTTGACCTGCCAAAAAACTATCTTGCCAGGAAAATAATAAGTTTTTCTTCAATACGGAATACTACTCATGCTTTGTCTGTATTCAATAAGAACATGATGATATTGCTATTTTCCGTACTGATAAGCAGTTGCACCAAACCGCCCTATAATGATTTTAAACCCGATCATTCCATGCGACGTGATATGGCAGGCGGAGCAACAACGGGGGCTTTTGTAGGGGCGATTACTACAGGCGTGCTTTCCAGTACTTTAATCGGTGGTGCCATTGGCGGTACCGTTGGGACAGTGCGTGCCGTATATAAAGATTCCAAACCTTATCTGGTCAAACAACTTAAAAAACAAAGAATTCAATTTGTAGAGTACGGGGATACCATGACACTTATCGTACCTACTGATATTTATTTCATGTTCATGAGTCCAAGACTGAATGAACTGGCCTATCCTGGCTTACTTAACATAGTCAAGCTATTAAAGTTATATCCTAACACCCCTATTTATGTTGCCGGCTTTACTGATAATGTAGGCTCCAAGAAGCATAAAAAAGCCTTGTCTCAAGCGCAAGCAGAAACAATGATGACTTATTTATGGGCCAATGATTTTCATTCTGTACAATTAAAAACAGAAGGATTTGGCGATCAATTTGCCATAGGCGAAAACAGCATCGTACATGGAAGTGCTTATAACAGACGCATTGAGATCCAATGGTTTACCAATATGGTAGCCCAAGCGGAGCAACCCATATTCACTACGAAATAAGGCTGTACATGCATTCACGTTTTATTGGTGGTCTTTTATTAATTGTTGGAACATCTATAGGTGGAGGCATGCTGGCCTTACCTATAGCCAATGCAGCAGCAGGTTTTTGGCCGTCTACTCTTTTTTTATGCTTATGCTGGGCATTAATGACTTGCGGGGCTTTTTTTATTCTGGAGGCCAACTTATATCTGCCCCCTAAAAAACACATGGTTTCCATGGCGGAGGCAACTTTAGGTCCTATTGGACTCTTTATCGCTTGGCTGAGCTATTTGTTTTTATTATACAGTCTGCTTGCCGCCTATATCTCAGGTGGCTCAGACATGCTTTCAAGCCTATTGTCTCAAATCCATATTTCACTCGTCCCCTGGCAATCGAGCCTTTTGTTTACTCTCTTTTTTGGCCTTATTGTTTATGGCGGCATTTTTTGGGTTGACTATGCTAATCGTCTCTTTATGTTTGGAAAACTCGGGGTTTATTGTTTATTACTCATACTGATAACTCCTTATATTAAGACACCCCAGTTAAATCAAGGTGAATTGCCTTATATTAGCAGTTCGATAATGATATTAATTACCTCTTTTGGTTTCGCCATTATTGTGCCCAATCTTAGAGATTATTTTGATGACAATATCCCCTTACTTAAAAAAGTAATTTTCATTGGCTCCCTTATCCCGCTTTTTTGTTATATCGCTTGGGATGCAGTGATTATTGGTGCCTTGCCTTCTGCTGGAGAGAATGGTTTAATTAATCTGATCAATCATTCCCATACTACCAGCGAATTAGCCCGCTTGGTTGAAAGTAAAATTCAGAACCATACTATTAGCTATTTATTTAATTTTTTTACTTCTATTTGCATGCTCACGGCTTTTCTAGGTGTTGCCCTTTGCTTGTATAGCTTTCTTGCTGATGGATTAAAATTAAGATCTCGGGGCGTCCATGGCATAGGATTATTTTTCTTAACTTTTGCCCCTCCTCTACTGCTGGTTTTGTATTATCCTGGTGCCTATATGCATGCATTGAAGTACGCCGGGATATGCTGCATTATACTTCTGCTTTTGTTGCCAGCCCTAATGTGTTATTTTGGACGCCAGAAGTATCATTCACCTTATTGGGTTCCTGGCAGCCTTTATTCTCAATGGACTGTTATTATCGTGGCAACTGGTTTAATCGCCTTTGAATTATGGAATATTCTTTACGCTGTCTGAATGAAAACTCATTGACTTTTGATGAAAAACAAAATATCATTTTGTTTTATTTTTGAACATAGCTGGATGTATAAAAACGTGTCTCATTCAAAATTGTTAGGCGGTGTTCTACTTATTGTCGGCACATCTATAGGTGGCGGCATGTTGGCACTTCCTGTTTCTACAGCGGAAGTAGGTTTCACCAATTCTCTTATTTTTTTAGTCTTATGCTGGCTGGTTATGACTGCTGGGGCCTTATTGGTTCTTGAAGTGAACTTACGCTTGCCTCGCGGCAGTAATATGATCACTATGGCACAATCTACTTTGGGTTTACCCGGACAAATTATTGCCTGGATCACCTACCTCTGTTTGCTATATACCCTATTAGCGGCCTACATCTCTGGTGGCAGTGATGTTTTAAATGCTTTATTAAGTAAAGGAAATATTAATCTTCCTTTTTGGCTGACGGCGTTTTTATTTACGGGCTTATTTGGTTTTGTTGTTTATCAAGGCATTCGTTCAGTTGATATTGTCAATCGCGGCTTAATGTTTGGCAAGCTAGGGGTTTATATCTTACTGGTTATTATTATCAGCCCTCATGTGTCCTTGCCCAAACTGCAAGGCGGCTCGTCTTGTGCGTTTACCGGTATGCTCATGGTTCTTGTCACCTCATTTGGTTTTGCCTCTATAGTACCGAGTTTGCGTGATTATTTTGAAGATGATGTTCGCTCTTTAAGACGCGTTATTCTATATGGATCATTAATTCCTCTGCTTTGTTATATTATTTGGGATGCCGTGATCATGGGTGTCATTTCCCGAGACGGAGATTATGGATTATTGGCCTTAATGAATTCAGCACATGCGACTAGTGGACTCACTGATTCATTAAACAAAGTCATTCAAAATCAATGGATTCATGGTTTTTTTAGCTTCTTTACGTCTATTTGTATGCTCACAGCCTTCCTTGGCGTTTCTTTAGGATTATTTGACTTTTTAGCCGATGGTTTGAAATTAAAGAAAACCGGGGTTCAAGGCCAGTCCACATTGGCCTTGACCTTCATCCCTCCCTTGCTTGTTGTCTTATTTTATCCAGGCGTTTATCTTCATGCCTTAAGCTATGCTGGCGTTTGCTGCGTGTTATTGTTGTTATTATTACCTGCGGTGATGACATGGCAAGGGCGCAAAAAATGCACTGCCTCAGCAGCTGATACTTTTCTTGTTCCTGGCGGCAATGCAAGTCTGGCACTGTTAGGACTGATTGGTTTGGGTTTATTGTTTATTGCCTTGATGTATTAACCCATGCCCATCATGAAAACAAACCAGGATCAATTGTGGCGTTATTTTTTTTGGTCTTTCCTTTTTCTACATGTTATTTGTTGGACATTAGGGTCTTATTTAACCAGACCCTCATTACCTCATGATACGCTAGAAAGCATCACCTGGGGATTACAATGGCAATTAGGGTACTACAAACATCCAAGTCTCACCGCGTGGCTTTGTGCCGGTGTATTTCAACTGTCCCATGGGGCTGACTGGTCTATTTACTTATTAGCTCAACTACTCGTTGTTACTACCTTTATTGCCATGTGGCGTTTAGCAAAGCAGCTGTACTCACCAGCACAAGCTTTTCTTGCCTCTTTGTTATTAGAGGGCATTCTTTTTTATAATATTAATTCGTTTAACCTCACGCCGGATACACTACAGTCCCCTTTATGGGCACTGACCATCCTGTTTTTTTATCATGCATTAATTAAGCAAGAATTAACCGATTGGTTATTGACTGCATGCTTTGCTGCCTTAAGTTTTTGGACCAAGTACCAAATTGTTTTTTTACTTATTCCTATGCTGTTGTTATGCCTTATTGATTCTCAAGCCAAAATCAGCTTAAAAAAACCAGCTTTTTATAGTGCGCTGTGTTTGTTTTTTTTATTAATCAGTCCTCATTTGATTTGGCTATACCAACATGATTTCATTAGCCTTGACTATGCGTTCAATGCATCAGAAGAATACACCAAGCCCTTTGCTGTTTTGGGACACCTCTATTACCCACTACTCTTTTTAGCCAATCAATTGTTTCACTGTACAGGAGCATTCATTCTTTTATGGCCTTTTTATAAAATACGCTCTCAAACGGCTTTATTAACTGCCTTTCAATGGCGTTTTATTTTAATCCTGGGATTTGGCCCTTTGGTTTTAACACTGTTATCAGGCCTAATTTGCGGCACTTATTTTCCTCCTCGTTGGGCAACCCCTTATTTTTCCCTCTTTGGAATCATCCTAATCGGGTGTTTTAAACCTCAATTGACTCGAAAAAGTACTATTCTATTTTTTATTTCGTTTATTGTATTCAGCAGCCTGCTCTTCAGTATACGCATGGCCCATCTTGTTTTCATGCCCAGAGCACACAATGATGCCTTTTTACCTCATCAATCCATGGCTCGGTCTTTAAATCAACTGTGGCATACCTACTATAAGGCTCCTTTACCTTATCTTGCTGGCTCCAATTATTTGGTGGCGCTACTTACACCCTATATGCCTGATAAACCACATCCCTATTTGAGTTGGAGCAATAAAGACAATCCTTGGCTTGATGAAGCCTTACTGCGTCAAAAAGGCGCTTTATTTGTATGGGATGAAGGTGAGAATTATGCTTGGGATAAAAATGGCCGAACATTTGCTCATCTTACGGCATTGATTACAGGCCGCTTTCCTGAATTAATTACCTTGCCACAACAAACTTTTTACCGCCTGCATTATGGTCTCCCTATTGTAATAGGTGTCGCACTGCTTCCTCCTTATCATGAACAGCAGATAAATTATCAACCAACCCTTAGCGATAGTAGAAAATAATCTATCTTTTTCAAGGAGAATAGAATGAGTATTTGGTTTAGACCTTTTTCTTTAGAAGAATTAAACAAACGAGGTAAAGATACCCTTGCTGATTTTTTAGGCATTCAATTTATAGCTTCAGGTGATGATTATCTCACTGCCACCATGCCTGTGGATGAACGAACCAAACAGCCTATCGGTATTTTGCATGGCGGTGCGAATGTGGTTTTAGCTGAAACGGTTGCCAGCACAGCCGCTAATGCAGTGGTCGATCTCCAAAAATTCTATTGTGTCGGCCTGGAAATTAATGCCAACCATCTGAAGTCGGTTCGCTCAGGATTGGTTACCGCGATTGCCAAAGCAGTACATTTAGGACGAAGTACACAGGTTTGGGACATTAGAATTACCGACGAGAATAATAAATTAACTTGTATTTCCAGAATGACTGCGGCGGTAATAGCTCGATAGAGCCACCGCCTTTATCTATCACACCATACCCAATTGCTCATGGAGTCTTTAAAGACATTATGTCTGCATCTGCTGAGATTAAAAACTGCAAACAACAAACTGTTGCCACTTGGGTATTGCCTGACCTCATTAAAAAGGTAACATTAAAATTTGTTGAAAATATTCAGCAATACCAGCCAACATTAGATTCGTTGTTGACCAATCAGGCAATGCTGATTGAACGAGATAGGCATGTCAAAGCCGGACGTTATGAAAAAACTCCAGAACGTGTGAGTTGGTTCTGTCGCAAATTTTTTCCAAAACGAAAAACAGGGTTATTTTAGACGAGTTTATGCCGCGAGCCCGTAGAATTGTTCAAAAATAGTCTGTTTTCCAGATTGGATATGCTGTCCTTTTTCATACCATATGATGCAATTCAATGCCAGACAATGTTGCATCAGGCCTCGTGTGCACGTAGCCTCTGTTTTCGGTCAAGATTAGTTCCCACTTTAATAATGTAGTTGTCATTAATAATGTTTTCATTTAATTTTCAATGAACAGGATGAGTGCATTGTTTTAATTTTCATCAAAATTTCAAATCCACAGGCATGGGCATAATTTTGTATCGTTTTCCAACTAGGATTGCCAGTGCCTTTTTCCAATCTTGAGATATTTCCTTTCTGTGTACCCATTCTGAGAGCAATTTCTTCTTGGGTTAAACCTGATTTTTTTCTCATAGAAAGCAAAGCATCAATCAATGAAAACTCGGATTCTAATAAATCATATTCAGCTTTTACCTGAGAATTATTAAATGCTCTATCTTTAAGGTTTTGAATACTCATTTTCAACCTCCACTTTCCTTTTTTTTGCTAAATTCAGATCTTGTTTAGGTGTTTTATTGCTCTTTTTGACAAACGCATGCAAGACAACAATATGCTTACCTTCCATATAACAATATAATGATCGCCCTATTCCTTCCTGAGCTTTTGCCCTAATTTCAAAAAGACCATCACCCATTGCTTCTGTATGAGGAGCCTCTAAATTAGCACCATGTTTTTCAATGAGCTCTAATAGTTTACTCATTCTAGCCTGAATCTTAGAAGGCATATTTAATATATCATCCTCAGCAGATTCATTATTATTTCTTATTATTATGTTGTCATATATGATAACATAATAATAAGAAATTTCCACCTCGCCACTTATAAACAAACATAATTAACTAAAATCTTAATGATTTAATAGGATAAGGAACTACTAATTTTGAATAATAATTACTCTCTGATTTTATATTAATTTTATTTATTTTTTCCTTACAGTTATTGATTTTTTTGAAAGGACATCCCTTAGCATGCTTATTATGTTCTTTAGCCCTAAAATATGTTTTTTTTATTTGGTTTCATATTGTTAAGATTAGCTTTTTGTTTGATACAGAACACATCAGCACCACAAGATGGACATACAAAAAAGCCGGTGTT
>PEQM01000010.1 GCA_002786205.1 Legionella sp. | reverse complement strand
TTAGACCTCTTTCGAAACCATCATTAAGCCAACTCCATGTTGTAAATTGCTGCGATTAAGTTAAATCTTAGGCCAAATCGCTTTCGCCTGTTTCTGTATCGATCTGCAATGATTTTAAATCTCTTGAGCATGCCGATCACATTTTCATTGAGTACACGTTCGCTGGATAACAATTGATTTTTACGTTTATCTTCTTTTGTTAAGGGATTTTTCTTTGATTTCTTTTTTGGCAATTCAGCATTGGCATGCAGCTTGTTTATACCTTGATAACCAGTATCCGTAAGTGTTTTAATTTCAGGCAGTAGTCGTACTCCTGATTCCTTGAATAATCTAAAATCATGACGCTTGCCATTGGTGAAGGTTGTACAAATGACAACCTTGCTTTTCTTATCCACAATCAGCTGAGTTTTTAACGTATGTCTTTTCTTTTTTCCTGAATAGAACTTTTTTTGTCTTTTTTTGGGCGCTCTATCGGACTTTCTGTAGCATCAATGAGAACCAACTCATATTCCATACCACTTTTTAAAAGTGCTTTGCGGCCAGGCAACGAAAAATCAGGGTGTTTTATTAGCGTATCTTCTACCCACTTAATCGTTTTATAAGCACTGCTTTCACTAACCCCATAACTTTGACTCGTATGAAAATAAGTGCGGTATTCACGAATATATTCCACAGCCATAAGTAGTTGATCTTCTATGCATAGTTTGTTCTTTCGACCACCTTGAGCTTTTTTCTTAGTATCCGCCTCTTTCAAAATGCTTATCATTTTTTCAAATGTACTACGTTTCACGCCAGTAAGCCGACGGAACTTTTCGTCTTCTAATCCTTGGATTTGAGGGTATTTCATTACAGCTCCTTGTTATGGAGCCTTTTTAACAGAAAATCAATTAATTTGATAGTTTCGAAAGAGGTCTAATGGCTTTTAACTGTCGTACCGCCTGAGTTGATTAACTTGGCTGATAATGAAGGCCATCCGCCCTTATATTATGCCAAAGCTCATCACAATGAGGAATTGGAATCCTTATTGTTAAAAGCAAGGTCATAATTGCGCTTCCGGCGTATGATCAACATATAACACTGGTTATCAGATTACTCTATTAATCTATCCAGATCCTAGACATCGACGACCTATTTTTTTTAACCATAGCGCCTTCACGTACAAACTGATTTTATTATAGTTATACGTTCTGCCTCAGGGCAGATCAAAACTATATCAATTTGTTCATCTCCATAAAATCTGATCAAAAAAGACCTTTACTGTGTTCTTTTTCAAGCGCATCTAACAAGAATAATGAGTCATGAAACTCACTCGATAATCGCTCTTGCATTCTGGTCTGTAATTTTAATCGCCCAGATTCCAATTGCTGCAATAAAGGCAACTGGTCATGAAATTTATTTTGCAACCAAGAATGAAAAAGCAAATTTGAAAACTGTATATAAGATTCTAAATCATCAACTAAAGACAGATAATTATCACACTTAAAATTTATTTGATTTAAATAAGCAACCATTTTATCTGGATTGAAAAAACAACGATTGATCTGTTGGATTAATCGAGATTCTTTATTATCTGAAATAGTCACAATATAATCGCGAATGACAGTCAAAATATACCGGATGTCGTTCAATGAAAAGTTCTTTTCTTTTATTATTTCAAGAGAAGCTTGTAAAATAAAATTTCGCCAACTTGCTGGTTTTTTCGTTAATAAAGAATACGAAGAAATGGTTGGGTCAACACCAAATAACAGGGAATTATCACTTGCACCTGTTTGGAAAAAAAATTGTTTTAATTCAGGCATAGGGGTATCTTTTTAAACAGAAAGGACAATATTAACTTATATTTGTTTATAATCCAATAGGCTTGCATTCTCGATTTTGTGTTTTATGCCTAAGATCCAACGCTTCAAAATGCGTGTTACCAAGGCCCTTCAGGGCGAATAAGTTAGGAAAAAATAGCCAAGCTGAAAGAATTAATCACCCGCTAATTAAAATATTCTTGTAAAAAAATTTAACTTCTTTATAGTAGCGCCAACACACTGTTTATTATTAATATGGAGAGCTCAATGAGAACAGAAGAAAACATGATGTCACTTTGTAATGCTGCAACCTGCATAGGCGCTTTTGTTGGTCTTGGTATCGGTATTTGGGCTTCTGTTAAATATCTTGAACCGGCTTTTAATGAAACCAAAGGAATCAATGACCAAGGGGCAAAAGCACTCACCGCTTTAGTAGATTTGGCTGGAGGCCTTGAAATGGCAGCCGGAGCTGGTGCATTAGCCGGCGGAATGGTTGTTGCAATGCTTGCCTGCTGCTACTGCTGTGTCAAACCTCGTGAGGCTACTCATTCCACATCGCTTACTCTTTCATCAAATCCGTCCAGTTTGTATGCTCCACCCCGAAGTAGTTTAGTTACAGAAATTGTCCCTGGAGAATCCGTTTTAATTCACGTCTGACTTCTTGCTTTCTGCAAGCAAAACAGAATGGCAGGTATTAACTCGTGCTCAAGCATGGCTACCCTATTTTAAATGGAGTAGCCACGTTATTTTCAAGAATGAAGCATTGATATCAGCTCACGTTTAAATAAATGATAATCCACTTCCAAAGCATGACGTCTATTGCTTTTGAAACGATAATGAGGTTTATTGATTTCTTGCATTATCTTTTGATTTAATTTTTCAGGTCTTTTTATTAAACCTTTAATCATTTGCGCAGCAATTTTAGCTTGATAATCAGCCAAAGGCCAAATACATCCTTGAGGTTGAAACAACCCTATGAAATACAAAGTAGGAAAATCAGGATGAATCATCTTTCGATATAAAGGTATTTTTAAAGTTTCACTAAAGTTTAATCTTGGGTCAGAGAAAAAAGGAAAGCTGATTTTATAACCTGTGGCAAAAATCACGGCATCAAATTCACTACTGGTGCCATTAACAAAAAATGCTTTATTGCCTTCAAATCGTTCAATCTCAGGATAGGTTTGAATGGTGCCATGGCGAATACCGTATAATAATTCTGAATTAATCACCGGATGACACTCTAAAGGCCCTTCATCAGGAGTCATCAGGTGGTATTTCGCATATCGGCCTTGCAAAGCACGAATAACCACTTTAATAATCTTTTGCCTTAACCTTGGAGGTATCCAATGAATTTTTTTTACTGCCGTATCGGTAGGCTTGCCAAAAATAAATTTAGGAAAAATATGATAGCCTCTTCTCATACTGATTGCTGTCTTTTGTGTTACTCGTGAGGTTTCAACAGCTATATCACAAGCTGAATTACCGCCCCCCACTACCAAAACACGTTGCCCTTTATAAGGTGCTGCTTTTTTATACTGATGAGAATGAAGCAAATCGCCATTAAATGCTCCAGAATACGATGGATGAACCGGATCCCAATGATGCCCATTAGCGACCAATAAATAATCAAACTCCTCTTCCTTGCAACCTTCACTATTTTGAAAATAAACTGTCCATTTATTTAGAGCGGTCTGCTCCACCTTCAATACTGTTGTATTAAATGTAATATATTTTTCTAAATCAAAGTGACGCGCATAATGATTAAAATAATCAAGGACTTGCTTATGTGAAGGATAGTCTGGGTAACTGTCTGGCATGGGAAAATCATCAAATTGAGACCATCGTTTAGAGCTAATCAAGTGAGTAGTTTCATAGATACTGGAATGCCCTTCTACCTCATCATAAACCCAATTTCCCCCAATATGATTGTTTTTTTCAAAAACAACCATATTGGTAAGTCCTTGTTCTTGCAAGTTTTTTATTGCGGTAACTCCACTAGGCCCCGCACCAATGACACAAATTTTAGGATTATATGCTGAATTAATTACCTTTTCGTGTTTCATTAGCGACTACCTTTTTAATTTGCTCTAAAATCATTTCTTGGATGACTGGGTTTTTATCAATCGTGAAGTGATTTACATGAATGTTCATTAATTGATCGGCATTAATATTTTCTACAGCGGTTCTTGCTGGATCTGCCGCTCTTAATTTTAACCCACTAAACATAGGCACATACCCTGTTTTGTAAAAATTTATTGCCTTTTTTACATTGGGTGGCACGATTGTTTGCGATACGGGATCTACTGTAATCAATAAGGCAACAGGTATTCCGACTTTATTTAAATTACGCGCTACTTTAATTTGATCATTCGCGCCCAAAGAGTGCCCAATCAAAATAATAGGCTCATGTTTTTTCTGCTGATAATAACGATTAACTATGAACCGTGTCACATGGCCTGCATTATACCAGATGGTGCTATAAGCTGGGATGTGAAAGCGCTGATCAACGGAATGACGTAGTGTATTCATTCCTTTACTAAAAATACCTAAGCCCCCCAGCATGGTGTGCACTTGTCCACAATAGGGAGAAAAATGACAAGTCGGACTGTCTGTTGTACTCGTGTAGGTACTACGAGATCCTGATAAATCCACGCAACCACCAATCAAAATAGTCAGTAAAGCCATCCAGGTAGCTTTTTTGAATTTATGCAGTAGAATTTGTGTGCTCATCGTCTTTGAAAAATCGTGTAAAGGCGCTTATAATACCCGAATAATTGCCTGAATGTATAGACAATTAAAAGCCACTTTCAGGATTAACGAAGAAGGCTTTTATCACATAATCTGGTATAATTGTTTTTTACTTATCTGCCTGCCATTATTTATGACGAAACAGATTTCCATCCTCTCAGTAAGCCAACTGAATCGCTTCATCAAACAGTATTTAGAAAATGAAATTGGTTATGTTACTGTTGAAGGCGAGCTGTCTAATGTCACTAAAGCCACCTCAGGACACTATTACTTCACCCTGAAAGACAATCAAGCTCAAATTCGATGTGTATTTTTTAAAAACCGCCACCTTACTCCCTTTTGCAAACAGCTAAAAGAAGGAATCAAAGTGATTGCCAAAGGCAAAACCAGCCTTTATGAAGCTCGCGGAGATTACCAACTGATTATTGATGAATTACAAGAAGCGGGAGTTGGCGATCTGTTTGCACAATTTGAAGTATTAAAAAATAAATTAACTCAAGAAGGACTCTTTGCTGCAGAAAGAAAACGACCCTTGCCTCGATTTCCGAAAAATATAGGCATTATTACATCACCCACAGGTGCCGCATTACAAGACATGCTCTCTACCCTAAACAGACGCTTCCCCTTGGCATCCATTTTCATTTTTCCAAGCGAAGTACAAGGAGCAACCGCACATGAGCAACTCATTAAAGCAATACTACAGGCTAATCAGCTGGGAGTGTGCGATGTTTTATTATTAGCGCGTGGAGGAGGTAGCATAGAAGATCTTTGGGCTTTTAATAATGAAGCCTTAGCACGCTGCATTGCAGCAAGTAAAATTCCGGTTATCTCTGGCGTAGGGCATGAAACTGATTTTACTATTGCCGATTTTGCTGCAGATTATCGAGCAGAAACACCTACTGCTGCTGCGGCCCGCGCCACACCTCACAAAGACGAATTAGCCCAGCACATAGAAATGCTCTGTACCCGCTTACACAAAGCCATGAGCTATGCCATGCAAAAACATCAAACCAGATTAACCTTATTGACCAGCACCATTCATTCCCCCTATCAAATGATAGCGGCCCAATGGCAAAAAGTAGATTATTTGGAAAAACAACTTTTTATCGCGATGAATAGACTCATCCATCAGAAAAAAAATCAATTAAACTTGTACATTCATCCATTACAAAAAAATAATCCCATACACTATCTACAACAAGTGACTTATCGAATAACACAACTTACCAATTCTTTAACTCATCACATGGAAAGCAAAATGAATGCAGCAAGGTTCGTTTTAAAATCCAACTTGTCTACTTTGCACGCAGTAAGTCCGCTGGCGACTTTAGACAGGGGTTATTCAATCACCTCTCATCATGGAAAAATTATTGATAATGTAGATAGCTTAAAAATACAAGACGCTATTCATGTACGTTTAGCAAAAGGCTCTGTAGAATGTAGTATTACTCATATTTACAATTAGTATTATGATATTAAACGAATTTTTTGTTGGCATTAATATAATAAAAATTCAGATGCAAAATAACATTGCTACTTTAGGCATTATTTTGCTCTTTCCCTGTTTTTTTTATTTCGTAGCGCGTTATTTATGCCCGGTGATTTTACTTTTAGGCATCATTCCAAGACGCCTCCGAGGACTCCCAGGCATTATTTTTGCCCCTCTCTTACATGCCAATTTTAATCACTTATTCTTTAACTCCATTCCATTGCTTGTGCTCAGTGCTTTTATTTTAATTAATGGACTGTATTATTATGGGTTAGTCACCCTATACATTACACTATTGAGTGGCTCTGCCATTTGGCTTTTTGCAAAAAATGGCCTTTATATTGGGGCCAGTGCATTAATTACTGGCTATTGGGGATTTTTAATCACCAATCTATATCAAGACATTAACCCCATCAGTATTATTTTGGGCATACTAAGTCTTTACTACTTTGGTGGTATATTTTTAGGCCTATTTCCTCAACAAAAAGGCATTTCATGGCAAGGGCATTTGCTGGGCTTATTTGCGGGAATTTTAACCAGCTTTATCATCAATTAGTTCTGTGCCCAAATAAAACAAGCAATTCTGTCTTATGCCCTGTTTAGAGCAAACTACCTTTTTCTGCACTCTGTGCTATTCTAAAATTAATACTATTCGTCTGAGAATCAACATGTTACACATCAAAAAACTATGGTTGCTCTTCGTATTTGTCTTCGTCACTTGCGCCATTCATGCTGAGACTTGCTGCGATAAAATGGGGGGGATTAATTACTGCGATTCTTCATCCGGGCGACTAGTCTGTCAAAATGGCTTTTATTCTGCCTGTTACTGCGATCGCCATGCCGTCATGGACTTACAGCTACTTAAAGGATGCTGCCTGTGGAAAGGAGGCGTATCTCCTGCTATACCAACAGATGGTAAAATCATGTGTAATGATGGCTCCAGTTCGGAAGAATGTTCGATTACTAAATCGTACAATAAAAGCTCAGGAATCTACTGAGACCTATAGCCTGCCGATTACATCATTGAAGTGCTTTAGCCTTAGGAAGAAGCTGACCAAGACATAAGGCACTTAATACAATGAGCAAGTAACCAATCGTAGAATAGCATAAGATGCTATCGGATAAGGAGCCAACACAAAAAGCAGTAAGAATACCTAATAAAAGGGATCTGTTCTCTTTGAGTTGAAAAGCGGCATAAAACAAGCTGGCTAAAAAGACAAATAAAAGCACCGCACCAACCACACCTTGTTCTGCTAAAATCATCCAATACTGGCTGTGAGGATCAGTTAAAACAGGCCCCCAAAACTCGGTGAACGAAGGCTTTTCATGCGCATAGGTGTATTGAAAGCCCCCTGTCCCTATGCCTATCCAGGGATGTTGTTTAAACATCTCTTTGGCATAATCATGAAACATCAAGCGAAACCCTACTGAGTTAAGCTCTTGATGTTTTTGCGATGACACCGCATCCTGAATGATTTCATTCACCCTTTCATGTAAGACAGGACTGGCTTGATATGCCAAAACAAATAATCCCAAACAAGCCACTCCACTAAGCAGCGCTTTTTTAATCGATAATTTTTGTATTAAAAATAAAAAAAGCAATAATGCATAAATGACATATCCCGTACGACCTGTATTAAGAAATAATATCTGATAACTGGTTAAAAAGACTATTGCAATATACAACCACCGTCTTTTTCCTTCTGTGTCACAAGCATACAAAGCAGCAATATAACAAGCCATCGACATCATAAAGCCAGTAATAATATGACTAAAAAATAATGCACCGGGATCTAATGGATCATTAATATGAATCAAACCATAAACTTTTAAAATTGCGGTACAACAAGTTACCACCATAGCAGCCAAAAAAGCATGAACTCCTAAAAATCGCGTACCGGGTTGCACAAAAGCAACAGCAAGAATGGGTAAATAAAGGAGCTTGGAATATTTTTCCACTAAAGTCATTTGTAATGACACTGAAGCAGGGCTCCAAAAACAAGCAAAAACTATCCAAAAAAACAATAATAATGCGCTCAGCCCCCAATAGGTAGTTACAGTATACTTAATAGCTGATCTATACAGTGGATTTAAAAAAATACTACCTAAAACAAGTACAAAAATAACAGACTTTATAGATGGACTAATAGGAATGAAGAATATAAATAAACCAAGCAAGATGGATGTTATTTGGATGTTTTTTTCTTGATCTATTTTCAGCATGATAAGAAACCTTATGTATTTAATTCAGGAAGATGATGCAAATTAGCGTCTTGATAAATTTGTTTTATCCCCCTGTAAAACGTACCTTGTGCACTAAAAACAGCAAATAAAAACCCCAATCTCCCATCTAGAAATCCACGCTGCAAAATAAAACAACGGATAAACATCCAACTCGTTGCCAGCAGGATTTTTATCAATCCGGGTGTTTTTTTATTGGCTATACGTATTTTTGCACTATACGAAGAATACTTATTTAACTTATATAAAACATGACTCACATCTTGAAATGAATGATGCAATAAAGGGATTTTTATTTTTTTTATTCTTGCATGAGAAGGCAATATAACTTTTTCATGCACAATATCGCTGCTAAATGCTGCACCTTGTCGCCTAAACAAACGAGCATGACGCTTAGGACTGTATGAATATTTTAGCGGTTGATTATAAAAGACCATTTGTATAGGCAAGCGATAGGCATCAGCCTCATCCCGCGCCGTAACTTTTTTTATTTCTTGTTGCAATTCAATACTAACGGTCTCATCCGCATCGAGATTTAAAACCCAATCACCTGTTGCTTTATCCAGTGCACGTTGTTTTTGTATGCCATATCCTTGCCAATCCGTTTCAAAGACTTTATCCGTATATTGCTTTGCAATAGATACAGTTTTATCACTGCTGCCTGAATCCAATACAATAATTTCATCTGCAAATTGTACTGATTGAAGACAATTTTCAATATTGGCTTCTTCATTTTTCGCAATAACTATCACACTCAACATAGGCAGTACATCAAACAATAATTGAAGAAAACTATTATAACTAAAACCAAAGAGCCATGGAACCTTGTCTTTGACATTCACCACACCAATAAAGCACAGTAATCATTCAATTTTGATTTCATTTCGCTTTACTATATTATTTATACTCAAAAAGAGCGTATGCAACGAACCCCCATTAATGCATGCTTGCTTGCATAATCACGTGGATTGCTGTTGTTATTGGCGCCAAAATATTGATACCAGGCAGCGTCTTTAGCTGAGGCAATGCTTTCTGTGGAACTCCAATAACTGCCATTAAGAAAAGCGCCTATCTTGTCTTTTTGTAAATACATTTGATTCAATTCAAATTTTGCTGGCAAATACCAATCTGCATAACAAGAATCGCCCGCATTGCCTGTCAAATCACAAAGACTGCTACCATCTTCTTGTATTGCATAATCTTTGCATACTTTGGCAGCAAAGTTATTATTGCCATCACTCAGTTGAATAGCCATAATTTGTGCGTTATTCACCTTACCCGCAAAAATCCCATCTCCTGTAGCAGTTCCAGTATAAAGGTCATTCGTATTGCGCCAGGCAATGGCATCCGCATTGTCTTTTTTGGCAGCAATCAAACCATGCTGCCCGGTGGAATCTACCCAAAAGACAACACCACCCATGGCTAATTGCCCTACGGTAAAACCGGAAACATTATTAATCCATTGGGTATCAAAATCATCATTACTGGCTTTGACTAAAACCTGTCCTTTCAAACCGCCTCGAACCAAACCAGGTCCAGGAAAGCCTTGCTCCCCTTTCATGCCTGGTGCTCCCGCAACCCCTTGTTCTCCCTTGGGGCCTTGTGGGCCTGCAGCACCAGCCTCACCCTTAGGACCTTGTGGGCCAGCCTCACCCTTAGGACCTTGCGGGCCAGCCTCACCTTTTGGACCTTGTGGGCCAACGGCTCCTATCTCGCCTTTTGGACCTTGTGGACCAACGGCTCCTATTTCGCCTTTGGGACCTTGTGGACCAACGGCTCCTATTTCGCCTTTGGGACCTTGTGGACCAACGGCTCCTATCTCGCCTTTTGGACCTTGTGGACCAACGGCTCCCATCTCACCTTTTGGACCTTGTGGACCAACAGCACCCATCTCGCCTTTTGGACCTTGTGGACCAACAGCACCCATCTCACCTTTTGGACCTTGTGGACCAATTTGCTGGGATTTATCAACTGATTCTTTTTTAGCGTACAAGGCATCAAGCTCTAGCGTTAACTGGCTTTTAAATTGTTGAAGTTGCTGCTCTAGAAATTCTTTTGTCATCGACCCATCAGCATGACTTAGACTAGTTATTATTGAAAATAATAAAATGGCTTTAAAATGTTTATTCATAATTTCCTCTAGTGATTTGATCATCATACAAAAAAAAATAAAAATGCACTAGACAATTATTTAAAGCCCATTCCATAGAAAATTATGAATAAAAGGAATTAGTTACAAAAAAAATGCCTTGGCTAAAATGGCCAAGGCATTGAGGAAAAAAGCTGCGTTAACACACGCCTTCTCGATGGTCATGACTATCAAAATGTAATTTACCATCTTTCACTTTAAGAACCACATGCCCACCATGAATCAACTTACCAAACAGCAATTCATCAGCTAAAGGCTTTTTCACATTTTCCTGAATCAATCTGGCCATAGGTCTTGCTCCCATGTTTTTATCGTAGCCATGCTCAATTAACCATTCTCGAGCTGCTTTATCTACGGTAAAACTAACTCCTTTATGACTCAACTGTTCATCAAGCTCCATGATAAATTTATCAACAACCAAACCTATCGTTTCATTGCTTAACGGAGCAAAATTAATAATGGCATCCAGACGGTTTCTAAATTCAGGAGTAAATTGTTTTTTAATGACTTCCAATCCATCATGAGTATTGTCTTGATGCGCAAAACCGATAGTATTTCTTACCATCTCAGCGGCTCCAGCATTACTGGTCATCACCAGAATAATATGCCTGAAGTCTGCATGACGCCCATTAGTATCAGTTAAAGTGCCATGATCCATGATTTGCAATAACAAGTTAAACACGTCTGGATGCGCCTTTTCTATTTCATCTAACAGCAGTACCGCATGAGGACTTTTGGTCACCGCTTCGGTCAATAATCCCCCCTGATCATAGCCAACATACCCTGGAGGGGCACCAATCAAGCGTGATACAGTATGCTTTTCCATATATTCTGACATATCAAATCGTAATAATTCTATGCCTAATACATTGGCTAATTGACGTGTCACTTCTGTTTTTCCTACACCTGTAGGTCCTGCAAACAAGAAACAACCAACTGGCTTTTGAGGCTCTCTTAAGCCAGAACGCCCCAATTTAATTGCAGAAGACAATGCGGTAATTGCTTGATCTTGTCCGTATACTAATAACTTTAAATCACGCTCTAAATTTCTTAAAGTGTCTTTATCTCGAGCAGAAACTTTCTTAATGGGTATACGCGCTATTTTAGCAACCACATTTTCTACTTCAGCCACACTGATAATTTTTTTACGTTTTGCTGCATTTAATAAATTTTGATAAGCACCTGCCTCATCGACTACATCAATGGCCTTATCAGGTAAAAATCTATCATTGATGTATTTAGCGGATAATTCTGCTGCAGCTCTTAAGGAAGGAATTGAAAATTTCACGCCATGATGCTCTTCCAAACGCCCTTTCAAACCTTTCAGAATTTCAAAAGTTTCATCTACAGTAGGCTCAGGGATATCAATTTTTTGAAAACGTCGTGCCAAAGCCCGATCTTTTTCAAAAATACCGCGATACTCCTGATAGGTGGTCGATCCTATACATTTTAATTCACCATTTGCTAACAGCGGCTTAATCAGATTGGATGCATCCATAACACCACCTGAAGCAGCTCCAGCACCGATAATGGTATGAATTTCATCAATAAATAATACAGCACCCTCTTGCTGACCAAGTTGCTTCAATACTGCTTTTAATCGTTTTTCAAAATCACCGCGGTATTTAGTTCCGGCCAATAAAGCACCTAAATCCAAAGAATAGACAACACAATGACGAATAGAATCAGGAATCTCACCATCCACTATCCGTCTGGCTAATCCTTCCGCAATGGCTGTCTTACCAACGCCTGCCTCACCAACTAATAAAGGATTGTTTTTTCTGCGTCGACACAATACCTGTACAGTTCTTTGAACTTCTTCATGTCGCCCAATCAAAGGATCAATCTTGCCTTGTTTGGCGCGTTTATTAAGATTCATGCAATAGGCATCCAGTGGTGATTCATTGCTATCAGCAGACATCATGTCTTCATCCATGGATGCATTCATGTTTTCATTAACATCATTACTTTGATATTTTGAAACACCATGCGAAATATAGTTAATCACATCCAGACGAGTAATATTTTCTCTACGAAGAAAATACACCGCTTGACTTTCTTGCTCACTAAAAATAGCCGCCAAGACATTAGCGCCTGTCACTTCCGTTTTTCCTGCAGATTGCACATGAAATACCGCGCGCTGCAACACACGCTGAAATCCCAGAGTCGGTTGCGTTTCTCTATCTACCTCTTCATCTGGGATTCTGGGCGTGGTTTCATCAATAAATTCGACTAGATCACGCCGTAATACTTCAATATTGGCATCACAAGCTTGCAATACATTGCCAGCAGCTGGATTATCAAGCAGGGACAACAATAGATGTTCAACAGTCATGAATTCATGTCTTTTCTCTTTTGCTTCTTTAAACGCAAGGTTTAAAGTGAACTCTAATTCTTTATTTAACATTATCGCTGCTCCTCTCTAGCTCACACCACTACGCGGGTTCCATGCTAGATAGCAATGGATGTTGATTCATTTGTGCGTATTCATTAACCAGGGCTACTTTTGTTTCAGCTATGTCCCGTGTGTAAACCCCACACACGCCCTTTCCTTGAACATGAACCTGTAACATCACCTGTATAGCAACTTCTTCACTTAACTGAAAAAATCGTCTCAATACTTCCACCACAAAATCCATTGGGGTATAATCATCATTGAGCAATACCACTTTAAATCGTTTAGGCAACTTAAGCTCAGTCTCTACTTGCGTCTTTGCTGGCGTTACCTTGGTTAATTCTTTAATAATTTGCCCACTCATAACTTACAACCCCTTATATTTTTTATAGACTCCCACGACATTTTTGGCCAGTAAAAACAACCAATTTTAAATAAAATTTTTATTATTGGAATAATCCATGTCATATTGGACACAATGAACCCAACTCTAATAATAAAACCATGCTTCTGGTTTTCATAAATAATATTAGTGATGAGTTAAATTGACAGAAAATAAAAGAAGGCCCTTGAGAACTCAAGGACCTTGACAAATTACATATGATGAATCACAGCATCACCAAAAGCAGAACAACTTAGCAAAGTAGCGCCTTCCATGCCACGTTGAAAATCATAAGTGACTGTTTTGGCACCTATCGCGCCATCCATCCCTTTTATGATGAGATCAGCGGCTTCATTCCATCCCATATGACGCAACATCATTTCAGCAGACAAGATAATAGAGCCAGGATTCACTTTATCTTGACCTGCATACTTAGGGGCCGTGCCATGAGTTGCCTCAAATACTGCAACATCATCACTCAAGTTAGCTCCAGGGGCAATGCCTATACCACCGACTTGGGCAGCTAAAGCGTCAGAAATATAATCTCCGTTCAAATTTAGCGTTGCGATAACACTGTAATCTTCCGGTCTTAATAAAATTTGTTGTAAAAACGCATCTGCAATGACATCATTAATAATGATCTGCTTTCCTGTTTTTGGATTGTTGAACGCAAGCCATGGCCCACCTTGATATTCAGTGGCACCGAATACTTCGCGCGCGACTTGATAACCCCAATCTTTAAATGCACCTTCGGTAAACTTCATGATGTTACCTTTGTGCACCAAAGTCACTACTGGACGATCATTATCGATGGCATACTGAATGGCTGCTTTAACCAAACGAGTAGTTCCTGCTTTAGAAACAGGCTTCACACCAATCCCGCAATGCTCTGGAAAACGTATTTTTTTAACATTCAACTCAGACTGTAAAAATGCAATCAATTTTTTAGCTTCAGCAGAGTCTGCCTGCCATTCAATCCCGGCGTAAATGTCTTCTGAATTTTCACGGAAAATAACCATATCAGTTTTCCATGGCTCTCTGACGGGGCTAGGTACGCCATTAAAATAACGGATAGGTCGTTGGCAGATATACAAATCCATATCTTGACGAATAGCAACATTTAAAGAACGAATACCACCACCCACAGGTGTGGTTAAAGGCCCTTTTATCGAAACAACATACTGTTTTAAGGCGTCTATTGTTTCTTTAGGTAACCACTGATCAGCACCATACACTTGAGTTGCCTTTTCACCTGCATACACTTCCATCCAGGAAATTTTTCTCTTTTCGCCATACGCTTTCTTAACCGCAGCATCCACTACACGAATCATGGGAGGTGTTACATCCACACCAATACCATCCCCTTCAATGAAAGGAATAATAGGATTATCCGGCACGCACAAAGAACCCTCAGCAGAAACAGTAATCGCCTCGCCTTGAGCAGGCACTTTAATTTTATCGTAGGTCATTAGCTACTCCGTCATTTCAAAGAACATTTAAAAAATTAAATATATCATGTGATGCAGAAGAATCCCATCAACTTTAAAAAACAGAACAAGACAGCAACGCAGATAATAAGACTATTGTTGAATAATAACATCAACTGGCCCTCTAAAATCCTCACCAATTCATTCTTCATTGATAGATTGACATCGTATTCAATGAGTAACAACAATACCTTAAACCATAGCTACTCACTAAGGATTACAATTATCACAATAGGTAGGGTCGGCGGTTAACAAACCGTCTTGTCGCTTTTTGTATTCTTGATGTTCACAACCGATGCACCCCCAAACCTCTTCCTCGTAAAAGGAGGTAGGAGCACCACACAACGCACAGGCTAATGCACCTCTAGTCGTTTTAAACCCAAAACCTGGCCGTTCACATTGAATACAAAGACGGCTAATGCGTTGCGTTAATTTATCTGCCAACTCACCGATTACCGCCATTCGAGTGGGATTCATCATGGCCCGCATGTCGGTTGTTAAAAGAAGCTCTTTGTCAGTTTTAAAGCCAAGCTTAAGGTAATAAGTCAATGCATCCAAATCATGGACGCCCTTCGCCAACACATGGCTATTAGAGGTCAATTGCACAATAAGCGCATGAGAAGGAAAGTGAACTTGAGTCAAAAAATCATCCAGTTTTGTATTTTTGTTGACCGTCAACATCGCATAATTCGTTTTCTGACTGATACACTGCTCGGCTATAATCCAATCATGCCTTCTATCAATAAACACCATTAACTCATGCGCACCAGGTACAAAAGGAAAAGCAGGATGAGGACCAAAACTTCCTTCAGAGGCAACAGCAAGGTCATAATGATAGCGTTTTGCTGCCGTTTTAGCCTTTAAAAGACAGGTTTCATAAGGACTCAAAGTTCGGGCAATCTCTCCAGTAAATGTACCAAACTGATCCGTATCAAACTCGCGCACCCGCAAGGTGCACGATAATCTGTCCAGAAAAGGTTTAGCCATTGCTTGCTCTTTTTCATGTTTAGAGGCTAATAAGACATTTTGATTTTTATAGTACATGATTAAGTATTCATCATGTGAAAATAATCAAGCCTTGCCACCGACACATCAGAAACAAACATAACTCCGGACTCATTCTGAAACAGCATTTTCATGCCCAAAGCTAAGGTTACAATCACTTCCTCAGGTGCCACTGCGATAAATAATACCAATGAAGCTTTGTCATTAAACATCATTTTTCCTTCATGAAAGCCATGATGCCCTTTTCCAGAAACGTTTCGTATCAAGGTATATCCTGTCACTGATGCCTCATCCATCATCGATGTAATCAGATGCTCATGTTCTCCTGCAACAATGATCTCAATTTTTTTCATTGGATGTAAATTAATCCCAACATCTTTTCGCTCTTGAACTTTAACCACATTCATTTTTTTCTCCTCACTGTTATTCTACTAAATTCCACTCACCAGATTTGCTTAACTGATAACAACATAGGTTAATGGGATCGATAACAACCAAGTGAACCCATTGATTAAAAAATAAAGTTTTTAAGACAGCATGCTTTTCAATCAGTTGAGAAACCTTTTCTTTAGGTGCATAAACAACCGTCAATAATCGCTGTGGTTCATGATAGGCATGCTCATCGGAGCTCATGACCGATTGCAGGGGAAGCCCATGCATCAAATCACTTCCATTACCTTGCATCACCCCAATAGTCCCAACTACATTGTGGGTCACTTTACTCCCGCTGCCAAAAGCAACATTATCCAGAGTCGAAAATAAATACTGAGTATTTATCCATTCAGCCACGACCATGGGTGCGGTCAAAATCGTCTCAAGCAGTGCCCCATCATGGTCTTGTTCGAAGCAATAGGAATGTAAGAAACAACGCCCATCAAGAGGAATATTTTTTGTGAGAGACCTAGGTGCCACAATGAAGGCAGCATTTCGTGCCAAGCCCCATTCCGGTCGTGTTTCAGACCAATCCAGGCTTCGTCGGATAAGGTCTTTATGAGCGTTAGTGCTTTGCAATTTAATGCCGCGCTCTTGATTGGTTAGAAGCTGCGCCGCTGTTAAATCGTTTTGCAGCTGATTTAACAGCTCTGGATAAACCGGTTTTGCTACATCTTCATCGTAGAGTTCAACGTGGTCAGTAGTAGTATTATGCAATGCACCATAAAATACTGTATCAAAGGGGATGTGCATGCCTGACTCTTCCAAAGCTTGACGAACTTCATGCTTGTTAAGAATAGAGGCTAATAATCTGGCATTAATACCCCCATGGTTTCCACCACAAGCACCGCAATCCAAAGCTGAAGCATACGGATTATTTTCAGTAGTACTGCCGTGCCCACAAAGAATAATGAGTTTTGCAAAATCAGCAGTAAGCCCCATAAGACGCAAGACCGTCTCGGCATAGTTAATTTGCTCTTGTAAAGACAAGCCTTGTTCTGCATCAGTTTCACACAACTCATATGCGACCTTGGTCGGAAGTACTGGTTTTAACCAGCGCTTAAATGCAGATCCTGAATGGCTACTTAATTCAGGCGATAAAGATTTTAGAGTCATGCTCAGGCCGCACCAAAGACCTAAGGATTCAACCAGAGCAAAGGGTGTCGATACATTGTTTTTAAGTTGCGTATAGAGATTTTTGCAGCTGTTTATCAGCTTTTTACCTCGCTGATAACGTTCAAAATCATCTTTATTAGCAACAACTGGTGTTTCTTTAACAACGTATTTTGGTTTTAATAAGACAGGACAGCATTCTTTGTCTTTATTGGTATCAAACTCATTAATACGCACCGGAAGACCAAAAAATCCGGCAAAACCAAAAGTTTCATAATGACCTAAAGACTCGATAGCGCGACGAAAAGGTTCTGAGCGCACATCAATACAAAAAACCAATTGCGCATTCCTGCGAGAAAGTGGCACAACTTCTTTTTTAGCCTCGGGTAAAAGCAGACTTAACAACTTTTGTCGATAGGTATCCTCGTTGCTTTTTAATTGCACCAATACTTTGTTAACAAAAGAGCTGTCGTTGCTGCTTTGTTGTTCTCCAAATGCATCAGGCCAAAGAATGCAGGTAAGCACCAAGCGCACTGCCAAAAAATCAATAAGTGTTACTTTTACTTTTTCTGCTTTTTTGGCATTCTGCCAGTCTGTTTTCCATTTCACAAAACCTGCCCAGCCGGGTAAATAAGCAAGTGTCTGAGCAAAAAACGCTTCTTCTTGTCCTCTTGCAACATGAAGTCTTTGCAAGCAAATTTTAATGGCTTCTTCTGCTGAGTCAGGCAATTGCTGCAAAAAGTTTTTTACTGCTCTTTTATTATGATGTAGTTGCTTATCAAAAACTGCTAATTTCAAAAATCCATAATAAAAGCCCAGTTCACGATAAGGCATCGCAATACTGCTTTGCCCTACATCAAAAAAACCACCACACCATTTAATCATTTGCCGATTAACCGCCTCAAGTGCATGGCTATCCCTAGCGGCGATGCGCCTTAAACCACCATGAACTAATGCCTCTTCAAAAGCTTGCGCTTCAAGCCCTTGTAATGGATTACAGGCAATAAACGTTTCAAGTGGCCACACCGGGGCGATGCATTTGGCAGCATTATGCACTAAGGCGTGTAATTCAAGATCTTTTCTTTTTCCAGCATGACAGGTCTTGCCTTCATTTTTAACCCCAGATTTTATTGAATCTTTTGTTAACCGTTTTGCACTAGTCATAAATACTCCTCAATACGTTTAGCAGTTGTAATCGTTTCGTAACGCAGTCACCGTTTTTCTGGCAGGCTGGCCTGAGTTGAACAAGGTCACATAAAGCCAGCAGCCCAGCTTTGATTGGCTTATTGCTTGATATCCGCCTAGATTAAACCCAACCCACAAGGCACCAAAAAAAGCCATTATTACCCAATGTATTATTGATAAATGAAGCGCTTCTGATGTTGCTACACTTGGAATTAACCACTGAATCAATTGAATACTTGCGCCATACATAAGCCCTGAAAGCAGAGCAAGAACAACACCAGAGACGATACTTAATACCGTCTGCTGAGCACGAATCCAGGTCAGCATCAGTTGTGCGCCAGCAATAAAAGCAAAAAAAAGAACAAAGCCACTTGCCTCATACACCGAAATTGACTTGTTCGTTACGAATGCAAATGAAATCATCGCCACTACACCACCGGCAAGAGAGATAATGAGCAGCATTGGAGAAGCTTTTAAAGAACCAGTGTCTGCTTTTTTTTGTTGCACCGCAGAGCCCGAACTTAAAAAAAGATAAGCCTTAAAAAGTCCATGCCAACACAGATGCGCTATGGCCGCAGAAAATAAACCCACGCCACATTGCATCATCATAAAGCCCATTTGTGCCATGGTAGAACAGGCCAACATTCTCTTAATGTCATGCTGCATTAACTTCCAGACCGTACCCAGTAATGCCGAGATAGAACCCACTACGAACAATAAAGTTAATAACTCTGGATAACACCTCATTAATGGTGCAAATTTGACAATAAGAATTCCTCCACCATTAACCAGCCCTGCATGCATCAAAGCGGAGACTGGAGTAGGCGAATTCAAAGAGCTGATAAGCCATCGATGAAAAGGAAACAATCCAGATTGCGCCAATGCAGCAAGCAAGATGAAACCCATTGCAAATGCAAGTAAAGACAAGTTGCCAGGCTTGGCTTGCTGAGTCAGGGTCAAAATAGAACTGCTTGAGTAGGTGACAGTTAACATAATGAAAGCGATTAACAAACACACACTTCCTATCGACAAGGTCTGAAAGGCTAAAAGACCTGCGTTCTTAGAAGCCGCCCATTTTTTCTTATGCATCATCAACAACACAAGAAATACATTAGACAAAGACCAAACACCCCAAAATAAAAATAAATTATCCGCAAGAACCATAAGCGTGGCGGTTAGGGTTAGCATGGCTAAAAGAAGAAAAAAGCGTCTGTAGAGCCTGTCTCCATGCATGTACCTTAATGAAAAACGATGCACAACAAAACTTACTAATAACACCAGGTTGCATAATAACAGGTTCAGTGTATTAAGGTTTATTAACCAGTAAATTGTAGAATCCTGCGCTAAAGACAAATAAGAAAGTAATCCCACCCCCATCAAGAATCCTAATCCAATACTATAACCCGCCCAGCGCGCTGCCATCATTGGCCGAGAAGCTAAAACAAAATTCAAGACCAGCGAACTGACTGGACAGACCAGCATGCCACATAAAAAAAATAGAACTATTTGATTCACATCATTCCCCATTAGAAATTGTTTTGCTACAATAAAAATATATTAGATATACTGATATAAGTGAAATTAAAAATATTTATATTTACCATTAGGAATTCTAATGTCACTAGATACAATAGCCTTACAGTGCTTTTTAGCCGTGGCGGAAACACAAAGTTTTACTAAAGCCGCATCACGTGTCGGTCGCACACAATCAGCCATCAGCCAGCAAATCGCTAAACTAGAAAATTTAGTTGAAAAACAATTAATTGTTCGTGGACGAGACTTGGCTTTAACACCCGATGGAGAGCTTTTTTTAAGCTATGCCAAACGAATTTATGAATTGCATCGCGAGTCACTTGATCGGTTTAAAACACCAGAGCTGCAAGGAGAACTTCGTTTTGGTCTTCCCGAAGATTTTGCATCGATGATGCTTTCAGATGTCTTGGTTGAATTTTCAAGGCTCCATCCCAGGGTCATGCTCAATGTGGAATGTGACTTAACCTTGAATTTAATCAAGCGGTTCAACCAGGATGAATTTGATTTGATTTTGATAAAAACAAATGAAAAAAATCAACTTTCCGAAGGGGTAAATGTATGGAATGAGCCTGTTGAATGGGTTGGTAAAAAAGAACTGCTACCAACACTTCATGACAAGGCAATAATTCCACTCATTCTGTCACCCACGCCTTGCGTTTACCGAGGCAATGTCATTGAGTCACTCAATCAACATCAGCTAAAATGGCGCCTGGCATTTAGTAGCCCTAGTTATGCAGGTAAAATGGCAGCAGTACGTGCAGGTCTTGGAATTACGGCAATACAGCGTAGTATGATCCCTACTTATCTCGATAGGCTGGATGAGTTTTTTCTCCCCTCTTTAAAAGACGTACATATCTCTTTAATAAAGAAAGAAAATAAAAATACAGCGATTGAATCTTTGGAATTTTTTATCATGGATAAATTAAAATATTGACTGAATTTTAAATTTACATATCCCAAGATAAAATTTACACTGATTGCAGAATGTTATAAAAAAGCCATAAGGACAAATAATGAATGGACTGTCATTAAAACTATTTTTCATTGCCTTTGTAGTATTTATTGCTACTGATATGCTTTGGCTAGGCTTTATTGCCAAGGGGCTGTATTTTCAGCATTATGCGCCCTGGTTAAACCTTGTGGATGGTCATTTAAAACCACTTTGGTGGGCAACACTGATGGTGTATCTATTGTTTGCCTTAAGCATTATCGTATTCGTCATTCCTTTAGCTCACGACTCTTCTTTTTGGGCTGCTTGTTACGGCGCAGCTCTAGGCGCGATCATCTATGGCGTTTACGACTTCACCTGTCTTGCTATTTTTAAAGATTTCCCTATCGCTATGGGGCTACTGGATTGGCTCTGGGGTATAGTTCTTTGCTCCTGGAGCTCTTTTATAACCTGTTATTTGGGTCATCATTTAAAATAGAGTCCATTAGATGAGGTTTTTGTCTATATCAGCCAGCACCATCGCCGCCTTGGAAAGAATGGCTTTTTTCTTTTCCTCACCCATTTTATCCCAGTTAAGATAGGTATAATGAAGGCGCGGATTGTTTTTCAGCTTATCCTGGTGTTGAGCCATAAAATTCCAATAAAGCGAATTAAAAGGACATGCCTTTTCGCCAACTACATCAGCGGGATTATAAACGCAAGATGCACAAAAGTTACTCATCTTTTGAATGTATTTCCCGCTTGCGGCATAGGGCTTACTCGCCATCACGCCCCCGTCGCCATACAGCGCCATCCCTAATGTATTAGGTAATTCAACCCACTCGTACGCATCCGCATAAACAGCCAGATACCACTCGCATACTTCCTTGGGATCAAGTCCTGCCAAAAGCGCAAAATTACCGGTAATCATCAAGCGTTGAATATGATGAGAGTACGCTTCAACTGCGGTCTGCCTCACCACCTCTTTCATGCAAAACATCTGCGTGTCTTGGCCCCAATATAATCCAGGCAACGGCTTTGATGCATTCAAATAATTTCTGTCCGCGTACTCAGGCATCAACAGCCAATAAATACCTCGTACGTATTCTCGCCATCCTAATAATTGACGAATAAATCCTTCTACCGCATTTAAAGGCGCTTTGTTTTGTTTAAACGCTTCCTCTGCCATACGGCATAATTCTAAGGGCAAAAGCAAGCCTGCATTAAGATAAAAAGACAATTTAGCATGATATAAATTGGCTTCATTCGATCGCATGGCATCCTGATAATCGCCAAAATACATGAGACAATGCTCAATAAAATGACTCGCCTCAGCAAGAGCCTGCTCGCGCGTCACGGCAAAATCAAAAGGCTTTAATTGGCCAAAATGAGTAGAAAACCTCTTTTCTACCAAGTCTAAAACCTCAACAGTCAATTCATCTACAGGATGCACCAACCGCGAAGGAAATGCTTTGATGTGATTTGCATTTTTTCGATTTTGCTTATCGTAGTTCCAAACACCACCTACCGGCTTACCTCGATCATCCATAAGAAGGCTATGCTTTTGCCGCATCATGCGGTAAAAATATTCCATCCGCAATTGCTTTTTATTCTTTGCCCAGGCCCTGAACTCGCCTGAGGAGCATAAAAATCGAGTGTCTTCATGAATGATGAGCGGGATCAACAATTGTTGTTTTAATAAGTTCAGTTTTTCCAGAACACGCCACTCGCCAGGATGAACAACATGCACCGCTGAGCTTTGTTCTGCATGAATAACTCGATGTAATTCCTGTTCAAAAGAGCCAGTATTGCCAGCATCTTCATATTTCGTATAACGAACGCGATAACCAAGATCTGTTAATCGTCGGGCAAAATGACGCATCGCTGAAAATAAAAATGCTATTTTTTTAGGGTGATGTGCAACATAAGTCGCCTCTTCTAGCACTTCACAAAGAAAAACCACATCATCTTGCTTATCAATGACTGCCAGGGATGGCAGTGATTCACTTAGTTGATCACCCAAAATAAAGCACAATTTACGCATAGAAAACCCTAAAAACTACACTTTCAGCTTGGGGCGTACTGAACTTAACCCCCCATCAACAGCAAGAACTTGCCCTGTTATCCAATTGTTCTCAGGATTAAGAAAAAAGAGAATGGCTTTAGCTACATCACAAGGCTCGCCAATTCGCCCTAGCACATGCATGGCTGTTAATGCCTTAACAACCAGTTCATTATGCAATAATCCACTCGTCAAAGGCGTCCTAACCATACCCGGTGCTACCACATTGATGCGCAAATTAGAAGATGCATACGTTGCTGCTGCTGATTTTGCCAAGCCAATAACGCCTGCTTTGACCGCAGCAATCGCCTCATGATTAGCCAATCCAGTCAGGGCTGCGGCAGAAGCAATCAGCACAACAGAGCCACCATTAGACATGTGCTTACCGGCTGCTCGTACTGTTGCAAACGAAGTAATTAAAGACGCATTAATTGTCTTTTGCAATTCATCCAAACTGGTCATATGAGCACTCTTAAGCAGTAAAGAACCTGCACAATTAACCACCCCATCAATACGACCTGCTTGCTCAAATACCTTATCAACAGCATCAAAATCAGATGCATCAAGAATAAAATCAGGTGTGATTTTCTCAGTGCTTTGCGCTGTAGTGAGCACCTCATGACCCTGTTGCTGAAGCAACAGGGCAACTGATTTACCAATAGCACTACTTGCTGCAATAATTAAATATCGAGCCATAATTTCGTGTACCTTCATGCTAAAAAAGTCTACTATGAAGCAGAATATTGGTGACTGCAAGTGTTAATAGGGAATAAATAATTGATGAATTTTGATGAATTAAATGCTGAGGCAGTGCATGCGGCTATAATCAATGGCTGTTACCGGCTCATGGAGCAACGCGAGGAGCTTAATCGGATTAATGTTTTTCCTGTTGCTGATGGGGATACCGGCGATAATATGTCTTCTGTTTGTGCTGCTATTATCGAATATTCTGAAATCAAGGAAGATGTGAAAACAACGCTTGACTCTGTAGCACAAGTTGCGATTATTGGCTCTCGCGGCAACTCAGGCATTCTTTTCACTCATTTTTTCCTTGGCCTACATCAACATCTTGAACCTTGCGATAAATTAAAAATAGACCAGTTAGTTTTTGTATTCAAAAAAATTGCAGAAGAAATTAATTCCGTGTTATCTGATCCGGTTGAAGGCACTATCATTACGCTCATAAAAAAACTTGCTCAATTGTCTTCTTTAGCCAATGAGACAAACTCTATTGCAAAAACAATGAGCGTCATTACACCTCAGCTTAAAAACGAAGTCGAACGCACCGCAACCACTTTAAAGCAAGCACAAGCAGAAAACGTTGTTGATGCAGGAGCACTTGGCTTTTACTTTTTTATTGAGGGATTCAGTGAGTTTTTAGTGACCGGAATACTCCAAAAGCTACCTGCACCTCATAAAATTCATTCATTGCAAGCTCATTTGCATCCATCGACAGACAAACCGCAGCATCGCTATTGTACTGAGGCCATTTTAAAAAATTCACAAGTAAGCCCTCAAGAATTATTACAGCAATTGAATCATGAAAGTGATAGCTTGGCCGCGATTGGAACAAAAGATTTACTTAAAGTACATCTCCACACCAATGAGCCCAGCCATCTCTTTAGCACCCTCTATCAGCTCGGTACGGTAAAATACCCTAAAGTGGATGACATGCAGCGACAATATGAGGCTCAATTTGCTAAAAAACACAGCATTGCATTGGTTACTGATTCAAGTGCGGACTTACCCCAAGAATTATTAGATCAATATCAAATTCACACCATCGCTTTAAACATTCATATTGGAGACCATGATTTTTTAGATAAATACAGTTTTGAGCCTAATGATTTTTACAAAGCGCTTCAGCAAATGTCTGTTTATCCAAAGACATCCTGTATTTCACCACATCAAGTAAAAAAATTCCTAAACAGGCTGCGCGTACATTACAATCACATCCTCATTTTATCCATTTCTAGTGCCATGAGCGGCATGCATAGTGCCTTTGCTGAGGCCGCCAAAGAAGACCCGAACATCACTGTATTGGACACCAGAACTAATTCCGCAGCCCATGGATTATTACTCGATTATTCAGGAAAACTGATTGCAAAAAACCTTCCTTTTACTGAAATCATCGAAAAAGTTAAGGCTGCGATTAAAAATACTTTTATTTTTGTCTTGGTGAATCAATTTGAATCCATGATCCGCTCCGGAAGAATGAGTAAAATTTCAGCAAAATTTGCTGCTTGGTCACACATCAAGCCCCTCGTGTCTATTGATGAGCATGGACGCGGAGTTATTGCTGGCAAGTCCTTCTCTTCAGCAAAAGGACTTGGCAAATTAATTCAACTGGTTCAAAAACAACTCATCAGTGCGAATGCTCTACTAAGCGACTATGCAATCGTTCATGCTGACAATAATGAAGATGCAATACATCTTGCGAAAATGAGTGCTTCGCGCTTTAATAAAGATCCTCTTTTTATTAATCCAGCCTCGCTGGTCATTGGCTTGCATGCAGGAAAAGGCTGTGTGGCAATAGCAGCCAGAATAGAGCCAAAGCAACAAGGCCTGCTAGAAAATGAAGGTGATGCAACATGATGATATTGTTAATCGTACTGTTAACGATAATAGTGCATATGTCTCTTATTTGGCTTTGGTACCGGATAACGAATAATCCATCAGTCGTAGATGTAGGCTGGGCTTTAGGACTGACACTAAGTGGACTGATTTATCTAGGTCAATCCTCATTATCAATAAGGACTGTAATCCTTGGCAGTGCTTTGCTCATGTGGGGTAGTCGCCTTGCCGGTTATCTGTGGTGGACGCGAATCAGACCAAAGCATATTGACAAACGCTATACGGCCATAAGCCAGTCCTGGACGGTAAAAAAACCACTAGGTTTTTTTATTAATTTTCAGCTACAAGGGCTGTTTATCTTTATGGTCTCCATCTCTTGGTATTTTATTTCTTTAAGTCCTGCAACACATATTAACCTTATCGATCTTATCGGACTGATTTTTTTTATTTTTGCCTTAGGGTTAGAATCACTAGCAGACTTACAGCTGCTACAGTTTAAAAAAAGTCACCCAGGACAAGTATGTAATCAAAAATTATGGCGTCTCAGCAGGCATCCCAATTACTTTTTTGAATGGCTCATCTGGTCCTCATTCACCTTGTTTTCACTCACTGCGCCTTATGGCCTGTTGAGCCTATTTTCGCCATTAGTCTTGTATGTCATCATGGCATTCATCACTATTCCAATCACTGAAAGAGAATCCTTAAAATCAAAAGGAGATGCTTATCTTGAGTATCAATCAAAAACACCAGCATTTTTTCCGAAAATATCCTGGTTTGATTAAATAAAAGCACAGCCCAGTCAGCCCAACCAATAACAGCATGGAATCAGCCAGGCGCGGATGTGGGTGCAACTGTTTTTTAGCAAGAAATAACCTGTAGTCTGCTAAATGCCTAAACCCCATTGATAATAAAGCCTCCCGCCTAGGTCAATGCTTTAACCACAATGCTTCACCACCAAAACAATGACCACTTATTACTCAATCAGACAAGGCAAAACCTTGCCTGAACAATTTTTGCAACACCATCTTACGCTTATTCTTGGCCGTTAATTGACGGTATCGCTCTTTGACAAAGACAAAATAAAATACTATATGTCTAAATATAAATCAAGGATGGATATTGTCATGACTATACGTTTTTTAACCAATAAAGTCACTCAAATGGGAATAACCAGAACATTACTGATGTTTGGTAAAACAAAACCTCTAAATCGCCCTGCCATAGTACCTGCCATCCGCAATGCTTTTCACCAGCCCCCTACTCTGATAACCAAAATCAAATGGGGCAATGCCTTCTCCTTTGTCACATCAACAAACGAGCCCCAGGATCTTTCCTATCTCATACAAAAAGGGACATCAGTCACTCAAAGTTTAATGCAATCATTCATAGAAGCACAACAAGAGAAAAATCAAAGAGCAGACGACATACTAGGGGTTGTAGTGCGTGAAACAACTCATAAAATTGATGAGTTAATCTCTATGCCATCTACTGAGCAAGATCGCATAACAGAGCAACTTAAAACAGTACATAGCGACTACCAGAAAAATGAAAAACAGATAAAGAAAATACAAAAAACGGCAAGTTTCTTACAAAAAAATACACCCGAATTAATTCAAAAAATGGTAGGTTCTGAATTAATCGAAGTGTTGTCTACTACCATAGATCCTCATACTTTAAGCAAATTTTGCAATGCATTACGCTATTCAACAAAAATCGCCTCGCAAGTGGTGCCTGCACTACGCGTCCTGAATAATTTAGCACTGGCTTACGATACAGCCAAAATACTCTACCCAGAGCATGTCAACGAATTGGAGCGCTATGTAGTAACAACATTAGAAGAGCATCAGCAAGCTCTTGCAACAAACATCATACGGCAAGGAAGGTCACTAAAAGACCGCTTTAATGAATTGAAAAAAGCCACTACTCCAGCACAAGAAAATTCCCATACCGATGAAGTTCGTACTGAATTTTCTCCATATCCAATCAAAGCTTCCCATCCCAAACTATAGCTATTCAAGTGGTATCGTTTATAAATCACATCACACCGAGCAATCAGGCATACAATAGCATTCTAACTTGCTGTGTTAATTGATCATAGCCTGCTTCCACATTGATATACTCTCTTTTCGCAAGGTATACCGACAAGGAGCCATCATCGGTGGCCAATTTATTTTGTAAGACACCATTAAATCCTTCATCTTTTAATCGTGCATAATCTTTTAACTGAGTGACTAAGTAAAAATTACGAAAATAATGATCTGGGTTTAAATGAACCGTCTTGGCATCTTTTGCCAAAGAATGTCCGGGTAGATAGTCTTTTAAAGAGTAGGTGGCATTATTATGTACGGCAACTACTTTTCCATCCGGTAATAATTCTTTTATTTTTCTAGCCAGCTTATCCACTTCCTGATAAGCCTGCGGAGTATAACGACTGTATTGTGCCAGTGTTTTTTTAATTCCTACAGGAGTATAAATACGATTTGGATCAAATTCATAACGTTGATCACCCAAATGAAAAACAATAGTGCGCCCGCCTGAGTGGAGCAAAGTAATCAAACTACCACCTTGTTGCTGAATGGCTTTGCGAGCTGCTTTTAAAGCTGTGGTTTCATTTTGGTGAACGTGAATATACGTCTTATCTCCTTTCCCTACTGTTTGCTTAATGATAACACGCTCATCGCCTACCATTATTTTATGATGAATAGCGCATCCTGCTTGCAAAAACAGTAGTATTATTATCAACCCATAACGCATGATTATTTTTCTATAAATAGTTCAATTTTTGTATTATATAAAACTTTAAAGAGGCAAACAATCTCTTGTAAATTTTACGAATTGCCTACAAAAAGAGTATACTGTCTTTTTAGTTTTAATTATTTACTTATGACTCAATTAATTCTGTTCAATAAACCTTATGGTGTAGTCACTCAATTTAGCGGAGAGGCTTTTGAGCAGACTTTAGCAGCCTATATTAAAATACCTGGTTTTTATGCCGCGGGGCGTCTTGATAAAAACAGTGAAGGCTTATTACTGCTCACTGACAATGGCAGCCTTCAACACCAGTTAACTCACCCGAACTACCATAAAAAAAAGCATTATTGGGTACAGGTAGAAGGCTTGGTCACTGAAGAAGCTTTAGCCCCGTTAAGAAAAGGATTGCATTTAAAAGACATTCATTTTTTACCTGCAACGGCAAAATTAATAGCCGAACCTGCCTCACTATGGCCTCGCAATCCGCCGATCAGAACTCGATTAACCATTCCTACTTCATGGATAGAAATCATACTACAAGAAGGTAAAAATCATCAAATTCGACGCATGACTGCAGCAATAGGACACCCTACATTACGTTTAATACGTCATAAAATCAGTCATTGGGAGCTTAACGAATTACAGCCGGGTAATTATAAAATTCTTGAAGTATGACTTTTTAAAAAGGAATTCGAAGGCAAACAAACCAATAAAGAACTTTCACCTAGCAAGCGTACCCACGGCCAAAGAAGCATACTAGATAAAGCACTGGCTAATGGCATCCACAGACTGTAATTAAATGACAAAATGGCATTACTAAACGAAATAAGTAACTGATACATAAAACAAAACAAGCCGACTAACAAGATTTGCTGCATCATGGAAAAAAACTGAAATCGTCGAGAACGCGTTGATGCAATCCACGTCACCAGCAATAATGCAAAGGCATGTTCACCGATAATGGTAGACAGCAGCACGTCCAATATCAATCCGGTTAAAAAAAGGCTTAGAATAGGTAATCGCCATGGGATAAAATATTCAATGTACAACACCAGCAATAAAATCCAGGAAGGTCTAAAAGAAGAAAGCCACTCAGGCATAGGAAGGATAGACAAGGCAAGAGCCACCAAAAAAGCCAACAACAGCTTGATGCGTAAATCTCTCATAAATCATCCCCTTTTCCTGTCAGCTGATCATTAATCTGCTGTACCAATTGTTCTTGCTCTTTTTCCGGCCAAATAAGCAATACCAAACGATTACGATTTAATAAGGCAACAGGCTTCACATCTACTTTAACAAAATCTTCGCCAGGAACAGTACTTACTTTATCAACAATACCAACGGGATAACCTTCGGGATATCGCCCACCCAAGCCCGATGTGACTAATACATCTCCTGGGTGAATAGACGCCGTTTTAGGTAAGTTAATGAGTGACAGTTGGTCAATACTATTAATTCCCGTTAAAATAGCACGTTCCCCTGTACGATTATTACGCACAGGCACAGCACTTTTTGCATCCGAAATCAATAAAACCGTGCTGGTCATTGGTCCTACATTGACAACCTGCCCCATGACGCCTTTGGCATCAAGAACCGGTTGGCCAGCAAAAACGCCATCCTTTTTTCCCTTGTTCAGCACTACTATCTGACGCGCGTTAGAAGTATCTACTGCCAGAATTTGAGCAGCCATCGCTTGCATATCGGCTTGTGCAGAAGTTAATAATAATTCCTTTAATTGTGAATTTTCTTTTTGAATCACTAGCAATTTTTGCAATTCAGCTTGCAGGAGGGTTTGTTGATAGCGCAGATAAATATTTTCATCGATTAGTGCTTTTTTTGCACTAACCAAAGAATGAACCCAGCCCACTACGCGTACAGGATAGTCTACTGCATATTGAATAGGGGAAACGAGCAAAGAAAAAACACTGCGAACACTATCCAGATAACGATAATGGTAATCAGAAAAAATAAGAGCAATAGAAAACAGAAGAGCAAACACAAATCCTGCAGAATTATGCCCGCTCTTGGAAAATAATCTATTGTGTTTACTACTCTGTAGAGAGGAAATCACCGCCGCGTAAATCCATCGTTTCTAGAGCTTTACCGCCACCACGTGCTACACAGGTGAGTGGATCCTCTGCGATCAGAACGGGCAAACCTGTTTCTTCCATTAACAAAGTGTCAATGTTTTTCAACAAGGCGCCACCACCGGTCAAAATCATACCTCGCTCAGCAATATCAGCGGCTAACTCAGGTGGAGCCAGCTCTAATGCCGCCCGCACAGCGCCTACTATTCCTGATAAAGGCTCTTGCAATGCTTCTAAAATTTCTGCACTGGTCAACGTGAAACTGCGTGGCACGCCTTCGGCTAAGTTTCGTCCTCTCACCTCTATTTCAAACAAATCACGAGAAGGAAAAGCTGAACCTATTTCATGTTTAATACGTTCTGCCGTGGTCTCACCAATTAAGGTACCGTAATTGCGACGCACGTAAGATACAATTGCATCGTCAAATTTATCACCGCCAATACGTACTGATTGATGATACACAATACCACTTAATGAAATGATGGCTACTTCCGTGGTACCGCCGCCTATATCCACTACCATAGATCCGCTGGCTTCCTCTACTGGCATGCCTGATCCTAAAGCAGCAGCCATAGGTTCTTCAATTAAAAAAACTTCGCGCGCACCAGCACCCATGGCTGATTCACGAATGGCGCGACGCTCTACTTGAGTTGAACCGCAAGGAACACAAACTAAAACCCGTGGACTAGGACGTAAAAATTTGTTTTCATGTACTTTATGAATAAAGTGCTGCAACATTTTTTCAGTTACGAAAAAATCAGCAATAACGCCGTCTTTCATAGGCCTGATGGCATTAATATTACCTGGAGTTCGTCCTAACATGCGTTTGGCTTCCAATCCCACGGCAGCAACACGCTTTTGACCTGATTCATTACGTAAAGCAACCACAGAAGGCTCATTAAGCACTATGCCCTGGTCTTTTACATAAATTAATGTATTTGCTGTTCCTAAATCGATAGAGAGATCGTTAGAGAACACACCCCTTAATTTTCTAAACATAACTTGGCGCAACCTCATTCTTTTTTGGCTGCTACTTTATCTTAAATTTGAATAAAAATCGACAGTTGTTAGGGAAGTATTTTAAATAATTGGCAAAAATATGACAAAAATAACTCACATCATAGTCTATTTTATTGCCAATTACAGGCAAGCCACCCAAAATAAAATTGATGCACGATGCGCGATTAAGGCGCATCGTGTGCGGACTATTAAAAATAAACCCATCTACTCACTTAAGGGTGTACACAGCAGACAATTGTTCTTGGTTTTTTTCTACAAAATGTGCGCCTAAGCCTTTTACTTCGCCAAGCTCATTTACCGACTTAAAGCCATTATGACTGTCTCTGTAAGCAACTATCGCCTCAGCTCTTTTTTTACCTATACCTTTAATAGACCCCGTTAGCTCTGCCACAGTGGCTTTATTAAGATTGATCTTGGATGGCTCTTGAATGGATGCTGGTTCCGCAGCCTGGGCAACAGCCATAGGAAGTAAAGAAGAACTCAAAATAAAAGAAAGAAAAACTGCTATTGAACATCTGTTCATAAAAACTCCTGATTGTTAGTTGGACTAAAGGCTCGTTCCAGAGCCGTCAGCACAGTATCCCAATAATCAAGAGTCTTGTCGATAGTCTTTTTTATCACCGATGAAATTATTGATATTTCAATGTAAAATGATATAAAACATGAGAGACACAGGCTGTTAATTTTCTAGCCATATCCAAGTGTAAAAATTCATTCGGGCCATGAGCATTGGAATGTGGACCCAAAACACCGGTGATCATGAATTGAGCTTTAGGAAATTGCGCACCCAACATCCCCATAAAAGGAATGGTACCTCCTTCCCCTATATACGCAGCAGGCTTACCATAATAAGCCAAAGATGCATCAGCCACGGCACAAGACAACCAAGACGCCATTTCTGGCGCATTCCACCCTTTAGAACTGTCTTCTATTTTAAATTCTACTTTCGCATCATAAGGAGGCTTACTGGTTAAAGTTGCTTGCAAAACTTGAGCTGCACTACCTGGCTCTACCAATGGAGGAAGACGCATGGACAGTTTGAAGGCGGTTTTAGGTCTCATCACATTACCCGCATGAGCAATAGCTGGTAACCCATCTGCCCCGGTTACGGTCAAAGCCGGACGCCAGGTTCGATTCAGAATAAGCTGTTCAATGTCTTCTATTACCGGTTTTGTCCCTTTATGCCAGGGAAAAGCATGATAAACTGCCGCACCTAAAGCCTGAGCGCAAGCTTGGGCTTGCATTTTTCGTTCTTCTGGTATCGAACAATACAATGCATCAAGCTTAATCTGACCTGTTTCTTCTTCTTCGATGCGATTGATTAAATGCCGAGCAACTCTAAAACTGTCTGCGACAATACCGCTAGAACTTCCTGAATGCACACCTTCAGTGATTAGCTCGACCGAAAGCTCACCCACCACATTACCGCGTAAAGAGGTCGTCATCCACAACTGCTCATAATTTCCCGCACCAGAATCCAGGCAAATGACTAGAGAAGGTGTACCAATACGCTCTTTTAAATGTTCAATATAAAAAGGCAAATCATAGCTGCCACTTTCTTCACAGGCTTCAATAATGACTACACAGCGAGGATAGGGCAATCCCTGCTGCTCTAAAGCACGAATGGCTGTTAAAGAAGCATAGGCTGAATACCCATCATCCGCGCCACCACGTCCATACAAGCGTCCATTTTTTATCACTGGCGTCCAGGGATCCAACCCATCATCCCAACCACTCATCGGTGGCTGTTTATCTAAATGGCCATACATTAATACCGTCTCATCAATCGTTCCTGGAATCTCCATAAACAATAATGGCGTCCTCTCTGCCAGCTGAACAATATCGAGAATCATATTCTGAGGTGCATGCGTTTTACACCAGGCAGCAATGTGTGTTATGGCCTTGTCCATATAACCATGCCTACGCCAGTCTGCATCAAAATGAGGTGATTGATTGGGAATTCTAATATAGTCACACAAGCTGGGTAGGATTTCTTCATCCCATTGTTGACAAGAAAACTCATAAGCTTTTTGAGGATTAAACACAAGCGTATTCCTTAATCAGAGTTACTATTTTATCTGTAGCTGATTTTATATGCAGTTCATTTATTTTTTGCTCTATCTCTTGTTTCCGAACAACTACTTCCTGTAAAGCCGTTAGCAAAGTCTTTGGCGTCAGCTGCTCATCTTGAATCACAACACTAATACCGAGTTGTTGCATATAACGTGCATTTTGCACCTGATCTCCTCTGCTGACTTTTGCAGACAAAGGTATCAGGACATGAGGCTTGCCTAAAGCCAAAAGTTCATACAAAGAATTCGCTCCTGAACGAGAAACAACCACGGTGGCACAAGCTAACAAATCAGCCAGCTCCTCATTGGCGTACTCAAACTGACAATAACCAGCCATATTAGCCAAAGATTCATCTCGTTTTCCTTTGCCACATAAATGAATAACCTGATATTGCTGCCTTAATGTATCTAAAGCCGAACGAATACTTTGATTGATAGAACCCGCACCTAAGCTGCCACCGATAACGAGCAGGCAAGGTTTGTCTTCATTAAATCCGCATAAAGCCAAGCCTCTGGCTTTTGATCCTAAAAAAAGTTGTTCACGAATAGGTGTACCCGTCACAAGGGTTTTTTGCTGATTTTTAAAATGTTTTTGCGCGGCGTCAAAAGTCAGGCAGATCTTGGTCACAAAGGGAAAGGACAACCGATTAGCCAAGCCAGGACTAATATCTGATTCATGAGCAATAACCGGAATACGATGCAACCATGCACCCACTACGACAGGGAAAGCAACAAATCCTCCTTTTGAAAAAACAACCTGAGGCTTAATTTTGCGAAAAAGAAAAAAAGATTGGATAATTCCTATGATAATTTTAAAAGGGTCTAAAAAATTTTGTAAACTAAAATAACGACGTAATTTACCACTGGCAATAGCATGAAAAGAAATGCCTAGAGGCTCGATCATGGCTTTTTCTATACCCGCCTGAGAACCAATATAATGCATGTGCCATCCATCTGGCTTCATTGCTGAAATCAAAGCCAAATTAGGCGTTACATGTCCTGCTGTACCGCCTCCTGTAAATACTATCGTTTTTGTATTCATAAGATATCTCTTACCAGCATACTAAGATCAATGGCCTGAATTGACTTGGTAATGGCTCCTATGGAGATAAAATCAACTCCACTGCCTGCTATCTGAGCGATAGTCTCTAAAGTAATTCCTCCGGATGCCTCTAAAGAACAGCCATATTGTTCATTAAGTTTTACTGCCGCAAGCAACATCTCCTGATTGAAATTATCTAATAAAATACGATCTGGCCTGGCAGCCAAAGCTTCTTGCAATTCCGCCAAGGTTTCTACTTCTATTTCAACCAATACAGCAGGCGATACCTGTCGTGCCAAAAAAATGGCCTGAGCTATAGAGCCACAGGCTTTAATATGATTTTCTTTAATCAAGAAGGCATCATAAAGCCCCAGACGATGATTCACACCGCCTGCACAACGAACCGCATATTTTTGCGCCTGGCGTAAGCCGGGCAAGGTTTTTCTAGTGTCTAGTAATTGTGTTTTACTTCCTTTTAACTGCTGCACATATTGATAGGTTTGCGTTGCAGTTGCAGAAAGCGTTTGCAAAAAATTTAATGCAGTGCGTTCAGCAGTTAACAAGCTTCTTGCCCGTCCTTTGATTTGACATAAAGTTCTGGGGGTATCAAGCCAGCTGCCCTCTGACTCCAGCCATTGTAATTCTACCGTTGAATCTATCTGATGAAAGGCTTCTTCTACCCATTGCTGTCCACAAAGGAGCATCGGTTCTCTGCTGATGATCTCTGCATCAACCATTAATTGTTCTGGCAATAAACTGGCAGTCACATCACCACTGCCAATATCTTCAGCCAAAGCACGAGCCACATCAACTCTCACCTGCATTAAATCACTGTTCATAGAGACTCCCTACATGAAACTATTGTTGCTTTTTTGCATATCTTATTTTTAATAAAGGCGGTGCAATAAAAGTCGTGACCACCACCATAAGCACAATAGCAGAAAATAAGGCATCGGAGATAACGCCTAAAGTTTTTCCTATCGATGCAAAAACAAGACCCACCTCGCCCCTGGGCAGCATGCCTATTCCAATTAACCAAGCGTCATCTTTTTTATTAGCCCCCAGCCCGCTAATCAATTTCCCCAGGATAGCTGCCGCTGTTAATGCTGCTGCCAACAGTAAAACAGGCTTGTTAAAAAAAGTTTCCAGTTTGACTTGTAAGCCAATCACGATAAAAAATAAAGGAGTTAATACAGACGCTAAGGGTGAAATTAACTGCCAAATATTGAGTTCTGTTTTATTCTTGTCTGTACCCAACTCAAAATAACTGTCATTTATTAATAATCCAGCCGCAAAAGCACCAATTATCGCAGCCAGCTGGATGTAAGACGCCAACCAAGCCAAGCTCATGACGAATAGAAAAGAAACAACCAATTTGGCTTCCCATAAAGGTAAAAACCGAAAAAAATAAATCGCTTTTTGCAATATTAGCGGACCAAGCAATAAAACACCGGCAAAAAACAATAAAGTCAATACCGCAATATGCATTATTCCCCAAGGATTAATACTGCCTTGAGTTATCACACTACTTACCGCAGCCAAAATGATCAAGCCTAAAACATCATCCAGCATGGCAGCACCCAAAATGGTTCGTGCTTCGCGTGTTTTTAATTTTTTTAGATCAGCCAAAACCCTTGCTGTAATGCCAATACTGGTTGCGCTTAACGTGGCGCCGACAAACAAACAAGTTTGCCAGGATGCATCAGGTAATAACCCAAAAGCCACGAAAAAACCCAATATCATCGGTGCAACCACACCGATTAATGCCACTTTGAAAGACTCACTACCCGTATGTTTTAACTCAGTAAACGAACTTTCCAAGCCAACCATAAACAGCAGAAAAATAACACCATAGCGTGAAAATACATCGACGATATAGGCAATTTTCAAATACTCGATGTTTTGGACACTACTTAACACGCTGATAATAGATTGCGCATCATCTGCATTGGCAATAACTGAATGGACGGCAGCAGTAACAGAAAAACCATTGAAGATGTCTTGCACTATAGAAAAAATCGCTGGACCTTCGCGCAAAATAATAATGAGATGAGAGCCAAAAAAATAACCAATGTTGCCTAATAAAACACCCATCAGCAATTCACCTAATACACCAGGTTGATGCAAACGATGAGCTACATAGCGCCCTAAAAGAGCACATAAAAAAAGACCCGTCACAACTAAAATAACTGAAGCCACCGGATCACCATGCTCCCCTGCGCCAGCGTAAGCCAGCACAGGAGCACATAGAAGGAAAACCAACCAGCGCGCGCGCATAAGAGAATCCTTATTAAATATGACTACTTAGCTAAAAAGAGGCATGTCTCCAAAACTGAATCCGGATTTAAAGACACACTGTCAATCCCTTCTTTCATTAACCACTGAGCAAAATCCTGATGATCTGAAGGGCCTTGTCCACAAATACCAATGTATTTTCCTGCTTTTTTACAAGCTGAAATAGCCAAATGCAACAAAACCTTAACCGCCTCATTACGCTCATCAAATTGGGCAGCAACCAAACCAGAATCCCGATCCAGGCCCAATGTCAATTGCGTTAAATCATTAGAACCAATTGAAAAGCCATCAAAATATTCCAAAAAGTCTTCTGCTAATAGTGCGTTTGAAGGCAGTTCACACATCATAATAATACGCAAACCCTCTTTTCCTCTTTCTAAGCCATGCGTTTTTAATACGTCAATGACCTGAGCTGCCTCAGCCACGGTGCGCACAAAAGGAATCATGATTTCAACATTGGTTAAGCCCATTTCTTCACGCACTCGACGCACAGCTTTACACTCTAAAGCAAAGCATTCAGCAAAGGACGGCGCCACATAACGTGAAGCCCCTCTAAATCCCAGCATGGGGTTTTCTTCCTGCGGCTCATATAAAGTACCACCAACCAAATTGGCATACTCATTGGATTTAAAATCTGACAAACGAACAATAACCGGTTTGGGATAAAAAGCAGCTGCAATCGTTGCTATACCCTCTTTTAAACGCTCGATATAATATTCTACAGGAGAGGCATAAGCTGCTGTTTTTTCAGTAATATATTGCTTAAGTTCAGCATCTTGCAAATGATCATAATCTAATAAAGCATTGGGATGTATGCCTATGGTATTAGAGATTAAAAACTCCAGTCGGGCAAGCCCTACCCCATCATTGGGAACCGATTGAAATGAAAAAGCACGCTCTGGATTACCAACATTTAGCATTACCTTTAAAGGCAATTGAGGCATGGTTTCTACATCCAGGCAAACACGCTCAAAAGGCAACAACCCCTGATAAACAAATCCGGTATCACCTTCTGCACAACTTACCGTCACCTCATCCCCGTCCGCTATGGCTTTTGTTGCGTCACCACACCCTACTACAGCAGGAATACCTAATTCCCGAGCAATAATGGCTGCATGGCAAGTCCGTCCGCCGCGATTAGTAATAATGGCCGAGGCTTTTTTCATCACCGGCTCCCAATCAGGGTCAGTCATGTCAGAAACCAACACGTCACCAGGTTGAATTTTATGCATTTCATCAAGATGTTTGATGACGCGAGCAACGCCTTGACCAATACGTTGGCCTATACTGCGACCCTCTGTTAAAACAACACCTTGCTTTGCTAAAACATAACGCTCCAAGACCTGATGGTTGTCACGGCTGCGTACTGTTTCAGGACGTGCTTGCAAGATATACAATTTGCCATTGGTGCCATCTTTTGCCCATTCAATATCCATAGGACGACCATAGTGCTGCTCTATGATAAGCGCCTGCCTGGCCAGCTCTTCGACTTCATTTGCATCTAAAGAAAAAAGCAACCGTAAAGAAGGTTCTACCGCTACCGTATGCACGCGCTCTATCGTGTTTGGATCTTCGTTATAAATCATCTTTAGCGCTTTACTGCCCAAATTCTTACGAATAACAGCCGGTTTGTTGGCTCTTAATCCAGGTTTATGGACGTAAAATTCATCAGGATTCACAGCACCTTGAACCACCATTTCACCTAATCCATAGGAAGAAGTAATGAAAACCACTTCATTAAATCCAGATTCAGTGTCCATGGTAAACATCACACCACTGACCGCCAAATCGCTACGTACCATTTGCTGTACGCCAACTGACAAAGCCACATCGTGGTGGGCAAATTGATGATGAACTCGGTAGGCAATGGCTCGATCGTTGAATAAAGAAGCGAATACCTTTTTCATCGCCAACAATACCGCATCGACCCCTTTCACATTCAAATAGGTTTCTTGCTGACCGGCAAAAGAGGCATCGGGCAAATCCTCTGCTGTCGCAGAAGAACGTACGGCAACACTAAAATCACTATGACCAATACGCTGAGCTAAAGCTTCATAGGCTTTACGCACAGCATCTTCAAATTCAGCGCTAAATGGAGTATCTAACACCAATGCTCTTATTTCTTGTCCGACAACAGCAAGCATGCGCACATCATCGGTGTCCAATGAACTTAATTTGGCATAGATTTTTTTATCCAGACCATCACGAGATAAAAAATCTCTAAACGAATCTGCTGTGGTAGCAAAGCCACCAGGAACAGAAACACCAAGAGAAGACAAATGACTGATCATTTCACCAAGAGAAGCATTTTTTCCGCCCACTTGCTCTAAATCGCTCATTCCTAATTGCGCTAAATCAATAGTGTGCTGTCCTACTGTCATAAATACCCCAAGTCCATAAAAATGCCCTCATTCTACTTAAATTGCTTTACAATGGGAACCAATTAACATGCAGCCAATGCTGAAGATAAATTTTTATGATAATTTTGTGAACCAAGTAAAGAAATTATACCTGCTTTACGCAATTTTCCTTCAACTAGCAAATTCGCCTCGCTGACCATAACCCGCACATTTCTTTGCTGTAAAGCCTTAATGCACTCTTCTAAAGCATGTAATCCACTGACATCAATCAACGGAACCCAGCGAAAACGAAACAATAAAATCTCAGGATCAGTATGAGTGGCAGCTAGCGCACGCTGAAACACATCAATAACAGCAAAAAAGAAAGGACCTTCGATAGTATAAATCTCCAAACCTGAAGGAATTTTTTCTACTTCCAGCAGACTGAGTTCTTGAGTTATTTGCTGTTCAGTCATTTGCTGTATGGCCACACTAGAAGCCATGTGACGTAAAAAATGCAAGACGGCTAAAATCACGCCTATATTTACAGCAACCACCAAATCGACAAATACAGTGAGAAAAAATGTAACCAATAAGACCACTACATCAGCACGAGGTGCTGTTTTTAATAGTTTGATAAAATGTTTAGCCTCACTCATATTCCATGCCACTATGAATAAAATAGCCGCCAAAGCAGTCAATGGAATGTTTACTGCCAGTGGCGTTAAAAACAGGATAATGATGATTAAAGTCAGTCCATGTACCACACCGGACAAAGGGCTATTCCCTCCATTACGAATATTGGTTGCGGTACGTGCAATCGCGCCTGTTGCGGCAAAACCACCAAACAAGGGAGCCACTATGTTGGCAATGCCCTGCCCTATTAATTCCTGATTAGAATCATGCTGAGTCCCAGCCATCCCATCTGCGATCACAGCGGACAGCAAGGATTCTATAGCACCGAGCATCGCGATAGTGAATGCAGGGCCTATCAAGGTGATGATTTCATCTAACGTAACGGTAGGAAGGTGAAAAGAAGGCAATCCTTGGGGAATACCACCAAAAAGACTGCCTATGGTTGCAATGCCAGGAAAATGAAAAAACGACTGAGCTGCAGTAGCAAGCACTAAAGCCACTAAAGGCCCTGGTACTTTTTTAAAGCCAGGGATTTTATTCACATACAAGACCACAAACAAAGAAAACAGCCCTAAGCCTGTTGCTGGAAGGCTTAATTGGGGGAGCACTTGTATTAACTGCCATAACTTTTCATGAAAATGTCCACCCGCAGTAGCTGGCAAACCAAAAAAATAAGTCCACTGCCCGACCCAAATTACAAGCCCAATACCAGCAGTAAATCCAATGATTACGGGCATAGGGATAAATTTGATAATTCCTCCCAATCGAGCCAGACCAAAAAAGAAGAGTATCAAACCAGCCATAATGGTCGCAATTTGCAAGCCGCTAATGCCATATTTTGCGGTAATCCCTGAAAGAATCACAACAAAAGCACCCGTAGGTCCTGCAATTTGTACCCGACTACCACCAAAAAGAGAAACCAATATTCCTGCAACAATCGCAGTATACAACCCTTGTTCTGGTTTTGTACCAGAAGCGATAGCAAAAGCCATTGCCAAAGGAAGCGCGACAACGCCTACGATAATTCCAGAGATGATATTAGGAAGCCAATTGGATTGATTAAATAATCCAGCTTTATACGAAGCAATCAGTGTTTTCATAAAGTAAAACTCAGATAATAAATCAACGATTATACTCTTGATCTTTAAAAATACGAGATGCCAATCTGCTGACAGTTTTTTTTCTGACCAAAGAGTAAGATACCCCCCATCAATTTCTTATGTCAAATGGACATATTTAGCAAAATGAACTTATTTCTATATTTAGCGACCAAGCCAATGTACTTCAGTTTATTCATGGCGAAAGAAGCGCAGGGAAAAAGTATCTCTCTGAATCAAAAAGGAAATTTAAAATTAGTGCTGATCTTTTCCGAAAATAGGAATGGGGCGAATCGTTTTTTTAAGGGGTCTGTCAAGATATCTGGGTAAATAGAGGATTTAATGTTTAAAACACCCTACAACCCTAATTTAATGGGCAAAGGAAAAAGCGATTTAATCTGACCATCTACTAAGTACCGCGGACAAGCCCAGATAGCCAGTAAACACTAGTAACCCTGTCAAAAAAACCGCTTTGTCTTTAACCTGCTTCCTACAAATCAATAACTCGGTACTGAATGTTCATGTTCAACATCGACAGCATTGGTTGTTTGTTTTGACGCAGCAGTTGATGAAGACATGAAGTAAGCGCAGGCCGTTATGGCAAGTGCCAAACCAACAACAGTCAACAAAGATGCGGCTATCGCGCCTGCTGCTAACACCAAATAAGGCGAAACAGCAGTATAAGCAAGACCATTACCACCTGATAACGCCATTATCGCCCCACAAAACACATCAAATGGTCCCACGAGCAGCATAATACCACCGATTGTATAAGCCGTGTATTCAATAATCTTTTGCATGAAACTGAGATAAAAATCCAGCCATACTTTAAATTGTTGATAATTGAAAGTATCATTTTCGGATACAGAGGCACCGCCATTTTGAAAAAATGAGAACATTTAATCTACTCCTAGAACAAATTGATCTTAATTACACCAAATGGTATCGGTAACGTAAAGAGGCGTCCAGTAACCACTCGTCATGACTGATCTAACACCTTTAGTATGCGCTGTAGTCGATTATGGCTATGTATTACCAGGCGTGAAATTGTCCGGATATACCATCATAAGTTTAATATTTTTTGTTCTGCGTCAGCGCATTATGACTTGTCTTAGTTCTCATATGTCACTCTTTATACCAGACCAATTAAAGCGAGAAATATATGTGGTACGAATATAAAAATGATGTCATCAGGCTAAATCTTTACATTCAGCCTGGCGCAAAATCTAATGAGATATCAGGATTACATGATGGTGCGCTTAAAATTCGCTTAAATGCACCACCCATTGAAGGACGCGCTAATGAAGCACTCATTAAATATTTAGCCAAATGCTTTGACGTACCAAGCAAACAAATCAAATTAATTCGCGGAGAAAAATCTAGAAGGAAAACTTTTGAAATCACCGGGTCGTTAATTGATCCGAGTAAAATCGTTTACTAATAATTAATCCGATGGTAAAAGATTAGTGAGCGTTTGAATTTACACTCACCTTTTTTCCTTTTACTCCCCTTCTTTTCTTCTCCCTTTCAAATGCGTAATGAATTATGCGCTGCTGAATAAAAAAAACCCAACAAGACTGCAAAAAATATTTTTTTTATTAAATTTCGTACTTTAATTCACATCTAGGCTCGCATCTAATATCATATAGATTTATGAACCTGGATAAACGCTTTATGACACTCACTGCATTAAACGCCATCTCTCCCATAGACGGCCGTTACATCAATAAAACCAGAGCATTAAGCCCTTATTTCAGTGAGCTCGCCCTAACTTATTATCGCTTGATGGTCGAAATACGTTGGCTTGAAGCACTGGCTGCAAATGAAACCATACTGGAAGTCCCTAAACTAAACAAAGAAGTCAAAAAATATCTTGCTGATATTTTAGTCAATTTCGATGAAAAAGAAGCGGAGAAAATTAAAGAGCTTGAAAAACAAACCAACCATGATGTGAAAGCCATTGAATATTATTTGAAAGAAAAATTTCAAACTATTCCAGCACTGCAAGCCATCACGGGTTTTATCCATTTTGCCTGCACTTCAGAAGACATTAATAATCTGGCTTATGCCTTAATGGTCAAACAGGCAATAGCCCAAGTGATTCAACCCGCTCTTGCTGAAATCACTGGAGGGATTACCCTGTTAGGAAAACAGCATGGAGACATTCCCATGTTAGCCCGTACTCATGGCCAACCAGCAACGCCAACCACAATGGGTAAAGAATTGGTTAACTTTGCTGCCCGCTTAAAAAGACCACTACAACAACTTGCTGAAGTATTAATTCCCGGTAAATTCAATGGTGCAGTAGGTAACTATAATGCTCATGTGGTTGCCTATCCTGAAGTGGATTGGAGAAAACATTGCGCAGGTTTTGTAACCTCACTTGGACTCTCATTTAACCCCTATACTACCCAAATTGAACCGCATGACGGATTAGCTGAAGTATCTCAAATCATGGTGCGTATCAATAATATTTTACTTGACTACACCAAGGACATCTGGAGTTATATTTCTTTAGGTTATTTCAAACAAAAAACCATTGCGAATGAGGTAGGATCATCAACCATGCCGCATAAAGTCAACCCCATAGACTTTGAAAATGCAGAAGGCAATCTGGGCTTATCTAACGCCTTATTTGATCACTTTGCAAACAAGCTTACTCAATCACGCATGCAACGAGACTTATCTGATTCTACTGTATTAAGAAACTTAGGTGTTGCTTTCTCTTATTGTCTGATAGCCTTTCATTCTATTGCCAAAGGCAATGACAAGCTACAAATCAATAAAATAGCGCTTGAAGCAGAATTACAGGCCAATTGGGATGTGCTGGCTGAGGCAGTACAAACAGTCATGCGTCGCTACAATGTACCTGATGCCTATGAACAGCTAAAAGATCTGACGCGAGGAAAAAATGGTATTGATGCCATCAGTCTTAAGCATTTTATTCAAGGCCTGTCTATCCCGGAAGAAGCAAAAAAACAATTGCTTGCTTTAACCCCTCAAAACTATACAGGGCTTGCAACCCAACTTGTCAAGGCTTTTTCATGACCAAGCTGAAATCTCAACAAGGACAAGCCTATCAATTTGACGTACTGGTCATCGGTACTGGATTGGCTGGATTGCATTATTGTTTACAGTTATTGAGCTTGCAACCTCATTTGAAAATCGCTTTAATCAGCAAAGCTGAAATGATGGAATGCAACAGTCGCTATGCTCAAGGAGGCATCGCAGCAGTGGCTGAGAAAAGTGATTCTATTGAATCACATGCATCAGACACTCTGCTTGCTGGCGATGGTTTATGCTACAAACCCGCCGTTGAATTTATTGTTCATCAAGGCCCTGAAATCATTAAACAGCTGGATGACTATTCCGTTCATTTTACTCATCATCTGGCTCAAGAAGGCGGACATTCGCATAGACGCATTCATAACTGTGGCGATCAAACGGGCTTTAACATAACCCAGACACTCCAATCTTTAGTACAACAATCACCGCAAATTCATCTTTTTGAATACCATATTGCCGTGAATTTGATCACCCATTACCATCCTCACCGCACTGATGTGCAAGGTGAAGTCCTCGGTGCTTACGTACTTGATTGTCAAACCCATCTTATTCATACTTTTTCAGCCAATTGCGTTGTATTGGCGACAGGTGGCGCGGGGAAAACCTATCGCTACACCTCTAATCCTATGGTTGCTACAGGTGATGGTGTTGCTATGGCCTACCGAGCTGGTGCTCGTGTAGGTAACATGGAGTTTTATCAATTTCACCCAACCTTGCTTCATCATCACTCACTCAATAATTTTTTAATCTCTGAAGCGGTGCGTGGAGAAGGTGCTGTACTGATTAACCCGGATACTAATGAGCGCTTCATGACTCATTATGCGCCCGATAAATTAGAGCTTGCCACAAGAGACGTTGTCGCCAGAGCCATCTTTAGTGAAATTGAACAAAATCAAAAAGGCTTTGTTTATTTAGACATTACGCATCAGAGTAAAGCTTTTTTACAAAAACGATTTCCCCAAATCTACAATACCTTGCTTACCATAGGCATTGACATGAGTCAGGATAGAATCCCTGTCGTGCCTGCTGCACATTACCAGTGCGGTGGCATTTTAACTGACATTGATGGCCGTACGGATCTACAACGGCTTTATGCTATAGGTGAAGTCGCTTTTACTGGGCTGCATGGCGCCAATCGTCTGGCCAGCAATTCACTACTCGAAGCCTTGGTTATGGGTGCCAATGCGGCGCGCTGTACACTCAAAGATATTTCATCGCCACCTAAAAACAGAGATGCTATTTCCTGCTGGAGCGGACCTGAGCAAAGTAATCAAAGACGCGCCAGTCAAATCAATGCGCAATGGCGTGGTTTAAGAGGCGAAATGACCTCTTATGCCGGCATAGTACGCACTGAAGCAGGCCTTAATGATTTACTGCAACTCATCCTCACGCGTGAACGCACGATAGAGGAGTATTACTGGCGTCATCAAATCACCAGAGATTTTATTGAGCTTAGAAACATTGTATTGAATGCCAAACTGATAGTCACTGCTGCTTTGGCTCGCAGAGAATCACGTGGCGGACATTACCGGGAAGATTTTCCGCAAAAAAATCCTATCGCTATAGAAAGCATTGCTCGATTTAATCCCATGGATAATGTATTAAAATAAGGGCTTTTTTATGTTTTGTAACTATTCACCATATGCTGTATGCATTCAAAGGATAGTTACTCTTTTTCAAGTATTTTATGAACCGGGGTTTATTGATGTTTAGCCAACCTACTATCTACCAACCTGAGTCGACCTTAATGCACGTCACCCAGGACATGAGTCTATGTCAAAGCGATTATCCTATTGACTGGTATCAAAAAGAATTTATGCCTTACGCTGAAGAATACCAGGCACTTCCTGATCGAAAATTAACTACCATATTAGCCTGGATGAAGCCTTACATGCAAAAAGCTCAAGATCATTTTGGTGATCAAATGCTGCTATTGGCTCATTATTATATGGGAGGCGACATAGTCCGTCTGGTAGAACAGTTTGGCGGAAAAATTGGTGATTCTTACCAACTGGCCTTGATGGCTGCTGAGCATCCCGAAAAATCCATTATTATCGAATCCGCTGTTCATTTCATGGCAGAATCCATCAGCATTTTGGCTCATAATAACCAGCGCGTGTACATCACTAATCCAAAATCTGGTTGCACTATGGAAATGTTAGCTAAAGATTTTATGGTGGAGCCTGCATTTGTAGATTTAAATGAACGCTATGGTGCAGAAAATATTCTGCCCATCTGCTACATGAATACCTCAGGGCGTGTTAAAGCCATGACAGGGGCTCAAGGCGGTGCTGTATGTACCAGCTCCAATGTTAAAAAAATAGTACAATGGGCGAGAAAAAAGAATAAAAAAATACTATTTATTCCTGACAGACACATGGGGGAAAATATTGCTTATTGGTTAGGCATTAATAATCTGGCTTACTGGCCAGGAGGAACTGCTGGCGCTCGCTATTCTTTGGCTGAGCAAAATAAAGAAACCCTGGCTCAATTTGATAAAGCCGAACTGATATTATTCGATAGCCATTGTGCGGTACATACTCACTATCAACCCGACATGTGCGACTATTGGCATCAACAAGGTTATACCACCATCGTCCATCCTGAATGTAGAAATACAGTAATTCGAGCCGCCAATCATGCGGGATCAACCGCTTTTATTTGGGATTATGCCGTTCATGATCGTGCCGGCACCAAGCGCTATGCCATTGGTACAGAAAATCATATGGTGGAAAATCTTAAACAATATTGCAAGGCATTAAATATCGACATTGTAAATCTGGCAGAAGCACCTAAGACAACAGATGAAAAAGGCATAGGCTGTGGCTGTGCAACCATGTCACGCAATGACCCGCCCCATCTTATTGCCTTGATAGACCTCCTAAGACAAGGAAAAAATCTGTCCTATAATGAAGTCAAAGCAGGTGATGTAGTGAATGAGTTCAATGGCATTCGCAACAGGCTATCCGATACAGAACAGCAATGGGTAATTGACAATGCCAAAAAATCATTACAAATGATGATAGATATTACAGAAGACCGAATTTAAAACGACTGTATTATCAGAGTACTACTAAAAGCAAAAAGGTAACTATTCGCCCTGTTCATCGCAAAGCCATATTGAGTGCCTCTTGATGCGGTCTGGCCGCTCAGGATGCACTCAAATCTGACTTTTCTCCTAACGCATTTAAAATAGGATGAATAGATACATAAAAATTATAATCAATAGACTTCGTGCATCAAACGTATCTGAAAAACAATAAACCATTTCAAACCACACTTATGACGCCAATGTTTCAAACGTACATATTGCCAATGATAAAGAACAAGCATACCCTCCCATTACAGCTATCCATTGATAGTCAGTTGGTGCAGGAATTTTAGTCGGTGCTTGCCATAAAATAGAATAATCACCTTTACTAATACGATAAGTGCATAAAACCCCTCGCCCTATTCCGGCTCGTAATATGTTTGCTCTAACAAAATAAGCCCCTTCCTCTCCTGCCGGTCTGTGTGCAGAAAAAGGATTAATTATCCAAGGAGATGGTGGAATACCATCACGCAATGACGTAGTTTGTGGATCAGGACAAGTAAAAGACCATAATCCCCCTGATAAAAAAACCCCGCACATTAGCACCAATAAAACAAACAATCGCAGCATGATTCACTCTAAAATACACAAAAAAACTATAATACAATAAACCATCGATTTAATATTATAGTTTTTTTGTCATATGCAAAGAAAAACATTGTATGAATCTGTTTCTTTGCTATAATGACCCTCGTAGTGCCGGGGTGGCGGAATTGGTAGACGCGACGGATTCAAAATCCGTTGATGGTGACATCGTGTCGGTTCGAGTCCGACCCTCGGTACCATTGAGAACTTTTTAATTCTTTTCAATGGTTATCAAAAAACATAACCCCTTCTTAATGACTCCTTATTTTTCAAATACAAGCACCTACACTGTGATTTTCAACAAAATATAACTCCGAAAGATGCGCTACTATTTGGTTTGCAGCTGTTCCATCACCATAAGGGCTAACTTTGGCAATCATAGAAGCATATGCTGTTTCATTTAATAGTAACTGATTCACTTCGATTATAATTTTTTCGGTATTACTTCCCACTAATTTAACACCTCCAAAAACAAGCGCTTCAGGGCGTTCTGTAATCTCACGCATGACTAAAACAGGCTTACCCAAAGCAGGTGCTTCTTCCTGTACCCCACCTGAATCTGTAAGTATTAGATAACATTGCTTTATAAGATAAACAAAGGCCGCATAATCGACTGGTGCAATTAAGTAAACATTTTTTAAATCTTTTAACAAAGAATACACTGGTTTTTGGACATTAGGATTTAGGTGCACCGGGTAAACAATATCTATATCTGGATGCATCAACGCCAGTTGGCGCAATGACTCACAAATATTCTGAAAACCTGAACCAAAGTTTTCCCGTCTATGCCCTGTAACTAAAATCATTTTACGTTTGGCACTAAGAAAATAAAATTGTTTGCATAACTGATTCCATAATACCTTATCAGTATCCAATCTATTGGATATATCATGTAAGGCGTCAATTCCTGTATTTCCAGTGACAACAATAGAATTCGGAGATATCCCTTCGTTAAGTAAATTGAGCCTGGCAGAAGTGGTAGGAGCAAAATGAAATTTAGCCAAAGATCCGGTAAGCTTTCTATTGATTTCTTCAGGCCAAGGAGAATAAACATTGCCCGTCCTTAATCCTGCCTCAACATGAGCCACATCAATACGATGATAATAAGCTGCTAATGATGCTGCTAATGTGGTGGTTGTATCTCCATGCACAAAAACCAAATTGGGCTTGTATGTTTTAAACAGCATCTCCAAACCAATAAGAATTTTTGCGGTTAATTGGCTTAATGTCTGATTCGCTGACATGACTTTCAAATTAAAGTCCGGCACAATATGAAATAAATCCAACACAGAATTCAACATTTCCTGATGCTGTCCGGTAATACACACCTTATTACTTATTGTGCTTTGATTTAATTTTTTAATAAGAGGTGCCATTTTAATGGCTTCAGGCCTAGTACCAAAGATGCATAACGTATTGAGAGTCATAAAAATCCACTTTATATTATCCATTATTTAACGTTAACTATTTTTGCTGCCACCATTTGCCTTAGGCATCTAGCTCCGTGTCTTCAAGTTCAATCTTATATAAAAAAAATGAGATTGTCTTTTATTTTACTAGAGCAAGTTGATGAGGATTCAATTAAAACTAAAGAGGGATACTTTATTGATTGAGAGTTAATTAAAATAGAATAGAATTTTAATAAGAAAAGCCCAAATTTCATGGGCTTTTTGTAGATTATAAGAGCGCCTAATCATACTCAGTCTTAATTAGACCCCTAAGGGGCCTGGCGCTCCGTAACTTGTGCCCTAATGCAAAACTTAAATTTTCCTAGCAATTAGGGTTGTTAGTTAATTCCTCGATTATTCAACAGATAAAGACTTTCTTCGAAAATAATTATCTGCTTTGTTTTAATGTGAGAACTGCCAGAAAAGAGTGCCTGGATACTTATGGGTACATCCACCACCCCAAGTTTCCTTTTTTTGATGCCTCTCAAACACATCATTTGCATTTATCATTTCGGCATCAATTGTCGTATGATAATGTGTTGGTTTGGTATACTGCCCCATATATAAAGTAAACTTTTTATACTCTCCACATTGGTATTTTAAAACAGCCTCAGTTTTAACACCAGTTAGCGTGAAAGAATATTTCTCTCCAGTAGCTGCCAGGATGCTCGGAAAAGAGCTTTCGTACAGCGACCCATTTAATAATTTACTTTGAATTAGATGACAATTATCCGATCCATAGTTTTTTAATTCAACTCGAAGATCATTGTAAGAATCACAAGAAACAGATGCACATACAATTTTTGATGATACGAAAAGATAAAAAATAGATAGTCTTATGCTTTTTTTCACGATACCTCCGACAATTGCGTTATAAGGACGAAAAATATTTTGTTAAAAATAACACATTGTGTTTTTTGTCAATCATCTTGCGATATTGTGCGCAAATAAAAATCAAAAAGCAGATATTTTGATATAACAATTGGATAGTCCAATCCCTGTGCACTCATGGTCCCGAGTGGGTTTTTTGACATAATTCCATAGTGATTTTGAACCAAACTCCTCTGTACATGAGAAAAAAACCTGCCATGCCCGCGCAGGCGGGCAACCATCCATCAAAATAATCCGATACCAAAATCAAGCCACTGTGGATTGTTTTGCTCGATAAGGTTTATTTTCCATTGTCAGTTCCATTTCTTGATTCGTTTTTCTCTGGTTATTGCTTCGTAGACATCAGAATGAATCTCATCATAAACCAAGTATAGAGTCGCACAAAAAATCCAGACCATAACGAAACAAACTAATTGCAGGCCTGCCATGTGTTTTGATTTTTATTGGCTTTTGCTCATTCTGCCCTTCGCCAGTACGATGAGCCCATGTAAATGCAATGG
>PEQM01000038.1 GCA_002786205.1 Legionella sp. | reverse complement strand
AGAGAAAAACGAATCAAGAAAGGGAACCGACAATGGAAAATAAACCTTATCGAGCAAAACAATCCACAGTGGCTTGATTTTGGTATCGGATTATTTTGATGGATGGTTGCCCGCCTGCGCGGGCATGACTGTTTTTTTTTGTTCCATGGACAGAGAAATAATTTCAAAAACGCAACAATTATTTATTATCAAATAACAGCATGAAAACATCTGCGGTAACAATGAAAGCTTTATTACAAATTATCGAAGAACTGACTGTTGTGATGAAAAAGTTGGAGGTTCGTATTCGCGAACTTCAATCACGCCTTAATAGAGATAGCGGTAATCATCTAAACAATAATCAGAGATTGTATCGGAGGGAAAATGATTGCTTGTATAATTTATTTCTTTAATAGAGCGTGTTAACCATTGGTTCCCAGCGCTTATGTGATTCAGCTTGTCAGAGGCATCCAGGAAAATGCTCAATTAAGCACAAATTTCTTCATACTAGCGATTTTAAAATCAGCTTGATTTAGATAACTGCTCAGAAAAAAGTAATTCTTTGACCAATCAACTCGCCTAGAAAGTCCTTCGAGACGCGTGCTATGCCGGCGGAACGAATTAGGTATAAATGGCGGAAGTCGAAATATGAAATCACCATTAAATAATAAAAAAACCAATTGATTTATCTTTAGCGCCAAATGTTCTTTTTTTTGACAACAGATTGTGGGCATCTATACTTAATTAAAGATGCCTAAATTGAGATCAAAATGTCTGTCTTTGGTGATTATTTTAGAAATAAGATAAATACAGCTGGCTCTAAAACAGAAGTCTTGTTAATTGGGGAAGATCATATCAATTCTAGCGCACTTATTGCACTGGCTCATGCAGTACAAGAGCATGGTACGGGCGGGAAAAAAATAGTCATTGTCACTGAAGATCTTCCGGAAAAAAAAGAATTTGGGCGTAGCTCCAGTTATTCTACAGATAAGATTAGGAGTACGCTGGCAGAAAATGATCATGATCGCGATGCGCTGTTGTACTTGATAGATTCAGGGGCTATAGTTCATGGGCTTGAAAATAAAGAGTCAGCTCCTGGCCTATTTATTCAAGGAAGCACGAAAGCGGAACTGTATGTTGAGGCGCGTCAGCACATGCCATCAATTTTCCAGGATGAGCAAGGAAATCCTGATTCGCAAAAAGAGAATAATATTTTAGCTGCCTTAAAAGACCATTCATATGATGAGGAAGGATTTAAAGATTTTTTAAATCGTCGATATGGAGAAAGTCATGCAAGGATTCAGGATACCAATCGGGTGGCTGCTAATAAAATTGTGCGTCTAGTCAATAAATACCCATCGGATACCTTGGTTGTTTTTTGTGGTGGTGCCGCGCATATTCCCAAAGCAAGAGACAATAAGAGTCCTGATGTTGTCGTGGATGAGGGTATTATGACTCAAGTTTCAAGTGTCCTTCCTCGCAATAACGTATCCAGCTGCTTTGTAACCTCATTGAAAGTAACCAGGAATGAAAGCTATACTCCCAAAAATGACGGGGCCGTTCTTTATGAGCCCATATCAGCAAAACTAAATGCACCATATGCATTTAAAAAAGAGGCAACAGTAGCGCTAAATAAGAGCAGTGAGCCTTTTGGCGTTTTTAATCTATTCAAGCAGCGTGCGAATCACCTTCGATCTAAAATAGATGCCACAAGCTTAACTCCTAATGATAACAAAGAAAATACGGTCAGTAATAGCATACGATAATGCGGGGCAAACGCATCTAAATTTTGAGCACTAAATGTTCTTTTTCTGGCTACGTACCGTGCTTTATGCACGGTATCCATACCATCTTGTATCGAGTGATAAATTAGCTTCTACGCATAAAGCGCGGTACGTAGCCGATTGGGGTTAGCAATAAGCAGTTAGACGCGGTTGCCCTGTACGATAATGAGGTCTTGAATTCATGATGCATAAGTTCTGTTATAATATACAGTACTATTTTTAAAAAAAGTTGGATGCCATGCTAAAATTTTTTGATTTCTTTGCACGAAAAAAAGCGGAACAAAGCACCGTGTTATCTAATTTAAATCCCGAAATGCAATCCCCTCTTTTCGCTCATTCGCTAGATAAGAAAAAAATTCACCATGCCTATGATTTTGAGCAGTGGTACAAAAAATTAGAACCTTATACATTCACGAGCCGTATTATTGCCATAGACAAAGAAACAGCCATCGCGTTTACACATTACTACCGTGAAGTAATGATTGGTCATGCAAATACCCTCACCAGACAAGACCGGCTCATTATTGCGGAGATGGAAAATACCCTTGCCTCTATTCTTGAAGAGGACTTTCACGGAAAAGAAGTTTTTATTCGCATGTCAAACCGATCTCCCAAAGATGGCATTGCCATACGTGATTTAAATACAGCCGGTTTCCAGGCTTATCAAGATATTGTACAAAAAAATACGTCATTGAATGAACAACTCATTGGGTTAACCGATCTGCAGATGAAAAACTTAAACTGCCGTACTACTCAAGAAATATTTAATCTTATCTTAACCAGTGAAAGAGTGTATACCGATTTGCTGGAAGCCATTCGTTGCTCTGCAAGTGAAGAAGACCAGTGGTCCACTGCCATTATTCTTAGGGAATGGGAAGCTGAACTGAGGCAAGAACATGAGTTTCGGCTTTTTGTTTATCAAAATAAAGTCACTGCCATTTCACAATATAATACCTATTGCCATTATCCATCTTACAATGACACCGAGCTACAAAAGAAAATAGTCAAGCGCTTAAAAAATTTTGCTGAAGAGCTAAGTCCTTTAATCAAATTGGACAATTACATTCTTGATCTTGCCCTGATTGGCGATAGGGTGATCGTCATTGAATTAAACCCTTTTCATCCATCAACGGGGGCTTGCTTGTTTTCATGGCAGACTGACGAAAGTATCTTAAAAAACAGGGAAACCGACTCCATGCCGATTTTACGCGTCAATGACTCGCCTCCCCAAGATCAGGCCAGATGGATTGAGTTAATTCTCAATCAACAAGAGGAATATCTCAATAACATTAGCAATTACCCTGCTTACCAAAGCAATATTAATCAAAGCACAGCGCAGAATAAGGCATATAGAAGTAGATGAGCCCTATGGATAGAGGCTATTTTTTATCACGTTGCATGCAAGAGTTATAAAGCTAAAAATCATATTGCACAGAGCAATAAATGATAACCATAAGGAGGATATAAACCATGATTGAACTGTTCATGGCCATCGGTATTATCTGGCTGATTTTTATCATAACAGGCCTTTTTGTTGTCAAGCAGCAAGAGGTGGCGTTGATTGAGCGCTTAGGAAAATATCATGCTATTGCGCATGCAGGGCTTAATTTTAAAATACCTTTTATTGATTGGATTTCAGGAAAATTATCGTTAAGAATTCAACAATTAGATGTTAAGGTTGAAACAAAAACAAAAGACAATGTTATTGTTCAGATTCAAGTTTCCGTACAATATCGCATTAAAGAAGATGGTATTTATGATGCATTCTATAAACTGGAAGATCCCACGCAGCAAATTACAGCCTATGTTCTTGATTTAGTCCGCTCTGAAACACCAACGATGATCCTGGATGATATTTTTGAGAAGAAAGATACCATTGCTAATGCCGTTAAAAATCATTTAACTGGCACTATGAAAGACTTCGGCTTTGAGATTGTCAAAGCATTGGTAACCAATATTGAGCTAGAGGCTAAAGTAAAAAATGCAATGAATGAGATTAATGAACAACAACGTCTACAAGTTGCAGCGCAGGCTAAAGGCGAAGCGGAAAAAATATTGATGGTCAAAAGAGCGGAAGCGGAAGCTGAAAGTAAGCAATTACAAGGTGAAGGGATAGCCAATCAGCGGAAAGCAATTATTGATGGGCTAAGTCATTCCGTCGAGGATTTTCAAAAATCGATACCTGGGGTAAGTTCTGCTGAGATAATGAATCTGGTATTAATTACCCAATATTTCGATACGTTAAAAGAAATAGGGGCAAATAATAAATCGAGTACCATTTTATTGCCGCAGTTACCCAATGATATCGCATCACAATTGCAACAAAGTATGATAACCGCCAATATTGCCAGCAGCGAGGTAAAAAATTAGTGCCTTTGGTGAAGCTACTTTTTTATCAGGCAATGAGATGTTCTGGATTGACAGCTTGCTTTATCCCGAATAAGTTAGATTACCCAACTTAACAAGGATAGCTGATGAAATACACAGTAACTTTTTGCTCTATGGATACGCAGTTGGAATCCAATTGGTTATGGCATAGTTGCATTCTTTTATCAAAATTAGATGAGTCATTACAGAAATTGGAAGTGGTTGATTCCTGGGGGTTTTATGGGGTTCCTTCAACCGACCATCCGGAGTCCTGGTGGAAAAAATTAAAATCCAGTGTGCGTGTTGATGTAGATTTTATTGGCAATCATGGCAAATGGCGTCATGAAGAAACACGCTATTTAGACCGAGGGGTTGGCTTGCATGGAAAAACATTTGAATTAACCAGCGAGCAATTTGATTCCTTTACGCGATACATGAACGACCTGGCCGAGCAAGAAGATGAGGCGATTAAAGAGGCGGCTGATTTTTTAAAATTAACCCCTCAGCCGTCCGTCAGAAGTTATCCCTATGAGTCTTTCTCCAGTGTGATATACAGTATAGAGCAGGCTCGAGCACGAGTGGAAAACAGGCCTTCCAGATTAAAACCTTTTGAGCTGAGGGTTGGATTGGATTATTGGGGGCCACATGTTCGCGATGCTCATACCTGCAAGTCAACCGTGATTAAGGCTTTAAATGCGGTATTATCAGTAGAGCAAATTCATTCTTTGACTGAAAACGGTCAGCATCCTACCGTACCTCGCTATAGCGGGCCGAATGAAATTTTTTATTTGCATAGCACTGGTCCCATGCATGCGCATGTCAAAAAATCAGGCCAAAAAGTAAGTTATAGGAATAAAATCGGTGAGGAAGGTGTGCGCGTTTTTTGGACTATTCCACCACAGCTTTGCGAGGTTTTGTCGGCAGAAACGGCGTCTTTATTTTTTTTGGAGACTCGTCATGTCAAGGAAGCCAAAGAGGTGGTAAGTTGCCTGCAACAGCTGGAGTGGCTGCTCCATAATGCCCCCGTGGCAGCTGATCAGCAGGCATTAAAGCAGGCACTGATTCATTCAGTTGTGCAGTGTTATGCTCAGTTTGCCGTCATCGAAAAGAGGCCGCAGCCCAGCAAAGAGAAGATGGGGGGCTGGTCGTTCTTTCCCTTTACTTTATTTCAGCCGGAACAAAGTCCATTAAAACTAAAAATCAAGGCCGCGCATGCTTTACTCGATGCCATCTACCATGCCATCGAAGAGTCAAGGCAAGCGGATGAGATCAGTACGCTTTATCCTTTGGCTCCTACGCAAGTGCTTGCATTTTTTAAAGAAGAAGATCAGCGAAAAATATGCCGCTTATTCAAAAGAGCGTATCCTGAAGCTGAACCTGTTGAAGAGGAAGGGCTTTCTTTTTCTACAGCAGGATATTTTGCCTTGGATTGGAGAGGAGAATAAGAACAAAAGGCACAACGGGCTCAAAATGAGTTGTGCCTTTTATCAAAGCGGCTTAAGCGGGTGTTAAGCCTTTGTTTTCAGGACAAAGATCGATGTTATAGTTCACAGCACTTTGTCCTGTATTGCCAGGACAGGTGAAGGTCGAACTTTTATCATCGTAGGGATAAGCATAGCAGCTGGTGCAGGCTTGTTTTAGCCAGGTCACAAAAGGTAATACTCCGGGGGCATCAAATTTGCTTGAACCCACCCAGTAGGTATTAGGGTATGAGCATTGAGGAACAATATACTTACTGGTAGGGACGATGATGTTGTAATCTTGCCAATTCGCACAGCCGCCACAAACCGCATTACTGCTGCCTTCATTATAGCAGCTGGCAGCCGCAGCCCCTGAGCAGGCCAGTAAGTCGGCGTAGGTATTAGAGCCATAATCTGTGCCACAAGAAGCAATGGTGTCGTTGTTTGCATTTTTGAAAGTAAAGGTACTCTTGTCTGTGCAAATCTGATCAAAAGTCCAATAGCCCAGGGGTTTGCCACAGGTAGTAGTGCCTCCACCTGTTTCATTGGCTTTAGTCAGGCCACAATAGTAGGAGGAGTCTATACTTTGACAAGTTGCATCGCTGCTACACGATGTTCCGTTACTTGTATCTACCCAGCGTAATTGGTAGACCGGGGAATTTAAGTACGATGGCAGATTAAATGCCCAGGTACTTTTACCGATGTTTTGTTGTCCACTGTTGGTTTGCACCTCCACTGTCGCCCCTGGCAGACCACAAATATAAGGATTACCGTAGGCATTGGGTGAGGCGGCACTGCCGGGAGTAGGATACATGGACATGGCAACAGTCGCCCCACTTTCTAAGGACAGATCATAGGTGTCCGGTGTTGTGCCAATAAGGGTAAACTCAGCCAATGGATAAGGAGAGGCAAAGGCGTTGCGGGCAAAGTTGCAAGCACCAGAGCCTGTGGTTGTACCACAATCGGCGACATTACAATCGGAGTATTCGCTATTAGTGAGAGTACAGCCTACCCTGGGGCTAATGCGGCCATTGAATACTTGAGTAAAGCCCGTAGCGGCTGTATGGTCTGGTAAGGTAATGGTGGCTGAATCAGCTCTGCCTCCAAAAGTATAGGCATTCAGCTGGTATTTGCTGGGAGTGGGGAAAGAAAAATAGCATAGGTTGGCTGTTGTATTACAAGATGAGCCGGTCATACAGTTGCTGTCTGTTGCACAATAAGTACAGGCATTTTTTTGACAAGTGCCGGAATGTGAATTCACACAATCACTGTCTCTTGAGCAGGCTCCGCCGCCACAATAACAGTTTCCACCAGGACAAGAGCCGTCAGCGGCAAGACCTACACAGGTAGAGTAAATGGTAAAAATACTGCAATCCGCATTACTGCTGCATGATGTATAAGAGGTATATTGGTTTTTGGCCGGGGTTGCAGAAGAAATAATACCCAGCACAATATCATTACCTGTGCTTTTTCCTGCCCCATTAGGCCTGGTGCAATAATTGGTAACGGTAATAGTCCGTTGCGAGTTGGCTTTAACCGCTATGCTAACAGGAATGGTCGTTGAATAGCCTCGGCCATTGGTTTGCCTGAAGATTAATTTGCCTTTTTGAGTGCTTGTTATATTGCCAGGAATAGTAAAGCTGACTAAAGTGTCTACTGGATTACCATTATAAACACCGACCCCTGCAACGCATCCTGCATTATTAAAGGAGTATTGCAGTGCGCTGGGATCATCAGGAATGAAACTACAGGTGACTACGACCGGCGTATTTTTAGGTGCTGCGCTACTGATGATAAAATGAACGCCTTGAGAACTGCCTGCCACCATAGCTTGTACTGGTGTGCCTTGTGCAATACTAAAAGGGTTCGTTGCCGCATGGATTGTCTGGAAAAAACTGATGGGTATGAGCAAAACGAGTAAACAAAATAATAAACGCTTCATCAAGAAGTATCCTTACAAAAAATTAAAATAAATAAGTTAGCCCAGCCACCCAGGTTTGTGTATAGAGATTAACTTCAATAGGGGTTGTCACCACGGTACTGGATTGATTGGACACATCAGCAGAACCCAGATGAGCATACAAATAGCGAAAGCTAAGCAAAACAGGATGATTGGTATGGGCGATGTCAGACACATCAATTTTTAAGCCACCACCAAAAGTATAGGCAAATTGATATTGGGTTTTGGCCGCCAGACTAAGTCCGGGCGAATCATATGTGGCTCTGGGGTATTCCTGATAAGAGGATTCATTGGCGGCAAATCCTATTCCCCAGGCAAAAAAAGGAAAGGTCTTGGGCGCTAAGGGTTTAAAGGTAATTTCATTAGTAGCTAACAATCTGTAGCTGCTAGTAGAAATTTTATAAGTCAAATTATTCATCTCTGGCAATTGGTATTGCCAGACATCGCCAGTAGAATTGCCATTAACATAGAAAAATTCAGGCCCAAAAGACACCTCTTCGATGCATTTTTTTAAGCCCTCAGGAAGGGTATTGGTTCTTAAAGCGGCAGCTAATCCCCAGGTTCCTGATGTGGCCAGAGTATTGGTGGGGTTAAGCGTGTCTGTCTCTTCCAGGAAGGTGACCGGGCCTATATGGTTAAAGGTGGTGCTGGTGCCGCCACCGTAGACACTGGCCTGGTATGAAGCCGCCATGCTTGATGGAGACAGAGACAGTAATAACAGAGCGCTGCATGCCATAGTGAACGGATGTATGGCATGAATAGAACGATGATTTCGCACGGACATATCCTTATGTATTTTTATTGCGTGCGACTATGATGACGAATTTTTATTTTTTTACAATAGACTTTTTTATCTTGCCGGTAAATTTTGCCTGCTTATAGGTTGTTATAAATTATAAATGACTCATTAGCTTTGTTATACGGAAGCTTTCCATCAAAGGTTATGCTCGTGAAAGTTCTATTACTACTCACGGCCAAAATAAAATAAGGGCTCCTTTTTTACTGTAACACGTCATTTGAACTACTATACCTGATTGCCTTCTGGATTGTTTCACCTTAACTGAGCCATGTGCTAACTATTCCATCAAAATTTAGGTCAGTTGACGCTGTACAAACCCCAAATGAACCATCCGCCTCAAAAGGGCAAATCGAAATGGTATTATTACCTACATACAGGAGTTCCGGCAGAGGCGATAGCACTGAAACCCATTAAAACTAAAATTCCTTTTATCATCATTATCCTTATGAAATATAAGTAAGATTAAACATCAATCCATTGGTGTATAAATGACTGAGACTTAAGCCCGTGCCTTGAGTTTGACCGAGTGCTGGATTCAAATGACTTTGCCCCCAATCCGCAAACTCATAACCAATACCAGCCTGCCAATTTGAATTAATGATGGTTTGCAGGCCAGCACCGACGGTGTAGGTAAAACTCGTTTGTGTATGATCGCCGAAATTATTTTGCGGTATAGCCTCAAAAATTAAGGCTTGATTATAAAAGCCATGGGCACGATTAAAACCAACACCGACACTCCCACTAACCCAAGGTAATAGGCTGTAATGAAAATCTTTAAATACTTTAGCTTTTAATGCCACATGTCCCTGTTGAATATGATAACCATAGATGTAATTGTTAAAACTTGGGTCTGCATCATCCCAAACTTGGCCAGAAAGTCCAGCCTGACTGGTTAATCCCCCTGCAATACCTACATGGGTGAACAGATTGTAAGGTAAATCTTTTTTAATGCCCAAAAATACTTCGCCATCAGCTAAGGTATTGCTCGGCTTGTAAGCGGTATAGGTTTTTTCAATTTCTGGGGTTAAGCTTAAAGTTTGCTGCTGTCCTGGTGTTGCCCAAGTAGGACCTATACTAAACGTTGCTACATACAGAATACCTGGTTTTTGTATATCGCCCATCGTGCCGGCATAGCTAGGAATAGATAATAAACTGAGGAATAATAACTTAAGCTTCATCCTTGAATCCTTAAAATATAAAGCTTCAGCATAATAACATTGTTACATGATGTAAATAGATTGCATTATTACAGCTCTGTACATGACAGGTTTTTTTGTCATGTGTAGAGTTATTACAGATATTTAAATGATCGTATTCTAAATACCTCATCAATCATGCCAGAGCGCTTTGGGGATACGCTCTGGCTAAAGCACGCTGCTTGAATTTTTAGGAATGTCTATTATAGAGGGGGGGCTAGGTTTGTTGGTATTCCTTTGCGCCAGCAATAATTAATTTATAGACGCGCTCGCTAATAATGCCTTGCTCAAATTTTATTTTTGCATCCTGTGTCATCAGCTGGCCTCGCTGACGGACTAGTTTACGGGTCGTCGTGGTTATTTCATTCGGATCGCTTTCAAGTAAAATATCGCGAACTTCTTCATTAAAAACCAGATATTCTCTTAGGGCCACCCGTTTTTCATCGACGGTAGGAACTAATTTTTGCCAAATGCAAAGGCGGATGGTTTCTAAAATATCAACTGTACGCCCCAATCGTTCTTCTCCGGTGAAAGAGGTGACCAGACGTCGCATGGTTTCAGCCACACCAGATGTGTGTAAGGTAGTGTATACCGGGTGACCTGTCAGGGCGGCTTCGAGTGCCGCGCTAATGGTCTCGGCATCACGGCACTCACCCACCATAATCAAGCGGGGCTTTCTTCTTAGCGCATTACGCACACCATCAGCAAAATTAGGTAAATGGCGAGGGATTTCAGACTGGCTTACTACCGAAGAAATGGTTTCAATTTCATCATAAACGAATTCAATAGGTGCTTCATAGGTTAGCACTTTTCTATTAGAGTCTTCTTTTTCTATTAATTCACGAATGATCGATGCCAGCAGCGTGGATTTGCCAGAGCCGGTGGCTCCAGTAATAAAAACGATGCCTTCTTGAGGCGAGATGGCTTCCAGTACATTGTCTGGCAGGTTCATGGTACTCAGTTGAGGTGGTGTGGTCGGTATCGTTCTTAAAGTGATTTGAATGGCATCATGTCCTTCGACCAGGCATGCGGTACCATTGACTCGATAGCGAAAGCGGACGCCACGGTTAGGGCGAAATTCATAATGGGTATCAATGTCATGCCCGGAAAGTAATTGAGTGGTGGCATTAGGGCCGTAGATGGCATTAATTAAATCACCCAATTCCGTATTGGATAAACGCCGATTAGTGATTTTAAGCAGCCTGCCATACACTTCGGCATAAATAGGTTCTCCCGTTTGTATGGTGATGTCTGAGGCATCCAGTTGCTGTGCATGTTCCAACATTTTTTCCATAAAAGCTGGCGTAAATCGAGTGGGTTCATCAGGCATTAAGCAAATATTTGTCATTTTAAAACCATATTAGTTAACTGGCGTGATAACAGGCTGCCATATTTTGTTGGTGATAACAATTTGTGATTGATTGGCTACTTTTTCCATATGGCTTAATTGTTCTAAAGCGTTTTCATCCTTTGCAACGGCCGCTCTCCATTGGTCGCTGTTGGTATTAAGAGCAGGCAAGGCGGTAATGCGTAATACACGATCATCAATACGTATTTCAGATTCATCACCGGTGACGCCTAAATCGGTATGAGAGACATAAGGTGGTGAGACCATATTCATGGCCAGTAATTTTCTATATAAAATCATACCGGAAAAATCTTCTTTAAGACGTGCCTGGCTTTCTTCCAATATAGTATTAGCCTGCTCTACACCATTTTTCCAGCCTTTTGCCGTATAAATACACCAGATTTCTTTTTCTATTTTATTTTTTGGTAACAGAAACAGATTGGGGGCTTCCGGTTTGGTATAGTCCATCCACAAATACTGACGCCAGGTTGGCGGTGTGGTAATAAATCGTGCTTGCTTGGCTACTTTATACGTGCGGTCAGAAACACGAATGCTTTGTGTGTCGGCAAGGTTTAATGTATGACGTCCTTCTAATAGAACTGGCGGCAGTACATTATGTTCTAATACCAAGGCATTAAAATCGTAAATGGTATCGAGATTGCGTGTTTGCTTTACCAATGCTTCATCTATAATTTTTGCACGCCAGGCCAGACCAGACTGTGCGCCCAAGCTTAAAGCCGTTTCTTTTAGTGCCATTTCTCTAATTTTACTGACTTTTTGCTTTTTTTGGCGACTGTATTTAGGGCTGGACATCGATTGAATGCCGGCTAAAGAATCAGTATCGCCTATATTTCCTTTTGAAGCGCAGCTTACTAAAAGAAAAGAAAAAGACAAGGCCAGGAGATTAGGAGTAAGTTTTAGCATAGCGCAGCTCAACGATTTGGCTATTAGGATAAACGTGAATATCCGCTTTTTTTCCTGCCTGATAATCAATGTTTCGTAAAATTTCAGCCAAACTGTCATCTTTAATACTTAAACTGATAAGAACAGGAATCGCAGGCTGAGTACCTAAAACACGCATTTTATAATGCGCTGCTTTGGCTATTCGCTCAGTTAATTCTTCAATAGGACCCGACCAGTCTACACTGGCACGAACTTGTAAATTGTATGCGTTAGGTATGGTCAGCGTATTGTCTTTCCCCGGCGGGGTGATCACTTTTTCTATTTTTGCCATTTCAAGCATCGAATCGCTAACAGAGACAGCTGCTTCAGCCAATTTGATAGAGGCATCATCGCTGGGATTATTCATAGGTGGTTTTTTAAAGGTCGCGTGGCATCCTGTAATCAGCGCAGAAAAAAGACATATAATGACAATTTTAGTGTTCATTCAAGATACTTAAAAGATAATGGAGCAATTCTGTATGATTGAAACAGGAGCACGGTTCCTTGTCAAGTCATAGTTTGTCTTGTCCCGATAAAGGAGGGTGTCTTTTTAATTGAAACTAAAGGGCAAAAAAAGCCCTTTGTGCTTGTTATTTCTTCATTTTGTGATATGGTATGCGCTTTTGAGATCACCATAATGCCATCAGGAAACAAGCAGAAAAAAGCAAAACCTCAATCAGAAGCAGCGCGTTATGTTGAACGGTATCAGCAAGATTTTGATGCCTTGTTTGCTTTGAGCCAAAGAGGGGCTGGACTCTTGGAAAGTCCGTCGTTGTACGCCCAAGTATTGAAAGTCAAAGAATTAGTTCAGGCGCCAGAGCATCTTGCACTGATTAGAAATCCCGCACAGTTAGGTCCTTCTGTACACCGATTAAGGGCGATTTACCAACATGTTATTGAGCTGTATTCGGCCTGTGTGCTACAACAAGGTGGCGATCCCTTTGTTTTATTAAAAAGACGGCCCTATTTTTTTCGAGATCTGGTTCCTTTCGTTAATGCATTGAATGATATTGGTGCTGATCTTATCGCGCTGGTTAATGGTTTTGCTTTTTTGGCGTTGCATATTACTTCTTCGGCAGAAAGTCTTGCTCAGTATCCTCAATTAGAAACAGAGCTTGCTTTGGCGCAGGAGTTGTTTAAAAAATTGAAATCAGCAGAACGCTCAAGGGATGCTTCGTTAAGCAGTGCTGACTATGAAAGGATTGAGCGTGATACGCACCATATGATGAATGATCTGTACATGACTGTCTGTCGTGTTAGGCCTGACCTTAAGCGTCTGACTGCCGTCATCGAGTTTTTAGAGCAGACAAGACAGCGTGGGGTGCATTTATTAGAAACAGAGATCTTGGGTTTGTGTTACATCGCAACGACCAAATATCCTGATTTTGCTTTTTTGGAACAAAGTATAAAAAATATTATTAAAATGACCAATGCGGATGAGTCTGGTAGACACCTGACTCTTGCTTGTAATTCATTGCTCAGTTTTTATGCTGCATTGGCAAAAACTTTTGACTCAGTTAAACAAGGACGCGTGTTGTCGGAAGAGCAATGTCTTGGCTTGTTGCTTTCATTTAATCATATAGAACGCTTTTTGAGTAAAAAGAATATAGAGATAGTGCCGATTTCCCTACGTCAGCGTGCGCTATACAGTTATCAGCTGTTCTCTGTTTTATTTCAGCATAAAAATAGTTTAAGCAATGGGGTGCTGAAAACGCTCTGTACTTTGGCGCAGTCGATATTGAAAGAAAAAAATGACCTAGACAAAACACAGCAAGATGAGGTCGTGCAAAAGTGGTTTACTTTGTTGGCCGGCAATAAAGTAAACATCAGTTTATCAGAAATCAAAGCCTATTATACTGCTTATGCGACGGAGTTGTTGCAAGGTAAAGACCTCTTGTTTGATAGTTTGGCCGCTATTTTGGCGCAGGCGAAAGAGTATTCCATCGACGATTATCATTTTCTTTTACATGAGTTAGTCCTGTCTCCTTTGCGAACTGCACCGCAGCTTTATTTGTTGCTACAACATTTTGTAGGGATGTCTGCGGCTGATAAACGAGTGGTTTATGCAGATTTCATTCATCTTTGTCGGCAACATCATGAGCTGATTGCGCTTGATGTGGATTTATTACAGTTGTTAACGCAACAGCTAGATGAAGCCTTTTTAGTAGAAGCTGGACAAACCGTGGTATTGAGCAATAAAGCCAACTACAGGACATGGCAAGCTGTTTATCAAAGAATAGTGAATGAGGTGACGGGCCAAGAATATCCTTTGTATTGGCGTAAAATAGCTCAAGCCTTTGCTGAGGTATTGCAGTCTGAGCCTGTAAAAAATACTACGGATTTTGTTAATAGTGCCGCTGTCCTGGATGCTTTATGGCAAGAATATCAGCTGTTTTTTCAATTAATTAATGACGCATTGCAAAAGCAATTGTCGGTAAAACTGTTCATTCGCCGCTGGACTCGATTATTGAAAGACGGGATTTTGGCTACAGAACAATTCATTGACATAAGACATTCTTGTGAACAAGCCATATTAGAGCAAGAGCGACAAAGTAAGGAAATTCAAGTCTCTCATTTGGAGATGACTCGGGCCCGACAAATGCTAGAGAGTGGATCTTTCGATGACTTGGAGCAAGTCAATCGCTGGTTACATGCGCCTGCGAAAAATATAGAATGGTATTTAATGAAAATCAGATGCCTGGTTAAGTTAGAGCATTATGACGAGGTTTTGGTCTGGCTACCGAAGACGTTGAGTACTTTTCCTGGTCAACAAGAAAAGGCGCTGTATTTGGCTTGGGCTGCTTGTTGCAAGGCATTAGGACAATATCAGGATGCATTAAAGGCGTATCAACATGTAGCGCACTTGGAGCGAATGGGTGCTGAGTGGCGTTTGACCCGGATGAACATGGCCTATTGCCATCAACAATTGGGTACTCCTGCGCATGTTGAACAAGCGCAGACCATTTATGCTGCATTATTAGCCAATTCTTTATCGGCGAGGGAGCGAATTCAGGTTTTGCATGCCTTGGCTCATTGTTATATGCAAAACAATCAATTCACGCAAGCCTACGAATTAATTGCCCAGTTGCCATCGGAAGCAAAAACCAACGCACTGCGGGGTAAATGGCATTTTATGCAACAGCATTATAGTCAGGCTATAGGCTGTTATGAAGCGGCACTGGCTGATTTTTCTCATTTGGGTTGGTTGAAATCTTTATGGCAATGCTATGTTTTCAGTGCTCAATTTACGGGGGAAAATAAAGACAAATTTTACACTCGTATGGGGCAGCATGAAGAAAAAACAACAGGATACTTGCGATTAAAAGTGTTGCTTTTAATGCACGATAAAGAGTATGAGCAGGCGTTGTTGCAATTAGATTTAATGCATCAAGCTGCGGGCAAATCATTATTTACTTATGTGCAACGTGTTTTATGTTATCGCGCATTAAATCGTTATCAAGAGGCCATTACTTTATTAACATCGTATCCGGATTATTATCGCAATAAATTGATTTTAAAACATTTGGCGGTGACTTATGCCATGATGGATGAACAAGAAAAGGCATTGCATTGTTTTGATTATTTGTTATCGGAATATCCAGGTTATAGCGAAGTATACTTTAAAGCCATTACCTATAGTATAAAAATCAAAGATCTTAAGCGAGTACAAGAATATTGGCATCAATGTCTGGAGTTCATCCCGGCAGAAAGTCCTTTACGCAATAAATTAGCCGGTTTGGTTACTGCTTCATCGCCAAGAGAGTCACTGGATACTTGGCTATTGCAGACTGATACAGAAGATGGCTTTGATTTTAAAGGGGATAAAAAAATAGAGTCTTCTTTATTGCATCCTTTGCAATCAATAGGTGCTCATCCTGATGTGATAACTAAATGTCATCGTCGCTCGAATGCATTGATTGATGCCTTGGATCTGGCACTTTTCAAGCCAGAAAAGACGACTCCTGTTGCAACTTCAGACAACAGCAGTGTTTTTGTAAAGAGTAGACCTGTATAAGGTCTACTCGCTTTAACACGAAAGGGTCTATTCACCACCTTTTGCATGCTTTAAGCGCAGGATGAGCTGTCTGGTCGCAAAAAAACACCAATCAGGGCTTTTCGGTGAACGTGGCCCCTCGTTACAAATTAAATAGGAAAAGTATTTGGGCCTGTATATTGATAAAGGCCATAAAAGACCTGTCCTGCTTTTTTAAGCTTCATGAGCTCCCATTGCTTGTCATCCAAGGTCAGGATATGAGGTGACTCAATATAAATTAACCCGCCTTTTACCAGCACTTGCTGCCTAATAATGGATGCCAGACACCGAGGAATATAGTCTTGGGCAAAAGGGGGGTCTAGAAAAATTACATCATATTGTTTTTTTGTTTGTTGCAAATAAACCAAAGAGTCGGCGTTAACAAGCTGAAGTTTTGGTGTGTTAAATTGACTGATGATTTGATGCAAGTGCTTATAAACAAGAGGGGATTGCTCTATTAAATCGACGCAGGCGGCACCACGAGAAAAGGCCTCAAAACCAAGCGCACCACTGCCGGCAAAGGCATCAAGGCAACGGGCTTCTTTAATGTCATGCATGAGCCAGTTAAATAAAGTTTCCTTTACCCTGTCAGCTGTCGGTCTTAGTCCTTCACTGTTTGGAAAGGTGATTTTTTTACCGCGGTACAAACCGCCTATGATTCTAATTTCTTGTTTCAAGATGGTCCTACGGTTAGCCATTGCAAAGCATGGGGGTTAATTTCTTGTTGGAAAGCCAAGCGAATGTCTTCTGCTGTTACCTGATTAATCCGAGTGATGTAAGTAGACAAAAAATCATCAGGGAGTCGATAAAATGTCATGCGTAACAGTAAACTGGCTATGGCCTTATTGCTGGATAAAGACAAAGGAAAACTGCCGGTTAGATAGCGTTTTGCTGCCAATAGCTCCTGTTCACTGGGGCCATGAGCAATAAAATTTTGTAGTATGTTCTCTGCTAGCTGGATAGCTTCCTGAGTTTGTCCTTTTTTAGTGGCTAAACTAATGAAAAAAGGACCCGGGCCTGGCATGGGAATTAACTGGCTGTCTACGCTATAGGTGAGGCCTCTTTTTTCACGTAATTCCACGGCGAGCCTGGAGACTAAGCCACTACCGCCCAAGATGTAATTGCCCATGACCAGAGGAAAATAGTGCGGGTTGTGGTGATCAATGCCCAGTTGTCCCAGACGGATTATCGTTTGAGTAGAAGGGAAGTCCTGGTGGTGGTGTTGTGCTTTGCTTAAAGGTTCTGCTTTCATCAACGGGGGAGCTTGCTCGCCTTTGGGTAATGCCTGGGTGAGTTGCTCTGCTAATTGATGGGCGGTGAGGCTGTCTATCGCTCCTACAAAAACCAAAACGGCGTTATTGCCAACAAAATAGCGTTGATAGAACTGCGTGATCTGTTTTTGCTTGATGGCATTGAGGCTTTCTTTCGAGCCAGTGGCAGGATGTGCATAGGGATGGTTTCCATAGAGAGATTGGAAAAATAAGGTAGTAGCCAGTTCATTAGGCGTATTATTCCTTTGCTCAATGGCCATCAGGAGTTGTTTTTTCTCGTGGTCTACCGCGTCTTGTGAGAAATTAGGTTGACTAATGATTTGGGAAAATAAAGCCATTGCTTTGTTTAGAACTGCTTTTTGAGTGATGGTTCTTAAGCTTAAAATGGCCATGTCTTTATTGGTGGTGACATCAAATTGAGCCCCAGTATCGGCCAGTGTTTCAGCAATGGTGCTGGCATTCACACCTGCCGAGCCATCGTTAAGCAATTGAGTAGTCAGGGCGCTTAGGCCATAGCTTTTGCCATCATAAGCAGAGCCTGCAGCAAAAGCCAAACTGATATCGAGCATAGGTACTTCCATGGCCTGATAGAAAATCACTCTAGCGCCATTGTGAGTTACCCATTGTTCTGTTTTAAAGGTGTTGGCAACACTTGAATGGCAAAAAAAGAGTAATGTGGCCATGAAGCATAAAAGAGGATGTCGTTTTATCATATAAAATCTCATAAAGCATTTAATTCAGCGATGGTTCTGTTGTTTTTGCGAAAATAATGTTGCGCCACCGCCTGTATCTGCTGAGGCGTAATTTTTTGAATGGCCTCATTATATTCGCTTTGGCGTTGCCAGCCTAAACCAATAGTTTCCAATAACCCAAGTGCCATTGCCTGATCAAATATAGAGTCTTGTTCAAAAGTTTTTTGCGCAATGATCTGATTTTTTATGCGCTGTAATTCAGTGAGGCTAACGGGCTGTTTTTTTAATTCGTCTAATTCGTGTAGCAATCCCGATTGTAATTCTTTTAAAGTATGTTGTGAATTGGGGGTGCCATAAACAATGAATTGTGTTTGATAACGTGAATACAGGTTGTAGTACGTGTCTGTGGCGCTGGCAAGTCCTTGTTGACGGATTAAATGTTTAGTCAATCGAGCGCTGTTACCGGCATCGAGTAATCCGGCAATCAATTCCAATGCGTAGGGTTCCCAGGCTATTTTGGCCGTGTTAACGGCTGGGACGGTATATCCAATTAATAATAAAGGCAGTGTGCCTTTGCGGTGTATCACGACTTTTTTAGGGCCTAAAAGAGGGGGCTCTTGTTGTGTTTTTCGTACGGGCAGTTTTTTTTGCGGTAAGACAGCGAAGTATTTTTTGGCAAGAGCCAAAACCTGTTCTGCTTGTACATCTCCGACTACCACAAGGGTGGCATTATTCGGGGCATAATAGCGTTGATACCAGTGTTTCAGGTCTGTCACCGTCATATTTTTCAGATCGCTTGTCCAGCCGATGACGGGATGATTATAAGCAGAAGCCAGATGGGCTGTTGCCAGGAAACGCTCAAAAGTTAGAGCCTGAGGGTTGTCGTCAGTACGTAAGCGGCGTTCTTCCTGAATGACTTTGATTTCTTTGGCAAATTCATCGGCATCCAAGAGCAAATGATTCATTCGGTCTGCTTCCAAAGCAAAACAGGTTTCCAGCTGATTGGCGGCTACTTTTTCAAAGTACATCGTATAATCATGACTGGTGATGGCGTTTTCTTGTCCGCCTAAGGAGGCAATGGTCTTAGAAAAAACACCTAAGGGGAATTGAGTTGTTCCTTTAAACATCATATGCTCTATGGCGTGAGAGACACCTGTCATACCACCTGGCTCATCTGCTGAGCCTACATTGTACCAGATCATGGAGACAGCAATTGGTGCGCGATGGTCTTCCTTTATCAGGATTTTTAGTCCATTATCAAGCTTGAATTCTTGTACTTGACTAAAAGCCTGGCAAGAGCAGAGTATAAAGACGCTAAAGAGTATTTTGTACACAAGTTAACCTCAAGGTTAAAAGGTGATAGAATTTAATATTTGCTGTAACTCTTCACCGTGCTCATTAAAAAAGCATTCAAAATGTAGTGAATGGTTACATATTTCTTAGGATTTGTACACTAAAATGATTAAATGGTTTAAACGAAATCAAGTTGCTTCTTCCGAGCCTGCTACCCAACAATCCCCTTTGCCGATTGAAAACAAGGAGCCGGTGTCGGGAATAGAACCAGTTGAAGGCTTAACAGGCGATGTGACATCGGTCGAGGAAGTAGCCAGTCTTGCAGAACCAACCCCTGCATTAAAAGAGGGTTTTTTTTCTCGATTTAAAAAAAGTTTAACCAAAACCCGTAATCAATTAGGGGATGGTATCGGGCGGTTGTTGTTAGGAAAAAAAGAGATAAACCCGCAACTGTTGGAGGAGTTGGAAACCCTGTTGGTTAGCGCCGATTTAGGGATGGCAACCACAGACCGGGTGTTACAACAGCTTACCCAAGGATTGGCTCGCAAGCAGCTTACCGACGGCGATGCCGTTTATCAAGCCTTAAAAAACCAATTGCTCGAGATATTAGGTCCGTCCTCCGCTTTACAATTTACGACCCCCAATGAGGCGCCTTTTGTTTTGTTAATGGTCGGTATCAATGGGGCAGGAAAAACAACAACCATCGGAAAGTTAGCCAAGCAATTACAACAAGAAGGTAAGAAAGTCATGTTGGCTGCTGGTGATACGTTTCGAGCGGCAGCGGTAGAGCAATTGCAAGTATGGGGGGAGCGTAACAACATTCCCGTTATTGCGCAGCATACCGGAGCAGACAGTGCTTCCGTGATTTTTGATGCCTTGCAAGCAGCAAAAGCACGGAAAATAGATGTACTCATTGCGGATACCGCAGGCCGCTTGCATACTCAGCATCATTTAATGGATGAATTGAAAAAAGTAAAACGCGTGTTGCAAAAACTAGATGGTCAAGCCCCTCATGAAACCATGTTGGTTTTAGATGCCAGTATAGGACAAAATGCCTTAGTGCAGGCCAGGCAATTTCATGAGGCAATAGAAATCAATGGCATTACGATGACAAAGCTGGATGGTACGGCCAAAGGCGGTATCTTGTTTGCCATAGCCAATGAATTACATATTCCTTTTCGTTATCTGGGGGTAGGGGAAGGGATTGAAAACTTAATGCCCTTTGATGCGGCACAATTTGTGGATGCACTATTTCATGACGATCGTATTTGATCAAGTAAGTAAGCGTTATCCTGGAAGTTTTCAAGCACTGAGCCAGCTTAACTTTTCTTTGCAAGCAGGTGAAATGGCTTTTTTAACGGGGCATTCAGGCGCTGGGAAAAGTACTGTTTTGAAACTTCTTGCCTTGCTGGAACGTCCTACCTCTGGACAAATTATAGCCCATGGTATTCGTTTAAATCAGTTAAAAAGGAAGGACATCGCTGCATACAGAAGTCAGCTGGGAGTGACGTTGCAAACCCCGTGTTTGCTACCCGACCGAAGTGTTTTTGCTAATGTAGCCCTGCCCTTACAGATTCAGGGGATGCCCTCTTCGCTCATTACAAAACGTGTTCATGCTGCTTTGGATATGGTGGGATTACTGCATAAAGAAAAGCAATGGCCTTTGTACTTGTCAGGAGGAGAGCAACAACGTGTTGGATTGGCGAGAGCGGTGGTCCATAAACCGCGCTTGTTGTTAGCCGATGAGCCTACAGGAAATTTAGATCCCAAGCTTGCGGTAGAGATAATGGCTTTATTTGAACAACTTAATCAAACAGGAATGAGTGTCTTGATTGCTACTCATGATTTGGCTTTGATAGCAAGAATGAAATACCGCATTATGATGTTAAAGGAGGGGGCTTTATGCTAAGCGTCATCCAACGTCATAAGGTCTTGCATTTACAGGCATTCCGTTCTGGTTTGGGTTTGTTAGGGCGTCACCCCGCTTCGGCTTTAATGACCTTGTCTGTTATTGCCATGGCTTTGGCTTTGCCTGCCTTATTGTGGGTTTTTTCTAACAATATGAGTCAATGGACCCATTCCTGGAAAAACAATAATCAGATAGTGCTTTACTTACAGCCTGCTTTAAGTGATGACCAGGTCGACGCAGTATTTAAAAGGGTGAAAGAAACGCCTGGGGTTGCGCAAGCGCATCTAATAACCGCAATGGAGGGCTTAGCTGAGTTGACAGCGCAAGAAGGCATGCAAGAGGTAGTGACTTTGTTGCCTGAAAATCCTATCCCGGCCTTGATAGAAATCACGCCTATTGAAAGCAAGGAGCCAGACCATTTTGAATCGTTAATGCAAGCATTAAATACGATCAACGACGTGGATAAAGTCAGTGCAGACAGAGCATGGATTGAACGATGGCATGCTTTGTTACACTTTGTCGATCAGTTGACTCTGCTTTTGGGGGTGGTGTTGGCGATGGTGGTGATCTTGATTATCAACAATGCATTGCGATTTGCCATTCAAAGCCGACAGGATGAAATTCAGGTTTTAAAATGGGTCGGAGCGACTGATGCATTTGTTGCTCGCCCATTTTTATATTCAGGTGTTTTTTATGGTATTTTGGGTGGCGTGTTGGCTCTCTTACTGGTCTATATGTTTATTTATCTGGTGAGTTGGGCTTTCAATCCATTATTGGTTCTTTACTCAATGGCCTTGTCTATTAGTGGATTGTCTTTAAAGCAGACCTTGCTCCTCTTGGTTTTTGTTACTATAATAGGATGGTTGGGGGCTTATTTGTCAGTGAGAAAGCAGTTAGCGTCTATTGAGCCCGAGCTGTAACTTATTCAAATAATGCAAAGTCCCTCTTTGATTTACTCAATCCCTTTCGCGCTCTTGGTCTTTGACCGGTCAGGGATATAGAACCTAAAACTGTTATTCTTATGTTTAACGCATAGTTTGGTGGAGGAAGTAGTATGAGTCAACAATTGCAACTTGCTGCAATGCATTTGCCCGTAGGCAGTCTCGATTCTTATATTCATCGTGTCAATCAGATTCCCATGCTCACTTTAGAGGAAGAAGTGGCTTATGCACAACGGTTTCATTCTGATGGTGATATAGAAGCGGCCAGGCAGTTGGTTCTTGCTCATTTACGCTATGTGGTGCGAGTGGCTCGTGGTTATTTGGGTTATGGCTTGCCTTTAAATGATTTGATCCAGGAAGGAAGCATTGGCTTGATGAAAGCCGTCAAACGTTTCGACCCTAAAATGGGTGTGCGGTTGGTTTCTTTTGCAGTACATTGGATTAAGGCAGAAATTCATGAATTTGTCTTGCGCAACTGGCGCATAGTCAAGGTTGCTACAACCAAAGCGCAGCGGAAATTGTTTTTTAATTTAAGACAAATGAAAAACCGGTTGGGTTGGTTTACGGCTGAAGAAGTAGATGCCGTTGCAGAAGATTTGGGCGTAAGCCGAGAAGAAGTATTGATCATGGAGCAACGTCTTAATGTCATGGACTCTTCATTTGACTTGTCCGATGCGGATGACAGTGATGACGGTTATAAGGCGCCAGAACGCTTTTTATTTAATGCAAATGATGATCCTGCTTTGGCTTTGGAAAATGAAAATGCCGAAGGCAAAGAGCGAGAGCAACTAATCCATGCGATGGCGCAGTTAGATGCACGCAGTCAGGATATTTTACAGCAGCGCTGGCTGGCTGATAATAAATTAACCCTGCATGATTTGGCTGAGAAGTATGGAGTATCTGCAGAGCGTGTAAGGCAGCTTGAGAAAAATGCCATGAAAAAATTACGCCAGTACATGGAAGCGAGTTAGGCGTTTTAGTCTGGCCTAAAGCAAAAAGCGGCATGCTTCATGTTCTACACGTTTGTCCATTAAGACGCTGATGTGATTGGCGTCTTGTAGTAAACACAAATTGGCTTGTTTGTATTCTTTGCAAAAATCAATAGACTCCTTAGGGGATATGGAGCGGTCATCTGTGCCATGAATGCACAAGAAATTCACCTGGGCTTCTTTGGTTGTGAAATGGCGTAATCGTACCAAAGAGGGGTCGATTTCTGTTTGCTCTCGGAACAGGTGTCTTAAATACAAATAGCCATGCCCAGACAATTTAAATTTTCTTGCCAGATGGTTAACAGGACTTCGCATTTGAGTTGGCGATGCAATCAGGATGGCTTTTTCTATTGGATTTTTAAGTTCCCATTGTGGTATTTGACCCGCTAAATTGAGCGTGTTGAGTAGCATGGAACCACCAAAAGAATGTCCTATAGCGGCATAAAAAGGCCCATGATTATTGAGTGCATGATGAATAACCGCGGTGGCATCTGTCCACGGCAGTTGATAACCCTTCGCCTCGCCATGAGCGGGAAAATCAAGGGCATAAATTTCATAACCTTCTTTATACAGCGCATGAATTAATCTGACCATATAAGCTGCGCGTGATAACCAGCCATGAGTAATTAATATTTTTTTGCCATTGTTTTTTTTCGAGGGCATGAAATGATGTAATACATAATGGCGAGGCTCATCTTCATAGATGAGATGACTGCGTTTTGCTTCAATGAATTCACAGGCCATGCGCGCAAAATGTCGGTATTTTTTTTCCAAGGGCAAATGGATGGGGGTAATAAACAACTGGTAACACAACTGAGCATGCAAGATGTCTTTTAAGGCATAATTAGAGTTGGTCATCATGATGAGAACTCCTTATTGTTTTCTTTAAGCATAGACTATTCTGTAGCTACTTGCAGGATGGGTTGTTCAACAAAATACATGGACACAGTCTTTAGGATAGGATATCTTTTGATCGACTATCTGTTTGCAGTAGTCCATGTTTTGGGCTGGCTGTAATGACGAGAAAAGGATTTCATGAGTTTACTATCAGGCTTGATTGCCGCATGGTTTGTACTGTTTCAGCTTGGTTTTTGCCAATCAGGTTTTGCATCAACATTAACCATTATAAGCCAAAAAAAATCAGTGACATTCAGTACGCAGCAATTGCGTCATTTCCCGTTAACACAGATAGAAATGGACTACAACAGAGCCTATCCTGGCACTAAAATGATGTATACCAGTGTGAGGCTTTGTGATTTACTAAAGCCATATCGTATTAATCCCGCGCATTTTCTGGAATTTATTGCTGCAGACCATTTTTCTGTTTTAATTCCTGCAAGCAAGATTTTAAACTGCAAGAAAAAAGGTTCAGTAGCTTATTTGGCAATTGAGCCTGATAAGAAATGGCCAGTTTTATTTAATCATACCAATACTACCGCAGGTCCTTACGCGGTGATCTGGACTTATCCTGAACGCGCTTCTATATCGGATGAATATTGGGCCTGGAGTGTTGTTAAAATTATAGAACATGATCGGGTCGATGATTCCATCGTTATTTCGCAACCTGCTCATTTGCCTGCGACAATTAAAAAAAGAGTATTGAATGGTTATGCCACGTATGTCAGCCATTGTTCCTCGTGTCACACGATCAAGCAAATAGGTAAAGCGACTATCGGGCCTGATTTGATTTATCCCAAAACAATTTTTGATTACTATCCTGATAGAAAGCAATTGAAACAGTTTATTCGTGATCCGCAATCGGTGCGAAACTTTCCTAACTCTCGGATGAGTGGTTCTAGTTATATCGGTTTAAGCGAAGCTGATTTGGACGATTTAATTTATTATTTGGACTGGATGGTAAAACCGCATACTTAAGGATTGGTTTGATTACAAGAGGAGCTTTTATATCATGCAAGCAGCAGATTATATTTATCATGCAAACAACAAGACCTGTCATGGTTTTTTGGCCTATGAAGAAAATACCGCTTATAAAAAACCGGCCGTATTGATTGCTCACGATTGGTCGGGTCGAGGGCCGCTGGTTAAAGAAAAAGCCCGTCTTTTAGCGCAAATGGGTTATGTGGGCTTTGCTATAGATCTTTATGGCCAAGGTCAGATAGGCATTAGCGTTGAAGAAAAAAAAGCATTAATGACGCCTTTTCTTGAGGACCGGGCTTTGTTACGAAATAGCCTGCAAGCAGTTTATGATGAGGTTTGTCTGTTGCCTCAAGTAGACAGCAATAACATCGCCATTATTGGTTTTTGTTTTGGTGGATTGTGTGCTTTGGATTTGGCACGCAGTGGTGCAAACATTAAAGGCGCTGTGAGTTTTCATGGCATATTAAATAAGCCCGAAGGGCTGGAGCAGCCTCCCGTAACCGCAAAAATTCTAGCCTTGCATGGTTATGATGACCCTATGGTGTCGCCACAACAAGTCCATTCTTTTTGTGATGAGATGAACTTCTTAAAAGTAGATTGGCAAATGCAGATGTATGGTCAGGTACAACATGCTTTTACTAATCCTGAGGCTCATGATAAAGCATCGGGCTTAATGTATGATGCATTGGCTGCGCAGCGCTCATGGTTTGCGATGAGCCATTTTTTACAAGAACTGTTTGCCCCAGCATAATCCCAAGTCAGGAGCGGCTGTTAGCTAGCCGCTTCATTGCACAAGGCATAATTATCAATTAAGCGAATGTCGCCAATATGCACTGCTGCAAAACGGCGGTTTTGATAGTCTTCTATATAATCTACAGTTATCCCTTGGCCTTGTAACTGGTTCACCAATTCGTTTATGGGCAGGCTTGGCTGATGAAACAATTGGGCAAATGTTTCTGCCTGTTGTTTTTGTTCTTTATTGAGGCGATTGTTGCGCGAGCTGTAAGCAAGGCCACTGCTTTCACGTACAGTGGGACAGGCTTTTATTGCGGTATCTAGAAAAAAAGACTCGGTCATGGCCTTGATTAACAGGTATTGCTGATAGTCTTTCTCGCCAAAATAGGCACGAGTGGGTTTGACCAACTGTAATAGTTTCATGACTACGGTTAATACCCCATTAAAATGCCCAGGTCTGTGCGCGCCTTCCATTATAGTGGAGAGCTTATGCTCACTGACTTGATAGTTATATGCATCAGGATAAAGTGCCTCTTGTGTCGGCAGTATACAAAAATCGACACCCAAGGCTTCTAGTAATGCCAAGTCTGCATCAAGGGTTCTGGGATAATGAGTAAAATCGTCAGGGTTATTAAACTGAGTGGGGTTTACAAACAAACTGGTCACTGTATAGTCATTTTCTGCTCGGCTGGCACGCATTAAGGAGGCATGCCCATCATGCAAATTACCCATAGTGGGCGCAAAGCCTATTGTTTTTTTTGTAGAAAAAGCAGCCCTGGCATGACGCCAGGCAGTAAGGGAATTAAAAATTTCCATAAAAAGCTCGCTTAAAAGGCATGTTCATGACTGGGGAAAATCCCTTGCGTTACTTGAGTCGAATAATTATTTAATCCTTCAAGTAATACCGGTTTCCCCCAAGCAAAACGTTTTAAAAACTTAGGATTGAAGTGGTCTTGCAAACCCAGCAGGTCATGCCATACCAAGACTTGTCCATCGGTGTTGGTACCTGCGCCTATCCCGATAGTAGGAATGGTCAATACTTCGGTAATTTGTTGGGCCAACCCTTGCGGCACACATTCGATGACTAATGCAAAGCAGCCTGCCGCTTCTAATTGCTGTGCCTGTTCTATGAGTTGTTGAGCTTGAGTTTGTTCTTTACCTTGTATTTTATGACCGCCTAATTGATGAATGGATTGGGGAGTCAGACCAATATGCCCCATGACCGGAACGCCTGCTTGCACTACATGACTTATCGTTTGACAGGTGTCTTTATCGGCACCTTCTATTTTAATGGCATGCGCTCCTGCTTGCATCAGTCTTTTGATATCCCTCATGGTTTGTTCTAGTGAGATTTTATGGCTCAAAAAAGGCAAATCGGTTACTAAAAATTGAGATCCAATACCACGCGCTACGGCTTGCGTATGCAGTTCCATCATCTCTATCGTGGCCATGATGGTGTTTTTATGGCCATGTACAGCCATGGCTACGGAATCGCCAACCAAAATACAATGCAGATCAGATTCTGCCACAATGCAGGCAGAAGGGTAATCATAGCAGGTGACCATGGTGATTTTTTCTTTTTGCTGTTTTTTTCTTTTAAATTCATGAATTTTCATAGCATGCTCCAAGGATGGTCAGTAGAAATAGCTGACCAAAAAATCAAGGAGGCTCTTGGTGTATTTGCTAGTGAATAACAACGTACTTTAGGTACCTGTCTCATCAGATCAAGTCCTCCAAAAATAATAGTTCAAGTCGCTGCTTTATTGAGTCAGCGCTGCAGTATTCGTTGAATAGTCTATGCTCATTTGACTTTCTATTCAGCGGATTATGACACGAGTCTATAGGGTTAAAATACCTGCTTAGCCTGCGTATCACGGGTATATAATATAACCAAATAGCGTCTGGCGGAATAGTATCGTGTAAAAAGCAGTCTTTATTCCTTTTGGTGGTCAGGTTGTTTTCCTGAAAGAAAAACTAAGCTATCATCGTCTTTTTGCCAGCGAAGAGAGATGATGCAGTTTACTGATTATTTAACTATCCCCGGAGAGCATGCGCTTTTGTTGGAAGGTAATGCAGGTGTGGTGGAAGCTCATCTGACTGTTCCGCAAGGGATTAGCCCATCTTATGTTGCCCTTTTGGGACACCCTCATTCCTTACAGGGGGGGACTATGAATAATAAAGTAGTCACTACCATGGCGCGAGTGTTTAAAGAGTTAAATATTCCTTCTTTGCGCTTTAATTTTCGCGGTGTTGGTCAGTCCGCAGGCGTATATGATGCCGGACTCGGTGAAAGTGATGATTTGTCTCTTTTTATGCAGCAGTGGCAAGAACAGCAACCAGAAAAACAATTTATTTTTGCGGGCTTTTCTTTTGGTTCTTATGTGGCTTATCGTGCCGCTTCCCGTTGCCCTCAGGCTGTTTTGATTACAGTAGCCCCTCCTGTGCATCATTACGATTATGAAGAATTAGAGCAAGATTTGTCTTCCTGGCTGATTGTGCAAGGCGATGAAGATGAAGTGGTTCCTTTTCATTTGGTAGAGCAATTCGTCAAGCAAGCGCCGGGCCCGGTGTTATTGCTTACTTTCACTCAAACCAGTCATTTTTTTCATGGCAAATTAATTGAACTGAAAACAGCCTTGACTGATTATTTAAATCAAACTTTAGGCCTTGTATGACCCTTATTGAGCAGTATGCGGCCTTAGTGACAGCCGGCGATATTAATGAGGACTTGTTACAGCAAGAGGTACTTCAACAACTGCAATTATTGACGGATGAGCTAGAGCAGACGGCAAGATCCTGGTTGCCCTGGTGTAAAAAAAAAATAAAGGGTGTCTATGTTTATGGGCCAGTGGGGGCGGGCAAGACGTATCTTATTGATTTATTTTATGAACATCTTGCCGAATCGAAAAAATCACGTTTTCATTTTCATCATTTCATGCAGCAAGTTGATGCGCAATTAAGGAAATTGCAGGGGCAAAAAGACCCTTTGCGTCAGATAGCCCGGGAGATAGCGAAAAAGACGCGTTTGTTGTGTTTTGATGAATTCTTGGTAGATGATGTGGCTTATGCCATGATTTTGGCTGAGTTATTACAAGCTTTGCATAAAGAGGGGGTGGTGCTTGTGATTTCTTCCAATACCAAACCGGATGATCTCTATGCCAAAGGAGTGCAGCGCGCTCGTTTTATTCCCGCGATTGATTTGATTAATCAGCACTGTGTTGTTTTGCACTTAAATGAACAAAGAGATTATCGATTAGGCCGCAAGCCTTTGATAGATGCTTATTTGTATCCGCTCAATGCAACAACGGCGGTCAAAATGGATCAACAATTTCATGCGTTGAGTCCATTGAGTCAGCGCGATCAAGAGCTGATGGTTCAAGGTCGCCTGATTCCTTACCTTAGGTGTGGAGATAAAGCCATTTGGTTTGATTTTGACCGTCTGTGTCATTTTCCGCGTAGTCAATTGGATTATTTGGAACTCGCTGATCGATTTGATCATGTGTTTGTTAGTGGTGTACCTTGTTTTACCGCACATCATACCGCTCAAGCCATCATGTTTATTTATTTTATCGATGTGATGTATGACCGAGGTATTCATGTCATTTTATCAGCAGCAGGCCCTTTGATTGACTTGTATAAGGAAGGAGAAATGTATTCAACATTTCAAAGAACGCTAAGTCGATTGAATGAAATGCAATCGGTTGATTACTTAAGTCGGCATCCAAAACGCAAGCTGTCTATTCTATAAGTTTATAGAATTCTTTTCTTATTGAGAATGATTCTCGATTTCAATTGTGTTAGAATTAACCTCTATTGATAAATGGCATTGATCTTATGGCTTCTATTATTGATTTGATCCCCGGAGATAAGGTCCGCGTGTTGGACTTTGGCGTTACTGAGCCTGCCTATAAACGCCGGTTGTTGTCTTTAGGTCTAACGCGAGGTGTGGCATTTCGCTTTATTCGTAAGGCACCTTTAGGTTGTCCTGTGCAAATAGAGGTACGAGGCACTTCACTGACATTAAGAAAAGAAGAAGCACTGCATTTGGTTTTGGAGCGTTTATGACTTCTTTTATGTTGGTTGGTAATCCTAATTGCGGGAAGACTACTTTATTTAATGCCTTAACGGGCTCCAATCAGCGTGTAGGTAATTGGCCTGGTGTTACTGTTGAGCAAAAGACGGGATGGATTAGCTTAGATAAAACAGCCGTTTCGCTTACTGATTTACCTGGAATTTATTCCCTATCAACCAATCGTCAGGAGCTAAGTCAAGATGAATTGGTCGCAACAGACGTGTTACTGAGCTTAGATGATGGCTGCATTGTGAATGTAGTGGATGCCTGTCATCTCGAACGTCATTTGTATTTAACCAGTCAATTGTTAGAGCTTGGCAAGCCATTAATTCTTGTCTTGAATATGATGGACAGGGCGAAGCAGCAGGGTATAGTTATCGATGTGAACGCTTTATCCAGGCAGCTCCACTGCCCAGTGATTCCTGTGCAAGCACATACTGCTTTAGGTTTGCCTGATTTATTACAATGTTTGAAAACACCACCTGCTGCACCACCACCATTGAATTTATCGCTTTCTCCTGCATTAGCAAAGGTTATTGCCTTGCTAAAAAGTCAACTGATGACCCAAGGTTGTTCTATGGTGCAAGCCTCCTATCAGGCCTTGCGTTTGGCGGAGAGTAATGCCTTAAATGAGTATGATATTTCTAATGTCGCCATGGATGCGGTTGATTTGGATATTGGTTTGGCTGATGCACGTTACCAAAAAATTCATGAGATCGTAGGTCAGGTTCAGCAAAAACAAAGCGATGCCAGCAATCATTTTACTGCCAAGGCCGATAAAATATTATTACATCGTATTTGGGCGCTGCCCATTTTCTTAGGGCTGATGTACTTGATGTTCTTTTTTGCCATTAATGTAGGCGGCGCTTTTCAGGATTTTTTCGATCAAGTGACTGATACCTTGTTTGTTCAGGGCAGTGCCTGGTTATTAACGCAATGGCATGCACCGCAATGGGTCGTGGCTATCATTGCTTATGGTGTCGGCAAAGGTTTGAATACCACGTTCACTTTTATCCCTGTCATTGCCGGGATGTTTTTCTTTTTGGCGCTTTTAGAAACATCAGGTTATATGGCAAGAGCTGCGTTTATTGTGGATAAAGCCATGAGGTTTCTCGGTCTGCCTGGGAAGTCTTTTGTACCGATGATTGTTGGTTTTGGATGTAATGTGCCTGCCATTATGGCTGCGCGCACCCTCGATTCGGAGCGAGATCGTTTGTTAACGGTGATGATGAGTCCCTTTATGTCTTGCAGTGCGCGTTTGGCTATCTATGCGGTTTTTGTCGCTGCGTTTTTTCCTACAGGTGGTTCAGCCGTTGTATTTTCCTTGTATCTGATAGGAATCTTCATGGCTGTTTTGACGGGCTTTTTATTAAGGCGATTTTATTTAAAAGGGCAAGCATCGCCTTTAATTGTGGAACTGCCAGCGTACCACAAACCTTCGTTACAGCGCTTAATGAAAGAAACTGTCCAGCGGTTACGATTTTTTATTGTCCGTGCAGGCAAGGTGATTGTTCCTGTTTGCGTGTTATTAGGGGCACTTAATGCCATAACGCTACAGGGCGGATTAAATACAAATGAAGCTGATGCGCATTCGTTATTAGCATGGCTGGGGCAAAGTATAACGCCTCTTTTTGCGCCGATGGGGATAAGTCAGGATAATTGGCCGGCAACGGTTGGATTGCTCACCGGCATGTTGGCTAAAGAAGTCGTGATCGGCACTTTAAATACGCTGTATGTGCAAACAGCCCATTGGAATGAACTGGCAGGGACATTCGATTTTTGGGGTAATCTATTGGCTGCACTGCAGTCTATCCCATACAATTTGGCTCATTTAGGCGAAGCAATAGCAAATCCAGTGGCTGCCAGCGCGGCAATGAGCGAAATGAATACTTCGGCCTATGGTATAATGGCACAGCGTTTTCATGGCGCTTCCGGGGCTTATGCGTATTTGCTTTTTGTCTTGTTGTATATTCCTTGTGTATCCACGATGGCAGTCATTAGACAGGAAGCCAATAGAAAAATGATGTGGTTGTCCGTTGTCTGGTCTTTGTTGATTGCTTATACCGTGGCGGTAACTTTTTATCAGGCATCGATGTATCTTCCTCAGCTAATAGCTTCTTTATCAGCAAAGGAAATGCTAGGGGCATGCCTGTTAAGCAGTAGTCTGTTGTTTGTTTTTTTTAAAAAGAGCAGGAAGTAGCATGCTGATTTCTTTATACCATTATATAAAAAAAGAGCGGACAGTGAGTGTTCAGCAACTAGTGCGTGAGTTTCATATCGATTTCGCCGCCTTACAACCCATGCTGAGCTTATGGGAAAAAAAAGGAATGATTCAGAAACACCAATCACTTGCTGCTTGCAAAAGCACCTGTTTTAAATGCCGAGAGCCATTGGAATATTATCAATATGTGGCCGATAAATCGTAAGAATTTGGTTTCTGTAAAAAATAAGCTAATATGTAAAGTGTATGTGAAGCAAAAATTTAAAAAATACGATCGTACTGAACAATGGCAGAGGCAGTAATAACCAGTGCAAGGGCTTTGGTTTTTTTAGATGGTTAATTCGCATAGTGCTGGTTTTTCTTAACCGCCCTGTTTTTTTTGGGGTATACATCATAAAGAAAGTGCGTTATGTCTTAAAATTCAGGCGCTGTCTTGTAAGGCTGACTATGACATACGTCTTTGGGGGGTAGTGATGTCTGAGAATGAAATGACGCCAAATACAGACATGGAATCAGCAGAGGTATTGACTGATTTGGATGAGGAGTTTAATAATCCTGTCGTTTTGGCGGAGCGGGTATATCAACTGTGGTGGAATTGGGCTGATTTTCACCTGTATGTTTTGTCGCCACATATAGAAACCATCCTTCCTGGATTGGTGCATGAAGCAGAACAACTTGCAAATAATGAAAAAGAATTTGTCTATTCTATTCATGATACAGGTGACAGTCTGTCCACTTCAAAAAGCGCACAATTCATCAGTGCAGGCAAATCCATGTGCAAACTGTTCTATACGATAGAAAAAATGGTTTTTTTACTGGTGGAGCGTTTGAAAAGCGGAGGCATTGATCCGGCGGAGGAAGTGCAGGTTGCCTTGAGTGGACATCTATTAGCACAAAGAAAGGCATTTGAATCCATCATTAACTTAAATTATAACGTAGTAGTTACTAATTTTGATCCGGATGAAGTCAATAACTGGGGTAATTCTTATTTGAAAAATGTCAAGTGCATTTCAGATAAAGGATACGGCTACCCTACAGAGGCCCCCCGAACACCTTATAGGAATCAATATGACTCTCCTGGCAGCGGTATCAAGCAAAAGTAAGTAATGAGCTGTATTCGCTGCTTTATTTGCTTTGGAACTTTGCGTGATAAAAACAGAATGATATACTTCGCAACTGCAAATCAGTTGGGTACTTCAGTTTTTAGTGTGGCTAGTAATTAATTGATTCAACAGGCTATTAAAATGCACACCATGATTGGTAATCAATCTGGAAGTATTTATAGAATTTAACTAGAGGGAGACACCCATAGTGAACAAGAAAAGACCAGTTAATCTTGATTTAGGGACTTTGAAATTTCCTGTGATGGCTATTGCGTCTATATTTCACAGAATTTCGGGTATTGTATTATTTTTATTATTACCATTCATTTTATATTTTTGGGGGCAATCCTTGCACTCAGAGGCTGCATTTTTACAAGTAAAAGCAGATCTGTCCGTTCCTCTTTTTCAAATTTTGATTTGGGCTTTCGGCACTGCATTTATTTACCATACCTTGGCTGGAATACGGCATGTCATTATGGATCTTGGCTATGGTGAGTCCTTGTGTGCGGGTCGGCGTTCAGCGGCTTTAGTGATTGCGCTGGCTGTCATTTCAACACTTCTACTAGGAGTTTGGCTATGGTAACTAATGTCACCAGTTTGACTGGGAACGGCTTAAAAGATTGGTTAATTCAAAGGATAACGGCAGTTTATTTTGCCGTATACGCGGTATTTCTTTTGGTTTTTTTATTAGGGCATCCTGATTTAAATTATAACCAGTGGCATGATTTGTTTGCTCATCCAGTAATGCAGATTGCAACAAGCATCGGCTTGTTAGCCTTATTATTTCATGCTTGGGTAGGGCTTTGGACAGTTACTACAGATTATATTAAATGTACTTGTGTCAGGGTATCTGCACAGGTGGTAATAGGTTTTTGGCTCCTGGCGCAATTGATCTGGGGCTTAATGATTGTATGGGGGCAATAAGCATGGCGATTGCACGTAATAGTTTTGATGCAGTAATTATAGGTGCTGGCGGCGCAGGAATGAGAGCAGCATTACAAATGGCTAATTCGGGTTTGAAAGTGGCTTTGTTATCCAAGGTATTTCCTACTCGTTCTCATACTGTTTCTGCTCAAGGCGGAATCACTGCCGCATTAGGTAATGCAGACACAGATGATTGGCGTTGGCATATGTATGATACCGTTAAAGGCGCTGATTACATCGGCGACCAGGATTGTATCGAATATCTGTGTAAAACGGGACCGGAAGCCGTTTATGAATTAGAGCATATGGGATTGCCTTTTTCGCGTATGGATAATGGTAAAATTTATCAACGCCAATTTGGTGGTCAGTCTAAAAATTTTGGTGGCGAACAAGCAGCACGTACCTGTGCTGCCGCAGACAGAACAGGGCATGCTTTGTTGCATACCTTATACCAACAAAATTTAAAAGCAAAAACCCATGTATTCAGTGAATGGTATGCCTTGGATTTTGTGAAGGATGGACAAGGACATATTGCTGGTGTGACTGCAATGAATATCGAGTCTGGGGAAGTGGTTTTTTTCCAGTCAAGAGTATGCATTCTGGCAACCGGTGGCGCTGGTCGTATCTATCAATCGACTACTAATGCCTTTATTAATACAGGTGATGGCTTTGGTATGGCTTTGCGTGCAGGATTACCACTACAAGACATGGAAATGTGGCAATTTCACCCTACCGGTATTGTCGGAGCAGGCACTTTAGTGACCGAAGGTTCACGTGGAGAAGGAGGCTATCTCATTAATAGAGATGGTGAACGCTTTATGGAGCGTTACGCGCCTCGAGTAAAAGATTTAGCCTCTCGCGATGTAGTAGCACGCGCTATGGCTCTGGAAATGCGGGCTGGAAAGGGCTTTGACCCACAAGGTGTTGATTACGTTAAGTTAAAACTGGATCATTTGGGGGCGGACTTAATTAAATCCCGATTGCCTGGTATCCGAGAGCTTTCTATTAAATTTGCTGGGGTAGATCCCATAGTAGAGCCTATCCCTGTAGTCCCTACCTGCCACTACAGTATGGGCGGTATTCCAACCAATATGCATGGTCAGGTTATCACTCGTGTCAATGGTGAGGAACAGGTTGTTCCTGGTGTTTATGCTGTAGGAGAGTGTGCTTGTGTGTCTGTACATGGAGCAAATCGCTTAGGCGGCAATTCTTTGCTGGATCTGGTGGTATTTGGACGTGCAACAGGGCTGCATGTTGAAGAACTCTGGCAGGCCAATGAACTGCCTGATCTGTCTTACGTCAGTGATGATGATTTAGCTGCATCGCTAAGCCGTTATCAGCGTTGGGAATCTTCCAATGAAGGCGAGAATCCAGTAATGATCCGTGAAGAAATGCAAAAAGTAATGCAAGAGGATTTTGGTGTATTCCGTACCGGAGATGTCATGGCATCTGGGTTAAAGCGTTTGGATGCATTGCGAGAGCGTCTAAAACACGCGCGTTTGTCAGACAAGAGCAAAATTTTTAACACAGACCGAGTCAGCGCACTGGAGTTGGATAATTTGATGGCGACTGCTTATGCAACAGCCGTATCGGCTTTGGCTCGCACTGAAAGCCGTGGTGCGCATAGCCGTGAAGATTATCCTAAACGTGATGATGCCAATTGGATTAAGCATACTTTATATTTTGAACAAGACGATGCAATAGATTATCGTCCGGTCAATAAATCACCCAAATACGTAGAGGCATTTGAGCCTAAAGAACGCGTTTACTAAGAGGAATTACTCATGGCAGACACTAGAATGCTAACCCTGTCTATCTACCGCTATAATCCTGAGGTAGACGAGAAGCCATATATGAAAGACTATCAATTAGAAGTGCCAGCAAAAAGTGACCCTATGCTGCTGACTTTGCTTGAGCGTTTAAAAGCAGAGCAAGATTCTTCTTTGACTTACAGACGTTCTTGCCGTGAGGGCGTTTGCGGTTCTGATGGTATGAATATTAATGGGACAAATGGCTTGGCTTGCATAACGCATTTATCCCAATTAAACACGAACAAAATAGTGGTTCGTCCTTTACCTGGTTTTCCTGTCATTCGTGATTTGGCAGTGGATATGAGTCAATTTTATCAGCAATATGAGCGAGTAGAACCCTATTTGCAAAATGAGGAAACTGCACCAGCAAAAGAGCGGCTGCAATCTCCAGCAGAACGGGCTCAATTAGATGGTCTATACGAGTGTATTTTATGTGCTTGTTGCACCAGTTCCTGTCCTTCTTTTTGGTGGAATCCAGAAAAATTTGTGGGGCCTGCAGGTTTGCTGCAAGCACGACGTTTTTTAGCTGACAGCAGAGACAAGGCTACCGATCATCGCTTAAGCAAGTTACAAGATCCCTTTAGTGTGTTTCGTTGCCGCACCATTATGAATTGCGCCAATGTCTGCCCGAAAGGATTGAATCCAACGGAAGCCATCGCTAAAATTCGCAAGCAAATGCTCTCTAGTGAAACCTGATTTCTCAAAGTCTTGTGGGCGATATGCGCTATCGTATTAGACGCATACGTCCATAGAGCCAATTGTTGTCAAGGCAGGTATGGTTTAAAGCTTTGACTAAGCGGTTTTTGGGCATTAAAGAGCGTAGTAGTGACTTCTTATTCGGCATAAAGTAAAGTATAGAAACACAAGCATGTCCTGGTATTTTTTTTGCACAAGCTATGACATCGATTAAATCTTTTGGAGTAAATATGAGCAGTTCTGATCTGCAAAACGAATGGGCTTCTTCCTATCTATCAGGAGGGAGTATGGCCTACGTAGATAGTCTGTATGAGGATTATTTAACTGACCCTAATTCGGTATCGGCTGATTGGCAAAAAATTTTTGCAGCTTTGCCTTTGGTTCATGGCGTCAGCAAAGATCAATCGCATAGAGAAGTGCGCGATTATTTTTTACATCATGCAGATAAAAAGCGAGTATCAACGCCTCAGTTGGCAGACAATAGCTTGCAATATCAAGTAGCCAGTCTGGTGCATGATTTTAGATCTCTTGGGCATTTGGCAGCACACTTGGATCCTCTAGGATTGACTCCGCCAGCACAAGTTCCTGCCCTGGATTTGGCGAAGCATAATTTGCTCCAGGTCGATAAAAATCGTCCCTTTGTTTCAGGAACTTATTTTAATGGCGCAGAAATGCCCTTGGGTACCATTTACCAGTCATTACGAGACACTTATTGTGGCAGTATTGGCATAGAGTACATGCATATTGCTCACCATGATGAAAGAGAGTGGTTCCAGCAACGCATGGAGCGTACTCTAGGACGGCCACAATTTAACACAGACAAAAAATTAAACATATTAAAAGATCTTATCGCCGCAGATGGCTTGGAGCGTTATTTAGGCACTCGGTATGTAGGGCAAAAACGATTCTCACTAGAAGGTGGTGATTCCCTCATTCCGATGATGAAAGAACTTATCCATTGCGCAGGTCAAGATGGTGTGAACGATGTGGTTGTTGGTATGGCCCACCGAGGACGGCTTAATGTGCTAGTTAACGTATTAGGCAAAAATCCAGGCGATTTGTTTCAGGAGTTTGAAGGCAAAGTAAAATATGACAGAACAGGTGACGTGAAGTATCACCTCGGCTTTTCTTCTGATATTCAGACACCATCAGGTGCCGTAGTGCACGTGGCTTTGGCATTTAACCCGTCTCATCTGGAAATTATTGCACCAGTAGTTGAAGGATCCGCTCGTTCCCGATTGGAGCGACGCAATGATTTGGCGCAGAAGAACAGTGTTGTGCCGGTTATTATTCATGGCGATGCCGCTTTTGCCGGTCAAGGTGTGGTGATGGAAACGTTCAACTTTTCCCAAGCCCGAGGTTATTCAACAGGCGGTACTATTCATATAGTGATTAATAATCAAATCGGATTTACTACCAGTAATCCTATGGATTCGAGATCGACACTTTACTGTACTGATGTTGCAAAAATGGTACAGGCACCTGTGCTGCATGTTAATGGTGATGATCCTGAGGCGGTTGTGTTTGCGACACAAATTGCATTTGATTTCAGAATGAAATTCAAGCGTGATGTAGTTATTGATTTGGTTTGTTACCGTCGTAATGGCCACAATGAAGCGGATGAGCCTGCGGTGACCCAACCGACCATGTATAAAAAAATCAAATCAATGAAGCCATTGAGAGAATTGTATGCAGAACAACTGGTAGCAAAAAATCTGTTGTCTAAAACAGATGCCGAACAGATGGTAGAACAATACAGAGCGTGTTTGGATGAGGGCAAAACAGTCGTAGAGTTGGTTCATGGCTATTTTGATGGCAAATCCAATGTGAACTGGTCGCCTTACATCAATGGCAAATGGACAGACAAAGCCGATACCACCATCAGTAAAGCGGATGTGGACTTATTGGCGAAAAAGCTGCACGAATTACCCCCAGGCTTCCATCTTCACCCTGTAGTTCAACGCTTGATGACCGAGCGTGAAAAAATGACGCAAGGTGAAATTCCTATGAATTGGGGCTATGCAGAAACCATGGCTTATGCCAGTTTGTTACATGAAGGATATGGCGTGCGGTTGTCTGGACAAGATTGTGGTCGAGGTACTTTTGCCCATCGTCATGCAGTATTACATGATGTAGAAAATGGCGAAACCTATGTGCCTTTAGAACAACTTTCTGAGGTTCCAGGTCATACTTTTACGGTCATTGACTCCGTATTGTCTGAAGAAGCGGTATTGGCATTTGAATATGGTTATGCCTCTTCTGCGCCACATTCTTTAGTGCTTTGGGAAGCTCAATTTGGCGATTTTGCTAATGGTGCCCAAGTGGTCATCGATCAGTTTATTAGTTCAGGTGAACAAAAATGGGGGCGTTTGTGTGGTTTGGTGATGTTGTTACCGCATGGCTATGAAGGTCAGGGACCTGAGCATTCTTCTGCTCGGTTAGAGCGCTACATGCAATTGTGTGCACAGCATAATATTCAGGTTTGTACGCCAACAACACCGGCTCAGATCTTTCATCTGTTACGTCGTCAGGTGATTAGAGATTTTCGTAAGCCTTTGATTGTGATGACGCCTAAAAGTTTACTTCGTCATAAGCTGGCTGTTTCGCCTTTGGAAGATTTGACTTGTGGAAAATTTCATACGGTCATTCCTGAAATTGATGTCTTGCCAGAAGAGCAAGTAACTAAAGTGGTTTTATGTTGTGGTAAAGTCTATTACGATTTGTTACAAATGCGCCGTGATCAGGCATTGAATCATGTGGCTATTGTACGCATTGAACAATTGTATCCTTTCCCTAAAAAGGCCTTAATGGCTGAGTTGAGTAAATACCCACAAGCCAAAGAAATAGTCTGGTGTCAGGAAGAGCCTAAAAACCAAGGCGTGTGGTTTTCATCTCAACACAATATGAAAGATTGTCTTAATGATGATCAGTATTTGGTTTATGCTGGCAGAGAACAAGCTGCAGCGCCAGCAGTAGGTAGTGCTGCATTGCATGCCCAACAGCAACATGCTTTGGTTGAGCAAGCATTGTTAGGTACAAAAAATTAATTAATACTACAAGAAGGTATAACCATGTCTATTGAAGTCAAAGTTCCTGTTTTGCCAGAGTCAGTAGCGGATGCAACGGTTGCCGCCTGGCATAAAAAAGTAGGCGATAAGGTAGCGCGTGACGAAAACTTAGTGGATTTAGAAACGGATAAAGTAGTTTTGGAGGTGCCAGCTCCTGCCGATGGAATTTTAACTGAAATTTTATTTCAGTCCGGTGCTACGGTCAGTTCAGGACAGTTATTAGCTCAAATTAGCGAAGTCAGCAGCGCAGCACAACCACAGGCTGATTCCGCAGTGATTGAACCTGAAAAAATAACTGCTGCAGCGGGAGAGGAATCCACTGGCCCGGCGGTAAGACGAATGATGGCTGAGCATGACTTGCAAGCAAGTCAAATTACCGGTTCCGGTAAAGATGGCCGTATTACCAAAGAAGATGTACTTTCATATATCGAAACCAACAGAGCGCAGCCGGCTGTAGCAGAAAAGAAAGAGCAGTCGTTTTCTGCGATGGGTCTTCGTGAAGAAAAACGGGTACCGATGACTCGGTTGAGAGCAAAAGTTGCCGAGCGCCTGTTACAAGCCCAGCACAATTCAGCCATGCTGACTACATTTAATGAAGTCAATTTAAAAGCAGTGATGGATTTGCGTGCTCAATATAAAGATCAATTTGAGAAAAAGCATGGCGTTAAACTGGGCTTTATGTCCTTTTTCACCAAAGCAGTGATTGAGTCTTTAAAGCGCTTTCCTGCTGTAAATGCTTCTATTGATGGTCAAGATATTGTATATCATGGTTTTTATGATATAGGGATTGCTGTTTCAACGGAAAGAGGATTGGTCGTACCTGTTCTAAGAGACGCAGATCAAATGAATATGGCTGAAATAGAATCCTCGATTAACGATTATGCTGGTAAAGCTCGTGCTGGCAAATTGTCTATGGAAGAAATGCAAGGTGGTACGTTTACTATCACCAATGGTGGTGTTTTTGGCTCTTTATTGTCTACTCCTATTATTAATGCACCACAAACGGGCATTTTGGGTATGCATAAAATAGAAGACAGGCCAGTGGTGGAAAAAGGACAAATTGTTATTCGTCCGATGATGTATCTGGCGCTTTCTTATGATCATCGATTGATAGATGGAAAAGATTCCGTTCAGTTCTTAGTCAGCGTTAAAGAGCTGTTAGAAGATCCAGCCCGTCTTTTGCTGAATATTTAAAAGAAAAGGTAATTATTCACCTGAGTCTGCTTCGCTTAAAAAGATTTAGGATGGTTTTTGGTTGGTCTTGGTAGCTTACTGATAAACGAGGTGAATAATTACAAGAATATGTAACAGCGCAATGATTTTAATTTATTGTGCTTTTTAGAAGGTACCCATAATGAATTTACATGAATACCAAGCCAAGCAAGTGTTTTCCCGTTATAATTTGCCTGTCCCACAAGGAGAGGTTGCATACAATGTAGAAGATGCACTTCAGGTTGCTTCGCGCTTATCTACTAATAAATGGGTAGTCAAAGCACAAGTCCATGCTGGCGGACGAGGAAAGGCAGGCGGCGTCAAAGTAGTTTCATCAAAAGATGAACTTGCTGCCTATACTAAATCGCTATTAGGCACCCATTTAGTCACTTATCAAACTGATGCAAAAGGTCAACCCGTTAATGCTGTATTAGTAGAAGAGCCTTGTGATATCGACAGAGAACTGTACCTTGGTGCCGTAGTTGACCGCGCCAGTCGTCGCGTAGTGATTATGGCTTCTACCGAGGGTGGTGTTGAAATTGAAAAAGTGGCCGCAGAAACCCCGGAAAAGATTTTTAAAATCACTATGGATCCTTTAGTCGGTGTAATGCCTTTTCAATGCCGTGACACCGCATTTAAATTAGGTTTGTCTGAAAAACAAATGAAATCTTTTATTCATTTAATGATTAACCTGGGTAAAATGTTTGTTGAGCTCGATTTGAGTTTGTTAGAAATCAATCCGCTGGTGGTCACTAAAACAGGCGAGCTTCTTTGTCTGGATGGAAAAGTCAGTATAGACAGTAATGCCTTATATCGTCATCCCATGTTAAAAAATATGCGAGACACTTCACAAGAAGATGCCCGTGAGAACAGAGCCAGTGATTGGGAATTAAATTATATTCCTTTAGATGGCAGTATTGGTTGTATGGTAAACGGTGCTGGATTGGCAATGGCTACTATGGACGTGATTAAACTACATGGTGGTGAGCCGGCGAACTTTTTGGATGTGGGTGGCGGTGCTACTAAAGAGCGTGTGAGTGAAGCCTTAAAAATTATTCTGTCAGATGAAAAAGTTAAAGGCATTTTAGTGAATATTTTTGGCGGTATAGTCCGATGTGATTTGATTGCCGATGGTATTTTAGCTGCAGTGAAAGAAGTGGATGTCAAAGTGCCTGTTGTCGTCAGACTGGAAGGTAATAATGCATCTTTAGGGGCAGACATTTTAAATAAAAGCGACTTGAATGTGATAGCTGCAAACAGCTTAACTGACGCGGCTAAAAAAATTGTGGCAGCCGTTGCTTAATATGAACCAGCAGACCTGGGTAGCCAGTGCTATCGGGTCTGATTTAAATTTTGAGGTTATCAATGAGTGTATTAGTTAACAAGCAGACTAAAGTATTGTGTCAAGGATTTACCGGTAAACAAGGGACGTATCATTCAGAGCAAGCCATTGCTTATGGAACTCAGATGGTAGGCGGTGTGACCCCAGGAAAGGGCGGTCAAATGCATTTAGGTTTACCCGTTTTCAATACCATGAAGGAAGCCGTAGAGGAAACAGGTGCAGAAGCCAGTGTTATTTACGTACCTGCCGCTTTTTGTAAGGATTCTATTCTTGAGGCAGCTGATGCAGGAATCCAATTAATAGTATGCATTACGGAAGGGGTTCCGGTCTTAGACATGTTACAAGTCAAAGTCTATCTGGAAAACAATACCAATGCCCGTTTAATCGGTCCTAATTGCCCAGGAATTATTACTCCCGGCGAATGTAAAATAGGCATTATGCCCGGTTCTATTCATTTGCCCGGTAAAGTGGGTATAGTCTCGCGTTCAGGAACTTTAACTTATGAAGCCGTGAAGCAGACTACAGATAAAGGCTTTGGTCAAAGTACTTGCATTGGTATTGGTGGTGATCCTATTCCTGGTACTAATTTTATAGACGCACTGGCCTTGTTTGAAAATGATCCTCAAACAGAAGCTATTATTATGGTTGGTGAAATTGGTGGCTCTGCTGAAGAAGAGGCTGCGGAATACATTAAAACACATGTTAAAAAACCTGTGGTTTCTTACATTGCCGGAGTTACTGCACCAGAAGGTAAGCGTATGGGACATGCTGGTGCGATTATTGCCGGTGGTAAAGGTACTGCTGCTGAAAAATACGCTGCTTTGGCTGCTGCAGGAGTAAAAACTGTCCAATCACCTGCTGATTTAGGTGATGCCATTGCGGAAGTCACCGGCTGGTAATGATGTTTAGGTAAGCTTGTATCTATTCATCACCTTTGGCATGCTTTAGGGGAAAAGTCAGCTTTGCGTGCATTTTGAGCGATCAGAACGCTCAAAATGTACCGAATAGGGTTTTTTGGTGAATGGGGTAAACAGTTACCTAAATTTTTCAGTGTGCTCGTGGATTGAAGTATCGTATATGCATTATCTTTGTTGTCCTTTAGAGACAACAAACTGTTTATAACGCTGCATTAATCTGCGGACTGAATCTCTCTTTTGAGTTGACCACCTTCAGCAAAAATTCATTTCTGTTTCAAAGGAGAGTCTCATGGAAAATCTTAAAACCCTTGCTGATATCAGACGAGAGTATGGAGAGCTCATCCTGAGTGAGCAGAACTTACCCAACAATCCATTGCCATTATTTAATCAATGGCTCGCTGACATTGTTAATATGGACGAATCCATTGATGCTACCGCGATGGTCTTGTCTACGGTAGATAAGAATGGGCATCCTGATTCCAGGGTAGTATTGCTAAAAGGAATAGAAGAGGGATTGTTTACTTTTTACACCAATTATCTAAGTGAAAAAGGTGAGCAACTTAAAGTAAATCCGCATGCGGCATTAAATTTTTATTGGCCCATTTTATCACGACAAGTGCGGATTAAAGGCTTCGTGCAAAAAAGCGCTTCCGCCTGCTCTGATCAATATTTTCATTCTCGTCCCATTGCCAGCCAAATAGGGGCCATTGTTTCTTCTCAAAGCCAAAGAATACCTGATCGCGAATTTTTAGAACAGGCATTTAATCAAGTCAGTCAAACTACGGCCGCCGATGCGATTGCGCGCCCTGACTATTGGGGGGGGTATCAGCTAACTCCAGTTTATATAGAGTTTTGGCAAGGCAGAAATAATCGCTTACATGATAGAATTGCCTATTGCCGGCAAGAAGAGGAATGGAATCATTATCGACTGGCACCGTAAGCGTTGGTTGTGCAACAGAGACTAACAAGAGGTCTTATCCTTTTCTATGCGGATAAAATACAGATGATCTTCCATCCTTCAAGAATAAAAGCAAAGCCAACTAATTATTAAAAATCAATCAGTTACGAATAAAAATGAAATTTTTTCAGGTGAGAAGAATAAATTGGCCTGGTAATTGCATTATCTATATTAGTGGATTGAAAACCGGTGAATAAATTGTCAAAAAAGTGTAAATATTTAAATTTTAACCGATATGAAAATGAAAAAGTTGTAAAATAGCTTTAAGTGCAAAAATACAAAACAAAAGGCGTTGTTTTTGCACGATGTTTTAATTAGTTACCGGAGTAAAGATTGAATAAAGGACAGCAAAAGCAGTTAATTCTGGATCCATAATAGAGGATAACAAAATGAACAGTACAACCACCATGTTGCCCGATTTAAAACTACAGTTTAATATTGAACATCCAAGCGACGAAGAATGCTATTTATTTGGATATGAGTGTGCATTGTCTGAAGTTTCAGAGGAAGAAAATCCTTTCAGCGCAGGAAGTTATGAAGCGGAGCTATGGTCGGAAGGTTGGTGGGCAGGGTTTTATAATGAAGCGCCATTGTTCTCTTTAGATGCTCAAGAAGCGCATCAAGAGTTAAATAAAGAAAAAGCAGCAAATGAGCATCAATATCAAAAAAGAAGTGTACTTTCTTTCTTTTTTGAAATCAGTGGCGCGATTGCCGCTTCAGCCATTGTGGGTTATCAATTATTAGAGTTGGTTGCATGAAAAAAGAGCTAGACTGAAGAGCGCTTCTTAGGGCTGTCTCTTCAGTGTGTTTTGCTTTAGTTATTGAAAAACTTTAATACCATCGATCGCATACGGGCAATTTCGGAAGGGTTGAATTCTTTATAGACGGATGTGCCTATGTTTAAGCAAACAGTAGTCTCATCGCCGATGCCTTTTAGCAAATCAACGCCGCTAAGTTTTAGGATATGAATGCTGTTCTCGATTTCTTTGGCCCATGCATTCAAATAAGCGGGGTCAGTAAATACAGGTAAAAAAGCTTTGTTTTTTTCCTGAAAAAACAACACCTTGGGTTCATCTGTTTCTTCTAGGGGTCGTTCTATAGGGATAATAAAATTGGCTTTTATAAATTCCAGGTAGGCTTTATTGGCTTCTTTTAAATTTCCTTCAGCCGCAAACGCTGCTTTTATTGCATCATCTAAACTAGTCATGATTACTCGACTCAAACCAACTATTATAACCAAGCCAGAGCAAGATGGCTAATGATTTAAAATAGACAGGGGTAGATTTATTAAGCCCATCTATGATAAATACTGTATAGGATATTTAATGCATGAAAACAGTTTTTTCATTATGCATAAGAAATTATAACCCGTAGAGAGTTTATGAATACATTCAATACAGTGACAGAACAAAGTGTGGCACGTAAAAGTTATATGGCTTGTGCGTGGTTGGTGTGGGGACTGGCGGCGGCTTTTTATTTTTCTGATTATTTGGCCCGTGTAGCGCCGGGAGTGATGCATCAATACCTACAAAAAGATTTTGGCATCAATGAGGCTGGATTTGGTATTTTGACTGCTTCTTTTTATATGCCTTACATTTTGATGCAAATTCCCGTTGGTTTAACGGTGGATAGATTGAGTGTGCGCTGGTTATTAACCATCATGTCTTTAATCACCGCATTTGGTTGCTGTGTGTTTGGCATGGCTAATGGGTTGTTTACTGCATCAGCAGGGCGTATGTTAATCGGTTTTAGCGCAGCCTTTGCTTTTGTTTGTTCTTTACGTCTGGCTACCTCCTGGTTTCCTCCCACTATGCTCGGATTGTTGTCCGGGTTAACTCAGTCTTTGGGCATGCTTGGTGCTGCTGCTGGAGAGGCTCCTGTCTCCTTTTTAGTAAGTACAGTCGGCTGGCGTTATAGCATGTTTATTATGGCCGCGCTGTTTATTGTTTTGGCTGGTCTGTTGAATCAATTCATTCAGGACAAGCCTGATGCCATCCAAAAAGAAACCATTACAAAAAAATCAGTTACCATATTACAAAGCTTAAAGATTGTTCTTTCTTGTCGTCAAACCTGGTTAAATGCCTTGTATGCAGGTTTTTTATTTGGTCCAACTGCGGTGATTGGCGAAGCAATAGGACCCGCATACCTACAGTTTGGGCGGGGCTTGGATGCTCATGCTGCCGCTTTTGCAACAGGACTGATTTTTATCGGCTGGGGAATCAGCGGTCCTTTGTCTGGTTGGTTATCCGATAAAATAGGGCGACGTAAACCGATTATGATTCTCTCTGCTGTTTGCGGTTTGTTCCTGACGTCTTTGTTTGTTTTTCTACCCAATCTGGATAGGAATTTGGCCTATGTTATCTTTTTTGTTTTTGGTTTAACCAATACGGGTGTGGCTATAGCGTATGCAGTATCGACTGAATTGCATCAGCGTCATGTGATAGGCACATCTATTGCGTTCACCAATATGACCTCTATTTTTATCGGTGCCTTGTTGCAGCCTTTTGTAGGACGCATGGTGGACTTGGTCTCTGGTGTTAGAGCTTATCATGTAGACAGTTTATTGCTCAGCGATTTTCAGGCGGGTTTAAAAATATTGCCATTGTGCTCTTTGGTTGCTCTTTTCTTGGCTTTTACAATCAAGGAAACCTATTGCAAGCCTTTGTCTTTAGGGGATATCAAAACAGAGAAATAACCAGTTCTTAGGCCCAAGTTGGCTTATTCATAATAGATTGAATAGCCATGAACTACTCATCGATGCCTCTCAGGGGCTCTCTGTTATAGATTTCTTTATTTTTCAGTGTGATGGAGGCGTATTCTCTTCTCGTCTTCATCACAGAAGTATGTCGCTCTTATTTCATTTCCTGCTATACTTTGTTTGCTGCGTTCTAGAAAAAGGCGCATCATACTAATAACTTGGAGGTAATGATGAAAAAACTTACAGGATTAATACTTATCCTGGCCGTTTTAATCCTTGGCGGATATTATGGCATGGGTTTTCTTACGGAAAGGACCATTAAACGGAACATCGCAGTAATCAATCAAACGAATGGCTTATTGGCACAAGTAGAACATTACGATAGAGGCTGGTTTTCTTCTCACGCAGACATTAAATGGCGTTTGCATGTTGCTGAACGCATTGTTACCGACGACAATGGAAATACACAAACCATTGCAGCTCAAGATCATGAGCTCATTACCCCGATAACTATTTGTCATGGTCCGGTGATTTATTGTCATCATACCTTAAAGTTTGGCATGGGCTATGCTGAAAGCACGATTGCTTTACCAGAGCAGTATTACAAACAATTTGATGAGCAGTTTGCCAGTGATTCGATAAAACCCCAGTTTGATATCAGTATTTTCATCAATTACTGGTTAAAAAGTACGATAGAGCTTGCTATTCCTGAGTTTAAATTAGTAGGGAAAGACGGTTCAGGCACTGTAACCTGGGAAGGTTTTAAGACCTCGATGAATTTGTCTAACAGCAAAGAGCAAATGGATGGCCAAATCGTTATCAATGGCATTAATTTCTTTAAAGACAACATCAAAGCAGAATTAGATAAGGTGACTGCTCATTATAATATGCATGAAGCAAAAAATGGCCTTTATTTGGGGCGCGTGCATTTTGAGTTGCCTGCTTTTACTGTGATGGAAAAAACAGAAACCTTACTGGGTGTCAAAAAGCTGACTTTGGTTTCTGATAGCGATATTGATGACAACTTATTTCATACGCAGTTTACGTTAGCGGTTGACTCGGTATTAGCAGATAAAAAAACCTATGGTCCGGGTGAGTTTGAAATCGCATTAAGAAATTTGGATGCAGATGTATTGGCACAAATTAATCAGCAATCCAATCAAATGCAAAATGGCACCGATGAAGAACGTCAGCAGGCAATGATAGCCATGTTACCTGAGTTGCCCAAATTATTTAATAAAGGGGCTGAGCTGGAAATTAAAAAATGTCAATTCAAGTTTCCAGAAGGTTTGGTTGACGGTAATTTATTACTAACTATCCCTAAAAATGACAGTGCCAATCCTTTTGAATTGATGCAAAAAGTTCAAGGTCATGCTCAGCTTAAAGCACCGATTGTATTAATTAAACAGCTACTACAGCAGTCTATATTACAACAATTAAGCAAACAACCTGAGATGCAACAAGCCTTGATGCAGCAGTTGAATACGGCTAATACGCCTGCATTAACTAATCAGCAATTGGCGGTAATGCAAGCCGAAAAACAAGTGAATACCATGTTGCAAAAAGGCCTTTTAGTTGCATCAGGAACCGATTATGTTATCGAATTATCGCTGCTACAAGGGCAATTAACCATCAATGGTCATTCGTTTGATCCTTCTATGTTGATGTTTTAACTCAATCGTCTGGAAGAGGAAATTTTTTCTTCTTTCAGACCCTATCAAATGTTTTTATTTATTCCTCTGATTTGTGCATGGAAATAGATTATTTCATTGAATTTTAATAGAGTTTTTTACTTTCTACCCTTGTCAGAAAAAGATCAATTCGGTAAGATACTGTTTTTTTAAGGAGGAGCTAAACACAATGACAACAATCAGTAATGATGCAGCGCAAACCACTGCCTCACTAGCCGAAAGCGTAACCCATTCCGTACAAAAATATTTTTCTGAGCTTAAGGGAACTGATCCTGTTGACTTATACCAATTTGTGCTTGAAGAAATCGAAACCCCTCTATTTCGCGCAGTAATGGAACATTGCAAGTACAATCAGTCCAGAGCAGCAATCATGCTTGGAATTAGTCGTGGGACATTAAGGACTAAGCTCAGACGTTATTTCGATGACAAATACGTAGGCACAAGAGATTAATTGATTAAATAAAATAAAAAAGAGCCCAATGAGGCTCTTTTTTTATGGGGAAAATAAATTGATGATCCTAGAGCGTGTTGACCATTGGTCTCCAGCGCCTTAGATTGTTGGGGTTCTTTGTTCGGTGACATAATGCTCATTTTGCGATAAGCCGTATGAAGAAATTAGTTTCTCCACAAAATCATCTATTGCTTTTTTCAATGTACTGTTTAGTTGCAATTGTTCTACAGTTAACGGTTGGCGCGTATAAGGGTGCATTGGTTTGCGTTTGAGCGCTTCTATTATCCAGCTGCGCTCAAAATGATAATGAGGGGTTCTAGGATCAAAAACAGGATGTGTCATCAGGTCGTAACTTAGAGCACAACAATAGGTATCATAAAGCGCTTTGTCTGCCAAAGACAATTCTTTCTCGTTAAAGCCTAGCTCTTCTAAGCGTTGCTGATGCGACCTGTGTAATATGGGCTTGATATGCTGGATAAATGACGGGAGCATCGCTTTAAATTGAGGGCTAAATCTGCCGATTAAAGTAAGTAATCGTTCAAATTCTTTGATCCTATCAGTACTAAATAACAGATGAAAACTATTGGATAGATTGTTTCTTTGTACAGGCAAGCCATTTTGTTGGAATGCGTTTTTTAATGCAATGGCCTTTTCAGTCATTTCGCTATGGTTAGATGTAAAGAGTGAAGACAGGAATGCGTTATTTGGCGTGTTGAGTTTGAATTCAAATTTATACAGTCCATTGGTCATGCTATAGAGTAAAAATTCACTGATGAGGGTCTGTTGATTTTTCATGGACTGATACAATACCCGTCGATTAATACTAACAGGAGACTCTGGATTATGAGGGGCGATGGTTTGTGTAAATAAACCAATTCTATTCCATTCAGGCATGCTAAAGGGCTGCTGACAGGCTGGCAATCTCATGTCATGAGATAGTGTTGGGATAACCTCGTTTAGTGAGTGTTCTATTTGTTGTAGGGTAAATAAAAAATAACAAAGCACAAGAGGGTCAGAAGAAGACACAATCACTTTGTCATTATCGCTATTGGCTAGAAGAAACCCTGTATTTTGTAATGTATTTTTAAGGGTATCATGATTAGAGCTACTCGCTGCTTTCACACTGATTTGATAATGTTTCCCTTGGTATCCATTAATCGATATTTCGGTAATGCTTGTTGCAGGATGATTGCAAGTGTACTTAAAAATTTGATATTCCAAACCATTATCTGTTGAGATGATGGCGTTTTTATTCCATGGCATAGAGCCTCTGCGATGAAGAAAATGACGCTAGCATAACAAGCAAGTTATAAGACTGCAATTGCTGCCTGATGATTAAGCGGGGGCGCAAGACGCTCAGTTGAACTACCGGTAATGAATGCAAGAGGTTAACTGCAGTGTCTTGTCTTATAAATACAATAGCTTAATGATGGTCTCTAAGAGTCCGGGGGTAATCAATACAATAGGTATGACTTATTTAAAGGATTAGAATGAGGACATCAGTATTCTATGTCGAATAAAATGAAATTTAGTGCAAGACTTTGGTAAATTACATACTATTTGTGCTAATTTAGTTTAGATGATGATGATTCAGGAAACACCGTTAAATCAACAGCCTTTGGTGCAAGTTTATTAATTTTCATGTTCTCAAATTGTTCTTTAATTTCTTTAAAGTGTGTTATTGAATCAGTTGTTGAATCAGATGATGATGCTTTTACTGATTGGGGTCTAGTTTTTAATAGATGAGTTTGTTGGTTAAAAGATTCCAGCTCCTGGGTGCATTGCTTGAGGGCTTGAGATATTTCTTGTTGCAGAGAATAAGCCTCATTGATTGTTTTAGCTGTTTTTGTTAAAAATAAAGAGGATATTTTTGCCATAAAATTAGATAGTTTTACATGCCACGTATTATGCTTTTGTATGATTTTAGTTACAGAGGAGCTCATCTCATCAAGCTCATCTATTTTTTGAGACAGTTGATTGTAGCTTGTCACTACGTCTTTAGTTTTTTGAGTAGTCTCCAAGATGTCTTGCAGCGTATCAGTTGATGTTCTCGCTATGGTATGGGTATCTTGGGTAATTTTTTTTTCTGTCAGGGTAATGTCATTCTCTAGACCCTTGGCGTTTTCTTGTAATTGCACGATATAGTTTTCCTTACTCGAAATTTCTTGTTTAAGACCGCCTATATCTGTGATGAAATTCTTTTCCTCTCTCACAGGAGCCATCGATTCGATAATGGGTAAACTGGAATGAGTTTGCTTTTCGGTGGTTTTTCTAAACAGCACTTTTATAGTCTTAGCTATTTCTTTCATAAAAGACTTATCTTTTTGGGGTTCTAATTTTTGAGGGCTTTGCGGTAATTCATTTGATTTATTATTTAATAATGTTTTTAATTGGCCCCTTTTCTGTTCTAACTCAAAAGATGCACTTTGGATCTCCTTGTCTAGTGTGACTTTTTTTGTTCGCAGTTTAATTAAGCTATCTAAGTTCGAGCATGTTTCTGTTAACGTTGTCTCTAAAGTGATAAGTTGAGTTTCTTTCTGAGTTTTTATTAAGTCTGAAAATTGTTCATTTAGAATGTCCTGTAATGAAGAAAGAGGCTGACCTTCCTGTATCGGTTGCTTATTTGGCTCAATTACCTGCTCTTGGTCAGCTGTTGCCATGGTTGTCAAACTGGTATGTTTATCATTTATTGCTATTAGCAAGTTGTCTATTTTGGCTAAAGATTCCTTTATATTTAAACCCGTCATTGTTTGTATAGCAACCTGAATTAGCCAAGATTTTGTTGATTGTTCAAGCTGAATACGGATGATTCCCAGTATAGTATGCATAGAACGACAAAAGGATATGGCTTGTGCTTGATTGACTGGATCATTATGGGGTAGCTGCAGCCAGCTATTCAAATGATCAAATAATCCATTGATGTGGATTTTGGTATCTTGTCTAGGCGCGGAATACAACTGTTTAAAATGCTCTTGCATTTTCTCAAGGGGCGCTCTGGCAGTGCTATCCGCAGTAGTACGCCAACAATCAGCTGTTGACGTGATGCCATTTAATAAAGTGCCATAAAGTAAAGTGGATTGCTCGGCGAGATTCGTTGATTTAAGTTGCGGGTAGTCTGATTGACTTAGAGACTTTAGTGGTAACTCACTCGGTTTATTATTATAGCTATTAATATGATGGGCGATATTTATTTCATTTTGCGTAACCAATTGAGCAATGTCTTCTCCATAGATTCCACTGTCAATCCTTGCCTCATATTTATCTAATGTAGTCATGAGGTGCCCGTTTATATGGATAATAATCCTTGTTGTTTAATTATAGACTATGTTGATGGTTTGATAGTCAGTTCTTGAGGCGATTCATTTTTACCCGATTTATTCGCCCTAATGAGTATGGTTAAATAAGGTGGGTCTTATGGGGCCTGCACCAAAGTAGAAAATGATTCATCTTAATGAAAAACATGCAGGCCCTTATTGATAGGCGTCTAATTTTAAGAATGGGAAGAGAACGCTTCCTTAGCTGTGCTTATTTGTCTAAATTAACCCCAGTTATGAGTTTTTCA
>PEQM01000002.1 GCA_002786205.1 Legionella sp. | reverse complement strand
TTTTTTATCCTTATAAAACAACGGACAAAAGATACGGGGTTTTAGAAATTAATCAATAATGGCTGCGTAAGGTGAGTTATTAGATATTATGGGATGGAGCTTAAGGCATAACCCCTTGAATATCAAGGGTTGTAAGATGGTGTTGGATGTTCTTAGATTTGAATATGGTGGGGCGGCGGCTATTTAATTGATTAATCAATATGTTGTATTTAAAAGGTTATTTATATACGAGATAAAAATATACCCCCAAATGTACCCCCAGCGACTCTTAGTGTAGATAGGAAATAACTCTTTTGCTCAAATCCGCAATCACATTCAGAGCTTCATCATAATCAGGAGCCGAATCAGGATTGAAGACCATATCATTAATAAAATCTTCATAACGTTCTCGCCATAAGGCTTTGTTCCGCAGGAGCTCAATCGAATGATTAATTTCCTCTTCTGGATTATCTGTATATTCTGGATGTTGATTTTTAAACTGATGCGCATCATTTAAAATGACCTCTTTAGCTAACATTAAAAAATTATTAGGAATAGGATCAACTGATTCGATAGTATGAAGATCATAGACGTGGCGAATCAGAGTTCGATCATCATCATGATATCCTCGATCAATAGCAGCAATGCGTCGAGTTAAGCCCACCCACTTCTCAATAGCTGTTTCATGGATATGGACACATAAAATTTCTCTGTCAGGAAATAAAATTAGCTCAGGAATAGTTTCCTCCATCAAAGTTTTAATCGATCGGGTAACCACATCGCTGCAAATAGTCGATAATGTGAGTTCAAGAAGTATATGGGGTCTTAAATTATCATTGATTGTAAAAACTGACTGGTAATTTAATTCAACGTGTGAATATTTGCCCTCGTTGCGTACAATAGGCTCTTTGGCCGTAAGATGAGGTATGTCTAGTTTGGCCTGCAGTTCAAGCCTGAAAGCTTTCAGCTCCTTTAGCATACGCGATTTGCTGAAATCTGCTGTGGAAAGCTTTCTCTGAATTTTAAAGTCCACATCCTCAGACATGCGCTGGACGACTCTGTAGGCTTTAGCCAGGCAAGTACCGCCACAAAAAACTAAGCGGAAACATTCATTTTCAACACTAGAGAGAACTTGTATTAACTGAGTGACGTAATAATCTTTCTCGATAATGGATTCATCTAAATCTAAAAAATCACTGGTTTCTTTGATTTTATTTAGTAAAAAATTATCTGGCATTAATTTGTTTCTCTATAATCAATTTTCTTCTGCCATCAGATAAAGTTCCCCTAAAACGGCTTTTAAGGCGAATAACTGTACGAGCAGGTACTTGGGTTGATAAGCCAGCATTATACTCTCGCTCCGCTGTACCTGGTTCCCATTGAATCCCTTTTCTTGTTAAGGCTTCTTTGCAAACCTGACCAAAAGTACCTTGAACAAGGGCTTTATTTAGCGTTTCGGAAAAATTAGCTTTAGCGTAAATACCAGCCCCAATTTTAACCACCTGGTTGGTGTCAATTAATTTCTTAAAAACACGGCTTACCTGACGATAGGAACCCAGATCAGTAAGATCCTGACGCAGAACTACATTGCCACGTATTTTCTTGATACGTTGAAGAGCTTTGTATTCTATGCTGTCTTTATATTTCACCGTCATGATGATTCGCCTATTTGGGACTTATTTTAATTATAGCACATAGGAATTTAGCGTCAATTTAGGACACATAAAATATAATTAACTCCCTCTCTAATGGAGGGAGGCTAGTTGAGATTAGCTATTTTTCAATAACCTACCTCTTGGTTGTATATAGAGGTATCTAAGAACTTTGAGAGTTCTCATTAAGAAACACTTGTTTAAATATTTCCAGCTTCGATTGAGGATCAAAAGTTCCGTTATTATCACGTTCCACACCAGCTATATACATTGCCCAATCTTCTACATAGATTCTATCGTGGTTATCAATTAATAATTTTGCTAGCTCTAATTCAATTTCAGAGGCTTTCAATAAATCTGACCATTGATTGAAGCCAACCATAAGCGCGATGATATGCTGAGCTTTCATTAGACTAAAATTATCTTCATCTATATCGTAAGACAAGATAATTTCATCAATATCGAAGTATTGGGGATGATACTCATTCAAATAGCCGCCAATTGCTTCATCAAATTGTGGTATTTTGGTTTTGAAATCTTTGATAAGATTTTTTGCTTGAAGTTTAAAGTATTCAATATGTGTCATAACATAATCCTTATTTATTACCAAAATTATTATCTAGTTATTCTGCGTTCGTAATCTTTGATTAGATAATAGGTTTGGTATAAGGTTATATTATCTTTCTATTGGTTGATTAAATCTTTGCACGAACGAGGTAATCCTTAAAGGCAAGAAGAAATTAATTAGGGGGTTAGTTCTTGAAAATAATTGAGTACCTTTGAATTGCACTTGCTTTAAACCTAATCCTGGCTTTTTATTCCATATTCTAGAATTTAGAATACTGTTTAATCTTAATTCTTATCTCTCCATCCATTTTGTTTCTTCATTAAATAAATTTTTATATTCCATAAATTTTAACTCAAAATTATTACTTTCTTCATTAAGATCCTGGCTATTTTGGAGCAGCCAATATATGTATGCCTCCTCCTTCATCAGATATCCTAATGGAGTATAGTTGCTGACGTATATTATATCTTGGGGGAAATTAAGACTTTCTCGCGGAATGACTCTTTTAGTCTGTTCATCTACTCTTGTCTTATATTTCAAATTAAACATGTAAGAATACCTTTTAGGGGAAAACCCAGTGAAGGAATCAAAAACAACCTTTTCTTTGCTGTCCCGTTCATTTATTGGTTTATCGATCATTATTCCTTGAAATAATTCTTCCGCTTTACTTTTAGGGTATGGATCAATATAAACAACCCTTTTAATACCTGCAGCAATAATTTTTTTTGCGCATAAGTGACAAGGGTACGTATTACAATATAAAGTCTTACCTTTTGTACTCACGCCTCTTAATGCGGCATCACAAATTGCAGCCTCCTCAGCATGCACTGGCCTCAAATATTCAAGTAAATCTTTTATTTCTCCCTTTTTAAGCAAAACATCAACTAATTGCTGAGTTAACTTATCATCAATCTTTATTCTGCTTCTTAGTGTTTCTTTAATAATTTTAACGATATTTTCAGCAATTTCAGTTTTGATTTTAATACTGCTTGGAACCCCATTTTCTGCTGTATGAAAATAGTCCCTTAAATCAGAAATATCGGTTGGCCAACATAATCCACCATTAAATTTTGGAACTTCATTACAACCAGATGCAATGATATTCCCATCATCATCCGCAATAACTGCTCCAACCTGCCTATTGAGATCAGCAGATCTCATTGCCATTACATAAGCTTGAGCCATTGCAAGTTCATCTTTTGTTGGCGTGATGATTGGATCACCCCTGAGAACATTAAAAAGTCGATTAATGTCTTCATGGTAAGAATCAAATCTAATAAAATACGAAGCATGTATATAAGTATTACGAACTGCTTGACCATGCGAGATCTCTTTATTCTCTTTATCTCTATCAATAATTTGCTCTAATTTCTTTTTAGTTTTTTCGGTTGGAGTTCCATTCTCAATTTCTTCTTGTTGAATCAAATGCTCGAACCGACGGGCTTTGGGTTCATATATGGAAATTAAAATCAAATTTTGCCCATATACTCTACGTAGTGCTTTAAACTCATCTTCACGCTTTAAAGAATTTATAATATAAACATTACACTTATCAGGATTTCTTTGCTTCCGAATTTCAATCATGGCAAGCATTGCCATAATGGCACAATTTATTTTCGCATATTTATCGCACAAATCTTGATAGAAATGTATCCGGTCTAAAACCCCTTTTCCCTTAAAAGTTTTTTCAGTATTAAAATATTTCTCTGGCAGGGAAGACAGTTTAATTTCCGAGACAGAAAAATAAGGATCAAGAATTCCTTTGATAAAGGTACTAATTTTCTCAAAATCAGTACCCGCTCCCCCAACAAGAGCAACAATTAATTCAGTGTGTTTACTCATAGTTACCAGAATTAAAATAAGAGTAATACGGTTATCGGCTAATTTAGATCAATCTTTAGCCAGCAGTAAAACACATGGTGTTAACAAATCTGCACAAATGAATTTAAAATTTTTTATACACATACAATCAAAATCATGACTAAAAGTGCATCTAATTTAAAAATTCAACCACATGGCATGAAATGCCCATCTTTATTATATGTCCCATAAGCAAAACGCACATACCAACTTTCATAGTTTTCTGGTAAGAATCCTATAGTCATCGGGAAGCCAGCTAAAGGCTTCATGCACTTGCTAGACATATGGACTATTATCATTTCAAAGGCATCCAGTAATGTAAGTGTTATATTTTCCATAAAGGATGAGATGGAGCAACGCTCCTGGATACATCCTCGAAAATTGACCATTATAGTGGGAACAGATATTGAGCCATCTTTCTCGAGCTCAAAATCTCTGACCTGTACGCCATTCAAATTAGCTTTATCAAGGCAATTGCGAGTCTCTCGCACCAATTTTAAAATAGGAATTACTATCTTCAATACATTGTAAAACGGATCCTCCTCGCCATATTGAGATTTTACTAACTGTTGCAAATCCTCCCAATTCTTTTTTTTCATATCAGAATAGAATAATCGCACTACATCCATCAAAGATTTAGCAAAATGATCGGCTTTCTGAGAAAAATTTTTACAATGGCTTTGAACATTGCCAACAGCAGGTATTGTCAGTGACCTATCTTTTTTCTCAAGCAAATGCATTTTTTCTATCGCTGTTTTTTCAGTGACTTTAAACGTCTGAGTTGCTTCGTGCATTGCAATAAGATCACCTAGAGCATCGAAAGAGCTTTGCTTTGCCTTATCAATTTCAATCGATAAAAATTCTTTTCGAAACATTACATTTGCTTGTAATAATGTTCTACACAATAATTCAGACTCGATACCATGATCGAATACTTTCTGCTGAACGTTAGGTGGCAAAGTTGGGTTTTGCCGCTCAGGATCAATTTGGTCTGCCAATCGCATTTTGTATGTACATTTATCTGTGATCATAAGAAGCATATTATTAAGCGGGAACATTGCTCTTATTGGGGTAATATCATCAGGATTATTAATCTGAAATCCCCCTCCTGAATCACGAGCAGGAATAGGTGGATATTTATTTGAATTATTGATCATCAATCATCTCCTATAATATGGCCAAAAATTAATATTTATTTTTAACATCCTTAAAATTGAAAAATTTGCCCAAAAATAATCTAGCTCTTCAAGCAAAGAGGCTCTGTATCCCATGAAGGGGTACGCTTCGACATGGGGTATACCCCCCTGTGATCTTATGGAGGGGCATTATGGTCAGATAGAGGATTTCGTTCCATCTAGACCACTCCAACAAAGGGGACAATTAGTACCATTGAATCTATTGTCAATTGAAGCCTGCCATTCATGTAAGTATTCACACAACCACCAGACTTTTTTATTACTCCTTGGTAAAAACATCTCTGGCCTAAGATCATTATTTTTCAAAGGATGCCATTCTTTAGCCAATTCAGGGCTTTTTACCGCTAAATTATTATTCTCAGTTGGTTGCTTCCCACTGCAATAAGGACAGCCTGTACCCTGTGGACGCGTTCTGCTATTGGGCGTTGCCTCCCATTCATGTCCTTTATCGCATTGCCACCACAATTTAATTTTTGAACCATATGATAATTGTGTCGGCTGATAACTGTTTTTGCTGGGATGCCATTCTTTCAGTAAATCTGGATTCCCTGCAATGGAGCTTTTTAGCAATGGGCTAGGTAGGACTGAAATAATTGCATGATAATCCTCCTCCCGCTGATATTTATTCATTTTTATATAATCATCAATCTTTTTTACATCAATCTCAGTCAACGCTACCTTCAGTTTTATAAATGTTAAGAGCCGAACAATAACAGTGATAGGATTCTCGTTATTCACATAAGGAATGGAATTGCTCCCGTTTGTTTCCAATCGATCATCCATAACACGAATTAAAGTAATATTGTTATTGCTAAGAATAGTTTGCTTGGCTTTGTCAGCCTTCTTTCTTTCATCGCTCTGGTGCCAATAAAAACCATCGATCTCAATCCCTAATGCAAGATGGGGAATATAGACATCGATTTCTTTGGTATAAATTTTTTCTTGCCACAAAACATCATCAAAGAGGCTTCTTAATTCACAATAAATTCTTACTTCAAGACGGGAGGTTCTAATATTGCACTTTGGGCAATTATGCCCTTTTGCTCTGGAGTAAACAGCGGCTTGCCACTCATGGTTCCATTTACATCGCCACCATACTATTTTTTTAGAACCAGGGGTTATATTGACTGGTCTAAGAAGTCCATTCTTCTCTGCATGCCATTCTGAAATTAAATGAGGTTGTTTCACTGCAAGGTTATATTCTATGGAAGGTTTCTTACCCGCACAGTAAGGGCAATTAGTACCTCGAAACCTAGCAGCAATATTAGTCCTCCATTCATGGCCTTTTTCACACTTCCACCAAACTACTTTGGGAGTTTTAGGTGTAACATCAAAGGGTGTTAGTGGTTGATTTTTCTCTACATGCCATTCCTTAGCCAATCGAGGGTTTTTAGTAGCGAGATTGTATTCCGTACTGACAACCTTGCCAGAACAATAAGGACAACCTGTCCCCATATACCTATTACCTGCTTTAGCTTCCCATTCATGGCCTTGTTCACAACGCCACCAAATAACATCTTTTCCTCTAGGAGTTACTTCAAATGGAGTTAAAGTTCCATTCTTGGTGGGATGCCACTCTTTGAGCAAATGAGGACATTTAATTGCTAAATTATTTTCTGAAGACAATTTTCTACCACTACAATCAGGGCAACCTGTTCCTCGGTATCGATTTCCTGCAGTAGCTTGCCATTCGTGACCTTTTTTACAAATCCACCAGAATTTCTTATTCGAAGAATATGAAACCTCGTGAGGTGTAAGAGAGTTTTTGCTTTGGTGCCATTCCTCAATTAAATGAGGAGCTTTTTCTGCCAATGAATTCATTTTCATACTTCACTTAGTAATTAATCATTAATTGAACTAATTGAAGGATTTTTGGCGCATGAATGTCTACCTATAACCAATAGTTGGTTTAAATCTCATCCTGTGAAGTATTTATTTGAATCCTGTCAAATTAAGACAAAACAACTACAAAAACCTTCCCCTAATGACTTACACGCAACAAATGGTGCTCATAGTCCGTGGTGACATTATCACCTTTGTCTTAAATTATCAAACATGAAGAAAGACCCTCAGTTACTAAAATTAGGCAATAAAATTAGAGAAATGCGTAAAGCACAAGGCTTCTCTCAAGAAGCCTTTGCCTCTGAGTCAGGAGTAGACCGCAGTTATATGGGCAGTGTAGAGCGTGGCGAAAGGAATATAGCTGCTCTTAATTTAATTAAAATTGCCCAAGCGCTTAATGTGGAAGTAGGTGAGCTATTTCCACCCATCGACAGCTTTAAGAACATTTAACAAAAATACCGATCCGTCGTTCTATGCTTCTAACTTATACCTTGTATAATTAAAATTTAGTTTTATGAGGTCATTATGAACAACGATTTGAATGATATGAGAAAGTTATCTAGCTCCATGAATAGAAAACTTTGGCTCTTAATAGTTTTAGCCATTATGACTTTATTAAGTAATATCTGGTTTACATTACATCCCTCTGAAAGAAAAAGTAATATAAACCAAGATACAAGCTATTGTCACTGCGTAAAAACCGAGAAATGTAATTCAAATTAACTCTGGTTTACAGTGAGTCTAGTATTCGCGCGCATACTTAGAATCAAGCTCAGCACTTAACTTTAGTAACTCCTCTGACATGCTTATGTTCTGATCGCTATCTATATCAATTTTATTACCATAAACTTTTGGAACTAGCTTACACGCCAACCACTTACGAGTATCAATTTTTAATCTAGCCCTGTTTATAACAGAATTATTTGATACAGGCTTCCCATCTTCATCGATAAAACAGTCATTCGATTCATCATCAGCAATTTCCAGTATTTCATCGACAAGAAGCTCTATTTGGCATATCTTTGCTTGCGCGTACTGCTCGGAAAACTCAGGGTATTTTTTTAACCAAGTGAATAAGGTGTCTTGGCAAGGCCAATGCATATTTTCTTTACATAGAACTTTAGTCCCTTTGCTTGAAGAAGCAATAACATTGCATATTTCTTCCACCAATGCGGAGTTATATTTCGTGGGGCGTCCTATTTTTGATGATGTTTTAGCCATTTTAACCTCCCTGGTTCATCATATTAACTGCCGCAAACCTAACCAATATTTTATAAAAAAAATGCCGTTTAGTCCCGTAATATCTATACATTTTAGTCAGTTATAAGTAACTACTAAGACATCCATCATTGTTCCAATTTATCACAGGAAAAAGTTTCATATTCATGTCTTACAAGTCTTGAAGTCTTTCTTAAAGACATGCAAGACATGCAAGACATGAAGACATTGATATGATAATTAATCACATTCCCTAATTTCCCAAGAAATATAGCTACCCACTTTCCCTAAACTACGACACTCAATTCCTATTTGCCGTAATGCAGGTGCTGCTCGTCGTAACGCATCACCAAAACCTTTAGGTGATCTTGGCCAACTATCTGAACCGTTCGGCCTAAACCTTTCTACCTGCGCAAATAATACTTTAAGGGGTAAATCAGTTTTTTGGCGATTACGCATATCAAACCATTCAATCAATGCCGACGCTACAGGACTGGCATCAATTGTACGAGCAATTGATTCATGACGACAGGCATTGAAAGTCTCCAAAAACTCATCACCAGTTTGGCCAACCACTTCAGCAATTGCCATTCCCAGCCGCGTAAACTCAATTAACCGAGGACAATTCTTTGAAGGTAGTTGAATCATTGGTAGACGTGTCAGTGATTGGGCAAAAACATCCAAAAGCGCACCTAATAATATGGGGTGTTTTTCTTCATAAGTGCACAAAATTTCATTGATTTCCGTTCTCTTGGTAATAACTGGTGTTTCAATTGAAATGGCTCTATCAATTAAATCTTGCGCGGTGATAGCTGCACTAATCCCGTTCAGGACTACAGGACGCTTTGCATTGATAACTGATTCATCTGCATCACTATATAATTTTCTTTTTGCAAAGCCGCCTCCAGTTGCCAATATACACAAAGTATCTTGCATTTGCGCAGATAAGTGGCTGATATTTTCGTAACTGACTACCCAATTCACACCTCCGCTAACAAAAATATCTTCCGTTGTTTTAGGGGCTGCACGAAGATCGCAAGCATTAGGATCTATCAGTCGCCGTAGCACCATTTGTGTTGTACTTTTTGCACTTCCTTGTTCACCAATTAGCTCTAGAACAGGAAAAGGGGTATCTGGTCTTAAAGATTCAATTAACCAAGTAATAGCTAGAAGCCTATCGCTCTCTGGAATATTAACCATTTGCCACAGTGAAGATAAATCGCCGCCACTAATAGGAATAGGCAATGGCCGCATTGTATCTGGACGCAAAAATCTTACAGGCGGATCGTTTATTAGTTTCCACTCACCAGGCATTAGATGAATTGTATAGCTTTGCCCACATTCACCTAAATCAAGATAATAAGCATTCTCATGCTTAGCCACACGAATATGCACCTCATGACATACTCCTTTGTATCGTGCTATCCCACCTAATGTGCTTAGTGCTTCGCGGACTGATTGCTCACGGGGTGATTTACCAGTTATTTCATAATAATTTGAGACCAACCAATCTTTAAACAACCTACTATCTAGGCGACGTGTTTCTTTGGTCGATAAATCTTGTGCATAAACATCTGCATTTTTATCATGGAATAATTCCACATGTTCTATAACAAAGTTTACAATAGCAGATCCTTGGTTTTCTCGAGGAGATTTCTCTGCTTCAATAATTGTATCTTTTGATGCCTCTACCTCTGGAACAGATAAGTCAATAAGGGGAAGAGCCGCAATTTCTTTATTATCAGCTTGAGGGTTTATTTTTAACCAATCTACAGCATCACCTTTAGGCGGCAAATTTAATGCGTCCACATTAACTTGCCACAACTTACATCCAAGCAACCGCAGTTCTGTAATAACAGCATTAGCAAATCGTTGGCCTGCACTATCATTGTCAGGCCAAATGATTATTTTTCTTCCAGACAATGGAAGCCAATCAGTCTTAACCACTGAGTCAGCAGCACCACTTGTCGAGGCAAGGATTTCCAAATGACTTAACGCATCAGCACACCATTCCCCCTCTACAATCCATACTATAGAGTCTGAATCTTCAGCCAAGTTATGTAGATTATAAAGTGGTTTCTTATTCAAGAACTTTGGCTCTCCCAAGAAATAGCCCTTATCCTCAGTCCAGTTCAAAGGTCGAATCCATTTTTCACCAGTTGCATGATTTTTTAAACGTATACGCCAATACAGAGGCTTACCATTAGAGTCTTTATATTCATGCAAAGCCTCTTGCTGAAAACCCTTTTTAATCGTTTCCTGAGTTAATTTTGATACAGCATTTTGGAGTGCTTCGGGTAAAATATTCATTGCTCATCCTCCCATGCTCCAAGCTCTTTAGCTGCTGTAATAAAATCAAGACCGTGAAGCCGCATATGAAATGCTAAAACATCTCCTCCATGCTCACCACAGGCCATACATCTAAATCCTCCTGAATCTAACCGTAAACGCAAACTAGGTTTAGTATCTGGATGAAACGGGCAAATCGCATTTTTCCATTCACCATACCCATTGATCTTCAAACCTTGATCTCGAAAATAGTGGCTAGGATTGGGCAAGAGCTCTCGGTTAAATTTCTTTTTGAAATGACTCATTTTGTTAAGCATGATTGGTTTCTCCATAAATTTTTCGATCAGCCTCTAATTGGCGAACTAAAACGCGGATTTCATCATCAGTTTTCCCTGCAATCCTTGCAGCATTTAATGTTGAAATCTCATTAGCAGGCCATCCCACTGTACGAGCACCTAAACTAATAGGCTTTGTCCAGAGACCTTGGGAAATTCGGAGATAAAGAGTACTTCGAGGTAACCCACTGGATGTTTTTACAGCGGGTAATCTTAAGATGGTGTTAGTCATGTTCGTGCCTCCTTAGGCTTAGTTAAACATGACTTAGAAGATATATCGGGTAAAAAACTGTCACATCTCTTGTCAGAAAAAAAGTTTCTGACAAACTTAACTGTTTGATTTAATTGAGTTCATCATAAAAATCTGACAAGGTTTTTTTTATAATGTCAGCTTCACGAGTATTTGCTCCTAACCCTTTTAACCAATCAATCAAATTCTCTGTAATTTTTATCCTTCTCTGAGTTTTGCTCCATTCTGGATACAATTGCATCGCCTGAATCGCTAATCTTTTTAGGCTATTCCAGTAAGGACTTTCTTTTAATTTAGCTTCTGGGCTTAAGGTGACTGCACTATTTAAAGACAATGTGAGTTGATATTCCTCTAACAGTGCTTTAAACTTATCTGCATCAAACCATAAATCTTTATAATTAATAGATTGTTCATATCTAATGCTTTCATACCTATGTGTTTTTGAATTATAACTCCCATCCTTCAATCTAATTTTTTTCCTTGTTGGATGGTTACTATAGACTTCATTTAATTGCCTTTCATCCAAGACCTGGTAAGAAGATTGCTGATTATTCATTACTTCAAATTCTAATTCCCCTTTAAGTCCTAACCGAATTATTTTTTTTGCATCTTCTTCACTGATTTTAAAATCATCAAAATTGGCTTTATCTTGCATGGCTCCCTCTTTTAATTAAATCCAAATAATCTGCCCATTTTTGCATCATTTTTCTCCGTTCAGGTAAATGAGCAGTACGGTTATAGGCACGCCCATTAGGATCACGAACTGCATGCGCGAGTTGATGCTCAATGAGATCTGGGCGTACAGCTAAAACTTCATCTAGCAATGTCCTCGCAGTAGCCCGAAAACCATGACCAGTGGCCTCTTCTTTACTAATATCTAATCGACGCAAAGCAGCCAAGATGGCATTATCACTCATAGGGCGATCATTACTTCTAGCCGACGGAAAAACAAAAGTGCTACTACCGGTAAGAGGATGAAGTTCTTTTAATATAGAAATTGCTTGAGTAGCTAATGGGACAATATGAGGTGTATCTGTTTTGGTAACAATATAACTCCATTGAGCAGCATCAAAATCAATGTCTTCCCACTTGGCATGCCTTAATTCACCAGGTCTTACAAATACTAATGGAGCTAAACGAAGGGCACACCGAACAATCAGCGATCCTTCATAATCTTCAATAATACGCAACAACTGGCCAAAACGTTTGGGATCAGTTTGAGCCGCAAAATGTTTGGTTTTTACTGGAGGTAACGCTCCCTTTAGATCTTGAGATGAATCACGTTCTGCACGACCAGTCGCGATGGCATAACGAAAAACTTGACCACAATTGCTTAATGCTCGATGAGCTGTTTCTAAGGCACCACGCTCTTCAATTCGGCGAATTACTGGCAACAATACTGGAGGAGTTACTTCTGATATGGGTTTAGTGCCAATCCACGGAAAAATATCGCGTTCAAAGCGTTGAATAATCTTATCAGCATGACTCTTAACCCAAGTTGTTGAGTATTTTACAAACCATTCTCGAGCAACTACCTCAAAACTATTTGCCGACCGTTCATCTGACACCTGCTTCATGCTCTTGCGGTATTCCCCTGGATCAATATCGTCCACAAGCAACTTTCTGGCTTCATCACGTTTGATGCGAGCTTTAGCAAGGGTAACATCATCATATACCCCCAAGGCCAGCAATTTCTCTTTACCCCCAAAGCGATATTTAAACCGCCAATATTTACTGCCTTGGGTGGTTACATACATGAATAAGCCTTTTTCATCGGCAATCTTATAAGGTTTGTCTTTTGGTTTAGCATTACGAAATATTATATCTTTCTTTTCAGCCACTTTGGGGGTATCTCCTTTTTGACTTCTCGATATACCCCAACAAATACCCCCACAATGGTTTGGATGCAGGGGGTACTTGTTGGACAATAGTGGACGTATGATAGGCTTTAAGCCTAGTGTTTACAAGAGGTTATGGATGTTATTGGAGTGTCTTGGATGGTTAATTGGTGGAGGCGGCGGGAATCGAACCCGCGTCCGCAGATCCTCTGCCTTTGGTTCTACATGCGTAGTCTTGTCTTTTAATTTAACTACGGCCTCTCCGACAGACAGGATAGAACGTAGCGATTCCCTAAATTTCATGTCTTGACTCGGGATGGGACAAGGCACTAGCTTATCTTCTATGACCGTTGATTCGATACCAATAAGCGAGCTCGGTCAACGGGATACTGGGGATTAGGCCAGTACACGGTGCGGCTAACTAAAGTGCTTATTAGGCAGCGATAGCTTGACCAGCAAAGTTTTCATCGTTTGCATTTATATTTATTGAATCTGATTTACGAGAGAATTCATTCTCGGCATGCTCCTCCGGTTTTGCAACCCCCGTCGAAACCAGGTCGCCCCCATACCTAAATTATAACACATCTTTGAATAATTTCAGTACCTGGGACGACTTTATTTAATGAATACCGTTATGCCGTAAAAAAGCATCTATCGTTGCTTCTCGTCCTCTAAAGGCAGAAAATGCTTCTGCTGCGGGTTTTGATCCACCTACCTCTAAAATAGAGTGTAAAAAATCATGTCCTGTTTTTGTATTAAAAATACCTTCTTCCTCGAAGCGGGAAAAGGCATCGCTAGACAGTACTTCAGCAAAACTATAGCTGTAATAACCTGCTGCATAGCCACCAGCAAAGATATGGCTGAAACTATGTTGAAAACGATTGTATGGTGCTAGTGGAATAATATTGGTTTGACGTCTCACATCAGCCAATACATGACTAATAAATGATTCATCAGCCTGGAATTCTTGATGAAGGCGAAAATCAAATAGCGAAAATTCGGCTTGTCGCATCATGGCCATAGCCGATTGAAAATTTTTCGCCTGGATTAAGCGTTGGAATAAAATATCTGGTAAAGGTTCCTGGGTTTCTACATGCTCGGTCAGTAAAGTCAGCGCTTGTTTTTCCCAACACCAATTTTCAAAAAACTGGCTGGGTAATTCCACCGCATCCCACTCCACGCCATGAATACCGGAAGCGTCCAGATAATCTACTTGTGTTAATAAATGATGTAAACAATGACCCATTTCATGAAATAACGTAGTCAGTTCATCGTGTGAAAGCAAGGCGGGTTTGCCTCCTGTGGGCCTGGCAAAATTACAGGTGAGCGTTGCTATGGGTAATTGTATGGTGCCATCTTCAAATCGTCTTCTGCTTTGCATGGAGTTCATCCAAGCACCGCCTTGTTTGTGAGGACGAGAATACAAATCGGTATAGACATAGCCTCGAACCTGATTGTGCTCATCAACTACGGCATAACATTGTACATCAGCATGCCAGACATCAACTGCCGTTAATTCTTCTAGCCGCACACCATAAAGTGCGTTGATGATAGCAAACATGCCCTGCATTACCTTGGGCTGGGGAAAATAGGGGCGTAACTCTTCTTGGGAAAGAGAAAACAGCGCTTGTCTTCTTTGTTCAGTACTGTAAGCGACATCCCAAGGATTGAGCTTAGTCATTGACAACTGCTGCTGGGCAAATGCCGACAACTGCGAAAACTCTTCTTGTGCTTGCGCTTTAGCCCGTGCTACCAAATCGAGCAAGAAGGTTAATACCTGCTGGGGCGATTGCGCCATTTTAGTCTCTACGGAAAGCTCGGCATAATTGGCAAAGCCTAATAATTGTGCTTTCTCATGACGTAAGGCCAATATTTCATTCATTAAGGTACTGTTATCATACAATCCAGCATGAGGACCTTCATCCGAAGCGCGTGTTACATACGCATGGTACATCGCTTCACGCAAAGACTGGTCTGCCGCATACGTCATGATGGCATGAAAACTGGGGTATTCCAGAGTAAACAAATAGCCATCCAACTCCTTGTCTTCTGCCAATTCTTTGGCTGCCTCCAAAGCATAAGGGGGGAGTCCCTCCAGGCGAGCCTGCTCGGTCACATGAAGAGTAAAGGCCTGTGTGGCATCTAAAATATGATGTTCAAATTGATTGGACAGTTCGGCCAATCGTGCCTGGATGGCTTCAAATCGGTTCTTTTTCTCTTGTGGCAAGGCAACCCCTGCCAGTTCAAAACCACGTATGTTGTCTTGCAAGATATGACGTTGAGCCGCATTCAAATCCTGTATCGGTATGGTTTTAAGGGCTTCGTATAAGCGTTTGTTATGTCCTATTGCGGTTTCATAAGCTGACAGCAGCGGCAAGCAATCATTGTAACAAGCTCGCAACGCCAAAGAATCTTTAACTGCGTGCAGGTGTGATAAGGGAGACCATAATTTTTCTACCGCATCGGCCAAATCATCCAGCGGATACATTAAATTGCTCCACGTATAATGAGTATTTTCATCAAGCAAGCATTCAATTTGCGCCAAATTATTGGTTAACACGGCGTCTAAATGCGTTTTAAAGGTAGACACATTAAGATGGCTAAATTGGGGTAAGCCGATAGATGCAGACATGACATTATCCTTTGCTAAGGCAGATCAAAAGAATAGCATAGTCTAAATTAGTGCCCGATGTCACCTACAAGAAAGCTGAAAACACATTTTTCATCGGACTAACGCCCGGTTAAAAGGCGTTATTATGGGATACCCCATCCTCTGGCTGATGTTCATCATCCGGGCGAGGTACATTGAGCAACACGGGTTGAGGGCGAGCAAAAAAGCCAAGTCGTTCTTGAGGTCGCCTGGCCTCTATGTTGGTCGCTGATACATACACGGCCCCCCATAAAGCAAGCAGACACAAGGCGCTAACAAATAATACCGCCGGCGGTGTTGCAAACCAAGGCAGAACTAAAATCATCCCCAGGAAAACAGTCACCATGTTGATAATGCCTAATCGGAGACGCTCATGTTCAAATACAATACGTTTTTCAATGGCTTGCAAATGATGCAAAATAACTTTTTTCTGCTCGCCATCGGTCTCTTGTTCATACTTCTCCTGATAGGCCTGTTGCAAAGCATACAACCGGCCCCATTCAATGCTAGCTCGTGCGATGGCATTGACCGCATCAAAAGCAAAAGCCAAAGTAGAGACATAAACCATAGCAGGAGCCCATGCACCGACCAAAACAAACAAATTCAAAGCACTGACCGCAGTCCAGACTACGTCATTGCCAGTTTCAAACCATCGTCGTTGAATTTGACTATACAGCCGGGTAGACCAAAAAAGCGTCCGCTCTTTTTTATGCATCCAAGGACCTGGGACAAGATGTTTGAATACCAAGGCATTGTTAACCAGCAGCCGCGGCAAATGAAAGACGAAATTCAAATAGGCTAAAGAAGGCATGACATACGCTTCTATGGATCGAATCACGCGTTGTAGTCGGGGCGCTGCATGGATCACATTGACTGATAAATCGATGGTCCTGTTACTGCGATTCGCTAAAATCCGTCCCCAATTAAACCAGGTCGTTTGATTGCGAATAGAAAATGAAGGAGAGAAGAGATTGGCTGGATTTGTTTCTACCAGGGGGGTAGCAAAAGTATAGCCATGCTCTTTTTGCGAACCGTATTCGACCAATAACTGACGTAAAACAATGCGCTGGGCTCGGAGAGCCTCTACTTCTCGAGGCACAACCAGATAATGCTGATACAGATGTTCTAACAACTCACAATAAAGTAAAGCTGCCTCAAGGCGAAACAACAAATGACGGCGATTAACGGCATTGGATACAAACAAATCCTCATGTAACTCATTGCACAAAATACTGTAATCCAAATGTAACACCAGATGCAAAGGAACTGCCTTATTGTAAAAAGCAGGTCCCAAGGCTGCAAGCGCCACATCAAACTGCCAATGCCTTGCTGAGTTGCCCCAAGGGGAAGGCAGTTCAGGTAAAACGACTTGTATACGCTGAAAAAATGGGTTCATAACTGTTGCACTGGCTGAGTTAATAATATTGTAAATGCCACTTTTAATTCACCACCCACAAAAAGAATTAAAGATAACCTATCTTAACAAAAAATGAACATAAAGTAAACTTTAATAAAACAACCTTCCCGTCTATGTCTGCATCTAAGCAGAGAAAACCGAAGAGCAACTTGCTGATTGAAAGCTTCTGAGCGACAATAGCGACTTTCTTTATACCATACAAGAGTACGCATGAATATTCTCACAGATCTCGCTACCGCGGTACGCATTTTATCAATAGATGCGGTCAACCAAGCCCAATCAGGCCACCCGGGCATGCCTTTAGGAATGGCCGACATTGCTACGGTATTATGGAAAAAATTCTTAAGATACAATCCCAAGAATCCACTTTGGTGTAATCGTGACCGTTTTGTTTTATCCAATGGCCATGGCTCTATGCTGCTCTATTCTTTATTACACCTCACCGGATATAATGTAAGCCTTGATGAATTAAAATCATTTCGTCAATTGCATTCAAAAACCCCTGGTCATCCTGAGTTAGGACATACCCCTGGTGTAGAAACGACTACTGGCCCTTTAGGTCAAGGATTAGCTAACGCGGTGGGCATGGCTTTAGCCGAGCAAATTTTAGCAGCGCAATACAACAAAAATGAGTTACAACTCGTCGATCATTTCACTTATGCCTTTATTGGTGATGGCTGTTTAATGGAAGGCATTTCTCATGAAGCCTGCTCTTTAGCTGGTACTCTGGCATTAGGCAAATTGATTGTCTTTTATGATGACAATGGTATTTCTATTGATGGCAAAACAGAGGGCTGGTTTACCGATGATACCGCCTCTCGCTTTCATGCCTACAACTGGCATGTTATCCAAGATGTTGATGGCCATGACATGCAAGCCATAGAACAAGCCATTATCGATGCGCAAGCGCAAACTAAAAAACCCACTTTAATCATGTGCAAAACCACCATTGGTTTAGGATCTTCCGTGGCGGGCAGTGAAAAGTCACATGGCTCGCCTTTGAGCGCTGCCGATATAACGCAAGTACGTGAATTTTTTAATTGGCCATACCCTGCCTTCACTGTGCCTGATACTATTTATCAGCAATGGAGCCATATAGAACAGGGACAAACAGCAGAAGACCAATGGCTTACGCTTTTACAACAATATAAAGCACAATATCCTCAGGAACATGATGAGTTTTTAAGACGTGTCAATGGTGACCTGCCTGATGAATGGCCGGTTAAAGCGCAGCAATTCCGATTGCAATGCTTTGCGAATGACAAAGCCATCGCAACAAGAAAAAGTTCTCAGCAATGTATTGAATACTTTGCCTCATTTTTACCTGAATTATTAGGTGGCTCGGCAGATTTAACGGGTTCAAACAACACCGATTGGTCTGGCAGCATCAGCATCAGCAAAGATCATTACGCTGGAAATTATTTGAATTATGGGGTGCGTGAATTTGCGATGGCAGCCTTGATGAATGGTATCGCCGCCCATGGTGGCTTCATTCCTTATGGCGGCACTTTTTTAGTCTTTGCCGATTATGCGCGTAATGCCATAAGACTAAGCGCCTTGATGAAGCAGCGCGTCATTTATGTTTTAACACATGATTCTATTGGCCTTGGGGAAGATGGTCCAACCCACCAACCTATAGAGCATGCCGCCATGTTAAGGATGACACCCAATACCAATGTCTGGCGTCCGGCTGATCTACTGGAAACAGCCATCGCCTGGGAAAATGCTCTAGAACATCATACAGGCCCCACCGCCCTACTGCTGTCTCGTCAAAATTTACCCGCACTGCCACATACCGAAGACTCTAGTTTATGCATCCAAAAAGGAGGCTATATTCTCAAAGACTGCGAGGGCACACCCGATGCCATTGTGATCGCAACAGGCTCTGAAGTACACTTGGCACTTGCAGCAATTCAGGAAGAGGCTTTAAAACATCTGAAACTTCGCGTGGTTTCCATGCCGAACCCAGGTTTATTTCTACAACAAGAACAAGAATATCAAAACCAGGTACTGCCTAAGCAGGTACGCCGACGTCTTGCTATTGAAGCGGGCACTACCGCTTACTGGTATCAGTTTGTCGGTCTGGATGGTGCTGTTATTGGTTTAGATGATTTTGGTGTTTCAGCGCCAGCAGCACAAGCTTATGATTATTTTAATATCACAATAACCAACTTAGTGAACCACTTAAACCGATTAACCCAATCCGTTGAGTGATCTATTTTTTAATGAAGCCCAGGCTTCAATAAGGAGAATACAATTATGGCAATACGCATAGCAATTAATGGTTATGGCCGCATTGGTCGTTGCATTGTCAGAGCGCTTTTTGAATACCAAAAACAAAATGAAATCGAATTGGTCGCGATCAATGATTTATCCGGGTTAAATGTCACCGCCCATTTGACTCGTTTTGACACAACGCATGGTACTTTTGCTTCCGAGGTTAGCGTGGAAGCAGACATGCTGGTTATTGATGGGCAACGGATTAAAATATTGGCTGAACGCGATCCGACCAAACTGCCGTGGAAAGAGCTCAATATTGATGTCGTCCTGGAATGTACGGGTTATTTCACTGAACGCGAATCAGCCATGAAACACCTTCAGGCTGGCGCTAAAAAAGTGCTTATCTCTGCACCAGGAAAAGAGGTTGATGCGACCATTGTCTACGGGGTCAATCATCAATCACTTAAGGCAACAGACACCATCGTATCCAATGCCTCTTGCACGACCAACTGTCTTGCTCCTGTTGTGAAACCACTTAATGATGCTATCGGCATTGAATCAGGCTTACTCAATACCATACATGCTTATACTAACGATCAAATGTTATTGGATAGCAGTCATTCCGATTTACGCCGTGCCCGCTCTGCCACGCAATCGATTATTCCCACTAAAACTGGCGCAGCTTCAGCTGTAGGCTTGGTTCTTCCTGAACTGGCTGGTAAACTGGATGGTTTTGCCATGCGCGTTCCGGTATTAAATGTTTCCGTTATTGATTTAACCTTTATTGCAAAACGTGATACAACAGAAGAAGAAGTCAATAATTTAGTGCGCAGCGCACAAAGCTCGGTATTAAAGATTAACGATGACCCGCTGGTATCTTGTGATTTCAATCACAATCCAGCGTCTTCAATTTTTGATGCTACACAAACCAAAGTATTGGGTCGTTTGGTGAAAATTGTTTCCTGGTATGATAATGAATGGGGCTTTTCTAACCGAATGCTCGATACTGCTTTACATATGATGAGCTGTTAGGAGAACTGATGAACCTTATCACGATGAACGATGTCGATTTGGCAGGCAAACGGGTACTAATCCGTGAAGATTTAAACGTACCGATTAAAGAGGGAATGATTACCAGCGATCAACGTTTACAAGCCGCCTTGCCTACCCTTAATCTGGCTTTAAATGCAGGGGCAGCTGTTATTGTTTTGTCTCATTTGGGACGGCCTAAGGAAGGCTGCTTTGATCCAGACTATTCTCTCCAACCTGTTGCAAACTACTTAAAAGAGCATTTGGAGCATCCTGTAAGGTTTGTTAGCAATTATCTGGATGGCCTCGATATACAGCCAGGTGAATTGATTTTGTGCGAAAACGTGCGCTTTAATCCAGGGGAGAAGGCAAATGACGCCGTCTTAGCCAAGAAGCTGGCACAATTATGTGATGTCTTTGTGATGGATGCTTTTGGTACTGCACACCGAGCGCATGCCTCAACCTATGGTGTTGCGCAGTATGCTCCCATTGCTGTTGCAGGTCCTTTATTGATTAAAGAGCTTGATGCCATCGACCATGCCTTGGCAGCGCCAGAAAAACCTATTGTTGCTATTGTTGGCGGTTCAAAAGTGTCTTCCAAATTGACACTGCTTAGACAGCTGGTAGGATTGGTAGACTATTTAATTCCAGGCGGAGGCATAGCCAATACCTTTTTAAAAGCACAAGGCTTTGAAATTGGCCGCTCATTATACGAGCCCGAATTATTAGATGAAGCACGCTCTATTCTACAATTGGCTAAGGAAAAAGGATGTGTGATCCCCTTACCTACTGACGTTGTCGTAGGAAAAGCACTCAAAGAGCATGTGCCTGCATTCAATAAATCACTGGCTCAAGTTGCATTAGACGACATGATTCTAGACATTGGGCCTATGACCATAAATGACTATGTCAATATTCTCGATGAAGCCAAAACCATCATCTGGAATGGGCCTGTAGGGGTCTTTGAACTGGCTCAGTTTGCTTATGGTACTCGTGCTTTAGCTATTGCTATTGCGCAAAGCGATGCCTTTTCAATTGCTGGCGGCGGAGATACTCTTGCTGCTATTGATTTGTATGATCTCAATCAACAAATCTCTTATATTTCCACCGGAGGGGGTGCCTTTTTAGAGTATCTGGAAGGTAAAACACTACCGGCTGTAGCCATATTAAAAGAACGCGCCCATGTTTAGACGCACTAAAATCATTGCTACTTTAGGGCCTGCCACTCAGGACAAGGCCATATTAGAGCAATTGATCGCCTCTGGGGTCGATGCCGTGCGAATTAATTTTTCGCACGCCAATTCCTCGGCAGTGTCTTTAATCCAAACCGTCAAAGACATGGCCAAACAGCTCAATAAACCAATTGCTATCATGGCTGATTTGCAAGGCCCTAAAATTCGTATTGGCCACTTTGCAAGGCATTCTGTAACTTTAGTTACTGGGCAATCTTTTATTCTGGATTGTGTTCATCAGGACTTGATTGGCAGCACCAACGAAGTGTATGTTGCTTATCCTGATTTGATACATGAACTGGTCCCAGGCGATCACTTAATGCTAAATGATGGCTTGATTGAGCTGGAAGTACAACAGATTGAGCAAGGACGCATTACTTGTCTTGTTATCGAAGGTGGGCCTTTGAGCGATCTGAAGGGCTTGAATAAAAAAGGCGGTGGTTTAGCGGCACGCAGCCTTACCGAAAAAGACAGACATGACTTAAAAACGGCACTACAAGCCGAAGTAGATTACGTTTGTCTCTCTTTTGTTAAAGATGCACAAGACATCCGCGAAGCCCGTCAGTTAATCGCAGATTGGGGCTTGGCTGACACCGCCATTATCGCCAAAATAGAACGTTGCGAAGCACTCGCTGAGCTGGAGGAGATTATCGCTGAAGCGGATGCCATTATGGTCGCTCGTGGCGATTTGGGGGTTGAAGTAGAAGCGGCAGAAATTCCAGCCTTACAGAAGAAAATCATCGACCAAACACGGTGTATGGATAAAATGGTCATTACCGCAACGCAAATGATGGAATCGATGATTACTAATCCTCTACCCACCCGGGCAGAAGTATCTGATGTCGCCAATGCGGTCTTAGATGGCACCGATGCCGTCATGCTCTCTGCAGAAACAGCCAGCGGCCAACATCCGATAAAAGTAATTCAAATGGTGAATAAGACCTGTTTGAGCGCAGAAAAACATGCAGGGATTAGCTATCGCAAAGAGAATCCTCTGCTATGCCAGCACCAACGAATAGACCATGCGATTGCCCAGGCCGCTGTACACGCAGCCAACCATTTCCCCATTCAGGCGATAGTAACACTTACCGAATCAGGGGCAACAGCCTTATGGATTTCCAGACAACACAGCAGAGTACCTATCATTGCGGTATCGGCCAACCAACGCACGGTCAACCGCTTAAGCCTGGTCAATAATGTACTGCCGCTGTTGATTGATTTTCACCATTATGCAGCAAAAGACATCCACACCAACGTATTGTCTGCATTATTGCAAAAAGGTTATTTGCAGCCACAGGGGCATGTTTTGTTAACGCGAGGCACTCATATTGGTATCGCAGGAGGGACTAACTCCATGGAAATTATTAGTCTTTAAGCACCATAAAATAGGCAGCAACATAATCTGGCAAATGACGTGCTGCTTGTTGATATTCATGCAAGCCAAAATAACTGCCGGCCAAATAGTCCACCTGATATAAGTTATTAGTAAAAGCGCCACCTGTATCAGCAAGCAATCCCAATTGAGAAACGGTCTTTTGTGCCTTGTCTTTATATTGAATAAATAACAATTTACCCAGACCTAACTGAGCAAGATCAGCGGCAAAGGTTACCTGGGGCATGACCGTGATTTTATGATCTGCATCTTTACCATATCCTTTAACACCATCCACTTCTTTAAAATACCAATAGCGCTCCTGGCTATAGGGTGTTTTATTTTTATCATAGGGCACTTCATTACAACGATGCACATTGAATGTTTTTTCCCCCGATAAAGGACCAAAATCAGCCACAATGGTTCCTTCCATTAAAGCAGCCTCGATGTCTTCTCTGCTAAAATAACCAAGAACAGGAACATCTTTCTGCTGCAAAGCGCCTTTTAAAATAGCTTGTTTACCATAACGAAAACGAAGAAGAGCCGACTGCTTGCTCGCTTGCTCCACAGTAAGATGCTGCTCATCTTTCGGTAAACCATACAAGGGATAAGGTTTGTCTGGTCTCCAGGTGGCACTTGCTAGGGCACGATGCACATAATATTTGGTCATCAAAATCCGATCGTGGGGCAAATGAGCCAACAAAGGCTTACCCTTCACTTGTCTGCTTTGTTCTTGGTCAGGATACCAGCGAATGAAGCGGAAATGCTTTTGCAAAAACGCAGGATCATTGAGTTGCTGCTGGTGGGTACAAACAAATTGTAAAGTGGCTTTTATCTTTGCCAAGGGAATTTTTACTGCTTTTCCTTCATGAATCACCAAAGGGTCGTAAGCTTGTCCTTTAGCCAAATACGCCAAGGTATTTTTTGCTGTATGACACAAAGCCTGGCCTTGTATCCCATAGCGTCCTGAAAAATCAGGAGTAGCAGGAATAAAGGAGGGCTTGGCAGATAAAGTGCAGGATAAGAAAAAGAGCAGGAATCCTACTCTCATCATTCTGCCATTTCTTTTTGCTTGTCTTGCGTTAAAGAAAGACCCAGTTTTTCTTTCAAGCGTGCCACCGCATCAGGATCATATTGCTTGGTTGTTTTATGTTTAACAATAACAGCCGAAGCTTTCATTGGCGCCGCCCCCATATTGCTTGGCAGACCACGCGCAGGATAGACGGGAAAAACCTCTTCATTTCCTGAGGAAAACGATGAAGCCGATTTAGAATATGCTGTCTGTTGTGTCGCTATTTGCGGCGCTTTCTGACTCATTAACTTCCGTGCATTTTTGACACTTTTTTCTATTTTCTTTTTTATTTTTGCAGCAGCATGCTCGGCTTCTTCTATAGTCACTTCCGCGACTTCATTACCATACAAATCAACACGCATTTCTCGTGCCTTCAAGCAAGCCAGATAATCCAGTCTGCGGGTAAAAATAACCACGGCTTCTCGTAATTTACCTTTTGAAATGCCATCCATAGCTGCTTTGTCTGTATGTAACAGAATATCGCTCATAATACCTGTCTTTAAGGGGCGAATCCTTAATGTATTATCAAAAGCCAAAGGAAAATGTTTCGCCAGCCAATGCAAGGCTTGTGTTTTTAATTTTTTAGAATGATTTTTTTGACTTTTATTTAGAACAGCGGTGCGTGGGTGCAGTTCCTGTTTACTCATTATTCTACCTTTGTTATTTTTTGTACATGAACTGAATGTGTTTATCTTAATTGAATTGAACAAATAAAACCGATAATGCTTCACTGCAAAATGCGCGGTCAATGTACAATGTTTACGGTCTGTTTGCAAGCTTAAATATGGAATATTACTTGCAAGTAAATTCGCAAAATAAACCGCTTCCGTATATAATCATCTAACAATCTTAACCAAAAGACAGGTGCATTATGCGGATTATTATGTCCATTCTTGCGATATTTCTTCCTTGGCTGGTCTTGTTGTTACATGACAATCCTGGCGGAGCTATTGTTGCTTTAATCATGCAAGCCAGCATGATTGGTTGGCCCTTCGCTTCTGCATGGGCTTTTCGCACGATTAAAGAAAATAAAAAACCTGCTAACCAAAAATCAACTCATCAAAAACGGTAACATCCATTTATTCTGTTTTAAACAAAGCTTTTTAATAAGCCGCATTTATTGTGGTCCATATTAAACTTAAAGAGATGAAGCATGAAAACTCGAATTATTGTAAATGGTGCCTCAGGAAAAATGGGGCATTTGGCATGCGAGACACTACAACAACATCCAGACTTTAACCTGGTCGCCCAATTAGGGAAACAGGATGATTTGAGCCATATGATTGCCTCAACGCAGGCAGAAATTGTTGTGGATTTAACTCGTGCTGACTGTGTTTACGACAACAGTTACCAAATCATTGCCGCAGGTGCACGTCCGGTGATAGGAACCAGCGGTTTATTACCAGAACAAATACAACACTTGACACAACTTTGTGCAGCGCAGCATTTGGGAGGCATTATCGTTCCTAATTTCTCTATTGGTGCAGTATTAATGATGATGTGTGCAGCAAAAATCAGTGCTTACTTCTCCGAAGTTGAAATTATAGAAATGCATCATCAGCAAAAACAAGATGCACCCTCAGGCACTGCATTAAAGACAGCAGAAATGATTGCGAGCGCCAGAGTGAAGCCTAAGAATCAACTGGCGCTGAAAGAATTGATCGACGGTGTGCGGGGAGGAAAACAACAAGAAATCCATATTCATTCCCTACGCCTGCCAGGAATACTGGCAAAACAGGAGGTTCTTTTTGGCGGTCCAGGCGAAACATTGTCTATCTCGCATAATAGTATAGACCGCCATTGTTTTATGCCCGGGGTTGTCTTGGCTTGTCAAAAAGTACGAGACTTAAATACCTTGGTCTATGGTTTAGAAGCGGTATTATAAGCTTATTCATCCTTACTGGTAACTATTCACCACCTGCACCGTAAAGCCATATAGAGGGACATCTTGCGCGATATGATCGCTCAACTTGCAGGCCAATCTGACTTTACCCCCCACGCATTGAACAGGTGGTGAATAGATACCTTCACTTTTATTAGAAATGACTACTCCATGAGATTTCTTTAGTCGGTGTAGTCGCTTCAGACTTTCCTTCTTTCAGAGCCTCTTTCACCCCTTTAGATTCTTCATACAAGCTACGCCAGGTTGCCACGACCTGATCCACATAATCCTCAAGCGTAGTTCCCATAGCACTCATCGGGGTCAATAGTTTTTTTAACGCATTATAAACCTGTTTCGTGGCATCGCTGCGATTGCTCTGCTCATTAGGACGGGTAGCTACAATAGAGATAATTTGCGCTATTCGAGCGATATTATTGTCTCCTGCTGCCTTGTCTTTCATCAAACATTTAATGGTTTCAATGCCCGCGGGATAAGAAGGCTCAAAAAAACTACGAAAGCCCGCAGCACCTTTGATCTGAAATAAGTGCTTTTGATTTAGCAACAGATACAATGCATCATATAATTGCATACAGCGGTACTCGCCTATTTGCCTGGTAACCAACATCGCATGCAGCATGGTCTCTGGAATCACTGCTTTTTGCCAGTCGCCTACTATCGCTTTTACTTCATTATCGGTTGCCAATCGGTCATCAAAATCCAAGGATTTACTGTCTTTTCGCCTTTGTTTTATCTCTTCACAAATGTCGCCAGGCAAGTAACTTTCCGGTGTTTTGATGCCCTCAGAGCCTGGCGCATTTTGTCCAGCCAGGGTATGTTGATGCCTTGATAGATACAATTCGGCTACTATGGACACAAATAAAGCCCTCGCTTCGGCCACGTCGGTCAATTTAGGCCACTGCCCATAACGTTCTTTATAAATTAATAAGGCATCTGTATGCATTAATTCAATGGCTTTTCTGTCTTTTCCGCTCACACAAGAACCATAACTATAGCCATTTTGAGTTAAAATAATCAATTGCTCCAGCGAGCTTAAAAACAGTTCTCTGCAATGAGTATCGAAAATGGAAGAATCCAAAACCTCCTGATAGTCCTGCAACAACTGCTCTAGCTCCTGCTGTTCTTTTTGTACCATCGGTGTTGATGCATTATTTTCTGCTAGCAAACGCAGTTGCTCCAATTGAGCTATCCGCTCTTGGGTGGCACTAATCAATTCCAAACTGTCTGTATTTTTGGCGTGCGTATAATTATAATATTTAACAATATTATAAGGGTGGTTGTGCTTATACACGCGAGAAGCATAATCACTACGCGCGACCGTGGCACAAGCATTGTGATATAAATGCCAGTCAGGCGGTATATTAGAAAGACCAGCAGGCATGTAATCTGCAAATTCCAGCAAAGACAAGGGACTGATTAATGTTTGAAATAAAATTTTCTGCTGTGGTTTAGCATAACGCATGACTTGCTTTAAATTAAAGTCACTATGCCTTCTTTGAATCATTTCTGGCAACTGGGCATGAATCACATCTCTACTCACCACATGACTTGAACGATAACGTTTTTCAGATAAAGGAATCACCTCCCCCGTCCGATTAATGCGCATGATTTGATGTGCACCAAAATTAGCCGGTGCTGGCAATGTGCGATGACGACTCGATAAGAAAGAAACTACCGATTTGATGTCTTCAGTATGATTCAAAACCTGTTTTAAAAAACACTGCTGAGGAAAAGATAAAAACAAGTACCACTGCGGAATTCGAGTAATACTGTTTAACTCTTCTTGAAAAGTGGCACGTGACCTTTGCTCGGAGAGATAGCTCACGAAAGCCGAAAGCTCTTCTTCTATGCGCTCAGGCGTATTGGATAATATCTTGACCAGCTCTTTTTTTGCCGTACTTAATTGATTAAACCATTCTTTTAAGGGCAAAGTTCCTTTACTGATGTACTCCAGATCACCATGCCAATGATGTGCCTGTGCTTTGGCCTGTGCTAAAGTGATTTGCAATGCACTTAAATCCTCTATTAACTCCTGTACGGTGGGGAAAAAACCATCCAAATGACATAAATAAGCTTGTTCTGCTTTTTTCAGAATTAAAAACCATTCTGGCGATGGAGGAAAATCCTGGTCGATAATACATTGCAATTCATTGAGCCATTCTTCGTAATAAGCAGGAAGTGCTTCATCCCATTGCAGCAGATACTCTGGGCCTTTACCAAAATCGAAAGGAATTAATGTGGCGGTATTACTACGTCCTTGCCGCATTAAATGATACTGCTCTGCCTCATTCAGGCAAGCGACGGCTTGTTTGAGTCGTTCGGTTTCTGAGCCAGGCCAACGCCAAAATAAACTGATGCAGCCCACTAAAATCGCAGCAAACTGCTCTAACTCCTTATGCCATTCCTCTCCAATTCCTTTTTGCTGCAAGGAATTGTTTTTTATTTCATCGATAAACTCTTTTAATGTAGCCAAAGTAATATTGGTATGACTTAAATCGGGAGGATATGCGTCAAGAAGAAAATAAAAAGCATCATGCAGGCTGTGAATTCGGCGCCTGATGCTCTGTTGGTAATCGGGCTGCTCAGCGAATTCTTCTACTTGATATTCCGGTAATAATTCTTGTAATATTTGAGAAAGATCTGATGAGAGTTCCGTGCCTGCTAAAATACGTAAAATAGTCTTTTCCATCGCTTAATCCCTTACTGCACTTTTTTTTCATTATTGTATAAATCATTCAATCATACAATTAGTTAAACACTATTTAAATAATTTGTTTTCAGATAGCCAACTTGATTTTCTTCTTCTAATGGCTTCATGTTACACTAACTTTTATGAAATGCAGCAACGCATAATAAAAAAAGGATTTTATCGATGACTTACCTCATACCTCATTATATCAATGGTCAATTAGTGCCTCAGCATGAAGGGAACAAACAGTCTGTTTATAACCCTGCCACAGGAGAAATAACCGGAGAAGTTTTTTTTGCCTCTTCCGCTTTATGCAACCAAGCCATAGAATTAGCCAAAGCAGCCAGCCTTCCTTGGGGGCAAACACCCGCGCTGAAAAGAGCGCGTATTTTATTTCGCTTTAGAGAATTATTAGAGAAAAATCAATCCGATTTGGCGCGTCTTATCACCAAAGAGCATGGAAAAACACTAGACGATGCAAAAGGCTCTGTCTTACGTGCGATAGAAGTCGTTGAACTTCACTGTGGTTTGGTGACTCAACTCCAAGGTGATTTTTCAGCCGAAGTTTCATCACAAATCGATTGTTATACCTTAAGACAACCTCTTGGCGTCTGTGCTGGCGTCTCTCCCTTTAACTTTCCGGTGATGGTACCCGTATGGATGATGATTCCCGCCATTGCCTGCGGTAACAGTTTCATTATCAAGCCCTCTGAACAAGACCCCTCATCGACATTGCGTCTGTTGGAATTATTAACCGAGGCAGGACTGCCAGCCGGAGTGGCTCAATGCTTGCAAGGTGACAAACATACGGTAGATTACCTGTTAAATCATCCTGATATTGCTGCATTTACTGCGGTTGCATCTACTCCTGTTGCGCAATCTATCTATACCAAAGCCACCGCGCAAGGAAAAAGAGCGCATACTTTTGGCGGAGCAAAAAATCACTGCGTCGTGATGCCTGATGCCGATTTGGATCAGGCAGCCAATGCCATCATGGGCGCGGCTTATGGTTCTGCCGGCGAACGTTGCATGGCTATTTCGGTGGTCGTTGCTGTCGGCGATGACATAGCGGATCAGCTAATTGCCAAAATGACGCCGCTTATCAAAGCCATGCGCATTGATGCAGGCGACAAACCCAACACGGATATGGGGCCTTTGATTAGTCAACAACATAGAGAAAAAGTCATCGCCGCGGTTAATGCGGGCCTTGCAGAAGGAGCAACCTTGGTGGTTGATGGCCGCGAATTTCATCATCCTCAATATCCTAATGGATTTTTTATGGGACCTTGTCTGTTTGATCAAGTGACGGAAGCCATGTCCATTTATCAAAATGAAATTTTTGGCCCCGTACTTGTTGTAGTTCGAGTGCCAAGCTTTGCTGATGCATTAGCCCTGGTGAATAGAAATCAATACGGTAATGGCAGTGCTATCTTTACTCGCGATGGTTATTGGGCCAGAGAATATAGCCAACAGGTACAAGCAGGTATGGTAGGCATTAATATTCCTATTCCTGTCCCTATTGCCCATCATCCCTTCGGTGGCTGGAAGCATTCTGTTTTTGGCGATACCAATATGCATGGAAAAGAAAGCATTCACTTTTACACGCGACGCAAGACCATTACCAGCAAATGGCCAGTTGCCAAAGACAGCGCCAATGCTTTCATTATGCCCACGCACTAAACTTCAAACCGGAGTCAACATGGCCAACATTGGTTTTATTGGATTAGGACATATGGGCTTCCCCATGGCCCAAAATCTTTTACAGGCAGGACATCAGGTCAGCGCATATGATGCGCAACCTGCTGTTTTAGAAAAATGGGCAAGGCTCAATGGTCATGCCGCATCCAATCTGCAAGAAGCAGCCCAAAAAAAAGACCTGGTGATTACTATGCTCCAAACAGGAGAACAGGTTCTTCATGTTTGCCAAGGTGAAGCCGGTCTGTTTGCGTCTGCAGCCAAAGGCACCTTATTTATAGACTCCTCATCGATAGACAGCAAAGCTGCCCAGGCTTTTCATCTTGCAGCACAAGACCATGGCCTGCTCTCTTTAGATGCTCCTGTTTCTGGTGGCGTCAGCGCGGCCACAGCAGGCACGCTGACTTTCATGGTAGGTGGCGAAGAGAGCACTTATCAAGCGGCTTTACCTTTTCTGTCGGTCATGGGAAAAAAAATCATTCATACTGGCCAGGCAGGTAGTGGGCAAACGGCAAAAATCTGTAATAATCTTATCCTGGGGATCTCCATGGTAGCCCTTGCCGAAGCTTTTACTTTGGCCGAACACGCCGGATTGTCTGCCAGCAAATTGTTTGAGGTAGCCTCTCATTCATCAGGACAATGCTGGGCATTAAATCATTACGTTCCCGTACCTGGTATTTTGGCTGATGTTCCTGCCAATAATAACTACCAGCCAGGCTTTACCTCAGCCATGATGCTAAAAGACTTAAAACTCAGTCAAAAAGCAGCGCAACACCATGAAACATATACCCCCTTAGCGACCAAAGCCACCGCCTTATATGAAGAGCTGGTCAATCAAGGCTTTGGTGAGGCGGATTTTTCCATCATTATTAAGCTGATTGCATCCCATTTAGAGAATTAATATGACCACACCACACACTCATCTTACTCACTTCTGGTCTGAGATAGCTGAAAAAAATATTGCTTGGATGCGCCCTTGGGATCAGGTACTGCGCGGTGATTTTCATACAGGCAGCATCCAATGGTTTATCAATGCAAAACTCAATGTCAGCGTCAACTGCATAGACCGACATCTGCCTCATCAAGCTGAAAAACCAGCGCTAATTTGGGAAGGAGACACACCAGAGCACACCCGCACGCTGACTTTTGCTCAATTACATAAAGAAGTGAATCTCATGAGCAATGTATTAAAATCATTGCACGTTAAAAAAGGCGATGTCGTTGCTATTTATTTGCCTATGATTCCCGAAGCAGTGATTGCCATGCTCGCTTGTGCCCGCATTGGTGCGGTGCATACAGTGGTCTTTGCCGGATTTTCTGCTCTGGCTTTACGCCAAAGAATCATGGCCTCTTCTTGTCGTTATTTAATTACTGCTGACAGTTTTCAACGAGGGGGCAAAACCATTGCCCTGAAAAAACAGGCTGATGAAGCCACTACAGGCCTCCAGTTGAGCACTTTGGTGATTCAGCACAGCAAAGAACCGCTTACCTTACAAAAACAACAATACTGGTGGCATGAATTAAAAACAGGCGCCGCACCTTATTGTCCGCCAGAACCCATGGATGCAGAAGACCCTTTATTTATTTTATACACGTCAGGCAGCACAGGAAAACCCAAAGGGCTTGTGCATACCACAGCAGGCTACCTGGTACAGACCACTTACACGCAACAGTTGATCTTCTCTTGTACAGAAAAAGAAGTGTTTTGGAGTACAGCTGACATCGGCTGGATAACTGGTCACAGTTATGTTGTTTATGGTCCCTTAGCCAATGGCATTACCACTTTAATTTGTGAAGGCATACCCACCTGGCCTGATCCCAGCCGCAATTGGCGCATTATAGACCGCCATCAAGTCGCTGTTTTTTATACCGCCCCCACTGCCATTCGCTCCTTGATGAAAGCTGGTGATCACTGGTTAGAAGGGAGCAGCCGAACTTCCTTACGTTTATTAGGTAGCGTGGGAGAACCTATCAATCCGGAGGCCTGGCATTGGCTGTATGACAAAGTCGGCCAAGGCCGTTGCCCTATCGTTGATACTTGGTGGCAAACAGAAACTGGGGCTATTTTGATTAGTCCCCAAGCCAATGATTTGCCTTGCAAACCTGGCTCTGCCAGAAAACCACTGCCAGGCATCACCCCGGTCCTTTTAAATGCACAAGGTCAAGAATTGGCTGCACCGGCAGAAGGTGCACTCGCCATCAAAGACCCGTGGCCATCCATAGCAAGAACCATTGCCGGCGATCATCTGCGTTATTGTCAAACTTATTTTGCTAATGGATATTATCTCACTGGTGATGGCGCTCAATGTGATGAAGAAGGCGACTATTGGCTGACAGGCCGGATGGATGATGTCATCAATGTATCCGGGCATCGTATCGGTACGGCCGAAGTAGAAAGCGCCCTGCTGACCCATCCTGCTGTAGCTGAATCGGCTATTGTTGGCATCCCTCACGATATTAAAGGACAAAGTCTTTACGCTTTTGTGGTTTTAAATACAAGATATCAAGCCAATGAGGAGCTGAAGTCTGCCTTAATTGATACCATAAAACATGAGATTGGAGCCATAGCCAAACCTGATACCATTCAATTTCTTCTCGATTTACCCAAAACAAGATCTGGAAAAATTATGCGCCGTATTTTACGTAAAATTGCCAGTAAAGAAGTCTCGACTATAGAAGAGCTGGGTGATTTATCAACCTTAGCAAATCCCGATGCCATTACTGCGCTGATACTTTCTACCGAAGAAAAACAAGAATATTGCAGCCAATGAGTCATGCTTATGCTTATTGCAAGAACCAATCATTTAATTTCTCAATCAGCTCAGGCAATCCTTCTTTTTTTAAAGAAGAGAAGGCCTGGACGCTGATTAAATGGGCTGCCAGCTGATAATGCCGCACTACTTTTTGTACGGTATTTTTAGTATCACTTTTACTTAACTTGTCGGCTTTAGTTAACAGAATATGGACCGGTAATTCTCTATTTAAAGCCCAATCTACCATCATTTGATCTAGCTCTTTTAATGGATGACGAATATCCATCAGCAAAACCAAGCCTTTTAAGCAACGCCTTACGTCCAAATAATGCGCCAGGTGAGTCTGCCACTCTACTTTAATTTGCATAGGCACTTTGGCATAGCCATAACCGGGCAAATCAACCAACCGCCTTTGCTCATCTACCGCAAATAAATTAATTAATTGCGTACGTCCTGGCGTCTTACTGGTACGCGCCAGATTTTTAATCCCGGTAAGGCAATTGAGGGCACTGGATTTTCCTGCATTGGAACGACCAGCAAAAGCCACTTCAAAACCACTGTCTTCGGGCAAATGAACCACACGAGCAGCACTTTTTAAAAAAACAGCCTTAGTGTACGGATTATTAAGCATACAATCATTTTAATGGAGAATTAATAGTCAGTAGTGTACCATTAATTGGATTAAAGAGGTATGTTATTCGACCTTTCAATCTCATTTTGATAAGACCGCACTTGACTATGAAGTACTTGATTTTATTACTTTGTCTCATCAGCCATCCGTTAATGGCTCAAACATCGGCTTCTGTTTGTCTCTCTTGTCATCGGCCAGAAGGATTTGACAGCAAGACAGCCTGGCCCAATCTTGCAGGGCAACATCCAAGTTACCTGATTAAACAGATGCAAGACATCCGCGCAGGAAGGCGAGTTGTTCCGGTCATGAGCGCTCTTTTGCAGCAACTGACTGACAAAGAGATAGAGGATTTGGCGGCTTATTATGCTACAATGCCCAACACATCTGCCCTAGCTCCCATCACGTCCGTACGAGGTGAACAACTCTATAAAAATGGCGATTTTAAAAAACGCATTAATGCATGCACTGTCTGCCATGGGCCTCGCGGTTCGGGTAATGATAAAGCGGGTTTTCCTGCCTTAAAAGGGCAATCCGCTGCTTATATCATCATGCAATTAGATGCATTTAAAAAAGGCAAACGCACTAATGATCTCCATCAAATCATGCAAAACATCAGCCAGCATATGAGTGACGAAGAGATAGAGGCGGTTGCTACGTATATTCAAAGCCTACACTGAGGAAAACACATGTTAAAAAAAATATTGGCTCTACTGTTGTTACTGCCTGCTTTAAGTTTTGCAGCAGAGTTTATTGAAGGAAAAGATTATCAACTGGTTAATGGTCCATCCTTGGAGCGCAATAAAGCACCGGTCATTATGGAATTTTTTAGTTATGGCTGTCCCTGGTGCTATAAAATAGAAGCGCCTCTTGCCCAATGGCTGGCTTCATCTCAAAACAAAGTCACCTTGGAAAGGGTACCTGTAGTCTTCAAACCGGATTGGGAACTGTACGCTAAAGCCTATTATACCGCCAAAACATTGGCCATGCTCAATAAAATGGAGCCCGCTTTATTCAAAGCCATTCAAGAAGAACACAAGCCTTTGAATACAAACCAAGCGATGATTCATTTTTTTACGACGCAAGGCTTGGACAGGGAAATTGCCAGCAGTGCTTTTGAGCATTCATCTACCATTGATTTGCAAGTCAAAGAAGGAATGAACTTAATGGCCTTATATAGCATTCACGCGGTTCCTGCTTTTGTCATCAACAACAAATATAAAACGGATTTACAAATGGCAGAAAATCCTGAGCGCCTGCTCGAAATTATGAATTTTTTATTAAAAAAACCAGCCTGATTGAGAACAAACTCTCTGGTGCCGGAATGTCGTCGGCAACCATTGAGGCGGATGCTTCCTCAAGGAATAAACTGAAATCTCTGTGCGGCTGGCTTTAATTCTTCCAATGTCTGCCCCAAATCATCGTGTACTCTGGCCTGACACAGCGCCTTCAGAGCGATTTCATCTAAAACAGCGCTATGCGTGTCAACAGAGGATACTCCGCCTCCGCTGGCAAAAGAACCTGCTCCTTTATAGACCATCGCTTCCATGGCACCAGCAAAGGACCAACTCTCGAAGCGATTCGTTGTCACATGGTGAAATCGCAGCGTACGTAGAAAGTCATCTGCTGACTGAAAAGTCGGTAAGGGATGAAATGGACGATGAGAACAAAATTCCTGAGCAATATGGACAGGTACTTTAGCCTGCTCCTGACCAATATGGAATAGATACTGCTTTAGTTGCATCAGGCCGTACATATGCCAGTTGCCAAGCTCACTTTCAGTGAGCGCAACAGCGTAATCTTGATACGCTTTGAGCAATGGCTGAAAATCAAAATGCCTGGATTGGGTAATCGTCTTGCCTTTAAAAGTAAACTGGATGCCTTTATCAACGATGGCCTTGCATTCTTCATAGGCTTTGGCTTTTAATTTTTCATCCATATACTGCCCCATCATCTTACGCATGCGCGTATCTCCAGACCAAAAAGCATAAGCATAAGCTGACAGCTCTTTAAATATTCTACCGGCAGCATCTTGTATGGTAGTGCGCTCCAAAAGCAGCATGGCACGACTTTGAGCTGAGTTGGCATGGATTAACATGGCTTGGGCTTTTGTCTGATTGTCTTCACCCTCGATGGCAACAAGATGACAAAATTTTTTGAGTCGCTGTTGCTGTTCTAAATAATTCAGTGTTTTTGTAAACTTTAACTCCCTATAGCAAGCGGAATTCAAATACAATACCGACTGAATATCGCGTGGCATGAGATAGCTTAGTATGTTACCCATTAGGGCGCCAGGTAAATGGCTCAGTAATAATGGCCGAGGGGTATGATGAGATGCTAAGGATATGGCATTTGCCTGCGGCTCGGTTAATCCGGCAAGAGGTTGCTTATCGAAAGAACGGGGCAATAAAGAAGGCAGCCAATGGACTAAAAATGGAGTTGATAAAAGTCTTAATAACCAAGCCCAAAGGGTTATCTGGGCTTGCTCTGGTTGATACTCAATTTGTTTTGCCATCAATATGCTTCATCTGCTTGAAATGAGCCTACTCTATACAAAATAACAATCGATAACCAGAGTCCATCGCTTCTTTTATCATAGTCACTAAAAATTGCCAGGGTTCTCAAGGCTTAAAATGCCTGTATTGAAGTCATAGGCAAAGATTTCCGCATAACGTCCCCAATCAATCATCGTACGTAATACTCTGTCGGCTTCTTTATCACTTAAATAGTCTTCCAATTTACTTAAAAAACGTTCCTCTGAAACCCTGTGACTGGGTTTTTCATCTAAAACACGGCGGATATAACGCGCCAGTGGTACCTTATCTAACAGTCTTTGCGCAAACAACTGCTTACGTTCTTGCAAATCCGCCTCGGAAAACTGTTTGCCTAACTCACTTAATTGAATGTCTCCGGCTGAAACTTGCGCAAAACCTAAAATCTCCAAAGTTTCAAGGATCGGAAACAAATCATCAATATTCATCATTAACTCATCTGCCAGCTCAGGCAAATCAATGCGCTCTTCAAAAGAGGTCATGGTTTCAATCAATCCGGTTAGCTCAGATGGCTCTACATCTGGCAGACGATAACCCAAACCTATTTGTCTCTCCCTTTGCGCACGCTTTGCTTTTTCTTTAGGACCGGTAGTCATTAAAGTGTATATTTTATCAACCAACGCTCTGAATTCGGGCGATTCTGGATCGCGAGGCTGAGGCAGCGTCACGGGTAACTCAGCCCGAATGTATCCTGGATCATTACCAAAAATGACTATTCTATCGGCCAAAGTGGCTGCTTCTTCAATATTATGAGTGACTAATAAAATACCATTGGTATTGGTCTTCTTTTCTTTCCATAATTCTAGCAAATCGGATTTCAAATTTTCTGCGGTGAGCACATCCAGCGCAGAAAAAGGCTCATCCATTAAAAGAACATCAGGATTAATCACCAAGGCTCGCGCAAAACCAACCCGTTGGCGCATACCACCTGACAGTTCCTTAGGAAAAGCAGACTCAAATCCATCCAGCCCGATAATGTCTATGGCTTCAATGGCTCTATGCCGTCTTTCTTCTCTGCCAACACCTTGTGCTTCTAAACCCAACTCTACATTTTCCAAAACGGTGAGCCAAGGCATGAGCGCAAAGGATTGAAAAACCATAGCAATCCCAGGCACAGGCCCTGTAACCGGCGTATTTCGGTAAGTAACACTACCGCTAGATGGGGCAATCAGTCCGGCAATAATACGCAGCAAAGTTGACTTTCCTGAACCAGATTTCCCCAACAAAGCAACAATTTCTCCTTCATGGAGCTTAAAATTGACGTCTTCAAGCACGAGCAACTCTTGCGATGCCGCTTTTTTAAAAGATTTAGTCAGATGTTCGATCGCAATAATAGTATCGGTCATAGTATGCTCAGTTAAAATTAAAACGTTCTTCCGCCAAACGGTATAAAGGACGCCAAATTAAGTGATTGAAAAATAATACATAAAGACACATCATGGCCGTGCCCAGTGCAATCTTTGGAAAATCACCAGCCAAAGTACTCATCTGAATGTATTCTCCCAAACCGGTGGCTTTCAAAGTGGTGCTTCCCCAGCTCACTGATTCAGCCACAATACTGGCATTCCAGGCACCTCCTGCGGCAGTAATGGCACCCGTAATATAAAAAGGAAAAATGCCAGGCAAAGCCAGACGTTTCCACCACAAAAAGCCCTTTAATCCCAAATTATTAGCCGCCAGGTACAAATCACGAGGGATACGCGAAGCGCCTGCAATCACGTTAAATAAAATATACCACTGTGTTCCTAAAATCATTAACGGAGTGAGCCAAATTTCTACATTCAGATGAAAGGCAACAATACCAATCACAAACAGAGGGTAGAATAAATTGGCAGGGAAAGCCGCCACAAATTGAATAACCGGCTGTATTTTCTGTGCAATATGTGGTCGCAAACCAATCCAGACGCCAACAGGAATCCAAACCAGGGAACTCAAGAGCACCAAAATAATAATGCGCGTTCCCGTCGCAGCACCCAAAACAAAAACATGAAGAATGTCCTTCATTTTTAATTCGGCCAAGATGAAGTTTAATAAAAACCAGCCGCCAAAGACAATCAGGAGAAAAACACTGGCACTCCACAAACGATCAAGACGCTTTTGTTTTCTAAAATCCACTTCTTTTTCTGCTCTTATTTCGCGAAAGCGCAGCCAGCGCGCATTCACAAAATACTCACCCAATAAGCTGATACTGCGTGTTACTTTTTTCATCAATCGACTACTGCGCATCAAATCAATAAGCCATGACTGACATTCAGTATCATCCGGGGTCTGCTCCGTTTTAAATTTTTCAGACCAGGCAATCAAAGGCCGAAAGAAAATTTGATCATAAAGAAAAATGACGATGACCATCGTTAAGATGGCATAACTGACCGCATAGATGTCTTTTTGTGCGATGGCCAAAGCAATATAGGAACCAATTCCTGGCAAGCGTATGTTTTGATGCGCCACCGAAATGGCTTCCGATAAAACAACAAAAAACCAACTGGCAGACATCGATATCATCATATTCCACAACAGACTGGACATGGAAAAAGGGACTTCTACCTTCCAAAAACGCTGCCATGCTGACAAATGAAACATCGCCGATACTTCTTTGAGATCATGAGGCAGTGTCTTTAATGACTGATAAAAACCAAAAGTCATATTCCATACCTGCGCACAAAAAATAGAAAAGATAGAAGCACATTCAGGGCCAAGCAAACTGTCTGGAAACAGATGAATAAACCCAGTGACCGTAATCGATAAAAAACTAAGCACCGGAATGGATTGCAAAATATCCAGCGCGGGAATAACGATTTGCTCTGCCCGCCGATTTTTTGCAGCCCAGGCACCAATAATAAAAGTAAAACCGATAGAAAAAATAAGCGCAATAAACAAGCGCAGCACGGTACGCAAAGCATAAAAAGGCAAATTAGCAGGTGCCAATGAAATCGGTATTTGATCCCCCAGTTGGTAGGGAGTTGCCATTTGAGAGCCAGCCCAACCCAAAAAAAACAATACCATAAAGATTAAGATGAGCAACAACACGTCCCAACGATTGACAAACCGCCCTTCTTTATCCGAATTGGCAACATAAAAACGATCACCGCGCATTTTTAGCTCACTCTAGTCACATGACAATCAGTCATAACATGGTCTCAAATTTGGATGCGTAGACGCATACATCTTGCTATAAAATAACACAAATACCCACAATCCGGTACTTGATTTCTTTTTATCAATGGTAAAAACACTCTTGATGAAGATCAAAAAATGAGCCCCCCTCCTACAACCTGGGCTGTAAAGACGCGCAAGAACCATTTCATTCTTGATAAAATATGACTACACTAAATACACCGGCTCTCGAAATAATCATGCTCATGAATATAAAAAAATTAATCTTGACCTTCTTGCTTTATTTGCCGCTGATTAACAGTCATGCCACACCCGATCGGGTGCAACTTTTAGTGTGGGCGAATGAAGCCATTATCAAAACCTACTCTTACACTTATGCCAACTACCTGTCGGCACAAAAAGAGACAGCCCCATATTTCACCTCAGAGGGCTGGATTGCCTACACCAAAGCACTGAATGCATCTAAAGTGCCGCAAGAGGTACAAAAAAATCTTTATGCCGTCAGTGCGGTAGCCACTGCACCACCGGTTTTAAGCACCGTCGATGCCACTCACTGGACAGTCACTATGCCGGTTTTGGTGCAGTATCAAAACCCACAATACCAACAGCAACAAAATTTAAAAATTGTTTTAGGTATCACTCTTGCCTCTTCCGGACAAGGCGTCCGCGGCTTTGCCATCACCAGTTTTCAATCGCATGTCATCACGCCGCCATGCCGTTGTATGCCTGCTTCTAACTAAAAGAGGAATAGCAGCTTTACAACTTGTGCGAAAAGAAGCAGGCCAATAAGAATTAAAATAACAGACAATTTCTTGGGCATGGCCACATTCAGAGCGGATTCTTCAGGCTTGTTGGGATTATAATACACATCAACAAGACTCTGTTTTTGAAAGGCAATCACTGCATCATAGGCGACTTGACGCGCGTATTGACTGTTGGGATTGTTGTGAGCGGTATCTAAAAAAAGATAATGCCCTTGCAACATGCTGTCTTGAATCTGATATTGATACACTATTTTAGGCCAGACCTTCCGCCCCTCTTGCACTACTTCACATTCGATAATGCGCCCTTTGGTTTTTAACCAACCTTGAGCATCCAGCAAAAATCGCCGCTTCTGCCAAAAATGATGCCATAAAAAAATCAAAAACAACAACCAAACCACATCCAGCATCATATTCAAATAAGTAGCATTCATCTGCAGACCAATAGGACAAATTTTAAGTATAGATTTTTTTTCTCTCCCTGTGTGAAAATTCAAACTATAACTCGCAAAATAAATCGCAACAGGTATAATCAAAAACGATAAAAGGACTATAAGGATGATGCAATGATTGCAAAAACACCACTTCACGCCGCTCATTTAGCAGCTCATGCCAAAATGGTAGACTTCCACGGCTGGGAGATGCCGCTACACTATGGCTCACAACTAAATGAACATCAAAAGGTTCGTCAAGACAGCGGTCTTTTTGATGTATCGCACATGACTATTGTCGATCTATTAGGTACAGGCGGACGGCAGTTTTTACGTCAGCTGCTTACTCATGATATCGATAAACTCCCGCATACGGGCAAAGCACTGTATTCTTGTCTTTGCAATGAGCATGGTGGGATTATCGATGACTTAATCGTCTATCAACGCGCATCAGACAATTACCGCCTGGTACTCAATTCGGCAACCCATGCGAAAGACATGGCATGGATAAGAGAAAAAAGCCAAGGTTTTGCTGTGGGCTTGCAAGAACGTCCTGAATTAGCCATGCTGGCAATACAAGGACCTCAGGCCATAGAGCGACTGAGCCGCTGTTTAAATGCCGCGCAAACAGATGCATTAAGCACGCTGATGCCTTTTGAATGCGTCGATATCGGTTCCTGGTTTTTTGCCAAAACCGGCTATACAGGGGAACAGGGCGTAGAAATCATTATCCCGGCAGAAGAAGCACTCTCTTTGTGGCAACAACTTATTGAAGCCGGAATTCAACCTTGTGGTTTGGCGGCTCGAGACACCTTACGCCTGGAGGCTGGCATGCTTCTTTATGGCCAGGATATGGATGAAACCACAACACCTTTAGAATCAGGATTGGGGTGGACAGTCAGTTTTAACCCCGAAGAGAGAGATTTCATCGGCAAGAGTGCCCTTTTGTTGCAAAAACAGCAAGGAGTCACTCGAAAATTGGTAGGTTTAACCTTGCTCGACAAAGGGATTATGCGCCAAGGACAAAAAGTAATCACCGCAGAAGGGGTGAACGGCATCATCACCAGTGGCGGTTATTCTCCTACCCTTAATCAATCTATTGCTTTGGCTCGTGTCCCTAGTAACACGGGCTCGGAAGTATTGGTGGACATTCGTGGCAAGCTCATTCCCGCTCGCGTAAGTCTGCCTCGATTTGTTAAAAATGGACAAGCACTCTAACGTCTTTATAGGATATCAATATGACTACTTTTAAATTCACAAAAACGCATGAATGGCTAAAAAACGAAGGCGATGAAGTCGTGATCGGCATTACCGATCACGCACAGCAATTATTAGGCGATATGGTATTTGTTGAATTACCGGCTATTGGTGATGAAGTAACTGCTGGCGCGGAATTGGGTGTGGTTGAATCAGTTAAAGCGGCTTCCGATTTTTATGCACCCATTAGCGGTACCATCAGTGCAGTCAATGAGGCAGTAATCAATGATCCTTCTTTAGTGAATCATGCCCCCTACGATCAGGGGTGGTTGGTTAAGTTAAAACCCAATAATCCTGATGAGATAGCGGCCTTACTGAGTGAAACAGACTATCAACATGAAATAGCAGAGGATGCCTGATATGCCCTACATTCCCCACACAGAAGAAGATCGCCAAGCCATGCTGAAAGCCATTGGGGTGGACAACATCGATGCTTTATTTGATGAAATTCCCTCTGCTTTACATTATAGCGGCTTTGAGCAAATGCCCGCTGGCATCAATGAAATGACCTTGATGAAGAAAGCGCAGGCGCTGGCTGATAAAAATCGCAATGGCACTTGTTTCATTGGCGCCGGCTGTTATGAGCATCATATTCCTGCTGCCGTATGGGATATTGCTTCACGAGGTGAATTTTTAACCGCGTACACCCCCTATCAGGCCGAAGCCAGCCAAGGCACTTTGCAATTGTTATATGAATATCAAACCATGATGTGTGAGCTGACGGGTATGGAAGTATCCAATGCCTCCTTATACGATGGCGCCACGGCTGCCGCCGAAGCGGTCTTGATGGCGGTACGTCTTAATAAGCACAGCAAAAGCAATCGGGTATTAATTGCAGGCAGCCTGCATCCTTTTTATCGGGCAACCATAGAAACCATCGTTGGCAACCAGCACATCGAATTAATTACTTTGCCTTTTGATGCCCAACAAGGCATCACCTCTTTGGCAGCCTTGGATGCTTATCACCAAGAGGATATCACCGCTCTGGTTATTGTCCAACCCAACTTTTTTGGCTGTCTGGAATCGGTAGACCAATTAACTAATTGGGCGCATGAACATCAGGTAATCAGCATTGCTTGCGTCAATCCAGTGGCTTTGGCTTTATTAAAACCACCGGGTGAATGGGGACAGCATGGTGTAGATATTGCCTGTGGCGAAGGTCAGCCCTTAGGTGCTCCCATGGCCTCTGGTGGTCCTTATTTTGGCTTTCTCACCTCCCGCATGGCTCATGTCAGACAAATGCCAGGACGCATCATTGGTAAAACAGTAGACGCGGAAGGAAAGCCTGGCTTTAGCCTGACTCTGCAAGCACGAGAACAACACATACGCCGCGCCAAAGCAACCTCTAATATTTGCACCAACCAAGGTCTGTTGGTCACTGCCGCTACGATTCATCTCAGCCTGTTAGGTGCCCAAGGCCTACGTCAAGTGGCTTTGCATTGTCATCACAATACCCAACAACTGCTCGCAGCCTTAACCGCCATCACTGGCGTAGAGCAGGTCTTCAACGCGCCATACTTCCATGAAGTACTGATCAGTCTGCCCGCTCAGGTCCGAGTCAAAGAAGTCTTAGCCCAACTGGCGACAAAAGGTATTGCTGGCGGATATGCCCCGGAAATACATTACCCCGCACTAAAAAATACCCTGTTGGTCTGCGCCACTGAAATGCGCACACAAGAAGAAATAGCCCATTTCGCCAGTACCTTGGCTGCCATTCTAAACCCTGTGGAGTGATAAGCGATGTTTTTAATTCAACTGACTTATAAAGTACCTCTTGCTGAGGTAGACAAATACACCCAAGCGCATAGAGAATTTTTGGATTATTATTACAAACAAGGCTTGCTGCTTGCTTCTGGCCCACTGGTTCCCAGAACAGGAGGGATTATCATTGCAGCAAGCAAAGACAAACATTTCGTAGAAAGCCTGTTTCAACAAGATCCTTTTTACCTGGCAGAAATTGCCGATTATTCTTTTATCGAATTTACTCCATTGAAATATCGTGATGAATTAAAAGACCTCATTCAAAAAACGGAAGGGACACTATGCTAATTTTTGAATTATCCAAACCAGACCGACAAGCGGCAGCACAAGCACCCAAACAACCGATTCAGGTCACAGACATTCCTGAAGCATTGCAAAGAACCACGCCACCTCGATTACCTGCGTGTTCTGAATTACAAGTGATCCGTCATTACACCAAACTCTCGCATAAAAATTTTTCCATAGACACCCATTTTTACCCTTTGGGTTCGTGCACGATGAAATACAACCCACGCGGTGTACATAAAGCGGCATCTTTACCAGGCTTTGCCAACCGTCACCCTTTGCAGGCCGAAGAAGAAAGCCAGGGATTTTTAGAGGCTCTCTATCATTTACAAACTCATATTGCAGAAATAACGGGGATGCCTGGTGTTTCACTGACGCCAATGGCTGGCTCGCAAGGAGAATTTGCTGGTGTGGCCATGATCAAAGCCTACCACCAATCTCGTGGCGACTTCAAAAGAGACGAGATGCTCATTCCAGATGCAGCGCATGGCACCAACCCGGCTTCTGCCGTTATGTGCGGTTATAAAGTAATAGAAATCAAAACCGCTGCTGATGGTGATTTGGATTTAGATGAACTCAAAAGCAAACTAGGGCCAAACACCGCAGGAATCATGCTAACCAATCCTTCGACACTGGGTTTGTTCATGCGTCAAATCAAAGACATTGCTGCATTGGTTCATGCCGCTGGCGGCTTACTGTACTATGATGGTGCCAACCTCAATGCCATTTTAGGAAAAGTAAGGCCTGGCGATATGGGTTTTGATGTCATGCATCTTAATCTACATAAAACATTTGCCACGCCTCATGGTGGTGGCGGTCCAGGCTCAGGTCCCGTCGCAGTGGCCAAGCGTCTCATGCCTTTTATGCCTTTGCCTGTGGTCAAACAATCCATTGCCGGCTATCAATGGGCTACCCAAGACGATTATCCGCACACCATCGGTCGATTGTCATGCTTTATGGGCAATGCCAGTATTTTATTACGCGCTTATTTTTATATGTGTTTGCTAGGCAAGGAAGGCATGCTCCGCGTTTGTGAACATGCTACCTTGAATGCCAATTATCTGCTGGCACAATTGACTGCGGCAGGATTTAGCGCCGCCTATCCTGCACGCCGGGCATCTCATGAATTCATCCTAAGCTTAAGTCCGGAAAAAAAATCATTCGGTGTTACCGCCATGGATCTAGCCAAACGCTTACTGGATTATCGGGTGCATGCGCCTACCACTTATTTTCCCCTACTTGTTCCAGAGTGCTTGCTCATCGAACCAACAGAAACAGAAAGCAAAGAAGAACTGGATAATTTTGTTGAAGTCATGAAGCAGATAAGACAGGAAGCATCGCAAGTACCTGAACAAGTAAAAAGCGCACCTCATACGCTGTCGGTCAAACGTTTAGATGATGTGAAAGCCGCTCGCGAACTTAATCTCAATTACTATACCCATCATGATAAAACAATGCCCCATCAAAACAGCACCCGTCCCCTGCTGGTGCCGTCCTGAATGACAAACTTCAGTACCAAATGCCACCCTCATGCATGGCGGTGGCATTTTTTTTTGTAAGCATGTAACATCATTGGCATGATGATTTTTTTTACCACAGTGCCAATCTATGAAACAAGATCCAATATTTTCTACACATGCTGCAAGAAACAATCGCATTAAAGCATTGCTCAAAAAAAGAAACCCTCAACAATGGGGGCAGTTAACCGTGATGTCATTCAATAGCACTTTACCTAAGCAAAAGATAATCAATCGCATTGCTGCCGAAAAGAGTTACAACAAGATAAGATTAGAAATTCAGCACCTGCAACAGCATCGAAGCAAATTGCATTTTTACCTAGAGCATCCTGAATTCATTTGTCTTAGCGAACTCGGGACATTAACACCCCAGATGAATATCTGCATAGATTGGTCTACTACTCATGAAACATATCTTCATCATTTAAATAATCGACCTCAAAATGTAAACCGAAAAATGCGGAATTGCTATTCAGCTCACTTGTCGCGCTTCAAAAAATTAAGCACCTTGGCCTCCCTACAGCAAGAAAACATCGAGCTTTTTAATGCTTTATGGGCAGCTAAAACCAAGACGTCACCCAGATCAAACACAGAGCAACTGCCCGCATACCAAACGGAAAATCATACGGGATGTCATACCCCCATGACGCAACCGGTTACTGCCGTAGACGAAAGTCCTGAAATAACCAGCAACTCCTGGAAGAAAATTGCCCAATGGTTATCGTCGCCCCACCTTGATTCATCGGCGGAAAGACCTTTTTTAAATCAAGAAGCACCGCAGACGTATCAGAACACATTATGGAACCAGCACGCCACCAGCCCTGAAAAAATGCTGCTCCAAGCCTTACCCCACCGAAACTATTAGAAATACCTTTCCCTGACTTTTTTAGTTCTTTACTGTTCAAGACTAATGGCGATCTTCGGCCAGCATCAACCGCTTTAGAACCAGAGTATACTGTTCGTACATGAGGATTGGCGCAATTCATCACGAAAGCATTAGGGCGCTGGGGACCAATGGCCAACACGCCCTAGCCTCTGCGGTAGCATTGTAAGCACATGCTAATTTAATGCGCCTCATCCCAATTGCGACCAATGCCAATGGAAACCAGCAAAGGAATAGAAAGACAAACCGTATGTTCCATGAGATATTGGATTACTTGCTGGACCTCTTTCACTTGCGTTTCAGGAACCTCAAAAACCAATTCGTCATGAACTTGCATTATCATTCTTGCCTTAGGTTCTTCTTGCTGTTCTTGCCATTGGGCTAATGCCAGCATACTTTTTTTGATAATGTCAGCCGCAGTGCCTTGCATAGGAGCATTAATCGCCATACGCTCGGCTGCTTTTTGTCTCATGATATTGCGCGCATTAATTTCTGGCAGATACAAGCGTCTGCCAAAAAGCGTTTCTACATAACCCAACTCATGTGCTTTTTGCCGTGTGTTTTCCATATAATGCAAGACACCAGGATAACGCTGAAAATATTTATCTATGTAATATTGTGCATCTTGGCGCTCAATACCGAGTTGTTTTGCCAAGCCGAAGGAAGACATCCCATAAATTAAACCAAAGTTCACCGCCTTTGCCCGTCGACGTTGTTCTGCGGATACGGCATCCAGGGGAACATCAAATATCTCACTGGCCGTAGCTCTATGAATATCCCAGCCATTGGCAAAAGCAGCCAATAAATTGGCATCTTCCGATAAATGCGCCATGATGCGTAACTCAATTTGGGAATAATCTGCGGCCAATAAGACATAGCCCGGCGGCGCAATAAAGGCTTTTCTAATTAAGCGCCCCTCTTCTGTCTTAACCGGAATATTTTGCAAATTAGGATCACTAGACGACAAACGCCCAGTGGCTGTAATGGCCTGATTAAAGGAAGTATGTATACGCCCTGTTTGGGCGTTTATTTTTTGTGGCAAAGCATCTATGTAAGTAGAGACTAATTTGCTTAAACTTCTGTATTCTAAAATAACAGCTGGCAGACGAAAATCAGCAGACAATTCTTGTAATACCGACTCCGCCGTAGACGGTTGGCCTTTAGGCGTTTTGGCAACAACTGGCAGCTGTTGTTCATCAAATAAAATTTCTTGCAATTGCTTGGGTGAGTTCAAATTAAAGGCACGACCAGCCAAATGAATGGCTTCTTGCTCTAAAGTCATCATTCGCTCTTTCAAGCGTTGCCCATGCTGTGCCAAGACTTGAGGGTCGATAAGCACCCCCAAACGCTCCATCTCAGCCAAAACAGCAACCAAAGGCATTTCTATGGTTTGGAAAACCTCATCCAAACCCTTATCTAATAACGTCGTCAACTGCTGCTGCAAACGCCAAATAACCGATACTTCTGCTGTTGCATACAAAGCGGCCACAGAGACCGGCAGCTTATCAAAGGTCACCTGCTTGCTGCCCTTGCCTGCAATCTCTTCATAACTCATCAGCGTATAGCCTAAATACTTTAAAGCCAAAGACTCTTTATCATGACGGCTGGCATTGCTATTGACTACGTAAGATTGCAGCATGACATCCAACATCGGACCATGCAAATGAATACCGTATTTTTTTAAAATACAGTAATCATATTTCATATTATGTCCTATCTTTCTCATCGTAGACTGCTCTAAAAAGGGCTTTAATAAAGCCAATGCAGTCTCTATATCTAATGCACCGCTTGTCTTGCTGTGAGCCAGTGGAATATACACGGGTTTGGCATCGGGTAGTGCCAGGGCAAAACCCACCAACTGAGCATTCATGGCATCTAAAGTGCTGGCTTTTGTATTGATAACCAGCTCTTTTTGACTGTTAAGCTGTTGTAACCATTCGGTAAGCTGCTCTTTAGTAGTTATCAGCTGATAGTCTGCCACAGCACTCACTTCCGCTGCGACTAAAGGCGCGTCAACCGGTTCAAGCAACAACTCTTTTAGCCAATTTTTAAACTCCAGCGCCTGCACCAGAGCAATCAAAGACTCTTTTTGCGGGGCTTTTAAGACTAAGTCATCGATGGCCACCGGCAAAACCACGTCTTTTTTGATGGTGACCAATTGTTTTGATAAAGGCAATTGCGCCAAACTGTCGCGTAAATACTCGCCTATTTTTCCTGTGATTTGCTGCGCATGGCTGATGAGCTCATCTATTGTTTGATATTCATTTAACCATTTGGCTGCGGTTTTAGGGCCACATTTATGCACACCAGGGATGTTGTCTGCACTGTCTCCGGTAAGCGTTAAAAAATCGATCATTTGCTCAGGATGCACCCCAAATTTCATGCGAACTGCATCAGGATCTAAAATAGAATTGGTCATGGTATTAATCAAAGTCACTTGTGGACTCACCAATTGAGCCATGTCTTTGTCACCGGTAGAGATTAATACGGATTTGCCTTGCGCACTGGCCTGCACAGCCAAAGTCCCAATGACATCATCGGCCTCCACGCCTTCAACTACCAGCAAGGGTAAACCCATGGATTCAAGCAATTGTAGTAAAGGCGTAAATTGTGAAGCCAACTCTGGTGGCGTTGCAGGCCGATGTGCTTTGTATGCCGGATACAAGGCATCTCTAAACGTTTTGCCTTTGGCATCAAAAACTACGGCCAACTGTGTGGGCTGATAGTCTTTAATTAATTTTTTAATCATATTCACGACGCCATAAATGGCGCCAGTAGGTTGCCCCTTGGAATTAGTCAACGGCGGCAAAGCATGAAAAGCACGATAAAAATAAGAAGAGGCATCAATCAAGATAAAGGGAGCTGACATTAATTTTCTACCTCATACGCTTGTACTTTTTTCTCTAAGGCAGCCAATTGCTCCGTAAGTTTTTGGATATTCTTGCGCATTAGCGGGATGCGATTAACCGCTAACTCATGTTTAATAGCCTGATCTTTCGGGCGTGAAGGATTACCTAAATAAACCTGGCCTTCTTTAAGATGCCTGTTCGGTGGCACTCCGGTGCGTGCGCCTAAAACCACATTATTATCAATCCGCACATGATCACTGACACCGACATTTGCGGCAAAAACCACATTATCGCCAGCAGTAGTACTGCCAGCAACACCGGTAAAAGCACATAATATATTATTTTTTCCTAGCTTTACTGAATGAGCAATTTGCACCAGATTATCAATTTTGGTCCCTTTGCCAATCACGGTTGCACCCAAGGTGGCTCTGTCTATTGCACTATTAGCCCCTACCTCTACTTTGTCTTCAATAATCACATGCCCTACATGCGGTGTTTTCTTATGTTCACCGTCTTCAAAAGTATAACCAAACCCATCAGAACCAATGACGGTTGAGGCATGAATGATGACCTGACTGCCGATGATGCAATGATCATAAACCGTCACCTGTGAATGAAGAATGCTGTGCGCACCTATTTGTACATGCCGCCCCAGGTGAATATGACTTTTTAAAATACAACCATCTCCCACCACACTGCCCGCTTCAATCACGACATAAGGACCTATATAGACGTTACTCCCTAATTGAACGTTTTCACCAATCACCGCTGTGGGATGAATACCAGGTACTACTGTCGGTGCTGGATAGAAATGATGTAGCAATTGAACAAAAGCATGAAAAGGTTTTTCTACCTGAATAACGGGCTTTATCGTACTTTGCGTTTGCCGATTGACCAAAATGACTTGCGCCTCAGAAGCCTCAGCCAACCGGATATTCTCTTCTCCTTCTGCAAAAACCAAAGAACCTGCACTAATGTCATTAATGGGAGACAAAGCAAAAACCAGGGCGGTCTTGTCACCACCAACCAAGGTGCCTTGTACCAATTGGACAATATCGCCAAGAGAAATAGTCATTTTATGCCTTATTGAATTACAAAAACAAAAGATTATATACTTCTTACCTGGCTTTTTCGAGCCTAAGAACCAGGGCAAGCAGAGGATTTAAGTCACAATATAAACATAAGCGCTTTGACCTATGCTCAATGGATTATTTTTAGGATCATAGTCAGTAATTAAAATTTGAACTGGCAATCGTTGTGGCAACAAAAACCAGTCCCTTTCATTACTTCTGATAATTTGCAGCCCTGTTTCCATATTTTGTGCCAAGCGATTGGCTGCCCAGTTTTGAGAAACAACCCGGCCATGATAAACCTTGGATCCCAGATAAATACGCGGGAAAATTAATACCTTATTCCCTGGGCGTACATGACGAAGATCGGTTTCATAAAAATTGGCCTGGATAAATAACTGACTGGTATCCACTAAAGTAAATAAAGGAGTTCGCTCCTTGACCGGCCCACCCAAAGCAATAAACATGTTTTGTATGGAGCCATCATATAATGCATAAACCGTTGTTTCATCCAGACTGACTTTGGCATTGTTCATCACGGCAATCAATGCCTTAATTTTACTTTCTTGCACTGAGATTTGCAGCTTATTTATCTCTAATTCTTTTTCCAAAGCCTGCAAGTTTTTAAAGCTGGCATCTTTCTCTTTTAAGGTAGTATGTACTTTAATTTGCGAGACGGCATGATCATAAGAGGCCGATTTGTTGTGCTGGTAATCAAATAATCGTTTTTCATAATGCTGTTTTTGTGCCTGGATCAGTAACTGCGTTTTTTCTATTTTTTTCTTGAGCACACTTAAAACGGCTTTAGCCTCATCCACGTCATGTTTGGCTTTTAAATAGGCATACTCATAGGGCTTGGGAAATACTTGAAATAAAGGCTGCCCCTTCACTACATTTTGTTCATTATGCACATAAACGCCGGTCACATAACCACTGACATTGGCAGCAACAGGACTAATATTCGCTACGACAAACGCGTTATTGGTCAAAGGCAACAGATAAGAAAATTGATAAATGAATAGAGCGAGCATCACAAACAAAACAATGATCCCGGGAAATTTATATTTGTCGATGAATCCTTTCATGTCATACCCTTAATGCTGAGGCAGCATGTGTTTATAATATTGATATACTTGCGTCGTGGATGCAATTACTTGTTCCAATTGCATTACTGTTTTGTGTGCTTCTTTTAACAAAAGACCTAAGGCTGGTTGCAATAATAACTCCTCTTTATCCATATCCATCATTCGAGGCCTTGCTTCTGCAACCATGGTATTGTTCCCCAAGAGCCTGGCTCTTATCTGATAAAGTGAAGCCAGCAGATCTTCTAATGACTGCCGCAAGGTCTGATGATCACGAATCTCATTAGGCCACAAGCGACTTAACACATGAAAGGACTGAAACAAATGCTGACAATGTGTTTTCACCTCCGCGCTATCGGTTACAAAAAAGGGCGCTTTTTTTGTTTCCATCTTCGCCTCCAAAAGCAGCCTTGCATATTCTTTACCCTGCATGTAGATAGCCTCCTCCAATGCACCTATTTTCTTTTTTAAATCATCATGCTGCTGTCGGAGATCGAGATAATCCTCTAACCAGGCAATCAGCTCGTTTAGCCAGCCTAATTGGCGATCGATTAATCCATTTCTTGCGTATTGAGGATAGAAAAAACGCATCATAAGCACCGATGCAACAATTCCAATCATGACATTGAAAACCCTTAATACAGCCAACTCCATATCGTTGTAATTCAGTAGCACTATCGTCAAAGTGACCGCACCTATTGTCCCTGTATAAACACGCCCACCTTCCATAAAAAAATAACCGAATAAAAAAAGCCCAGCGACCAGAGCCATGATGTTAATCCAGGGATTATTGCCACAACAATAAACAATCAGTAAACCATAAATGGCACTCAATAAAGTACCCCAAAAGCGTAACCAGCTTTTACGCACTACACCGCCCACAGTAGAGTATTCATACATCACAAACCAAATGGTAATCAAAGACCAGCTCGATTCAGAAATACTCAGCCGCCAGCTGATTAAAAACAAAAACACACAGGTTAAAGCCAGCCGCCATATTCTGATTTTCATGGTTTTATCCAAGCTCATCATAACCTCCGCCCAAGTCTTGGTATAAAGTCACTACGGCCAATATTTTCTCTAATTTGCTTTGACTGATGTTAAGATGCAACTCATCCAAGGTAATAGCACAATCTAGCGGGGCTATCGCATTTTCTAGCCCATGCCTAAAACGCTGGTTCACCAAAGCGCATTGCTTTTGCGCCTCTTTTAATGCCTGCAAATGCCTTTGTAATTGCGCTGTGTACGCTTGATAAGCGGTCAAATCATTCGCTACATCACGTAAAGCACGCCGAATGACATTACGGTAATTAAAATACAAGGCATTATCTCGTGCCTTGGCTTCTTTGATTTGCGCAAAAACAGATGCATCAACCAATGGGCCATCCACATAAATTTGTCCTAACTTCACCTGGCCTTGATTGCCGGATGTTCCTAAATAGGAGCCGAGATTGATTTCTGGGAAAAATATCGCTTTCACTGCCTCCACATTGGCATGCGATGCGTCAAGTAATAACTCAGCTTCTTTAACATCGGGCCGGTTACGTAATACACTCAGCGGTTGATTCCCCGGAATAATGGCAGCAGCATTTAATGCTGCAAACCGTGTTTTTAATACCAATTCACCTGGATTCTCATCGGCCAGATAATGCAATGCATTCTTGCTGATAGCGATATTGTACTTAATCAGCGCGATATGGGCGACAGTAAATTGGATCGCACGCTCTTGCAGCAAAAGGGCATCCAGCGGGATTAAACCAGATTGATACTGACGCCGTAAGTAATGTAAGCGTTGCTGTTGATCTTTATGCAACTGTTGATACAGCATCAAGGCTTCCTGATGCTCCAAGGCAATAAAATAGCTGGCTGCAGTGCGCGCCAATAAAGTAATTTTTACACTGTTATTAGCCTCTATACTCGCCTGGTATAAGGCTTTGGTGCTTTGTTGTTTTTTATATAATTGCAATACATTAACAATATAAGTCGGATAGGCCAAAGCCAGAGCACCTGGGTTACCTAAAATAGGAAATTGGGTATAGCCAGCCAAATAATCTAACTTGGGCAACCAACTGAATTTAATTTGCTCCAATTGACTTTGTGCTTGCTCAATACGCGCCAGTGATTGATGTAACTCGTTATTTCTTGATAGCGTCTTTTGCATCAAGGCATTGAGTTGGGCATCATTAAATTGCTTCCACCACGACAAATGAGCCAAATCAAGGCTTTTGTTTTTCGCAAAAGCCATTATTGGCCATTGCTGAGGTATATTGACCGTTTTTTTTGGTGCCACACCATGGCAGCCATAAAGACACAGCAGCGCCCCTATCGCCAAAATAATCCATAAAAATTGGCGTCGCAAGAATAGCCTTCCTAATAAAAAGAGAATATTCAACTATGCGTTGTCCTGCATCCTGTTGTCAATCCTCTGATTTATAAAAACTTCTAATGGAAAAATAAAATTAGATGGGGTATAAAATTTGTATCACCTTATTCGATGATAAATTAATTAACCCCTCTTTGGCCATCAATGAAAACTGGGATGTTTCATAAAAAAAGGATTAAGCCCATGCTAAGAAAAGCCACCTTGCTGTTTTTAGGTCTGTTTCCTGCGGTTATTTTACATGCTTCTGATTATATCGTTCCTGATGAGTTACCTATTCAGTGGGGCTCTATTATCACCCTCAGTGGTGGTGCTGCTTTTGCCACCGCAGGACAAAATCAATATTTATATCCTGAGCCACTTCCCTCCTATCAATATTATACTCATGATGCTAACAACAGCAGCATGGGCAGTGTAGAACTTTTTTTTGGCCTGCAAAAACCCATCAATCCCTATGTGCTAGGTGAATGGGGATTGGGCATAGGATGGGTATCTGATGCAGAAGTCTCCGGTTATGCTACAGTCAATGGCTATCTCAATGCCTACAGCTATTCTTACCAGGTTAATCATGGTCGACTGGAGCTCAAAGGCCGACTTATTGGCAATACTTTACAGCCAGTCCAACCCTACATCAGTGGCAGTCTTGGTGTCGGATTTAATAATTCCCACCATTATGAACCGGCTTTACTCAATGCCAATGCCCCCAATCCCTTATGGTATGTAGACCATACCACCATAGCCCTGCCTTATAGTTTTGGCGTGGGTGTACAAACCAATATTAGCCCTCACTGGCAAGTCGCAGCCGGGTACCAATTTGCTGATTTGGGCAAATCCTATTTAGATGGAGATGGAACCGTGCTGACTAAAGGGCTCATCCTTACTCATTTCTATACCAATGAGGTTATTGCCAGCATCAGTTATACTTTCTCTTAATTGATTTTTTTATTGGGCTTCTCGCTCTGTAAATGACCTCTGTACAGGACAGCAATCGGTCCTGTACAGAGCACTCCTTGCATAACGAGTAGATTTTGCTTGAGCACATGGATAACCCAGTAATCAAGCAAAAGAGGCCGCTTAAGCATGAAGTCTATCAGGGCGCTGGAGACCAAGGGTCAATACGCCCTAACTGATGTAGCGCTTAATCACTAAGGCAGCATTAGAACCACCAAAAGCAAAGTGATTAGACAAGGCTAAATCAATACTTTGAGCTCTGGCCTTGTTGGGAATGAAATCCAAATCACATTGAGGATCAGGCTGATGTAAGTTAATCGTCGGTAATAACAAATGATGTTGGATTGATAAAACCGTTGCAATAATTTCCATTGCCCCAGCGGCACCGATACTATGCCCGGTCATGGCTTTTTGCCCGGTAATTGGTATGTCATAAGCACGATCGCCAAAAACAGCCTTAATGGTTACTGTCTCGGTCAAATCATTCAAATGTGTTCCTGTACCATGTGCATTAATGTAATGAATGTCGCCAGGTGCAATCCGTGCGCTATTGAGTGCTGCATCTATTGCGCGCACTTGTCCTGCACTATCAGGAGCGGTGACATGAGACGCATCACAACTGGCACCAAACCCAACCACCTCGGCAAAAATAGTCGCGCCTCGCGCTTTTGCCTGCCCTAACTCTTCAAGAATCAAAATAGCTGAACCATCTGCCATCACCATGCCATCACGACTTACATCAAAAGGCTTACATGCTTGTTGCGGTACTTCATTGCAAGTAGACATGACCCTTAATTTGCACCATGCGGCCATCACAGACTCCCAAATCAAGGATTCTGTACCGCCACAAAGGGCAGTAGTGATCACGCCATTCGCAATTTGATTGAATGCGGTTCCTATGGCTTCTGCGGAAGATACACAAGCATTAGAAATAGTCGAATTAGGCCCACCTAAACCAAAAGCAATGGCAATAAAGTTGGCAATCGAATTGGGCATACCTCTAATCACGCTCAGCGGAGGAATTTTTTTCCAGTGATCAGTAAAGAAGGTTTTATAGCCTGCTTCCAGTTCAGGATATCCCCCCAAACTCGTCCCTATATAAGTTCCTGCCGATTGTAATTCCAAAGCCGTTAACCCTGCTCTTCTAATCGCATGATGGGCGCAATACAGTGCATACTGAGCGGCCTTAGGGTAGCGTTTGCTTTTATTAAACTCCGGCAGTTCATCTAAACACAAATCAGTGATTTCCCCCCCGACCTGGGTAGTGTACGGCGAAGGATCATACGCCTGAATACGTCTTATACCACATTGGCCTTGGCTGGCAGCTTGCCAAAATTTTTCTAATCCTGTTCCTAGAGAGGAGGTTATTTCCATGCCTGTTATCACAACTCTTTTTTTCATGCTATTCCTTATGTTCCCTGCAAGAGACAAGCAATACTAAAGGTGAGCTGGAAATCAAGTCAAGCAATTTTACCGAAGTTCAATGTAGTTCGCGCAAGATAAGCCACACCTTTAAATCATGGAATGAGGCTTCAATTGGCTTTTATGATTGCAGATAAGCAGAGTATCTTAAGGGGCCCATTGCAAAAAAGAATGCTCTATAG
>PEQM01000027.1 GCA_002786205.1 Legionella sp. | reverse complement strand
CTTTCCCACCTCGTTTCTCGCTACACAGGGACGAGGTGGGGAAGTTATCAAAAACCCTGCTTTTGAGCTTTATTGAGACAAGGCATTCAGTTATAATCCACAGGTTATTCCTGTAGGGTTGCTTATGAAAAAACAAGATTTTTATTTTGATTTGCCTGCTGAGTTAATTGCTCAATATCCATTAAAAAACAGAAGTGATGCCAAGCTCTTAGTCTATAATAGACAACAAAAAAATTATGGCCACCACTCCTTTCGTCACATTACGGAGTTTTTAAACTCTGGTGATTTATTAGTATTCAATGATACTAAAGTCATTCCAGCACGACTTTTTGGCACGAAAACCACAGGCGGTAAAGTGGAGTTGCTCATAGAGCGGATTATCAGTTCAGATACCTTTCTGGCTCATATGAAAACAAGCAAGGCATTGAAGCCTGGTGGCATAGTTCTTCTAGAGCAAGGCCAACAGATAGAGGTTTTAGAGCGACAAGATGATTTGTTTTTATGCCAGGCGTCTATAGACATTTTGGAATTAGTGAATCAACAAGGCCATATGCCGCTACCTCCTTATATTACGCGGACAGATGAAGAAATAGATGAAACACGTTATCAAACGGTTTATGCCAAATATGAAGGCTCGGTTGCAGCACCTACGGCAGGTCTTCATTTTGACGAACAGACCTTGAGCCAAATAAAAGAGAAAGGAATCAATACTGCTTATGTAACATTGCATGTGGGTTCAGGAACTTTCAGACCAGTTCGTTGCGAGCGAATTGAAGATCATAAAATGCATAGCGAGTATTTTATGGTTACCGATTCTTTATGTGAGGCCATTTATGCAACAAAAGCCGCAGGCCATCGCGTGATTGCTGTAGGTACAACGGCTTTGCGCACTTTAGAGAGTGCGAGTGCAGATGGGAAGATTAAACCCTGTAGTGGTAATACCGATATTTTTATTTATCCTGGGTATCAATTTAAATTATGCGATGGATTAATCACGAATTTTCATTTGCCTGAATCGACTCTATTAATGCTGGTTTCCGCGTTTATTGGCTATCCAGAGGCAATGGCGTTATATCAAGAAGCAATCAAAGAGCAATATCGCTTTTTTAGTTATGGTGATACCAGTTTATTACTCTAGGATCTGCTGATATTTTATCTTTATGAGTCAAGATAGCGCAGGAGAACTTTTGAACGAGTAAGCGTAAAAATAAGGCGTTTATAAAAATTTATTAAGTAAAACATGATATGTCAATAGACCTTAATCAGCCTGAGAATACTATGCACACTAAAACCACCCAATGGGTACCTGTACTGACTTCAGACGCAGGATTAACATTAACTGTTTTAAATTGGCATGAAGCAGGAGTGCAGCATGGTGCTTACTATCTGGATTCATTATTAATCAAACCTGGATATTCTTTTTTAAGTCAACTTTCAGATTTTGCTGCGTACGCTGCTTCACCTGGAGCATGCATTATCAATGCGTCTCGAATGCAAGCTAATAAAGAAGGCAAGATTCTGTTGGTTTCGCCCTATGACGGGCGTAAATTAATAATGGATTACTCGCAGCTGATTGCTATTTTAAATCATTTAAAGCCTCAATTGGCTATTTTGCCGCCAGGAATAGTACAAGCTTATCCGCAATTTTGGGATGAGTGGGATAAAACAATCATGCCTTATTTAGCACCGCAAGACATTGCGATCAAAGAGCCATCTTGTGATTTTGGTGTTGCTATTTTTACGAATCAATATGATGCCCAAGCCGAATCACTATTGAGTACTTATCAAAATAAATCCTGCTATGTCTATGGGGATTTAAATCAAGAATCAATAAAAAAACTCTATGAAAAACAAGTTGATTTTATTGAATCAGATAAACCTGCTGCAGAGGCAATTAATGGTGTGGTTTACAAAAACCTACAATGTATTGATTTAAAGGATACGGCTTATACTGAATGTTATGAAGTGATCGATCCCTCATGCGCTTGTCTTGTGTGTAGAAATCATTTTACTTTGGCTTATCTGCATCATTTGTTCGTGCAAACGCCTCTATTGTGTCAGCGCTATTTAGTACAACACAATACGTGGTCTATAAAAGAAATGATGAAATAGCAACAGCCATCCCATTTACCTTGGCCTCAATTCACTATATGATTCACCAACGTACAGGTGCGGTTTAACATGACTTATTGATTTCAAAAATATTTTATTATGAAACCAGTGAGTTTAGTTAATGGGCATTAGATGCACCGCACCAAGAAGAAGGTATATCAATCGATTGAGGAGATTTTATGAGTTTTTTTATTAGTAATGCTATGGCAGCTGCCACACCTGCTGCACCTGCACAAGCTGATGGTTTTTCTTTTATTATGATCGCAGTAGTGCTGTTTTTAGGTTATTTCATGCTGATAAGACCGCAGAATAAAAGAGCAAAAGAGCACCGTGATTTGTTAACTGCTTTAAAAAAAGGCGATGAAGTGATTACTTCCGGTGGCATAGTAGCCAAAGTGGTTAGCCTTGATGATCAATACGTGAAAGTAAGTCTTGCAGAAGGAATAGAGATCTATTTACAAAAAAGTGCAATCAGCACTGTATTACCAAAAGGCACTATTAAATCTCTAAGTTAGGCACAGGACACGGAAAATGCATAATAAATATCCTTTATGGAAAAATCTTCTTTTGATCTTTATTGCAGTGATTGGTTTTATCTACGCAATACCTAATCTCTATACAGAGCATCCTGTAGTACAGATTTCATCAGCTGATCCAATAGATTATAGTGACTTGAAAAAACGAGTGGAAGAAACGCTTATTACTGCGAAAGTTCCTTATCAATCAGTAATCACACAAGCTCAAGGGATTGAGGTTGTTTTTGCGTCTACGGATTCGCAATTGGTTGCTCAAGATGTGATAAAAAGTCATTTGGGTTCTTCGTTCACAGTGGCATTAAATTTGGCACCATCAACGCCAGAGTGGCTAGCTGCTATTCATGCTGAGCCGATGAAGCAAGGATTGGATCTAAGGGGAGGCGTCCATTTTCTTTTAGAGGTTGATGTAGAAAGCGTTATTGGACGACGTTACGAAGGTTTGATGAAAAATATTGGCCAGGAAATGCGTGAAGCAGGAATCCGCTATTCCGGCATACGCTTTGTCAATGATAAAGGCATAGTACTTCGTTTTCGTGATGACTCAATTATGACGAATGCTTTATTTGAATTAAAGCAAAAATTCCCTAATTTGAGTTTCACTAAAAATAAAACCAATCTGTCAGTCATCGTAACCATATCACCAGAAGAAATGAATGGCATTCGACAAAATACCATAGAACAAACGATGACTATTTTGCGTAATCGAGTCAATGAATTGGGTGTTGGTGAAGCGGTAGTACAGCAACAAGGCGCTACTCGAGTTGCAGTTGACTTGCCTGGAATTCAAGATGCAGCAAGAGCAAAACAAATTTTGGGTGGAACGGCCACATTGCAGTTTTATTTGGTTGATCAGGACAATGATCCAGTCATAGCCAAACAAACGGGAGCAGTTCCGGTTAGCGACAAACTTTATATGATGGATGAACAGCCTATTTTGCTTAAGCGGCAAGTGGTCTTAAGTGGTGACTCTATCACCTCAGCTGTTTCCAGTTTTGATCAGCAAACAGCGACTCCTGCTGTACAGATTCAGTTAGGTGGAGGAGGAGAAAGCCTTTTTACCAAGGTTACTCGTGAAAACATAGGCAAGCGTATGGCCATTGTTTATGTGGAGACCAAAAATACCATTCAGCTGATTAATGGGGTAGAGAAAAGAATGACTCATCGAGAGGAACGAGTCATTAGTGCGCCTGTCATTCAGAATGCTTTAGGCAATAATTTCCAGATTACAGGTTTAGGCGATAGCAAAGAAGCCAGCAATTTGGCTTTACTTTTAAGAGCTGGGGCATTACCTGCTGCCATCTATCCAGTAGAAGAGCGCACAGTGGGTCCTACTTTAGGTAAAGAAAACATTCGCAGAGGTATTGTTTCTCTCGAAGTAGGTATGGGTTTAATTTTAGTATTAATGCTTGCCTATTATCGTGTTTTCGGTCTGATAGCGAATTTTGCATTGTTATTAAACCTGGTCTTACTGGTTGCTTTATTGTCAATAATAGACGCAACATTGACTTTGCCTGGTATCGCAGGGATTGTGCTTACCGTTGGTATGGCTGTGGATGCTAATGTCTTGATTTATGAGCGGATAAGAGAGGAGTTGAGACATGGCTTGTCTTCGCAAGCTGCAATTTATGCAGGATATGAAAGGGCTTTTTCTACCATTTTAGATGCGAACGTGACGACGCTCATTGTAGCCATCATTCTCTTTGCTATTGGTACGGGGCCTATCAGGGGGTTTGCAATCACCTTGTCTTTAGGTTTGCTCACTTCCATGTTAACGGGAATCACCTACACAAGAGCAATCGTTAATTGGTGCTACGGAAGTCGTAATGTCAAGAAATTATCTATAGGTATTTAAACGAGGCTAAGATGGAATTTTTTAATCCGAATTCAAAAGTAGACTTTATGGGGGCTCGTCGCTGGACGGCCTTCTTCTCTTTATTGATTTTTGTAGTATCTATTGGTGCATTAGCCGTCAATGGATTGAAGTGGGGTCTGGATTTTACAGGTGGAACTCAAATAGAGGTATCCTACCCGGGCACTGCTGATTTGGGTGCAATCAGAACTAGCCTGAATAAAGCAGGATTCAATGAGGCACAAGTTGTCAGTTATGGTACATCAAAAGATGTTTTGATTAGTATTGCACCTCATAAAGGCATGGATCAATCTCACTTGGTTGATCAGCTGATGGCTGCTTTACCGAATGCAAGCAAACAAAGAGTAGATTTTGTAGGCCCTCAGGTTGGAGAAGAGCTTGCAACCAAAGGGGCTTTGGCTATCATTGTCTCCTTGTTGGCTACTATGATTTATATTGCCATGCGTTTTGAGTATCGATTGGCTTTTAGTGCTGCCGTAGCTTTAATCCATGATCCGGTATTAATCCTGGGTGTGTTTGCTTTTTTTGGGATTGAATTTGATTTGAAGGCCTTGGCTGGACTACTGGCAGTAATAGGTTATTCACTAAATGATACGATAGTTGTCTTTGACCGCGTGCGTGAAAATTTCGTTAAAATTCGTCGTAGTACAGCGATTGAAATTATGAACATCTCCATCAATCAGACTTTGTCGCGAACTATTATGACCTCTATGCTTACCTTGTTTGTGGTCGTTGCTTTGTTTGTTTACGGAGGAGAAACCATTCACGGCTTTTCTCTGGCATTGATTATTGGTATTGTTATTGGTACTTATTCTTCTATCTATGTTGCAGGGGCCCTGGCTGTTGCCTTGGGGCTGGACAGGAAAGATTTTTTGCCTAATCAGCGTAAAGAATTAGATGATCGCCCTTAACCCTCTTCATTGATAAGCATTAGCCCTCTTCGGAAACTCTCTGCTGAAGACAAGTTGCGAGGAGGCATGAAGCGCCGAAGTATCCACCCCGGCACACGAGGCTTCGAGCATTGTATCGACAAAGCAAATCGTTTTAACAGTAAGGTTTGCAAAGAAGTCTATTGACCAATTGATTACCTACTCATACCAGATAAGTAGGTAATGCTATCTAGCGAATAGTTGCTTTGGCTAAATGATGTTTTTTATGCCAGTAAAAAAAGAGCACAGGCAGTAGCATGGCAACAATTCCAGAAGTAAAAAGAACCCTGAAATGATTGCTTCCATCGCTATTAATTTGCTCAGGAGGTATAAAGCCAACAATTAAAGTGATAGTACATCCTAAAAGACCTAATAAACACACAAAATAATAGCCTGCTTTCCCGCCAGCAATAGTAAAGACTCTCTTTACTTCAGGATATTTACTTTTGACGCGCCATGCAGCTAAAAACATCAGTACATACATCAGAATGTAGAGTTCAGTACTTAAATCAGTAAATAACCAATAAATGGCATTCACATTAGGTAGCAATAAAAAGGCGCTACAAAGTAAGGTTACGATGACGGCTTGTAATAGCAAAATTCGTGAAGCAACTTGATGCTTGTTGAGTTTACATAGCGATGGCGGTAAAAAATGATGCTGAGCTGCCATTAATAATCCCTTGGCAGGAGAAATAATCCAGTTAATCATTCCTCCAAGACTACCTATTAAAAGCAATAAAACTAAAATAGGAAGCATCCAGCTCATGTGATAGGCATGAAGAAAATTATCAAAAGCTTTCATCACGCCATCAATCAGGCTGATTTGTTCTTTGGGTAAGACAAAGGCGATGGCCAATGATCCAAAAATCATGGTAAACAAGATTAAAAGAACAGAGAGTAATATGGCTTTAGGAAAATTTCGCTGCGGCTCTTTCACGTGGCGCACATGCACCGCGGCTAACTCCATTCCTAAAAATGAGGTCATGATGGCAGTTAATGAAACCCAGGACTGACTGTCTTTCCATTGAGGGATTAGATGAGAAAAACTTAAATCAATGGCGATGGGATTTCCCTTTAGTAGCCAGATCAACGCCAGTACAATAATAAAACCCATCGGTAAAATCATACCAAAGATGGCGCATATTCCGGCAAAGCGTGCTGAAGCCTTTAAACCGGACAAGCCAATAACAGTTAAAGACCAAAAAGTAGTCAAAATGACAGCAACCAAATAGTACTTGTTTTGTGCCCACTCAGGATTAATTAAGTAAGCAACAGTGCCAGCAATAAAAGATAAGATGGTAGGATACCAAACCAGTGTATTAATCCATTGTAGCCAAATAGCAAGGAAAGCAATATTTTCACCAAATGCATGCTTGACCCAACTGTAAATACCGCCTTCATCATCAGACCAGGTAGAAGACAATTCTGCTGAAATCAATGCAACAGGGATTAAAAACACCAAAGCTGAAAAAATAAAGAAAAAAATGAGTGTAGAGCCAAATAAAGCAGTGCCAGGCAAATTACGAATACTGTCAATAGCTCCTGTAATAAGCAGAACAAGAGTAATTACTGATATTTTTTGCGAAGCATCATTCTTCATGGCTTAATCCAAGTTAGAAACAGCCGAACATTGTAGCATAACGAAACAAAGAGATGTTACTTTTTTCAGCAGATTGCAGAGGAAGAAATAGGGTTGACCATTGGCCCCCAGCGCCTATGTGCCTCGGCTTGTCGGAGGCATCCAGAAGATGGCCAAATTAAAACCGATACTTCAATAAATCTCTAACACATGGATTGATAAGAGCAAACTCGTATTATAACGGTGCTGACACCAATTCCTGCTTGTCGTCTATGTATCCTGTTTTATGTACGGTATCCAAAGGACTTTCTGTTCCCCTAAAGCATAGAATATGCGCTGAATAGGTACATTCATTCTTAATGATCATAGCCATCTTTGCACGCAGGAGATTTTAGCGGTAAATGATTTTTCTCTTGCCATTCTTGCGGAGAATAAAGATGCATACTTAAAGCATGTAATCCTTGAGCCAATTCTTCTTGTAGCAGCTGGTTTATTGAACGATGACGTTCGATTCTGGTCCGGTTAGTAAAAGATGAACAGACCATTACTATTTTGATGTGCGTTTCAGCTCCTTTAGGTACGTGATGGAAATGTGATTCATCTGTAACTTCAAGTACCGAAGGTGAAAAATGCTGCTGTAAAAATTTTGAAATGCGTTCTTGACGAGACATAAAATTAAAAATTGGGTAAAAATAGAGTATAAGGCAAAATACTAACCTGGTAAATAATCAGGGTTTGCTGATACAGGATAAATGCATCAGCATTACAAAACGCATCTGGTTAAGGACATAACATGTGTCATGTGGGCGGGACGTGGATTGTCAGCAGACCCTAAATCAGTACAATGTTCCAACATAGCCAATGTCTTTAACCCATTGTATTTTTTTTATTTCTTTATTCAAAAGGATGTTGTCTAAAAAAAGATTTTTACCGGGTTGTTTTGACGCAATAATAACAACATTGGAACAGTTTTTGATAGGGATGACTAATGTATGATTAAAATAATTTTGAATCAATTGTAATAAAAAAAGTTGTTCACCTGCATTGGCAACGTTGACTGCCAAGTACCCGTGCTCCTCGATTGCGGTGTGACAGTCTTGAAAAAAAGCAGCCGTACTGCATTCGGGAGGGAAGGATTGATGATTGTAGATGTCAACCAAAAGATGGGTGTATGATCTCGCTGCTGTATGCAGATACTGCTCTGCAGGTTGATGAATTAATTCAAATGGAGGCAGTTTATCTAGCATAAAATAGTTTTGTGCGATATCAATCACTTCTTTATTTTTTTCTACAACGGTCAAGGGGACTGGATAAGGTCTTAACATATGCAATAAGCCTGCACCGCCTAAGCCTAATAGGCAAGTTGGAGCAGGAATACTTCTGACCATTAAGGTCATTGCAGGTAAGTAATATAAAAAGGGATGAGATGGTTTTTTTTTATGGATTACGGTTTGTAATACTTTACTATCCAAGGTTAACCAGCGGAAAAAAAAATTATCATAGACTTTATAATTGGATGGTGAAGTATGTATGCAGCACCCTAACTGAGTAAACCATGGCATTACAAAAAATCTCGTTGGAAAGGGTAAATAGAGCCTAATTGTACTATCTGAGTGAGTTCATCTAAAGCAGTAAATGTCTCATTAATCAGTAATGGATCTAATAAATCATGGGTATTTAATTCGGTTCTGTAATGTTGGGTGACCCATTGCTCCAGGCGCAGAAGTAAAGGCTCATTGATAATAATACCTTGATGCATGGCTTTTAGTTCGTTTTCATTTAAAGGGACACGCAATCGTAAACAGGCAGGCCCACCACCATTACGCATGCTTTGTTTTAAATCCATGTAAGTGACCGAGGTCACAGGATTATTGCTGTCTTGTAATAAAGCATCAATACAGGCTTTCACGCGAGTATTGTGCTGGCATTCAACAGGGGCTAATAGCATCATTTCCTTACTTTCAGGAAGAGTCAGCAGTTGCGAGTTAAACAGATAAGATGCCACCGCTTCTTCCAGGCTTAGATGGGCTTTTTTTATTTCAATAAAAGTGATAGGAAAGGAGGCTTTTTTTTGTAATTCATGCAACACATGGGCTTGATTTAATAAGGCTTCTTCATGCAGGAGATAAACGGATTCATTGGCAACAGAAATCACATCATTATGAAAGACCCCTTTATCAATGGCTTTAGGATTTTGGTGGGCAAAAATGACTTGCTCAGGTGTGAGGAGGTGATTGCGGGCAATGATTTCAGATGCCTCTTTAGTTTGACGGGCAGGAAATTTTTTCGGCATATGCGCATCCAGCTGCAGACTTGTTTTCCCATAAACAAACAGATTAATCCCTGATGCGCCATGATGCTGACATAGTCGATTGTGATTGGCGGCACCTTCATCACTGGTAGCGAAAGCAGGTGGTAGTGGAGGGTGATGCACAAAATAAGTTTTATCGGAAAACAGACAAGCCAGTAGCTGAGATGAAAAACTGGCTTCATGGTGGCGGTGCAAATTACTGTTTAGATTAGCGGCTGTAAAATGTACTTTGCAATCTTGTGTGTCAGTACTTGCTGAGACTGTCGCAGCATTGGCGGTCCACATACTGGCAGCTGAGTAGCAGGCACTGAGTAAGGCCGGATCAGCTTGATAGGCTTTGCTTATTTGTTGTTCAGGACTACCATGAAAACCCAATTGATAAAGTAACTGTAAATTAGGTCTTTGGTGAGGCAGTAACACAGCTTGTTTTAATCCCATCTGGTACAATAGCCGCATCTTTTTTAATCCTTGCAAGGCTGCAAGTTGTGGATTGGATGTCGAGAGGGCATTGTTATGAGAGGCTTTATTCCCTAGTGCTAATCCTGCATAATGATGCGTTGGGCCAACAAGGCCATCCATATTTAATTCGTAGACCATCATGAATCATCCAAAGTAATTCCAGGTAAAAACTGCTCGGGTTTGCTAAGCAGCGGTTGTTCCAGACTGGCAATAGGGTATGCACAGTAATCGGCCGCAAAATAAGCGCTAGGTCTGTGATTACCACTGCGTCCCACGCCACCAAAAGGCAGCATGCTTGAAGCGCCTGTTGTGGGTCTGTTCCAATTAATTAATCCCGCTTTCACTTGTTGATAAAAGTTCTGATAGTGAGTTGCGTTATCGCTTAATAAACCTGCAGTCAGCCCATATTGCGTTGCATTGGCCAGTTGAATGGCTTCATCGAAGTGAGTATAGCGGTATATTTGAATAAAAGGTGCGAAGAGTTCTTCATCAGGAGGATTGGCCACTTGAGTCATATCCATGATGCCTGCTGATAATAAGCCACTGTTTTCTTTAAGCAAAGTCATGCTTAACAAGGCTTGGCCACCCATTTGGCTTAATTGCTGTTGGGTTTTCAGGTGATTTAAAGCTGCGGATGCACTGATGACAGGCCCCATAAAAGGTTCTGGCGTTGTATCAAAAGATGCAACCTGTAATTTTTCTGCGCTTTGGATTAATTTTTTTAAGAATACATCACCGAAAGAAGAGTTTGGAACTATAACACGGCGAGCGCAGGAACAACGTTGTCCTGCTGTAATAAATGAAGAAAGCAAGGTGTGGTAGATTGCAGCATCGATAAGGCTGACTTCATCGACAACTAAGGGATTATTCCCCCCCATTTCCAGAGCAAGAATGACTTCTGGTCGGTTGCTAAATTGTTGATGGATACGAAGCCCGGTGGCATAACTACCGGTAAAATAAACGCCTTGTATAGGCTGCTCTAATATTTTTTTTCCGCAGGATGCATCGCCTTGTAAACACTGTATGACTCCAGCCGGAAGTCCACTTTCATGCCAGCATTCCATAATACATTCTGCGACAGCTGGCGTGAGTTCACTCGGCTTGTAAAGCACTGCATTACCGGCCAAAAGTGCCGGTATAATATGTCCATTGCTGATATGCGCTGGAAAATTAAAAGCCCCCAGAACGACCACTACGCCATGCGGTTTGTATCGTAAATAAGCATTCACTTCCTGAGTAAACATCTGCTTTGTACTGGTTCTTTCTTTAAATGCCTGGATGGATAAATCAATTTTTGCTATGACCGAATTGACTTCTGTGAGTGATTCCCAAACCGGTTTGCCTGTTTCCTCAGCAATAAGATAGGTTAAATGATTTTTTTTATTTTCTACTGCCTGGCCAAAGGCTTTAATTTTTTCACAGCGGGCTTCAAAAGATAGAGCAGCCCAAAGAGAGGTGGCGTCTTGTGCGCTATTCCAAGCCATAGTAATGTCTTCTTCTGTCGCCATAGTGCCTTGCCAGAGCAAAGAACCTGATGCTGGGTCTAGAGACTGAAGAGGCTGGCCACTGCTTTGATGCCATTGTCCATTGATGTATTGTCCTTTGCTTGTGCGTGGCGTCATAGATAGTCCTTTAATTGGGAGCAAGAGAGCGAATTCTTATGGTATCCCCTGGTGATACCTGGAGCGCTGTTGCTGTGTCTTGATTGAGGATACAGGCTTGTTGTTCCTTGTCTAATGAAAGAGGGGCTATGGTGGCGCGAAAATCAATGGCATCGTTAGAGATCAAATAGTGGATAGGACTTTTCTTATGGTTATCGATGCCACTGACTGTCACTAACATGCTTTGCGTAATACTTTGAATGTGTTCTATAGGCGCTTCAATAGTAGGGCCTGCATCAAAGATATCAATATAATGGTTATAACGAAATCCTTCTTTTAACAAAATAGTCATGGCTGGCATGGCAGAAGCGTGAGGTATGCCAATAGTTTGTTGGGCTTCTTGCGGTAGAAGAGAAATATAAAGTGGATGTTTAGGCATTAAATCAGCAATAAATTGTTTGTCTGTTAGCAGGGTCAGTTCATCCGCCTTTTCAAAAGGCATGTGAAAAAAATGAGCGCCTACATGCTCCCAGAAGGGAGATCGTCCCTGTTCATCGGAAGTCCCTCTTAATTCAGCAATCACTTTAGAGGAGAAGCGTTTTGGTGCATGCGCCATAAAAAGAAACCGTGCTTTGGATAACAGCAGGCCATTATGATTTTTTCTGTATTGCGGTTTTAAAAAAAGTGTACATAACTCACTACAGCCCTCATTGTCATTCACCAAATACAAGGTTTCATGAGTATTATGCAGATGAAGAGAAGGGCAAACTCGCGTGTGGTTCGATACTTTATAAGAATAAAAAGGTGCTCTTAGTCCCGTGGCAGCCTCAATGGCAGAAGTACCAACGATCATTTTGCTTTCCGTATCTTCTAAAACAAAAAAATAATATTCATTGCCTGCTTGTACGGGGTTTTTTTGATAGGATAAAGTTGACCAATGAAGACGCTGGGCAAGAAGTGTTTTATTTTTTGGCAGGGTTGTCATGCCTATGCCACTTTCCTTGGCTAACAGAAAAATTTGATCTAAATCCGCATCATGGGCGCGACGAAATAGCATCATTTTTTAAATCCTCAAGCCCTCCCTGGGCTAAATCCAGTAAAAGTAATGCGCTTAAAGACGCACGCTCAGTCAAACTGTCGAGTAAAATATATTCTTCAGGACTATGAATTGCTCCGCCTCTTACCCCTAAAGTATCTAAGACAGCAAGGCCATGCTGCGCCAGATTGTTTCCATCACAACAACCACCGCTGTTTTGCCAGTCCAGGCTCAATCCTATGGTTTGGGCAACTTGTTGTAGTCTATCAAAAAGCCGCTGTGTTCCTGGATTAATTCGTTTGACCGGACGACTGAATTGACCATGAAGACTTAAAGTGTAGTCTGCTTTGGCAAGTTTATTGATGATGTGATCCAGTTTTTTTCTTACCCACAGCTCGTCTTCAGGTTGACTAATGCGGACATCAAGTTGAGCTACGGCCTTATCAGGAACCATATTCAAAGCTTCTCCGCCAGCTATTTTGCCCACATTAATGGTTACGCCTTCTTTTTTTTCATTCAGCGCATGAATCGCAGTAATCGCTTCTGCTAAATGACAAATGGCATTTCTTCCTTCATGGAATGCTCTGCCAGCATGAGCTGCGCGGCCTTTTGCGACTAAAGTCAATTTACCGCTGCCTTTGCGATTTTTGGCTAAAGTACCGGTTGGTGTCATCGCGGGCTCATAAACTAAAGCCGCTTGATAATGAGGTGCTAATTCATCCAAAACAGTACAGGAAGCAAGAGAGCCAATTTCTTCATCACTATTGATAAATACATCCCATCCTAATTGTGAGGCCTTATCGGTCTGTTCAAAAGCCATCAGCGCATGCAGCATCACAATTAACCCGCCTTTCATGTCTGCCACGCCAGGACCATTAATACAATTGTCATTGATATAGGTTAATTTTTGAAAAGGGCTATTGGCAGGGTAGACTGTATCCATGTGACCGGCTAATAGAATACGCCGCTTCAGGTGAGGTCTTTTTTGTATTAACAAGGCATCACCGTAGTAATGGGTCGTGGCTGTGCCTTGTAAGTTCATTTGAGCAAGTGGTTTGAGCTTTTTTGTTTCAATGTGATCGGCTATGGGCAGGAATGAGGCTGCCAAAAGCTGCTTCATCTCTTTTAAGCCCTCAAGATTGCTTGTTCCTGAGTTGATGCTACAAAACTGATGCAGCTGTTCAACCATTGTTTCTTGCTGAGAGCGAACTATTTCATCCAGTGTCTTATAGAGGGTTAACATCACTTTCAACCAACGCACCTAAAGAATAAACAATATAATAAGTCGGATAAGGCGTCAATTTTTTATGAAATGGCCAGGGCAAACGCATCTAAATTTGGAGCACTAAATGCTCTTTTTCTGGCTACGTACCGTGCTTTATGCACGGTATCCATACCATCTTGAATCGAATGATAAATTAGATTCTGCGCATAAAGTGCGGAACGTAGCCTATTTGGGTTAGCAACAAGCATTTAGACGAGGTTGCCCTAATGAAATGGCCATGTAGAGTCACACATATAGGTTGATACCAACTGCTCTTTTTTAGTCTATAGTTATAGGTAATAGTTTTGTAAGTTAGCCATACAGCTAACAGAGTAGAGAAATACTTAGTGACTGGCAAATCAACCTGTCTATGGAACCGTGATGAGACAGCTATTACAAGTGGTGATTTATGGCGGAGCCTTATTTTCAAGTGTCTCTTTTTCTGGAATTGTGCCTAGTAATACAGAGCAGAATGTTCGCTTAAGAATTACTAATCAATGCGATACCACGTTATGGATTCAGCAGGATTATAAAAATAAAACCAATGATCCTATTGTGATAAAAATCCCTGCTGGCACCTCGTACGATTATGCCATTCCTGATGAAGGGCTTGCTTCAACTCGCTTTTGGCCTAAGAGTGGATGTAATGATCATGGTTATAATTGTGCGGTAGGCGAATCTACAGGCGTTCCTGAAGCAGAAAAACAAGGGTACCAACAAGGCCCGTATGCTCCTGATATTAATAGTAAATTTGAAGCAACTTTTGGATGTTTGCCTGCCATCTTCAATAACAATCCATCACTTTGTGCAGCCAATCCCAGTGATCCTGCTCACAGGTTAAACGCAGAAACCTGGTGGAATGGGTCAGCTGTAGATGGCTATACATTTCCTTATTCTATTACTGTGAGGAATCACAATTCCAGCTGTATGGATATCATCACGGGGCGAGTATTGTCCAATCCTGGTGTTGACTGTGGAAAATTGTCTGTTTCATCTTGTCCTTCGGATGCCAATTTGTCTACAGAAGGCAAATACAATGTGATCAATGGAATTAATATGACGCATGTTAATTTGCAATGGGTGGATAAAAGTGGCTCGCCTATCGGTTGTTTTAGTCCCTGTTCAAAATTAACTACAGCTCAAGGAAGTGATGATGGGCGTGCTCTAGGTGGATGGCGTAATGTTTTGGGTGGAATAGATCCTCAGTCTCCTCAGGCGCAAATGTATTGTTGTCCCACACCGCCAATTACTCCTGAATCTTGTAGTGCAGGGCCTGCTGCACGAAGCAGTTATGCTACTTCCGTTCATGCAACACAACAATGTGATGCATACACCTATGCATATGATGACGCAAAAGGGCTGGCTCGCTGTGGTTCCCAAACTTATTTTGAAGTCACCCTATGCCCGAAGACGGCACCTGCTGCAAATCCTGAGCCAGTACCCAGCGCTTCGGTTTCTATGACGATGATTATTCCATCTCAAGTGAGTGTATTGCTAAATGGCAGTACGGTGAATAACAATCAAATAGTGCCTATTACTAATGGGGCAGTGCTGGGTATTGCAAATGATGCAACTTCCAGATGTACAGTCGGTATTAATGCTCAATCTCAAGTATCAGGATTTAGTGGAGAATGGTGTGGAAAGCTGGTCTTTAACAATACAAATAAAACCATTACGTTTCCTGCTGCTTCAGCCACTTCCAATCCCTTGAAATTGCAATTTAATATGAACACGAGTGTTGGGATTACCGCTTATTTAAATGATACGTTATTAGTCAATGCTACCCCTTTAAGCGCCACTGATTTTGCCGAAAATGCAAAGCTTAAAGCATATCAAAGTAATAAAATGGGTACGTGTGATTTGACTATTAAAAGCAACACGGTCGAAAGAGGGGCTGGTGAGCTTTGTTCTCGGTTGAATATAGTGAATGGCAGCAACAAGGTAGATATTTATTTGCCAGCCGATATTCCTGCCATGAGCACTGAAAGCAGTACGCCAGAGGTATCTAAGCCTAAATATGTGGTTTTTGGTATGAATGCGGATACGTATGCCTACTTTAAAGATGATTTGGTAACCAATGGTTCTGAAATTGCTTTGAGTCATTTTAGTACAAAGCAAGACATTGATTTAATTGCTTATCAAAATCAAAAGACAGCCAGTTGCATTATTGGTAAGGCAGGCGATACCTTAAGCATCGTTCCCAATACGGGTACCTTGTGTCACTCCGGTTTGGTGCTGATTACACAAAATAATGGCAGCTATTACATCGGACTCCCCAGTTTGCTCCCAGAACCTACGGGCACTAAAGCTTATGGTTTAGGTATTGCACAGGGAATGTCGGTGACTATTAATAATAAAGTGATTGCATGGAATGCACCGGATAAAACAGTTTATTTATCCGAAGGGGTAACCAATATCCGAATTACTGGTGCTAATAAATTTGTGCGTGATTGCCCTGTCAGTCGTTATGGTGTCAATTTAACCTGGCCTCAATCCGTTGCTTGCCAGGGCTTGGTATATAATGGGGGTGTTATTTATTTCCCTGCGTTTTAAATGTGACCTGGTTATTTTTTAAAAACTCCAATTGCAATAGCAGTTAGATTATGATAATTGGTCTTTTAGTTGTATCAGGTATAAGGATTCGCATGCATACATTATTAGAATTGAGCAGGCACAAAGGCTTGCAAAAAAATTTTAAGGCGCCGTTTTTTCTATTAAAGCGATTTAATCAATGCAGTAAAGAACATGTGCTTCTAGCTAAAGCATTTAATCTTTCGCAAGACAGTATCTGCATGGTTCAAAAAAATAGGTTTAATCGTCTAAAAATACAATTTGACAGTCAAAAAGTTAGTAGAGAGGCTCTATTGAATAAGTTGTTGGCTTTAGAAGAGAGTATGGAGTTTGATTACAATGCGTGCAGTGTTTTTTCTGATGGGCATGGTTTGACTTTAATGATTGATGACCACTATGTTGATGAATTTTTAAATCAGATCCAAGAGGTAGAGGGTCATTTAAAATATTAAGGTGAGGTAAGCAGTAGCGAGGATTTTTTTTGTGCTGCCATAACGAGAATGCCTTCTTCCATGCTGCTGCAGGTTGAGTGAAAAAAGAAACTATGGATAGATGATAAGCCTTGCTGAATTAATGAGCCAGAGCATAAAAGAGCACCTACAAAAAGCTTCATTAATCCGCTGAAAAACCGCAAGCAGGAGTGAGATTTTTTTAACTCCTCTGCCAGATCAATGTAGGCATAAAGCTGATCTGGCGTGGGTTGTTCTAATAACAGTTGATTGCTCCTGCTAATAATTTCTAATAGCAAACGCTGTTCTGGCATTTGGCTTTCATAATGGGCTTGTGCTGCTTTAAGTAATTGAAGCCCAGCATCATTGGCAGGAGATTGCTCTAGTGCCTTTTCAAACTGAAGCAGACGTCGTGCGATAAGATCATGAACCCGTGCTTTAGGACAATTCATATCACGCCAGTAAATTAACCAGGATGTATTCTCATTTCCTTTTAGTTCATCGTAATGAGCAGTAACATAGCAGTCAATGGCGTTCCATAAAATAAGGCGATGAAAATTCATCCCTCTTCCTTTGACTTGGGCCGCAGACAGATCAATTTGTCGTGTGAACTCTTCCTGACTTAAAGGGGTTGTTGAAGCAAAAGAAGCATGCAGGTCAAAATATAAAGAGGATAAAGCACCTCGGTCAATGGCATCTTTACAAGAAAAGTTACAGCTTTCAGGCTGGAGTTTTTCCAAAATAAAGCGAGTGAGTTCAAATTTATTAAAGTGAAGCCATACTGCTTGCTTCTGGGCGAAAGAAAGACAATCCGTTTCATGAAAGCCAAATGTGCTAAAACTTTTTTTCAATAGATCTTGAAGCGTTTCTGTTTCGTTATGACTGTCTGTAAACAATAAGCTGCGTATGCTACGGCTTATTTTAAAATCAACGATCCCTTCTTTATGATGCTCAAATCGTGCAATAGAATAAAACTCATCAAAAATGTCCTGATAACTCCATCGTGGTTTCAAGTCTTTGTATGCTTCTGTTTTAAACAGTCCTTGACTTGAAGGGAGCGTAATAACAGCCAATCGGTATTGAGGGTCATCTGCCAGTTGATGCAAGGCCAGGCTTAATTTTTTTTCGTTTGAGCCTGGTATGTCCAGCAGTTCTCTATCGAGTCCTAAATTATTAAAATACACATGGACAATCTTTTGTGTTGCTGAGGCATTTTTTGCTTTAATAAGTAGCCATCGTTGGAATAATGGACTAATACGGACAAGACCATGATGACGCTGTGCCTGAGTGCTAAAACGATGCTCAATGAAGTTAAAACTGTCATTTCTGCGCTTGATAGAGGGAATATTGGTTTCAAGTTGCGGTTTGAAATTGGGGGTAAATAAGGTATTAAAGCGATTGAATAAACTTTCTGCTTTTTGCGGTGTTAAATTGTTTGTTGTCAGCTTGGGATCATTCAATTTATGGGTAATCAGTTTTTCCATATTTCGGTGCTTGGGGCGAATGCTTTTATTGAGTTCTAAAAGCCAATCCGCTTCGTCTAGTATATGGTTGTCATTGTGGTACAGGGAAAAAAACAGCGCGTCCAAAGCATCAACTTCCTCTGGCTTGCATTGAGAATACATTGCATCAACATGCTCTTCCAAATACTGCAAAGTAGAGGAATAAAGATTACCATAAGCTACAGTCTCATCGTATTGGGCACAAAGGCGTTGAACTTCTGATAAACACGGTGCAAGCTTCACAATAGGGTCAGTAATAAAAGGAACAAGTTGGCTTAAATAAGCGTATGCATTCTTATTGTGCTGTATGTCGCTGCTGAAGTTGTTCAATGTGTTCATAATAAAGGCTTCTTTTTTGTATTTTAAGTGATCACACTCCTGGAGTCAAATTATTTGTCTGCGATAAAAAGAGCAGTCTGTAATTAGATTGAAAAATGAAAGTAGTATATAATTTCGCATCGATTGTTTAGTCAACCAGGGGTGTTTTTCTGTGCAATGGAATCAATTTTATGAAGGCAAATCTCATCCTCAGTGGTACTCGATAATTGAGGACGCTTTGAATTGTATGGATGCAGCTTATTTAATGCGATTATTAAAAAATACCGCTTGGTTACCGGGATTAGACAGTCTTTTTTCTGCATTGTCTATGCCTTTGACGAATGTAAAATATGTATTGATGGGAGAGTCTCCTTATCCTCGTGCTCATTCAGCCAATGGGTATGCTTTTTGGGATCAGGCGGTTCAGGCTTTATGGAGTGAGACAGGATTAAGCAAGCAGGTTAATACGGCTACTTCTTTACGTAATATAATAAAAATGCTGCTCAAAGCGCGAGGCGATTTAGATGAGGATTACTCTCAATCGGCGATAGCACAAATCGATAAAAACAGGCTGGTTCAGACGGCAACACAATTTTTTACGGGCATGATGAATAAGGGCATTTTACTACTGAACGCTTCTTTGGTTTATGAAGCAAGAAAGGTTCCTTATCACGCACGTCATTGGCGGCCTTTTATGCAGAGTCTGTTGGAGCAATTGGCAGTGGCTTTGCCGCAGACTGAATTGATTTTATTAGGTAAAATAGCTGACGTGATTCCCACAACCTCTCTTAAGGTAGGTCTTCGTGCAGAACATCCCTACAATTTAAGCTTTATTAGCAATTCAGATGTATTACAATTTTTTAACCCACTGGATTTATTATCATATGAACACAGATAGAACGACTGTTGATGAACAGGAAATCAATAAATTTAGCTTGCATGCCACTCAATGGTGGGATAAAAACGGCCCACTTAAAACATTACATGACATTAATGCCTCTCGGTTACAATGGGTTGAGCAGTATGTTTCTCTACAAAAGACTTCGGTGTTAGATGTAGGTTGTGGGGGCGGTATCTTTGCAGAGGCTATGACTCATAATGAAGCAACGGTTACAGGGATTGATGCATCTGAAGAGGCCATTGCAGTTGCTAAAAAACATGCACAGACAACAGGCTTGACTATCGATTATCAACACATAGCAATAGAAGACTTTGAGCATTCTGGTTTTGATGTGATCACCTGTATGGAGATGTTAGAGCACGTTTTGCACCCTGAGCTGGTCATTGAGCACTGTAGTCGTTTGCTAAAGCCTAATGGCTTGTTGTTTTTATCTACTATTAATAGAACCCTTAAGGCTTATAGTCAGGCTGTTATTGCTGCCGAATATGTATTGAAAATTCTACCTCGTCAAACGCACGACTATAATAAATTTATTAAGCCTAGTGAATTGGCTCGTATTGCCAGATCATTTGGTTTGCAGCTAAAAGGATTAAGTGGATTACAATATAATCCTTTTACGCGAGTCAGTACCTTGACTGATGATGTGGGGGTCAACTATTTAATGGTTTTTGAAAAATCAGGATGTTAGTTGCAACAAGAAAAAGCTAAGCCACTTGTTCGCAAAGCCTATACCCAAGGCGACAATCGACAGAACGGACATCGTCTTTTGCAGGCGCTTGGGTATCGATACATTTAATTCACGCCCTAGCTGTTTTTAGTGCGGTTAGCATAACGTTCCTGGTAACGCTGATAAGCATATTTTGCCTGATCTGCAGTGACTAATTCTATTTCGTTGCCATAAATATCTACGCGTGCAGCATTCTCTTTTTGACACATGAGGTAAGCAGGGGAGGCACTGTAATAACTCAATGCTTCTCTGAGGGCTTTTTTGCTAAAGGGAGGCGTGTCCAGACGCTCATAAAAATCAATAATGTCATCAAATATACCAATTTTTAAAGGCTTAATCTGGTTTCTTTTTTTAAAGAAGGCTTGCGGAAAATGTTCGATAAGCCAATCTATGATTTCTAATTTGTCTTTTTTAGTTTGGTTGACTGCGTGATTCATTATTAGGGTTCTAACGTAAGTGATTTTTGAATAAATTACCATAAGATACCGTATAATCAAGAGGCAGTGTGAACAATAAAATAATATGATACATAAATTTTTTTAATATCAACAAGTTAACGATTCTATCTTTATGCAGCATGATCCATGTGGTATGGGGAATCGTGGATCGTTTTCTCTGCTTATTTCAATGTAAGAAATTTCTCAAATGCATGAGAGAAAAGGATGGGGGCTGGCTTGTTAAAATTATAACCCTATGATAAAAGTGGAATTTATTTTTTTGTGTTAAAAAAGAAAGCCGTGTTCAATAAATTGAGCCTGATTGTTGCTCTTGCGCTACTCTTAAGCACTTGCTACATTTGAATTAAGACTTATAGGGATGTAGGTCGTGCAACGGATTGTGATTAATGAAAAGTCGGGATAACTAAAGACAGGACGTCATTTGTGGATGACTGCGAAAAAGCCAGGATTAACTCCTGGCTTTTTTATTTCCTTTTTATCTGGCAATTCATACTGAACTGTTTTAAATTAGTTGCTACTGTAAAATGGAGTGAGTTTGTTACATTATGAAAAAACTAGTTTTAGGATCGTTGATTTCGTCTTTTGCTGTAGGCACAGCATTGGCGGGTGCTATGGGGGATACAGACTGTTCTCCTTCGGCTTTTGCTTCTATTGAAGGTGGGTACACTTGGGCTACGACAGACGGCGTAACACTAAATGGTATCAATGCTCCTGTTGTTGAGAGCAAGTCACAAAATCAGCTAAGCGGTCGTCTGGCTGCGGGTTTAATCCATATGATGGATGATGAGTATGGCATAACGGGTGAGCTTGGTTGGGGCTACTATGGTAATACAACCTATCAGCTTCCGGTCGTTGCTTATGCGTACCCTGTAAACATGCGGAGTAAATACACCATCAGTGGTTTTGATGCTTTGATAGGCCTTTCCTATGTTCAAACCTATTATACTTTGTATGCTAAAGTAGGGGGGATGATTCAAAACTTGCAATTAGATAATACCTCTTATGTTTATCCTGATGATCCCATTACCAGTATTTACACACTGACTAAAAAAAGCAATCAGGCGGCTGCATTGCCGGCAGCGAAATTAGGCATAGGGTATAATGTAGATGCTAATTGGTCTGTTACGGGATCTTATTTGATCACTTATGGTGCGTCTCCTGGCGTTACATTAACGTATGTCCCTGGTACCATAGACAATTATACAATTAGTGAAAACAATCAAAATCCTATGACCAATACGTTTATGCTCGGTATTCAGTATGCGGCTTGATGAATTTTGGAGTCAGGCTCTTTGATGAGAGCCTGATTTATTTTAGGTTAAACATGTAGTATTAGTTGTTGGTGTAGGTTCCAAAAGTTCCCGTTTTATGCAAAAAAGATAAGCATTAACTAACAGTTTAATTATTACTTATTTATTTTATAAATTCATTTAATGTAAATTTTAGTTAAGGGGAGGCATTATGGGAAATATAGTGACCGGATGCCGAATTTTTTCTTCAGCACATCCGATTACATTGCGAGAAAGCACTGAAATTTTTTTAGCCCGTTTGAAAAAAAACGGCTATTCATTAGAAACCACCCCATTTCTGGCCTCTCTTTATCAGGACTTAATAAATCAATATGCTGCTGGCGATTTTTATTTTCGAGCCATCAGGTATTATATTCAACTGGCAGAGAAGACAGAATTCCCCTCATTATTAAACAACGCGCTCTTACTCTATCATCAAACAGGAAAAATTTGGTTGCTTAATGAAGAGACGTTAAGCTTTTTAGCCTCATTGCATAGTGAAGAGAATGAAGCCTATCATCAATTTATTGCCTATATAAAAAATGCTTGCCAAGAGGCATCACTGAGCCTCAATGCGAATCATTTGGAGATCTTGGTTGCTTCTTTAAAACTGCAAATGAGTTTGCCTGGTTATATCGAAGATAAATTGTCTGATTTTTTGACGATCTTGCCTGCAAATTACCGGCAGTTACTGCAAGATTTAAGAGCCATACATGAGCCGTTATTAGATCACGTCGCTTTGAAAAACCATAAACTTCATCATGCAAAAGCTCATGCGCTAGAGATTTATAAACGCACCATGCTGCTATTGCCTTACCTAGAAAATGGATTTAATAATCCCCTTGTTCAAGATATGATCTTTTCTGTAGTCGGTCTTTTAGTTGAATTTCATGATAATGAGCAAGTAGAGTGTGGTTCATTTTCTTCTGTAGAGCAGGCTACTTCTGCCCAGGTTTTGGGATGGTTAATGAGTATCTACCCCTTGAGTCAATCTCCAGCTGTAAAATTGTTTTTTGAATATTTAGCTAATAAAATCATTGTATTAGCTACTACCATGGTTTGGGGGCGAGCGTTTACGGCTGATTTATCCCAGCTGTATCTCATGCTAGAGGATGCTGCGGTAGAGGCAGGGATGGCGACCAGGCATCCTTCTAATTGGCGGTTACATCGTTTTACCAGCCATCTGATGTTGTTAGTTGGCGTTTGTGATAAAAATCCTGGGGCATTAATTCCTGTAGTAGATAATCAAGAAAGAAATCAAAAATTAAATACTTATATTGTATTAAAACAGCATTTCCAATCGTCACCGCTGATAGCGCGTTTTTTTGCAAGTGATCTATTTCAACCATATTTGAAACCTGATGAATCGGAACAGCTAACTTTTGTAGAAGCCAATAATGAAGAGGCTTGTTTTGAATTCAGCGAAAAATCTGCTGACTTGCAGAGTGGTTATTGCGTCGCCGGCTATTTGCCGGCGCTTTGTACTTTAAAAAAAGACATGCAGATCTTTTTTATTACTCTAGCCCCTCATATGGGCATGAGAGCTGAGTTGTCAAGTCAAACACATCCGCAGCAGGTTGATACGTTAATACAGTTTATCATGCAAGCGAGGGAGCGGTTTGAGGAGCAAAGGCAATTTATTGCTTGGTTTCATGAGCAATTTCAACAACAATGCATTTTTAATATAGTAGATGAGATATTTTTTAATGCAATCAGCAAAGAGGTTTCCTTTGCAAGAAGTCAGACTGCTGGGTTAAATTGGACTCTCAATAGGTTCTATGCAGAAAGTCCGCTCAATAGGCCTTTGATAAATTCTGTAGTTCCTGAACAAGATGCAGCCAATTTAATAGGCCTATTGGCATTTTATCATCAGTTGGATGCTGCGCAAAAAGAGCAATTGGCAAAAGAATTAGTTGTGGCTGTAGTCTTACAAGCTGGTTATTTACATGGATTATATCAGCAGCAAAAAAAGCCACTCAGAGTGTCTTTGATAGAGGCTGAAGTAGAATCTTCACTTCCTTGCACCTGGGGATTTTTTATCCCTAAAAATAAAGCAGTAGAAAAAAACAAAGATTCTTTAGAAGATTTGTTGGAGCCGGTAGCAGCATTACATGCCTCCGATTGAATGTGTCAAGTTTGCTTCCGTTGCAGACGATGAATTACAATGAAACTTTATATTTTTTTAAAATAAATTATGGATGAATCGTTGATCGTGGATCAAGAAACTACTTTAAAGGAAGTTATAAAGCAACTTAATGACCAAAGTTTTATCTCGGAGCAAATACAAAGTTTAATCAGTAAAAAACCGCTTTTTGTTGAATATGATGAATATCTTTTTGTTATAGAGAGCCTTTTGGGATATCCCTTGGGATTGTCTCATGAGCAAGTGGTGGACTTGTTTTCAAAAGCCAATGGCTGGATATTGGTACAATTATTACTAGACCATTTTGTCTTTTTAAGAGTGCTTGGCTTTTCTCGAGAAAGTATTATTGTTGCTTTATTAGAGCTGGATGGGCAGCAATTGTTTGAATGCATTAAAGAGTATGCCCTTTTTTTAAAACGATTGGTATTCAAAAGCAATGAAAGCGGTGACGGCCTGGAAACCGATGAAATAGATACTTTAGATCCGCTAAAGGAGCTTTGTTTTAACCTACGTGCGCTTGAATTTAATCAACAAGAAGTTGTAAGTGTATTGGCTCAAGCACATGGTTATGACACATTACTTGAAGTCGCTCAAAACAGTGACTTATTATTACAATTAGACTTTTTTAGTGATTCTTTATTGCAAATAGCTCCAGGTGATGAGAAGGGGCTGCTTTATTTGCGTCAAATAATACAAAACACTAAAGTATGGACACTTTTTGATTTTAATTATTCCTCTGTCATCGCGCTACTTTCTGGCGAGTCTGGTTTAGACTATCTCTCCAGGATCAAAACAGCATCCAGAGAACTCTATGAGCTTGGGTTTACTGACGAATACCTTCTTTATATCATGAAAGATCATGAGCACCTTCAATATGTTGATTATATAAAAAAGAATTTCAAGCATCTGCAATGGCTTCACCTCACCGCTGACTTTATATTGTCTGTTATAGCGACAGGACAAAGTTATCAGCATTTTATTAACGTGATGCAAGAGCGTGTGATTTTTAAAATTTTGAAATTACAGCCGAATGACATTGTAATTTTGGCAAACAATGACGAGATTTGGGATAATTTTAATGCAGTAAAAACTGCTTATCCGATATTTAAAGAGCTTTCGCTGACCTCTGATCAAATTATAGAATTGCTGAAAGATAAAAAATATCGAGAGGTGATTTTATCATTGAATCAGGTAATAAAAAAATTGATTAATCATCAATTCATAACAGAAGATTTTGAAAATTTATTGTCTTGTTGTGGTGGCGTGGGTCAGATTCAATTAGTACTTCATTATTGCTCTTACCTTATTGATAAAGGGTACACGAGGACGTCTTTACTGCAAGAGTTTAGAAACCATATCAACAGTAGTGAATTATCAGCAGAGCTGTCTTTTCTACAGGTAGTATTTGCCAATTCTCTGAAAAAAAGAAAGAGAGAGGGCTTTTTTGATACCGCAGAACCTGGTCCTAAAAGACGGATTGGTATTAATGAGTTGAGTAATACCACTCATCTGATTACTGCTGAACCAGCAGAGGACTCTATTCTTAATATAGGAAAAATTAGTTTGCTTTAAGCTGGAACATGTTTTTTTTATGTCTTTTTTGTATTTATTTTATCTCATGATCTATACTAAAAAAATAGGTTAAGACGCTGAATTCATGGTTATTGAAGGGAGTCAATATGAGTATGAATTTTACAAAAGCTTGGATTTTGTCTTTAAGCTTCTTTTTTACGGCAAATGGATTTGCTGAAGATATCATTGAGATTACAGTGACTATGGCTGATAAAGCTGCCGCTGTTGGTTATCTTGTCGAAGGTAAACGAGTTGGCGGCTTGGGGAAGTCTTACTCAGGAAAAGGGCCTGTACATAAAATTTACTCCTTTGGTTATAGGAAAAATGCTCTTACCGGCGCAGATATTCCCTGTGGCTCTTTGACCTTGGATAAAAATACCAAGGTGACATTGGTTACACAAGGAGAGCAATGTCTGGTTATATCAGATTAATTCGCTTCGCACATAAGGCTATGATATTTCATAATTCAATTTGACAAACTCTCAAGACCTGTCTAAGTTAAAATAAGTAACTATCCCTTGACAAGGAAAGGTCTATTTATGATTGAGATAGTAATTCAGGTACAGCCAGATGATGAAACCTGTGGCCCTACCAGTTTACATGCCATCTATCAGTATTACGGCTTTAAGATTACGTTAGACGAGGTTATCCAAACGGTAGAGCGCTCAATTTCAGGTGGGACACTAAGTCCTATGCTGGGAAAGCATGCGCAGGAAAGAGGCTTTAATACCAAGATATATATTTATAATCTCAATATATTCGATCCCACCTGGTTTAAACATACTCAAGGAGACAATCAGTATCTTATTGATAAGCTTGAGGCTCAAATGGAAGTAAAGGATGATATTTATATTCATAAAGAGTCTATAGCTTATGTGGAGTATTTAAAGCAGGGGGGCACTATTTGTTTTCAATCACTTAATGTTGATTTGTTAAAAAAATATTTTGCCAGGCAAGTTCCTATCTTAACGGCATTAAGTGCAACTTATTTGTATCGAAGCATGCGCGAAGTATTCACTTTAGATAGTAAATCCATTTATGATGATATTCGTGGTACGCCTTGTGGACATTTTGTGGTGCTATGTGGTTATGATGCAAAAAAAAGATCGGTTGTGGTAGCAGATCCTCATCCCACCAATCCTTTATTTAATGATAATTATTATAAGGTGAGTGTAAATCGGTTAATTAACTCTATTATGTTAGGAGTATTAACTTATGATGCCAACTTGCTAATAATTGAACCCAAAGAGAGTTAAATGCAAACCATTATAATTACGGACGATCCTGAAAATTGGACTTTTCTTAGTGAATTTGCCCCTATTCTTTCTAGCTCAACTTACTTAAGCTCAAATGAATACCATCATAATAAATCCTTTCGAGTTATTAATCTTTGTCAGTCATATAATTACCAAAGTATTGGTTATTATGTGTCCCTGTTAGCACAAGCCAGAGATCATAAAGCACTTCCCTCGGTTCATGGGATACAAGATATTCTCAATTTAAGCTTATCTAAACTTATTTCACAGGACATTCATGATGAAATTCAGCATAGTTTGCATGATATTAAAACTGAAAAGTTCATTTTAAGTTTGTATTTTGGACAAAATGTTGCCAAGCGCTATGCTAACCTGGCTAAATTGCTGCACAGTTTATTTCCTATTCCTTTAATTCGATTTACTTTGGAATTCAAACGAGAATGGTGTATCAAGCGTGTTTTGCCTTTGACTATTGCCGATGTGCCTGAACATCATCTGCTGTTTATGCAGCAAGCAGCCAGAGAATATTTGTCTAAAAAACGCATTTATCAAATGAGAAAAAAACAGCGCTTTCACGATTTGGCTATTTTGGTAGACCCTTTAGAAGTCAATCCGCCATCTAATAAGAAAGCTTTAGAGCGGTTTGTGGCCGTAGGCGAAGAAATGGGGCTTAATGTTGATTTGATTGATAAAAATGAAAGTAAAAGCATCGGTGAATACGATGCCTTATTTATTCGCGCTACAACGGCAGTAAATCATTATACTTATCGATTGGCACGTCGAGCGGTTCAAGAGAATCTGGTAGTGATTGATGACCCGCAATCAATAATCAAATGTACCAATAAAGTCTATTTGGCTGAATTGCTCAATATGCACCAAATTATGACGCCACCTACTTTTTTCTTAAATAAACAGGATAACAAGTTACCTGAAATAAGTTTTCCTTGTGTATTAAAAAAGCCTGACAGCGCATTTTCTTTAGGCGTAGTGAAAGTAGAAGATGGAGTTTCTTTGCATAAGTTATTAAGTAAGTTTTTTAAAACGTCAGACTTGTTGCTGGCTCAATCTTTTATTCCCACGGATTTTGACTGGCGGATAGGTATTTTGGATAACAAGCCTCTTTTTGCTTGTCGGTATTTTATGGCAAAAGATCATTGGCAGATTTATGATTGGTGTGGTAACGAAAAAAAGGAAGGCAGCTGTGAGGCTGTTCCTATGCATGAGGTGCCTGAAGCAGTAATCAAAGTGGCATTAAAGTGTACCAAGTTAATTGGTGATGGTTTGTATGGTGTTGATATTAAAAGTAAAGGCGACCATCATTATGTTATTGAGGTTAATGACAATCCAAATATTGATTATGGTACAGAAGATAAAATTTTAGGTGATAATTTATATCAACAAATTATGGCGCTTTTTTTACAACGCATTCGTAGGAAACATGGTTATGTCTAATTTTTCTATTTTTTCTGTACTGGGTTTAGAAATAGAATACATGCTGGTGGATAAAGTACATCTTAATGTCCAACCTAAAAGTGATGTCATTTTGCGTTCTTTAGCAAAAAAACAGGTTAATGAAGTGGTATTGGGAGATATTGCATTAAGTAATGAGTTGGTTATGCATGTTTTGGAACTCAAAAATAATGGACCTAAACCACCTTCTGCTCCTTTGGTAGAGCAGTTCCAAAAAGCCATCATAGACATTCAGCCCATCTTGGCAAAAGAAAACCTCACGTTATTACCAACAGGGGCACACCCATGGATGAATCCTGATTTGGAAACAGTACGATGGCCATACGAGAATCAAGAAATCTATCAACAATATGATGCCATTTTTAATTGTAAAGGCCATGGCTGGTCTAATTTGCAAAGCATGCATGTTAATCTTCCTTACGCAAATGATGAAGAGTTTTGCTGTTTGCATAATCTTATTCGGCTAATATTGCCACTTTTGCCCGCTTTGGCCGCCAGCACGCCCATACTTGATGGAAAGGCAACTCATTTATTGGATTCAAGATTGGTCTTTTACAGTGAAAATCAAAAACGCATTCCTTTAATTAGCGGTGATATTATTCCTGAATTTGTTCGCACCGAAGAAGAATACCAACGACGTATACTTAATCCCATGTACGAATCAATTAGTCCTTTTGATCCTCAAAAGATATTGCAGCATCCTTGGTTGAACTCACGTGGCGCCATTCCCAAATTCGATTATAAGGCCATAGAAATTCGCATTTTAGATACACAAGAGTGTGTTACAGCAGACATTGCAATTGCTAAAATAATTCATGCCATCTTAAAATCCTGGCATTCTTCCTCGCAGTATTATTTAGAAAAACCCTGCGATACGCAATCGCTTAAATGCCTCTTTAATCAAGCCATTCAATCAGGCCTGTCTACCACAGTCGATGATATTGAATTATTAGCACAATGGCGCGTTCCCAAACACATTAAAGCACTTCGCAATGTCTGGTCGTATTTAATAGAAATGAACAGCCATGGTCTGGAACAAAGAGAACAGCAAGCCTTAGAGCTTATTTTATCGCAAGGTAACTTGAGTGAGCGTATTCTTCATGCAACACAAAAAGACTCGCTAGAAAAAGTCTATTCTCAACTCGCGCAGTGCTTACTTGCAAACCAACAGTTTCCAGTATGAAAAATATAAGATTACTTCTTAGTTGTGAGCATGCAGTCAATACCGTACCGAAACAGTATGAGCAATTATTCATGCCTTTTTCTAAATTATTAGACACGCATCAAGGCATTGACTTTGGCGCGTTGGAAATAGCACAACATTTGCAGCAGGCCTTTTCTTGCACCTTGATTCAGGCTGAGGTTTCTCGTTTATTAATTGATTGCAATAGGCGATTAGAGGGCAAATGCTTTTCTTTGGTTACTAATAATTGTGCATCTGAGTTAAAGCAAGAGTTGATTGAACGGTATTATTTACCTTATCGTAATTTTGTGCTTGCACAAATAAAAGAAGCCATTGCACAAGGAGAGCAAGTGCTACATTGCTCTGTCCATAGTTTTACCCCGATATGGAATGAATCCTTACGGAATGCAGATGTTGCCTTTCTTTATGATCCTAAAAGATTAAGTGAAAAAAAGCTATCAGAACAATGGAAACTGGAACTTAAAAAGAAAGCACCACATTATAAAATTAGAATGAATTATCCGTATAAAGGCATTAGTGATGGTTTTACCACCGCACTACGTAAGCAGTTCACGCAAGAAGAGTATCTGGGCATAGAACTAGAGTGTAATCAATCAATTACGCGCAATCCAATGGCATTAAATGAATTAAAAGACAGTCTGGCAAGTAGCTTGCAATTCAGTTTTCACCATCGGTTCTAGGTTCTTTTCACTAATTAATCCTTTGCATGCGTTCGTTTCCAAAAGCTTAAATAGAGTAGAGGAATTAAAAATAAAGTCAGCACGGTTGAGGCAAAAGAGCCAAAGATTAAAGAAATAGCAAGGCCACCAAAAACGGGATCTGATAACATCACGGATGAGCCTAAAATAATAGCCAGTGCGGTTAATACAATAGGTAAGATACGCTCTATACCGGATTCAATAACCGCGTCTCTTACAGTAGCCCCTCGTTTTTGATGTTCTAAAATGAAATCAATGAGCAACAGCGAGTTTCTCACAACAATTCCAGCTAGAGCAATAACTCCTATCATGGAAGTAGCCGTAAAAGGTTGTTTCATTAACCAATGGCCAGGAAAGACACCAATAATTGTTAACGGTATGGCGCCCATAATAATAAGCGGAATAACGAAAGATTGATAAAAAGCGGTTAGTAAAATATAGATCAATAAGATAGCAACGATGAAGGCTGAGCCTAAATCGCGAAAGACATCTAAAGTCAGTCGCATTTCACCTAGCCAAAAGAATTGATTACCAGCTGATGGCTCTGGTTGCGATTCATGCAGGCCTAAATTTTCAACAGCCAGTGAGAAGGGGGGCGTTTTAAGCATTGCTGTTGCTGAAGTCACTGCATAAGCAGGACTGGAGCCTAGCACCTCTCCGGTGATATAAACAACAGGTGTTTGATCCTTGGTAAAAATAGGCTTGTCCTTTTTAGTGCTACTCAAACTGGCAACTTGCGTTAAGGGAACCAGTTGCTGTTGTTGGTTTTTTAAATACAGTTGCTTAAAAATCCTGGTGTCTTCACGTATTTCTGACGGCAGGCGCAGAATTATTTGCTCTGGTTCTCTGGTATCTGGGGCGTGAATGCTTCCAATGGTAATACCTTTGAATAAAGCGCTTATCTCTTGAGCTATGGTTTGAGGTGCTAAACCTGACAGCATGGCGGCTTTGTGGTTGATTTCAATATCATATTGCGTAGTATCTTGGGTCACAGAGTTATCAATATTTATCATGCCATATATTTGAGGGTAAATTTCAGCGCTAATTTTATCAGCAAGAGCTCTTAATTCACTGTAATTAACGCCATAAAGCCCTGCCTCCATTTGTGAACGAACCGGTGGTCCAGGCGGGCTTTCAAAAAGTTTGATATGACTTTGAGGGTATTTTTTTATTAAGGGTAAAAGGTCTTGGTAAATTTGAGTTGCAATTTGATGGGAGTCAATAGAACGCAGGTGTTTATTTACCAGGTTCACACGTATTTGGCCATATTGACTTCCTGTTAATAAACTATCACCTCGCAAAAGAGCAGCAAAATCTTCAGGGGCGGACTCTCCGACGTATAATTCGATGTCAGTAACATGAGGATTTTTTTGAATGTTTGCACTGAGTTTTTGCAGTAAGTCACTTGTTTTTAGTAAGGTGGCATTAGCTCCGGTATCAACAGAAACTAAAAAAGTATTCACATTGTCATCGGGTAGCATTTTAACTTCAATACCTAAGGGGCTTAGTGGGCCATTAGGGCCTGTAGTCCGAATAAATTGCCAGGCTGGCTGGAGTAACACAGCGAAGAGCAAGAGTAGAATACTCAGATAGAAAAAATATCTTTTTTTCGATGAATGGAGCAATTGGGTAAATAAGGCAAGGTAGAGTCGCTGTAGCCATGAGTGATGATGGGGATGCTGTTCTTGTATTTGTTTTTTCGCTTTGCTTCTCAACCAGCGAGATGCAAGGTACGGTACAACGCTATAAGCAATAAAGAGAGAGACAAGCATTGCCAAAGGCGTATTAAAAGGGATGGGAGCCATAAATGGCCCCATCATACCACCGACAAAAGCCATAGGAAGTAGAGCTAAAATTACGGTAAAAGTAGCAATAATCGTGGGTTTGCCAATTTCATTAGCTGCATAAATAATGAGGCGAGTAAAGTTTTTTTGTGTACCCTTAAGGAGATGACGGTGAATATTTTCAATGACTACGATGCTGTCATCGACTAAAAGACCTAAAGAAAGAATCAGTGCAAATAGAGTAATTCTATTGATGGTTTGGCCGGATAGCCAGCCAATGCCTAGTACCAGACATAAAATTAATGGAATAGAAAAAGCAACCACGGACGCTTCGCGCCATCCTAAAAACAGCATCAGCAAGATCACAACACTGACAATCGCAATACCTAAGTGTTCGACTAACGTGTTGACCGCATCATTGGCTTCATCGCCATAATTTCGAGTGATGGTAACTTCTATATTGGGCGGAATGAGCTGGCTTTTTTTTAATTGATTCAGTTTTGTTAAGATTGATTTTGCTACCTCGACGCCATTACTGCCTTTTTGACGCGCAAGAGCAATGGTGACTGCTGGCTCTAATGTTGCCTTGTTGAATTGACTGTTTCCTCCATGGATAAAGTAGGAAGCAATCGCTTCATTTTGTGGCCCTTTTTCAATGGTTGCAATATCTTTTAGTAAAACCGGTTTGGCGCCATCGATTCCGATAATAATCTCGGCTAAATCTTGATTAGAAAAGAGAGAACCTTCAACGCGCAGGGGTATTTTATTTAACTGATGTTCTAGCGTTCCTGCCTCAATGCTGGTGTTATTCATTGATAAGGCCTGCTGAATATTGGCCATTGAAATGGCGTATTTTGCCATGCGCTTTGGATTTAACCAGACCCGAGTAGCTTGAGGTGATGCGCCCATAACAAAGCTTTTTCCAACTTGAGGTACGGTGCGTAATTCCTCCAGGACCTTATCAGCAAGCATGCGCAAGTCAATTGGATTGGCGTTTTTGGCGTGCAAAGTCAGGGTCACAAGTGGCACATCATACAAACTGATGGCGCGGATTAAAGGCATTAAAGTTCCGGGCGGCATTTTATCCATATTGCTATTGATTTGATTGTATACTTTAACAAGACTTGCCTCTTCATTTTCATTTACTTTAAAGCGAGCAGTTACCAGCGCGCTATCATCAATGGCCATCCCATAAGTGTGTTCAATCCCTGGAATAGAGGCCATTAAACTTTCCAATGGACGAACTACTTGATGAAGCATTTCCTGGCTATCGCTACCTGGGCGACTGACTGCTATGGTTACTGTTGGTACAATAATTTCAGGATTGTAGCTGCGTGGCGTTTTGTTTAAAGCCAATAGACCGAATAGTAAAATGGCCGCAATCAATAATAAAGTAAGCTTGGATTGAATAAATAACCGGGTTAATTGACCTGCTTTATTAAGTGTATTTGGGGAGTAAAATACATTCTTCACTACAACCTCCTGATCTCCGTTAGTCCTTTTTTTAAATGCTATTGCAGAGACATCCCGCTTCATCACAGCGATGCTCTTCTTGACAGGTTTTTAAAGGTCTATTTAGGAATTAATTGATTGCCAAGCATTAACCAATGCGCTTTTTGCATTCTGGATTGATGAAGTGCTTGTAGTTCCTGTGCTTTATGTTGTGTAAGTTTCATCTGACTTTCTAATAAAGCATTTAAAGGTATTTGACCACGACCAAACTGCTGCTTTAATTTTTCGATAGCCACCTCTTCTTTTTGCATGGTTTGTCGATTCAATTGCAATTCATAATGAATTTGTCGCTCAGCGCGTTGTATTTGTTTGAATTGCAAGCGTAATTGGTGGCGTTGCTCATCAAGCTCTGATTGGGTTTTTTTGGCATAAGCTTTGGCTGCCTGAATGGCGCCAGCGCGTTCACCTGCACTAAACAAAGTCCAGTTGGCTCCTAGCATAATGGTATCGGAGGGAAGCCCTGAGCCGATAGTATTTCCATTCCAGTCGTGTCTTAGTTGCATCGATACTTGAGGCTTGTATAGCGCTTTAGCAGCAGTAATTGCCGCTTTTTCTGCTTGCAGTCGTGCATCAAGCGTTTTAATTGAAGGGTTGTTTTTTAAAGCCTGGTTTATCAAAGGGCTATTAAACTGTATCTTTTGCGTCAGGCGTGCATGCTGATTTGGAACAAAGGCGCTTTCAGGTACCCCAAGCAGCGTCCTAAAGCCATCAAGTTCATCTTCTGTCTGGATTTTTGCATTAAACAAGCCAAGAAGCGAGTTATTTAAATAAGCTTCAGCCATGAGTACGTCGCTACCTAAAGTAATGGATTGCTCTTGCAAGGCTTGGGTTATGGATAGAAATTCTTTTGCTCGAATTACTTGTTGCTGCGCAACATGAACTAATTGTTTGGCGGTTAAAAATCGTTCATAAGATGCGTATACTTCATAAGCCAATTGATTTTTGGCTTGTTGATTACCATGCTGTGCTGACAAAACGAGTGCTTTCATCTGTGCTTGTTCTGCTTTAATTTTTCCACCAGAATAAACAGGAATGCTGAGTTTAAACGCGGTATCCAGATTACTATAGTACCCTGGGTGGTTTAGCGCCTCTGGTTTAGTGTATAAAGAGCCAGGTCCAGTATATTGGTTGGCGCCAAAATCAGAAAAACTGGCATTGCCTTGGCTTAATTTATAACCAAATACGGACATGGGATTGTCGCTGCGCGCACCACCAATTTCAAGTCCTAGCTGGGGCCAGCTCATACTTTCTGCTTGCCTGGATGTCCCCATTGCAAGGTCTACTGATGCCTTTGCTGCCTGTATGGCCGGGTTGTTTGTTAACGCCAGTTGCACCGCTTTAGAGTATGAGATGGGTATTGATTGGGCACTGATACAAGTTGATATCAAGCTACTGGTAATAAAAATCAGGCATGGTTTTAGGATAGACTTTTTTTGAGCCACTACGACAGTGAGTAACGTACTTCGTGCTCTCATTGCTCTATAGCAATTGTACCCTCTGATTCTACATTCCGATTCTTCTGGCACTTTGCTCTTTGCAGCCTGTTGTGAAAGAAGTTTGCTAGTACCACTCAATAACATAAAGGAAATCCTTAAGTGAAATAGTAGAATAGGGGGCGGTGATCTCTCACCAGCGAAGCCATGCACCACACCTTACCAGATGGTTAAATTAAAATCCGAATGATCTCATCCATCGATTAATAAGAGTAAAGGTGTCAGAGAATGGTTTTGATAGCAAGTATAAAATAGACCTCTTCCAAAAAGCTACTACAAAGACGAGTCACCAAGATAAATGCAGTTGAATGAGCAGGTTGCAACTAAAACATCTACGCTCCATGCTTTATGTCTTCTTGTAATTCCTCTTTGGTAGCGGTTTTGTAAAGAAGTCTATTGAAAAGGTAGTGAATGAATACAAATCAATAGCAACGCAATTGTCCCCACCCATTTCGCCAGCAGCCTGGATGTGCAGGAGCAGGGGTTGCATGCATTCCTGGATGGTTTGGGATGCAGCCACCGTATACGCTTTTATGCAATCCGTACCCACATCCTTGTGCTGCTTGGGATGAAGAGGTGTAGCTTGCGGCAAGAACCAGGGTACTTAACATGAATAGGGTTCTGGCTGTTTTTGAAACACACATGGAGCGTGTATGCATATATCCTCCTTTATGATATTGATTTTTAAAATGGCCTGGTACTGATAAGCAAACGCTTTTTGTGAGCAATTCACTTAACCTAATTATAGTTATTAATTTGATCTTTGTGGCTTTATTTTTTACTTTTTATCGCTGCGCTAACTTATTTTTATTGGCGCACAATTCATCCCGCTGTGTCTGTTGAGTTATTTTTATGCATTGACAAAGAAGGGCATTTTTTCCAATATAAGGTTTAGGAAAAAGAATGGAGGCGTGAATGGTATCAAACAGTCTAAATGCTTACTTTGCCAAGCTGGAATTGAATTATCAAGAATTGCTTGAGTTGATAAAGACGGATCCTCATGAGGCACTTAAGCGCCTTTATTACGCGCATGTCACGCATTTTCCTTATAATAATATCGAGTTAAGAGAGTCTTCATCTCAGCATCCAGTACATCGTCAACCGCTTACCTTTTTTAACTCTCCCCGTATGATGAAGGCTGGCGGTTATTGTTTTCAGTCTACTGCGCTTTTGTATTCTGTATTAACCAGTTTAGGTTATGCGCCTGTATTTTGTGAGGCACGTATTTTAATGGGCTCACCTGTTAATGATGCGGCAATATTAAAATTACCTGTTACTCATGTTGTGTTAAAAGTGGCTGTAGATGACATGGTGTTGCTACTCGAGCCTTCATTAGGTATGCAAACACCAAGATATCCTATTCAAATAGACGGTATAAATGAACCTATCATTCAATATAAGGATGATTTTCGTTTTTATCAGGAACAAGGGCAGTATGTGTTAGAAAAAAAGATGAAAGGACGCTGGTTAACATTAATGCAAACGGATCTTCAACAGGCCTCCATTGAGGTAATGGCCATGAATTTGTCAAGATTACAGTGGTTTCCTGGCCCAATAGGAATTCGGGATGAGAAAACAATGGTTGCGCTGGTTACTGACCGTGGAAGTAAGGCTTTATTTTGGGATATACACTCGTCTTCTTTACGTTATTGGCTACAAGAAGATGACACCTTTACATCGCGTGTTATTAGTGATTGGGATGAGGCAGTTGCTTTATTATGGACAGAATTTAAAATTGCAAGCAGTAAGTTGCACTTTGAGTCGTGCTGCCGACAAGCCTGTAAACATAGGCCAATACGTCGATGGGAAATTGAGCTGCCTATTACATCCTCTGACTGGAATGAGATGCGATCGAATGTTGCTTTTCAAGCTCCATGAGTCAGGTATTGGCATGGAGCTGTATTAGGCAGCGCTTAATAAAGGGTATTTATTTTATGCTACTAAATATCCAGAGTGATTTAAAAACTTCTTGTCTGGAAAATAGGCGAAGATCACCGAGCCATTTTTAATGGTGTTAATAACTGGTTTAGCCAAAGTTTGAGCTATGGCAGGACAGCCCCAGGACAGCCCTGCGCGACCTGTTTTTTTAATAAAATCAGGCTCCATATACCATGCGCCATGCATGACCACCCGTCTATTGTAAGCATTGTCATTAAAGCCACGATCAAGACCTTGCAGATTTAGTGAATAACCTTTGTGGCCAATATAAGTGTCTTTAGTGATGTAAGTACCCAAGCTGGATTGCTTGCTTGATTCGGTATTAGAAAAACGACGTGCAGCAACGACCCCGGAATTTTTTCCATGTGCGACGTAGGTATTGTACAAAAGACGCTCGCGTTTGACGTCAAAAACCCACATGCGTTGTTTATTAGAAGGCAACGAATAGTCGATTACGGTTAAAACCGGTTTTTTTACCGCGCCTTTTTTATCTGCATTTTTATATGCAGTCAGAGCAAGCTTTAACACGTTTTTATTTAATTGGGGGGCTTTTTGACTTAAATGTTGTATTTGAGTATTAATGGTTTTGTGTTCTGGTTTTATTTTATCAGTCACGCTAGAGGTGATATTGCTACTCAAAATAACCGTTGAAATTAGAGTAAATAATGTATTCATACAGCTCCTTTCTTGTGCTTAATCCAACCTTACAGGCTTTCAAGAAGTGATGATTATATTAACAAATGACGTAAATGTAAAATCAAAAGATCCAATATTACCCATAAGGAAAGATTAATAGTCAATACAATGAGTTAGGCGCAGCTTCAAAAAATCATTGTATATCATGAAGGTTAGTTGATTTGTTTTTGTTCAAATAGAGGGGTGCATTACTAGTCAAATAGTTTGTAATTTATTTTTTTTGAGCTTAATTAACTCTGTTAAAAGAGATGAATTAGCAATTTTTTTTAAAAAAATGCCTCTTTGCATAGATTTCATTTCAAAGTATTCTCTATTATGATTTGGGATTAAAAATCAATTTTATTGGAGAGCATGCAATGTTAGAGCGACGAAGTATGGATCAACCAACGGCATTGCGCGAGGCTATTATTCAAGCCTATCGTAAGGATGAACACTCTTTAATTACTGAGCTATGTGAATACGCTATGATGACTGAGGAGCAGAATGTGCGTATTCGTGAACAAGCCACTCAATTAGTGAAACTTGTGCGTGCCGAAAGGAAAAAAAGCACAGGCATTGATTCTTTTTTAACAGAATATGCTTTATCTAGTGATGAAGGTATTGCTCTGATGTGTTTGGCTGAAGCCTTATTGCGTGTTCCAGACAGCGCCACCATAGACAATTTGATTAAAGACAAATTAGCCTTTGGGGATTGGAAGTCCCATCGCGGTCAAAGTGACTCTTTTTTTGTCAATGCAACCACGTGGGCCTTAATGTTAACGGGTAAAGTTTTAACCCCAGAAAAAGCTGACTCGACTTTAAGTAAAGCATGGATGACTTTAGTCAATAGAAGTAGTGAAGGCGTGGTGAGGGCTGCTGTAGATAAAGCAATGCGTATTATGAGCAAACAATTTGTCATGGGCCGCACTATTCATGAAGCATTGACGCGTGCGCAAAAGAAAGAAGCAAAAGGTTATCGTTATTCTTACGACATGCTTGGCGAAGCTGCCTTAACTGCTACGGACGCTGAACGTTATTTGGCGGCGTATAAAAATGCGATTGAATCCATCGGAAAACAAGTCAATCAACAAGACAATCTGGTGGCACGTCCTGGAATCTCTATTAAATTATCCGCGCTGCATCCTCGTTATAATGAGTCACAATACGAACGTGTTTTGAAAGAATTGCCTCCTAAACTTCTTGCTCTAGCACGCTGTGCCAGAGATTATGGTATTTCATTGACCATCGATGCAGAAGAGTCAGAGCGCCTTGATTTGTCTTTGGATGTGATAGAAAAAGTATTTACAGATGAGAGTCTGGATAGCTGGCATGGATTTGGCTTGGCGGTTCAATCCTACCAAAAACGTGCATTTTATGTTTTAGATTGGGTTGCTGCATTGGCGCGGAGTAAGCAAAAGCGCATGATGGTGCGTTTAATAAAAGGCGCTTATTGGGATAGTGAAATTAAAAAAACACAAATGCAAGGTTTTGACGAATATCCTGTGTTTACCCGAAAAGTATTTACCGATGTGTCTTTTCAGGCCTGTGCTAAAAAAATACTGACGATGACGGATGCGATTTATCCGCAATTTGCTACACACAATGCCTATTCAGTTGCCATGATTTTAAATTTGGTTGGGGATTATAAAGATTTTGAATTTCAATGCCTACACGGAATGGGAAATGAGCTTTATGAGCAAATAGTTCCTAAAGAAAAGGAAGGGATTGCTTGCCGCATTTATGCGCCAGTAGGAAGTCATGAGGACTTGTTGCCTTATTTGGTGAGGCGATTGCTTGAAAATGGCGCGAATTCATCTTTTGTGAATCGTATTGTTGATGAAAAAGCATCGATCAGTGAGTTAGTAGAAGATCCTATTCAAAAGTCTAAGTCGCTGTTTAATGACATGAATAAAAATATTCCGTTGCCTGGAACCATTTTTGGTCCTTTGCGTAAAAACTCTAAAGGATTTGATTTTAGCCATCGTGGCGCTCGTGCCTGTCTAAAAAAAGAGCTTTCAGCTTTACAATGGACGTGGCAGGCAGCACCTATCATTAACGGTGCATTATTAGACCTTGCACCGCAGAAGGTTTTTTCTCCTCAAAATAATCAGCAAAATATAGGGACCGTTACCTGGGCTACTGCAGATGATACAGAAAAAGCATTGCAAGGTGCGCAGGCCGTGGCTCAAGAATGGGAAAATACCTCAGTAATACAAAGAGCGAACCTATTGAGACGTGTGGCGGATACTTTAGAACAACATACCACGGAATTATTGGCCTTGTTGACTGCGGAGGCAGGAAAAACCTGGAATGATGGCATTGCAGAAATTAGAGAAGCGGTCGATTTTTGTCGATACTATGCGCTGCAAGCGGAAAATTTGATGGAGAAGCCTATCCAGTTGCAAGGCTATACTGGCGAATTGAACGAGTTAAGTTTGCATCCGCGTGGTATTTTATTGTGCATTAGTCCATGGAATTTTCCGCTGGCTATTTTTACAGGACAGATAGTGGCAAGTCTTGTAACAGGCAATTGTGTGATTGCCAAACCAGCAGAACAAACCCCTTTGATTGCTGCTTATACGGTACAGTTAATGCTGAAAGCAGGAATTCCAGCCGGCGTCTTACAATTGTTGCCCGGTTCAGGTGAAACAATAGGCGCAGCATTGGTTGCGGATAAGCGAATTAAAGGCGTCTTGTTTACAGGCTCGACTGATACGGCAAATGTTATTAATCGTACCTTGGCTTCTCGAGGGGGAGAAATGATTCCTCTAATTGCAGAAACAGGCGGTCAAAATGCAATGATTGTTGATTCTTCTGCATTGCTAGAGCAAGTCACCATGGATGTTTTGGTATCGGCTTTTGGCAGCGCAGGGCAGCGCTGTTCTGCTTTACGAGTGCTCTATGTGCAAGAAGAAGTTTATCCCAGAATGGTTCATTTGTTAAAAGGTGCTATGCAGGAATTGGTTGTTGATGATCCTCGATGGCTTGCTACAGATGTTGGGCCTGTTATTGATCAAAGTGCTTTAATGAGCTTGCAGCAGCATATCGATACAATGAAGCAACATCATGCCCTGTTGTATCAATGCCCTCTTGACAGGCAGCATGCATCAGGATTTTATATGCCACCTACTCTTCTTGCCATATCGAGTATAAAAGAATTGGAAAAAGAAGTATTTGGCCCTGTTCTTCATCTCATTTCTTATAAAAAGTCAGAACTGGATAAGGTGATTCAAGACATCAATGAAACAGGCTATGGCCTGACTTTAGGTATTCATAGCCGAATCAATACAAGCATTGACTATATCAGATCGCGTATTCATGTGGGCAATTGTTATGTGAATCGCAGTATGACTGGTGCCGTAGTGGGTTTACAACCTTTTGGTGGTGAAGGCCTTTCAGGAACTGGCCCTAAAGCAGGAGGGCCTTTTTATCTGCCTAGATTATGCCATGAGCGTACGGTTACCATCGATACGACAGCCGCAGGTGGAAATGCCAGTTTGATGTCGCTTGCTGAATAGCTACGTGATTTTTTTAAAGAGGCCTGTTTAGGTTAATGCCGTGAGTTGCATCGAATCTTCAGGCCATTCATTGGTTTCCTTCAGTATTTTTAGCTGTTTGATGCATTCTTTTGGCGTAAGAGTCGAACCATGATGTTGGTTAAAGACTAAAGAAGAAAGCGGAAGTATTTTGTTGATAGCGGCATTATTTAGGGCTGCTATAAATATTTTTCCTGATCGGGTTTCAGCATAGGCTGCTTGAAAAAAGCATGTTGGTCTATAACTTAAGGTGATTTTCCCTAGCTCAGTAATGATGAGTAGCTCTTCTTGGAAGGTAAGCGTGACTTTATTATCGATTAAAGTCAGCAAGCGCGTTAACAAGCGTCCTTTATTGCCATAATAACTTCCCAAAGACAGGGCATGACGACAAGAGGTAATGAGTTTTCGTAGTTCTATAATTCGTTTAGGATCGACGTAAACGGATGGGCTAGATGGTTTATTTTCTTTAGGTTTTAGAGGTGCTAGTGTGATGCCGGGAGGCGATGGGGAATTGGCTGGAGAAAGCTCGAGAATGCCACTGTCTTCTTCAAATAAAGTGTTAAATTGTTGATGAATGGCTTCAATCTTCATGGATAAAATATTTTTCTGCTGCTCGGTAAAATCAGGAGCGCTTATTATTTGTTCAAAATGAGAAAAAGAACTAGAGAAATGTTCAAGGCTTGCAGTTAAATCAGTATTCATTGGTGCTAAGATGGCTTGAATGCTGCGACCTATGGTTTTATCATTGCTTAAAAACGAATCAACACGTGCAATGTAATGTTCTAACGCACTGTACTCTGATTTAATTTTATTTAAACAGCGAATCAGGAAGTTTTGAAAGGACTTATGTTGTAAGAACGTTCTGTAGTTTTGTACAATTTCATTGATGGCATCCAGTAATTGAGTTATTTCTGTGAAGCGATACTGATGGTGTGGTAGTTGATCCAATCCTTCTTCTGTTTCTTTATGTAGCGTAATAAAAGGAGACAGCTCCCAAACGTAATATCCCTTTCCTATATTTGCCAAGGTATTGATTTTTTTTATTTGTTCTGACGCGCTGTATAAAGGGGATGTTACCGGTGATTCATTAGACTCTTTATTGGGACGGTCTACGGATACGGTATAATCTTCTAATACCAGTGTCATTAAAGGAATAAAACGACGTGCTGTTAATTGGGCAATTGCCCTATGCTTAGGCTGTAATAAGCTACTGTTTAATTCTTTATGACAGACTTCTATAATGGGCGAAAGGTATTTTTTATTCAGGTGCTGTAGGGTACTTAAAAATTCTGTAGCATGGTCAGAATGTTCTTTATTCAGCATGGCGTAAAGTTTTAATTTTTCTTCTTCGGTATAATGAATAAACCGGATCAAGACATCGATGATGGTGATAGGATCCTGGTTAATAAAAGGAATTTCGTTCATTTTTTCTTTAGAAAGAGTGAACAGAGGAAGCAGATCCGGAGCATTAATTAATAGCTGGTTAAGATAACTTACGGAATAAGCCAATTCTTCAGCGGCTTTTGAGTCAGGTCTTTCTTTTCCTGCCAAGGGGTCTTTATTTTTGTAGATTAATTCAAAAATACTTTTATCCATGGTGCGAAGTGTTTGATGGGCATTATGCGCCAAATCGCTGACATTTAGCTCATAAAGATGCTCTTCTATAAAAGCCACACGTAAAGATTTGATGTGAGTCTCTACTTTTCGTACAAAAGAAAGCAGGGTATTTCCCATGTAATTCAACTCTTTTAAATAAGTATTTTCGTTGTTATTGAGCAGGGCGTTAATAAATAATTCAACCTCGCGACATAATTCAATATTGCGTGCGGTACTTAAAGGAAATCCTGTTTCAGGATCCATGGGGTGTTGTAAATTCCATAAAAGATTAGCCAGGGCCAGCATAATAAAACGCGGGGCGCGCAGATCATTGAGATAGTTTCCTTGAGCGTAACTGGATTTAAAAAATTCAATAAACTTATTCTCCGTTTGGAAGGTTATATCTATTTCCTTTAGCGTATTTGGTAAAATGGATCTAAAAAATAGATTAATAGTGGTGCGTTGTTTATCAATTGTTTTTTTGCTAGCTATAGGCTGAGCCAGTGCTTCGCTCATTTTATAAAAAGGGAGTATGGAGTAAAATTCTGCCTGTTCAAGCTCTACAGAGGTATTGACCTGAATACCAAGATAATGAAATAGGTCATTTTTTTTATGTGCGGCATTAATAAACGCTTTAATAATTTGCTCTTGTGTGGAAAGATTTTTCTCTTCAATATGAGTAGGAATGATAAAAGTAGCGATCCCGCCCAATCGTTCTTTATCAAAACAAAGTCTTTTATCCTTCAGTTGTTCTAGTTGTCCTTTTACCGCAAAATAAGACAGTTCTAGCCCTTGAATGGCAGTACCTATTGCCAGATTTTGTAAGTTCAGCTCGGAGCTGATATTGGCAGCATTGCCATGCCCATTGACCAACTCATTGATACGCTTTAAGGCGGTTTCCTTCAGTTGGGAGATGGCTTTGGTACCCCCTTTAAATTCAGTGCCTGTATGGTTGACCGCTGCGCGTAGTGCTTGTTCTGTTAAATGAGAAAATGCCGGCATAATTGTCCTTAATCTGCGGTAATAAGTTATTATTCATCAGTAACTGACAGTTTACAATCCAAGGCATCAGAATTAGTTCGAGTGTTAAATTTTCCGATTGATTTTGGGCGATGGATGACCTGTAGTCAGGGATGGTACAAGGGCGTTACCATTTTTTATGTCACTCGGATAAATAAAAAATATGGCACTATACTAAAAGTAGGGAAGTGAATACGATGGAATAGAATAAGGAAGATAAAATGAATCTTGTAAGACAATACATTTTGTTAGGCGTGGGGATTATTCCATTGTGTTCTTGCACTCTATCGGACGAAGCATCAAGTAATTTAAGCTATTCTTACACTTACGATGCCAGTCAACTTTATCCAGTGGTTAATACAAACCCAGATACAATAGCAGAATATCGCTCATCAGAGACAATAGATGTTCCAGACTCTTATCATGTGGGCTCATTTCATTCACCTGTATCCTTCAAAGACAGAGACAAAACATGGGCAAGCAGTCAAAATCCACAGAGCTATACTATTGAAATTGCGCAAAGCGATAAAGCGTCACTCGTAGCAAAAAAGCTTTATAAAACGCCTAAAAATGATCGCATGGCTCAATTGAAATATCAGTCTTTTGGCAAGACTTATTATAAAGGTGTCTATGGAACCTATCCTGATGAGACGGCAGCGCAAAATGCATTCAACGCCCTGCCTGAAGACATTAAACAGGGGGCGAGCATTCAACGCTGGGGAAGTATGCAACGCAATATGGAATAATAGGGTCTTGGCAGACTTCTTGCAAAACGCTTGCGACAGCAGGTTGCAAGCAGTCTACTGATTGGTTGCTTTAAGCAATTGCACTAAGGGTAAGCGTTAAATGCGTGATGCCTGGTGTATCCGTTTTATTGGCATTAAGCTGTTTGATGTTGATGTAATAGTGTTCGTTGAGTTGAGCTAACCATTCGATGAATAAGTTAAAGGGTACTTTTTCAAAGCTCAACTGAATTTCTCCTGTGCTGGTTTGTTGAACCTGAAAGGGAAATTGCAATCGTTTGTTGTCTTTTAATTGAGAGGTTAATAGTGTGAGTAGCTGGCTGTTATCAAGCGTTTTTTTACTTAGGGTCGTGCTCTTTTGCTTTTGTGCTTTTTTCATCCAATCAAGAGTACTGCTTTTTTCCTGTAGCAATTGAGTTTTTTCTATGACGCCACTACTTAGGGGGGCGTACAATAATGAATAGTAAACAAAAACAAGGCTGAAGATAACTGCTGCCCCAACCATTTTTTTTTCTCGTTCATTTAAATGAGTCCAATAGGTAATCATGACAGCTCCAAAGTGGCTATAACTTGTTGTTCATGAGTTGATGCTTCTGTCTGGCGTACTTGTACTTGTTGCTTTAAGGCATTTTCTAATGATTCAAGATGCCCAAAATCAGGACTTAACAGTGTAATAGACAGTATCTTATTTTGGTATTTTAATTGCTCGACTTTGATTTCACTGTTTTTAATAGTTTTGGCCAGCGCATTCATTAAAAACCAAAATTGATTTTGTTCTTTTGCCTCAGTTGCACCTAAAACTTGCTCTATACGAAATTTAGGGCTGATAACTTGTTTGGCCTGCGGGAAAAATTGATGATAGATAACTGCAATTTGTTGGTCAATGTCATTTATTTTGTTATTTAGACTATGCAAACTAAGAGTTTGGATTAGTAGAATGGATATTAACCAAAATGCAGCCAAGGATGCAGCGATAAGGTATCCTCTTTTAAACCAGTCCAGGGCATTTCCATGCTGCATTTCACCTTGGCAGAGGTTTAATGGTTTATTTTTAAGCAATTGCCGTGCCAACCACAGGTAAGACAATTCGTCGCTCGCTTCTTTTTCTGGATGGGTGATTAATTGATTGTTTTTAAATAATAAAGGGGCCACCTCAGGATGTTGTATCATATACGTTAGAGCTAAGGAACCTGTTAGCGAGCCTTTAAAGTGATCTTGATTAATCAGCAGACTGGTTCCATTCACACACAATTGCCCTTCTTCCAAGGCAAACCAGTCTACCGTAATCATGTCATAAGCAATTTGATGATGGGCCATTTGCTTCATCAGATAATGCATGCGACTTTTATCAATAACGGTAATGAGATAGGTGTTGTTATGGTAGCGTAGTTTATCAAATGCAAAATGCAAACGGTCTACTGGTTGAGCCAGTTTGTCTTCTAATGCATAAGGAATAGCAACACGCGCTTTATTATCAGAAAGCCAAGACAAGGACAAAGAAATCAGGCTGACTTGAGAGCAGGGCTCAACCAATACAGTTTGTGCATGGTGTTGTAATTGCTGTATTTCATCAAAAAGTAGCTGCTGAGGTTCGTTTAGCAGTGAACCATCAGCAGCAAGTTTCAGACAAAAACAACCGCTCTCATTTAAGTACTGAGTAAATAAATAACATGTATCCATGAGTTAAACTCTTTTTATTAAGTGATGCTATCAACTCCCTGATAGCACTGTATTTAGACATAAGCCCGATGTTGCTTCCTGTTCATTTGCACCCATTGCTGTTTTAATTGCATGGATAACAGGTAAACCGCTAATGCATATTGAGGGCTTGAGTTGTAACGAGTAATTACAAAAAAGTTGGGATAGGCTAACCAATATTCGTTGCCGTGTGCCGTGTCAAGCTCAATGACACCAGCTCTTTTAGGATGATGATACGCTGCTGTGATGGGTTTAACGCCAGCTGCTATCAGTTGAGTATAATCGTAGTTGGCAGATCTTGGGTTCATTCTGATTCGATAGGCTTTGGATGCCGCCAGACGCGCAGTTTGTGCAATACCATCATTGGCTTTCCAGCCATTCTTATGAAAATAATTGGCAATGCTCATTACAGTATCTTCATTACTATTGACTAAATCGCGAAAGCCTTTTTTATGATAATCAACCGCATAGTATCGATAACTGCTGGGCATAAATTGAGGTTTACCTATTGCACCGGCATAAGATCCAAAATAATGAGTTGGGGAAACATGATGCTCGCGGCATAACAATAAGTATTCTTTGAGCTCTTTAGTAAAAAATGGAGCGCGCTTGGGATAATTGAAGGCCAGAGTAGTTAGTGCATCGAGCACACGATAATTTCCTTGCTGCTGTCCATATAAAGTTTCTACACCCAAAATAGCAATAATAATTTCAGGGGGGACACCATATTGTTTTTGTGCCTTTTCTAAAATGGTTTTGTTCGCCATCCAAAATTCGAGCCCTTTTTGCAGACGCTGTGGGGTAAGAAAAATGGCTTTATAGACATCCCAGTTTTTCTTCTCATAAGGGCGTTCCATGGATTCTATGATGCGTGGTTGTAGTACAGCCTCATTTAAAACCGAAGTCAACTGTCTGGCATTGAAGTGGTGATGGGTTACCATGTCTTTGATGAATGCTTGTACTTCTTTGCGTTGTGTCAGCTCAGTATTGGAATAAGCATTAAAAAAACAAAGCGATAATATCAAACCAAGCCAAATTATCCGACGCACAAAACACCTCATCAAGAGCTAAAGTTACAATTTTATTGAAATCAGCCAAGATTAGCAAATGTCTTCTTTGTTTTTCCTACTTTCTGCCAGCGGACATTTACGGTAGAATCCATTTATTTATTTCAAGGCGCTTGATGTGAGTGATTTAAAACGCATTCGTAACTTTTCTATTATTGCCCATATTGACCATGGGAAATCTACTTTGGCTGATCGGTTTATTCAAATTTGCGGTGGTTTAACCGACAGGGAGATGAGTGCGCAAGTGCTCGACTCAATGGATATCGAGCGTGAGCGAGGTATTACAATTAAAGCCCAGTGTGTTTCTTTAAATTATACAGCGAAAGATGGAAAAACCTATTTATTGAATTTTATTGATACACCGGGTCACGTGGATTTTAGTTACGAAGTATCGCGCTCTCTTGCGGCTTGCGAAGGAGCCATCTTAGTAGTTGATGCTGCTCAAGGGGTAGAGGCGCAAACGGTCGCAGTCTGTTATACGGCCATAGATCAATCCCTGACCGTTTTGCCGGTACTGAATAAAATTGATTTGCCTCAGGCAGAACCAGAGCGTGTGATTGCTGAAATAGAAGACATCATTGGGGTAGATGCTCATGATGCCATACGTGCGAGCGCAAAAAGCGGTCTGGGTGTAGAAGATGTTTTGGACGCCTTGGTATCGCAAATACCGCCACCGGAAGGCGATGTTGATGCGCCTTTACAAGCTCTGATCATTGATTCCTGGTTTGATAGTTACTTAGGTGTTGTATCTTTAGTACGTATTGTGAATGGGTCTATTCGTAAAGGCGATAAGATGCGGGTGATGTCGACCGGCAAGGTTTATGAAGTGGATCAAGTAGGCGTATTCACTCCCAAACGAACCAAATTAGACTCGTTAAGCGCAGGAGAAGTGGGCTATGTGGTTGCTGGTATTAAAGACATTCAGGGGGCGCCAGTAGGGGATACGCTCACGCTGGATAAAAATCCGGCTCAAGAAGGCTTGCCAGGATTTCAGCGCGTCAAGCCTCAAGTTTATGCAGGCTTATTTCCTATTAGTGCTGATGATTTTGAGGCTTTTAGAGAGGCGTTGGCCAAATTAAGCCTGAATGATGCGTCTTTGTTTTATGAACCAGAATCATCAGATGCTTTAGGGTTTGGTTTTCGTTGTGGCTTTTTGGGTATGCTGCATATGGAAATTGTGCAAGAGCGCTTGGAGAGAGAATACAATCTGGACTTGATCTCAACAGCCCCGACAGTAGTTTATCAAATCAATACGACTAAGGGTGAAACATTATTAATAGATAATCCATCTCGCTTGCCTCCGACGCAACAAATTAAAGACATGTTTGAACCTATAGTGCGAGCCAATATTCTCGTTCCACAAGATTATCTGGGATCGATTATTAGCTTGTGTGTTGAACGTCGAGGCATTCAGGTGAATATGACTTATAGTGGTCGTCAGGTGTCAGTAAGCTATGATATGCCAATGAGTGAAGTAGTTTCAGATTTTTTTGACCGATTAAAGTCTGTAAGCCGGGGTTATGCTTCATTGGATTATAATTTTATTCGCTTCCAGGAAGCTGATTTGGTAAAGATGGATATTTTGATTAATAGCGAAAAAGTAGATGCACTGGCGGTGATTGTGCACCGTTCTACAGCGCACAATAGAGGCCGACTTATTGCTGAAAAAATGAAAGAGCTTATTCCAAGACAAATGTTTGATGTGGCCATTCAGGCAGCAATAGGCAGTCATATTATTGCCAGACAAACAGTAAAAGCATTACGGAAGAATGTGATTGCAAAATGCTATGGAGGGGATGTATCGCGTAAGCGTAAGTTATTAGAAAAACAAAAAGCGGGTAAAAAAAGGATGAAACAGGTAGGGCATGTGGAGATCCCGCAAGAAGCATTTATGGCTGTGTTTCAAACAGATAAAAAATAAATTACAAGATGATAGGATGATGGCGCACACCATTCTGGTAGTAGTGATGATGTGTTGGGATATGTGCCGTAAAATGATTAGTTTATTAGGAAATAGATAATGAATTTTGCTTTGATATTGGTATTGCTGTCTTTGTTTAGTGGCGTTATTTATCTGTTGGATATTTTATTTTGGGAGAAAAAACGGGCAACAGGGCAAAAACCGGGGCGCATTATTGAGTATGCACGTTCTTTTTTTCCTGTTTTTATTACGGTATTGGTATTGCGCTCTTTTTTGGTAGAACCTTTTCGTATTCCTTCAGGGTCTTTGGAACCGACTTTACTCGTTGGTGATTTTGTTGCCGTGAATAAATTTGCATATGGCTTAAGATTGCCTGTTATTGAGAAAAAAGTAGCATCCATTGCCAATCCTAAAAATGGCGATATTGCGGTATTTCGTTGGCCTCCTGAGCCAAAATTTGATTACATCAAACGAGTGATAGGCCTGCCAGGTGACAAAGTCAGTTATCATAATAAGGTTTTGACTATTAATGGTCAGGAAGCGAAACAAAAGTTTGTCGCCTATACTATAGATGAAAGTTCAGGTCGTCCGGTGACTCAATATAAAGAAGACCTTAATGGTATCACGCATGATATTTTTGTGAGGGCGGATGTTCCTGCTGTAGATTTTGATGTAGAAGTTCCTGAAGGGCAATACTTTATGATGGGCGATAATAGGGACGACAGTGCAGACAGTCGATTTTGGGGGTTTGTGCCAGACAGTTATTTAAGAGGAAAGGCCTTTTTAGTATGGATGAGTTGGAATGGCAAAACAGACAATTTAAGATGGTCTAAAATAGGTAGGCTAATTCATTAAAAGGAATATCATTATGCGGTCACAACAAGGAATGACATTGATTGGATTGTTACTTACTATAATACTGATTGTCTTCGCAGCGGTTATTACCATGCGTGTTGTGCCCATTATGATTCAATATTACTCAGTGGTTAGTTCAATAAAGTCTTTAAATGAAACTCCGGCTGCTGATTTGACGGGTGATCCGGCAGTAGATATTCAAGTACTGCAAAGCAGTTTGGCTAAAAGACTTGATATTAATGGTGTCGATACTGTCAAACCAGAGCAGATTCGTATGGTACCGGATGGAACCAATCAATTTAAAGTACAATTAAATTATCAGGTTATCAGCCCCTTAGTTTACAATGTCAGTTTGTTATTTGTTTTTAATAGAACCTTTGAGGTAAAAGTAGGCAGTGGACAATAATTTAGAGCGATTAAGCAGACGTTTGGCGCATGATTTTAAGAATAAGGCTCTGCTAAAGCAGGCCTTAACTCATTGTAGTGTAGGCAGTAATAATTACGAGCGCTTTGAGTTTTTGGGTGATTCTATTTTAAGCTTTGTTATTGCCAATGAGCTTTTGACGATGTTCCCGCTGTACAGTGAAGGGCAGCTTAGTCGATTGCGTTCTTTTTTAGTTAAAGGGGATATGCTGGCTGAGTTAGCAAAAGAAATCAATTTGGGAGATTGTCTTTTTCTTGGCCAGGGAGAATTGAAGAGTGGTGGATTTCGCCGCGTATCTATTCTTGCTGATGCATTAGAAGCTGTTTTTGCTGCGGTGTATTATGATGCTGGTCTTGAAGCAGCGCAAAGGGTTATTTTGAATTTATATCACACCCGTTTGCATTCGCAAGAGTTAACCTTCTGTCTTAAAGATGCTAAAACACAGCTGCAAGAATATGTTCAAGCACAAAAACAGGCATTGCCAGAATATCAGTTAATTAAAGTAGACGGTGATGAACACGAGCAGTGGTTCTATGTTAAATGCTCAGTAAAAGGTTTTTCTTTCGTTGCTTATGGAGAAGAATCAAGTCGTAGAAAAGCAGAGCAATTGGCGGCCAAGTCCTTGCTATTGCAGCTCCAGACAGTGAAGCCATAAAACAGCATGGTCACTTTCTTCGAAAGCATTCAACAGCTGGTGAATAGATACACTGCATGTACTATTGGGTAGTTATTCCAACTGCTCACATAAAATCAGCCATTCTTCTTCTACCTGTTGTTTTTGTTGTTGTATCGTAAGGCGATTTTTTAAAAGGGATTCTAGTTGCTCTTTCTTCTTGTCATCATAAAGAGTGGCATCGCTTAACTGCTCATCTAATTGCACTAACTGCATTTGATAGTTTTCCAGCAGCTGCTCTGTTTTTTTTAAGCGGTTTTGTAGCGTTTTTCTTTCTTTGTAGTCGGTATGATTGCTGGTCTCTTGAGGTGCTTTTTCCTTTATTTTGTCTTTTGTTTGCAGCCAAGCATGATAGTCATCCAAATCGCCTTTAAAGGGAGTAACGCTGCCTTGGTACACCAGGTAGAAATCATCTACCGAAGTCTTTAGCAAGTGGCGATCATGAGAAATTAAAATCATGGCACCTTCATAACTTTGTAAAGCCAATTCTATAGCAGACCGCATTCCCAGATCCAAATGGTTAGTGGGTTCATCCAGCAGCAATAAATTAGGTTTTTGCCAAACCAGTTTGGCAAGTGCCAGACGCGCTTTTTCTCCGCCAGAAAAATGCCGAATAGGTGTTACAGCCATGTCCCCTACAAAATTAAATCCTCCTAAAAAGTCACGAATAGCTTGTTCTTTGGTTTCAGGAGACAATTCTTGAATGGTTTCCACAGGACTTAATTTGCAATCGAGCTGTTCTAATTGATGCTGGGCATAGTAGCCTATTTTTAAATGAGGGCTGCATTGCAGTGTGCCTTTCAGCAAAGGCAAGACACCGGTTAATGTTTTGATTAAAGTCGATTTGCCTTCTCCATTGGGCCCTAATAAAGCAATTCTATCGCCAGGATTTAACAATAAATTAATTTTCTTCAACGTAGGTTTTTCTTCCTCATAGCCTGCATTGACCAGTTGGCATTGAATAAGAGGATTACCTGCACGTGGGCAATTAAAAAACTCAAAAGAAAAAGGAGAGTCAGCTTGAGCCGCGGCGACGGTTTCCATTTTTTCTATGGCTTTAAGTCGGCTTTGTGCTTGTTTTGCTTTACTGGCCTTGGCTTTAAAGCGTGTAACAAAAGACATCATGTGTTTAATTTTGGTCTGTTGTTTTTCATATGTAAGTTGTTGTAATGCAAGTTGTTGCGCATGGATTGTTTCAAAACTGCTGTAGTTTCCTGAATACAGATTTAATGACTGTTTTTCAATATGCACTATGTGAGTCACAAAAGCATCTAAAAATTCTCTGTCGTGAGAAATTAAAATAATTGTTGCAGGACTTTGTTTTAAAAAGCGCTCTAACCAAAAAATAGCTTCCATATCCAGATGGTTAGTGGGTTCATCCAGTAACATCAATTGAGCTGGTTTTATAAGACAACGAGCCAAACTAAGTCGCATGCGCCAACCGCCGGAGAAACTGTTCACCGATTGACTTTGTTCTGCACTGTTAAATCCCAAGCCAGCAAGGATAGTTGCCGCCAAGGCTGGTTTGCTGTAGCCACCAGTTTGATTGAGCTTTTCGTGGCATGCCAGGACTTCTGCGTCATTGCCTGTTTCTTCTGCTTGTTTTAGTTTTTGTAGCAGAGCGATATAATCGTCATCGCCACTTAAAACAAAATTTAAGGCAGTTTCATTACTCTCTGGTAATTGCTGAGAAAGGTGGCTAATCGTAAGCTGCGGATTAATTAAATATTCGCCTGTATCAGCCGTTATTTTTCCCAATAAAAAATCAAATAACGTGGATTTTCCACAGCCATTATGCCCGATAAGGCCTATTTTTTGTTTTTCATATAAAGTGACATCTGCTTTATCCAAAAGTACCTTGGTGCCACGGGAGAGTGTTATTTGCCGTAATGTAATCATACTCAATAAAGACAGCTGAAGAATGCCTCATTATAAGCAGAGTTTAGTAAATATCTATAATTTTACTCAAATATGATTAGGGCTTGTTGACATTCTTTTATCACACAGCGCTATTTGACAAAGTAAATACAATTTCAGCCTTTCAAAATGGCTGAAATCTCTTTAGTATGGCGGGAGTTAAATTAAGGTCAGGTTATGAAGAAAAAATCGATTAAATTAGTTGTCTTGGTGGCTTTCGGTTGGTTAAGTCTTTCTTTTATTACGCATGCAGAAGGGATATTGGTGCATCAATCATTTGTTCAAGGATTACAGTCGGGCGAACGACTTCTTATCCGAACAGATAATAAAAATTCAAAAAACGGAAAAGTTTTTCAAAGTGGTTATTTTGTTGCTTGTGTAGACAATGGGTGGTTGCTCTTTGATGCTCAAATTTTTTCTTCTCAATCGGTTGCTGAACATTATCAATATGATGTTTCTTATTCTCTATGTCATTCTTTAGCCGAATCACAATATGAAGACAATCGTTGTGAAGTACTTACGAGTATGCAGATCAATGCCTATAAGAATGAGCATAATGAAGTCTCTGTGTCCACTCCTCTTTATTTCTTGAATTTGGCCTTGTATTCAGGAGAATCTTCTCCTTGTTCTCAAAATTCGACTAAAGCGAGTTTGATTACCGCTGGCAAAGCAAATTAAAAATAGCGGTTGCAGTTTTTATGATGAGCATACATAATACACCTGTATTTTAAATATTCACAAAGGACGACAAAAGATTAGCAAGCTAAATAATTGAATTACTGTGCTCCATCTTTGAATGATGTGATGCATAATATTGCACTGTTTTGTCCCTAACTTAAGAGTATACGATGGAAAATGCACAGCTGATTGAACAATTTGCGAAATCTTTAAATGAAGAGGCGCTGCAAGTTTTTGAGTGGGTTGATTATTATGCTGATTGTTTCCCTACAGTGGCTGCAAAATTAGCTTATGAACAACAGCACGACGCGGTGGAGTTATTAATCAAATGTAATGCAAATATTGGCTGTATTGCCTATGCTTATGCTTTAAGTGGTAATGATGAAAAAGTAGAGCAATACAGGCAGCTTGCTTCTCGGCGTTCACTGAATATAAACGAGGATATTTTGTTAGGTTATGCCGCTGCAGGCAATCATGAACAAGCATCATTGTATAAAGTCCTTACAGGAAACAGTTTTTGTTTGGTTGTAGGTTATGCCCTGGCAGGGCTTCATGAGTTGGTTGAAGAACATAAAATAGCAACCAAAGAGTGCTTGAATGATATCGCTCAAGCTTATGCATTAGCAGGTTTTCACGATAAAGTAGAACAATACAGACAGCATCCTGAGGTGAGTAGTAATGTTATTGCATGGGGATATGCAAAAGCAGGTAATCATGCAGAAGTGAGAAAGTACGTTGACTCGTATGGTGCCAATATTAATTGTATTGCGCATGGATACGCTTATAGCGGTAACCACAAATGGGTTCATGTCTACCAGGCTAAAGGTGCAAGTTTATCCGCAATAGCTTTAGGGTATGCTCATGTAAATAATAGAAAAAAAGTGGCTGAGTATTTTGCTTTGGGAGCGGAAATGGATGTCATTATTCGGTATTGTATCACTATAGGTCAAGATGATCTGGTAAGGGATTTCCTGGCGCAATTCATGCCGAATCTCTTAACCATTGCCGAGTGTTACAAAGAATCAGGGCAAGAAGACAAAGCCTTGGAATACGAATTACTGCATAAAAAAGATGAACTGTCCTTAATTGAGTATTATTATAAACGCGGGGTGCTTTCGAGAATGAAAGAATGCATCATTTCTTATTTACAGCCTAAGCAAACGATGATTTGCTCCTATCTGGCCTCGCTATTATTTCAACCATTGATACCACATCGAGAACACGCTTTGATTTCTGCATTTGTCAGGCAGTTTGATTTCATAGATAGTATTGAGCATGTAGAAGTCTGGATTGAGATATGGAAAAAACAAGAAGGTATTCAGGATTGGGCCGACCTGCCTGTTTGTATTCAAAAGATATTAACACGTTGCGAAATACCATTTGATATGGGCAATGATTTAAGCTTGTAAAGAGCAGTATTTTACTTAATCAGCTATGCTTAAAGGAAGAGAAGAATATAAGGGCTGACTATGAACTATATTTTATGGATTGCGCTGTTATTTCCTTTAAGCGTTTTTGCAGATACAACCTTAACGCCCTATTCAATAGATCAATGTAATACCATGTCTGATCCAGAAGAGAAAAGTGAATGTCTGGATGATATTAAGGACAATGAGGCACAACAAAATTTTAATAATTTTGAAGAAAATAATGAATCGGCTTATCAACAAGAATTTTAATGGTGTTTTAGTAGCACTCCTTAGAAAACAATAATAGCTGGATAAAAAAATATCAGGATAGCTGCATTGCGAAAATATGAAAAAAGGATTAGGTTTAAGTTTTTTAACAATAATGATTGATATTAGGGTTGATTTTTATTTAACCAGAAGTCGAGGACTTCATTTGTTTTTGCGCTGACGTTTAAAAGTTGTTGATAAAGTGGTTCAAGCAATGTTCTATGCCCTGCTTTGTAGTACCGCTCTAAATACTGGCAGGCATAGCGCATTCGTTGTGTGCCAAGATATGCGACACCGCCTTTGATTTTATGGGCGAGTTTTTCTACTTCTTCCCAATGGCCTTGCTCATATTGAGCCTGCATGAGTTTGATGTCCTGCTGCATGTCCTCAGAGAGGTAAGCGTTTACGAGCGAGATGAGTAATGGTTTGTTGCCTATTTGACTTAATACTTGAGCTTCATCAAATAGGGGGAAGGCATCTAATTGAAACAGCTAAAAAACTATTTGACTTCCTTTTTGAGAGTTAATTTTGAAAAATTTAATAGATATGAAGATGTTCCCCAAACACATATTTTCAAATTAAACTTTTTAATTATTTAGTCGATAATATCGGTATATTCTGTGCTGCAAGAGTGTCTATGAGTCTAATAAAATGTAAAGAATGTGGCCATGAAGTTAGTACCGAAGTGAAAGCATGTCCTAATTGCGGGAGGATGTTACCTACAAAAATAGGGTTTGGGCAGATATTCCTCATTATTTTCATAATAGCAATATATATGCGC
>PEQM01000025.1 GCA_002786205.1 Legionella sp. | reverse complement strand
GTGCGGAATGTCAGGTATACTACTTGCTATTATATCACTTGGCACGGCCATATATGCTTATGGTGGCATCTCAATGTACCAGCAAACCTTTTTCCAGGCAAAGCCCAATTTAAAACAAGAATTTTTGGATGCTAATATTGAAGTAGCAGTTTGCCCAAAAGCCAATTGATTCTTTTGGGTATAATAATTATCAGAACGAAAAGGTAGGCTAAGCGTGAAGTAATTACTTCGTTATCCATGTTTCTACGGTGCTCGTTGACTCTAGGTAAACTTTGCTTATCAAAACATGGATGGTTTGTCTGAAAATAAAATTTAGGGTTGACAATTGCCTCGCCGCCTACGCGCCGCGGCAATTGCCAATACATACGCCCTGGCTTCTATGCAAGAAGCCTATTCTGATTGGCATCCCCAACGCATCCACGTCCAAATCAGTTTTGGTATGGATTCTCTATGGAATAACTTTTATTTTAGAAGTTATTCCATGAGCCTGTTGATTAGGATTGTACATCGCCTGAGCATAGATGGGTGGTATGGTGTATTCTCCTACGTTAATCGCTTTAATTTTATATCTCAGTGTGGTAACCGTATCACTAATACCCATAAAGAAATTGACTCTATCTTCTCGTACATCCGTATAATTAGCGTATTCTTTAGGAAGTGACTCGGGTACAACTTCAAAACCACCTGGTAATAAATCCTCAATGGCGACATTCGGTAAATAAGGCTGTGAAAGACTTCTTATTTGAATATGAACTTCCAGTTCCTCGCCTAATTGAGCTGTATTGCTTATGTTGCCTTTTGCATCGTGGTACTCTCTATAAATTTCGATTCCTTTAGCGACTGATTTTTTGATTTCCTTTTTATTAAATCCTGACTGGTATAACTGATAAAAGTAGGAGATCTTTTGGGGGTTATTAAATAGCACTTGCTTGGTATTCAAATTAATTTCTGCTTTTTGGTATGACAGTTTGGTCGGTTGCGTTAACTTTTTGCTTTCGTTGTTATCAAAAAGAGCTTCAATAGAAAATTTGTTGTCAGAAACATCTTGAGGCTGAGGATAGGCACCTAGTGCCAGGCTCATGTATCCTGCCAAAACGGTATTGAGTTCGTCATTATTCATCGCATTTATCCACTGCATGAGAATATGAGAATCAATAGATGCTAATACATTGGGGAAGTGTTTTGCAACCAGATAGAAATACTGCGCATTGGCTGTATTTTTATTATAAAAATCAGAATGTTTGTTTGTTGTATACATGTCATATTGGCTTATCAAACGATTGGCTTCATCACTGTTTTTTAGCAGTTGATAAGATGCTGCAATGTATGTACTTGCAATATCTTGTTGCCATATTTTTTCAAAATGCTGTTGTAAGTAGTTTTGAAGATTGGCTAAATAATTACTGGTGATTAATTCATTCCTGGTCAGAATATAAATTGCATAAGCTTGAGTTCTTGCTGTATCCAAATCAGTTGGTGTTTGCCCGGATAGGTCTTTTAAATAGCTTAAGCCATTATAAAAGAGCTCATCAGGCATAGAAAAACCCTGTTCTTTGGCTTCGGTAAGAAAATGCATGGCATAGACAGAAGCAAAAGTATTTCCTGCATTGTCACTGCCACCTGGCCAGTAACTAAAGCCCCCTTGAGTCATTTGTCTTTGACTGAGTAGCTCAATGGTTGTTTTGATTTTATCTTGAACTTGTTCATGGTCTATTATAAACCAGCTTTGAGAATTCATGACTAAAAAGGGCAGTGCCTTACTGGTTAATTGTTCTGTGCATCCATAGGGGTAGTCTTTTAGGTAATGATTCAATCCAAAAATGTAAATTAAAGGAGTCGTAGATACGGTCGCTGCTGCAGTTCTGTATTCAGGATAAAACGATGCATTGACATTCACCTTTTGCGATGCGTCTTGAGTTTGTCCACTTGCTATGGATGTCATCAAGGGGGATGCGGGACGAATGCTTAATGTAGAATCAAGTGAGGCGCTATGATCTTGATAGTGAGCGGTTAATGTGATGGTCGCAGAACCTAAAGCAGCTTTTGCTTTCATTCTGAAATGAATGGTTTTTTCAGAACCTTCAGGGATAATCAAGGAAGTGGGGTAGCTATCGACGAGCTCAAGACCATCAGATAAGCTGACGTTAATCCGTATGGCGGGACTGTCACCTGAACCTTTAAGCAGATTGGCAACAGTAGACGATATTTCAAACTCATCCCCAGGTGCAACGAAAGTTGGAATATTCGGATTAAAAACAAAATCTCCGCGTATGTTTGCTGATGTTTCAGTAGAGCCTAAAGCATCATTAGATACAGCGACCGCCATAATTCGCATGGAGCCATTAAAATAATCAGGGACAGTATAAACAACCTCAGAAGGCATGGCATCTGTATCGAGAATGCCTGACCAATAAGCAACAGGTAAATCAGTTTTTCGTTTGAAAGGGTTTAGCCTATTAGCTAATGCTTCAGCTGCACCATCATCGCCACCTGCGGCAGAATACTCCCTATCTTGAATAAATTTGGGAAGAATTTGATCTACTGTTTGTTGGGTGAGTACTTGAAGTGCATGTTTTTGAAAGAAAAAAGCCAATGGGTCAGGGGTGTTATGGCGACTGACTTGCAAGATACCTTCGTCTACAGCAAAAAGAATAATTTTTCCTGGTTTATCTGTTTGATATTGAATTTTAAAAGGTTTTCCTGGACATCCGATGGGATCGGTATGCAGTGTAATATTGATGGTTTGGTCTTGATGACTGACGGAAAAAGGCACTACACTGTAGCTTAAAGGGCTAATAAACAGCTCAGGAGAATCCCAATCGCGAATAAAAGCGACGTTAATATAGCCATCACCTTGAAAATCAGCTGGAATCCGAATGCTTTGCACAGAATTGGTGGTTTGTGATTTAAACCACTGCGCTGCGTATACTTTATCTCTTTCAATAGTAATTAGTCCAGCGCCAGCATAAGGCGCTGTAATTTGCAGCTCTATGTCTTCTCCTGCCTGGTATTCTGCTTTATTCAAGGTAACAGATAATTCTGCATTTTTAGCTATAGGCGCTTGGCTTACCCCAACTACATTATAATGTAGCTGGCTAAGTAGGTTATGGTTTTGGTCTGTTAGTTCTAATAAGTGATGCCCAATAGCTGAGGTTTTCAGAATATGAGACGTACCTTGTTCAGATAGATTAAAGTCAGTGCTGTTAACTAAAGATGTTTTCATAACAGATTGATACTGATAGGTTCCGTCTGCTTTTTTTACTAAGGTGGTGACCGGATGTAGTGAGTAAAGATTAAGCTTTAGACCATTGGCGTTTTGTTGGTTTAACTGAGGTGAAACCGCAATGAAATCAATATGGCGCACGCTGGATTGTTTGATAAAATTAAGGTCTCCATCGGCTTTATAACCCACAAAATAAGGCAGGGGGCTGATGAGTGTTTTTATTTGAGTGCTGACGCTTCTTCCGCTATCGGCCTCAAACCCTTCAGCAAAAAAAGTCAAGCGATAGGTTCCCTTATCATAATGTTCAAGATTTAAAGGGAACTCTACAATCCCCTGGGCATCTGTTAATGCCTCTTTTAATGTTTCTGTATGTGTTTTTTCTGATTTTTTTACATCATATAAGGGATCTGAAAAGACATAATCTGGAAACTCTTTAAATTGAATCTTTTCTGGCACAAGACTAATTTGAGCGCTAACCTTTCTTTCTGTGGCTGGAGCACCGTATAGATTCAAAAGTGTCACCCTGGCTTTTAAATTATCTGGTGTAATCCATCCATTTTCGGTTTGGGGGGTAAATGAAGATTGTATACGCATTCTATCCGGTTGAAATTCGGCAACACGAACAGTGGTGGTGCCTAAATAGCTTTGGTTTAATTTGTCTTTAACCACATAGAGATTAATAGTGTATTGTCCTGTAGGAGAGGTGGGATTGGTTTTGAAATCAAAAGCAATCATTCCTTCAGAATTCAGGATAATTTTTTCTTCTTTAATCAGTGTCCCTCTGGGATCTTGCACTGTAATTTGTAATGGCAATCCAGCCGGTTGAGGCATAGCAAATGCCTGTTTGACAACGGCACCTAGATGGATAACATCCCCGGGTCTATAAATCCCTCGGTCAGAAAAAAGATAAGCACTTAAATTGGCAGGGTCTTCGCTGTTGTTATAGAGACCGCCAATATCAAATTTAGAAAAATTTAATTGCCTGTTGTAGTTATTAAAAGGAATAAAAGAAACGTCATTTTCAAAAGACGCAAGATAGGCAACAGGTGCTTTATCATCTACGAAATCTTTTAGAGCAGGAAAGTGAGCTTGGCCAAGTGCATTGGTTGTTCTTGATAAAACAGGCAGCCCATTTTTTCCCAATACCGTAATGTTAGCGCCAAAAACAGGATTTCCAGTGCTGATAGATTCAACAAAAACATCATGACTGCCATCATTGTTGTCTTTAACCAGCAACCCAAGGTCAGTGATTAATATTAATCTGTTTGCTTTAATATCTAGCTCTTGTTGCCTTTCTTTATCCCATCCTTGAGCCTGGATTAAAAATAATCCTTTAGGCCTCGTCCCATGGTTAGTCTCTTTATTTAAATAGCGGTCTAAATTTAGAATGGTGTATTGTTGTTTAGATAAATCACTGACATCAAAAGTTTGAATTTCCGAATTGATTTGACTGATGTTTTGTTGATTAAAAGACGGATTAATAAACAGAGGATTATTGAAGTTACCTTCTGTTTGAGTAATTAATTGATTGACATCATCGGGTAGTACACGAGCCAGTTCAAATTTTACTGCAGGAAGACCTCTAACCAGAACGGATAGTTTTTTTTCCCCATTTAAAGACAATAGTGACCCTTGATGTAGAAAGTTTATTTCTTTGGGATATTCAGGTACAGCGATGATGGTTTTGTATTCATTATGGAGCTTGAAACCACCCATTCCGGCCATTCCTTTATCAATAACTACATAGAGGTAGCGAGGAGAGTCGGTTGCAAATTTAAAACTATGCAAAGTAGAATAATTGTACTCTGTTGGAATGGCTTCCTTTTTTAGTGGTTTGGCAAGTGATAAAACAGCAGGAGTAACCTCGCCTGGATTTTGCCAAGTGTAATTTTTAATTGCAGCATGTGATTTTGTGGCTGGGTAGTCTTCAGGGAGTAGGTACACATGCAAGGATTGGTTGAGTGCTTTTTCTGAGGTCCCAAGACTTGTTTCAATACTAAGCACTTGTTCTGGTTTATTTTTTTCATTACGTACAATAGAGGCAGCTGTTGCTGTAACCTGCATAAAGTTGCTATTGTCTGGAATGAGTAAAGTGCTGCTGTATTCTTTAGACAGTTTTGCGCCACTTGCGGATAAGCTGTCTTTTTTTATCCACAGCTTAACGTATTGTGCTATTTTTTGAATTTCAATAGTTTCAGAGTGCAAGTAAGCCGTGCGTTTATTGGCATCAAAAGTGTAAGTAAAGTTAATTGGTTTGGTTGGAATTACGGAATTTTTTTCAACAGTCACAAAAGTCAATTCAGTATGTTGTTTTAAATAAGCTTCATTTACAGGGAAGTTAAATTCCAAGGTTGCAACAAGTTGTCGTTTTTCAGAATCTATGGGGTCTTGATAAAATTTAAATTCTTTAATGCTTGCTGTAAAAGGTTGTGTAGTAAATTTAAAGTCATGGCTTTTTAACTGTATCTTAGGGGCAAAAGAATCGGCATGGGTATGTACTGTGAATGTGGTATTTGCAGGCCAATCTGCAGTTGGCGTAAAGATCAGTTGATTGTCATTTTCCCAGTACCATTCTCCTTTTATAGAAGGAGATAATTCTATTTGGTTGCTTATATTTTTACCGATGGAGTGCAGTGGTGCAACCGATTGCGAAATCCACTCTTGATGTTCGTTAAGAGTGCCAAACCGAATAATCAGTGGGTTAGGTTTTAGCTCTTCCCCATTAGGTGTTATTTTAGGCGCAATGACTGAGGCGCTTACATAATCAGGTTCTGGCCGTGTTTGATACCAGTGTAGTGTATAAGCCAAACTTAATAATAAAAAAATTATTGTTAAACACCCACACCAAAAACGAAGTGGTGCTTGTTGTGATTGATGTTTTAAAAAGAGAATCCATGGAGGACAACTCCATTGTATATTCCCAAATAGGGTGCTGGCTTTAAAAGGCATGATTTTACTCTGATTTGGTAAGATGATTATCTTAATGCAAAAATTAGCAAAATTGAATATAATTCACTCTTTTATCTTGATGCTTGCCAAATGAGAAAAAAAATCAAGGCAATAGCCATTTCAGCTTTGTTACTCCTGGTTTTAGGGTATGGTATTTTGTTTTTTATACCAGTACCTTCTTTACTTGGGCCTTATTCTTTTTCTAAAGCTGTATTTGATGAACATTCCCGGCTGCTGCGTCTTGGTTTGAGCGCAGATGATAAGTTCCGTTTGTTTGTCCCTTTAAAAAACATATCACAGGAATTAATCGATGCAACTTTATTACAAGAAGACAGGTATTTTTATTGGCATCCCGGAATAAATCCAATTGCTTTAGTAAAAGCGGTTTGGAATACCTATATCATCCATTCACGACCAATGGGTGCTTCAACCATTACCATGCAAGTTGCTCGATTACGGTTTGGCATTTATTCTAAAAAACCCTTGGGTAAGCTGGAGCAGGTGCTTAGAGCGCTACAGTTAGAGCAACATTACTCTAAAAAAGAGATCTTAGAAGCTTATCTAAATCTCGCTCCTTATGGAGGTAATATTGAAGGGGTAGGGGCTGCCAGTCTAATCTATTTTCATCAGCCAGTTGAACATATTACTCTGCCCCAAGCAATTACGTTAACTGTTATCCCTCAAAATCCAAGCAAAAGAACGCCTGATAATAAAAAACTGCTATCCATTAGAAACAAGCTTTTCTCACGTTGGCTGACAATTTTTCCAAAAGATATCAGCAAGAAAGACTGGTTTAACTTGCCCATGGCATTGTACCGAATTAATCAATTGCCTTTTAAAGCGCCTCATTTTGTAAATAGCGTGTTAAAACAAGCGGTGCAATCGGGTACGCTACAGAGCAGCCTCGATTTGCAGTTGCAAGGAATTATTGAGCGTGTGACTCGAAATTATTTAGTAAAGAAAAAAGGAGTAGGCGTTGAAAATGTAGCAGTCTTGCTTTTAGATAGTCGAGACATGCGTGTTAAAAGTTTACTGGGGTCTGCAGATTACTTTAATCGCTCTATTAGCGGGCAAATTAACGGCGCAGAAATAAAGCGATCGCCTGGTTCTACGTTAAAACCTTTTATTTACGGCTTGGCACTAGATCAAGGCTTAATTCACCCTCACACAATACTCAATGACGTGCCTTCCAGTTTTAACGGATACAATCCTGAAAATTTCGATTATGATTTTATGGGGCCGATTAGTGCAACCGAAGCTTTGGTCTTAAGTCGCAATATTCCTGCGCTTTATCTGGCCAATCAACTAAAGCCTTCATTATATCATTTATTAACGCGCACTCATGTCAGTCACCTGAAATCAGAATCATATTACGGCTTGTCTTTAAACTTAGGTGGGGCCGAATTGACATTACGCGAACTGGTAGGGTTGTACGCCATGTTGGCTAATGAAGGCGTATGGTATCCTGTTCATTTTTTAAGTAACCAACCCAAATCAACAGGGTTGCGCTTATTAAGTGCTGAAGCCAGTTTTTTAGTTTTAGATATGCTACAGCAAACAGCACCGCCTGATTGGATTTATAAAACAAGGAATTCGAGTGCAGTAGCCTGGAAAACAGGAACTTCTTCCGGTTACCGAGATGCATGGTCTATAGGCGTTTTTGGCCCTTATGTGCTTGGCGTCTGGATAGGCAATTTTGATAATAAAGCCAACCCTGCTTTTGTAGGAAAAAATATTGCGGCTCCCTTATTTTTTGATTTAATTGAAGCAATCCAGTACCAATCTGGTTTTATGCCTCCCACGAATAAAGATCCTGAGCAAATGAATCTTAAAAAAATAGAAGTATGTCAGGCATCAGGCATGCTAAGTAGCGCATTTTGCCCTAAAAAGGAATGGACTTGGTTTATTCCGGGTAAATCGCCAATTAAAAAAGACACGGTATTTCGTGAAATAGCTATCAACAGTAAAACGGGACTTAGAACCTGTCATATTGATGAACAGACTCGTTTTGAAGTATTTGAATTTTGGCCTTCGGATGTGTTGAGTGTTTTTCATAAAGCAGGCATACAAAGACGGATACCGCCTTTTTTTGAAAAGGGGTGTGAATGGACCAATACTATCGGCAGTAGCCCTCATATTTCATCGCCTCAGTCAGGGGTTAGTTATATTGTGCGAGCCAATACCAGAACACACAACAAAATACCGTTAACAGCGATTACAGATTCTGGAGTTGCCTTTTTGTATTGGTTTGTTGATGGCATTTTTTTGGCAAAAGTGGCTGCAAACAAACCGTATTTATGGGATGCCAAACCAGGTACATTCACTATTAGGGTAGTGGATGAAAGAGGTTTAGCTGATAAAAAAACAATTCGTGTGGAATTGAATGCTTAAATGAGCAAGCTATGCGCTTAGTATAAAGCCTGCCACTACTGCTCTTTCTTCACCAAGTAATACATTATAAGTACGACAAGCTGCCCCAATAGACATAAATTCTATTCCTATGCCTTGTTGTGATAAGCGTGATGCCCATTCTGGTGAAGGAAATACTCCTGATTGAGAGTGACCAATAACAATTACTTCCGGATTGTTTTTTAGCAGCAAAGCCAGGTACGGCTCATTCATTTCATTAATGTGCTTAATTTGAACGTCGCTGATGATTTCTTGTCTGGAAACAATTAAACTACGCCCATAATGAATGGAGTTAATTTGAATATCGTTACTGCTGTAAGATTGGATGGTATTTTTTTCCGGCGTTTCCAAATGAATGTGCATGACATATGAGCTGGTAAGATAACGATAAAGTAAGTATAACATAGCGTGTTTTTAATAGGAAAAGTGTTCGTGCGAAATTTGATTTTTAATTCTAAATACATGATGGATTCTTCTCCTCATTCTTCATTGGATTTATTAAGTTTACCCTTGATAAACCTATTAATTTGTCTGGGTTATGAAGAGGATAATCTGCCTTTGGCTGATTGGTTGGTTCAATATTACCAGTTAGAAGGGGAGTGGGTCGTACTTAATCCTGTAACCTGGTTGGCAACTCATAATAACGCAACTATTACCGCCTATGGCGGTGCGCTTGATGCAAGCGACGAGGAGTTACGTTCTTTATTTGACAGTCTGTCTCAGTATCTGGCACCAACAGACTTCAAATTGCATTATCATGATGCGTACACGTGGTTGTTATCAACGACGAAAAAATCCTGCCTGAATGCCAAATCAATCCACCATATAGCGCAAAAGCCTCTTATTCATGAGTTAGGTGGACTAGATAATACCTTGTACTGGCAGCAGTTTCTTACTGAAATGCAGCTTTTCTTTGCCTCTAAGCACCCTACAAGTGCTGTCAATGGTGTTTGGGTATGGAGCACGTCAGCTTTGGCGAGAAAGAAATCCATTTCAATAGGCACTAACCATCACTATTTGGCCTGGACTAAATGCTGTTCTGATAAGGTGGGACTTTATGATCCCGAGAAAAACACAATAGAATTCGATATTGTATTACTTGATGACTGGTCTGAATTAAGCATCCTGCATCAGGAGCAATTAAAAAGCGCAACTGCTTGCTGGTATTGGAATGATTTACGTTATCAATCTGTTGCTACATCCTGGTTTAGCCGTTTTTGGAGAAAATACATTCATGCGCATTAAACAACGTCAACTTCCTGATTATGAATACAACATGCCCAATACGGCTGAGGTATTAAAGCGTATTTTTATCGCCAGAGGGGTTAAGGATGAAAAAGAGCTGGATAAACAATTACAGACCTTACTGCCTTTTCATACTTTAAAAGGCATTGAACTAGCCTGTGAGCGATTAGAACAGGCTTTGCACTTACAGCAGCGTATTTTAATTATTGGTGATTTTGATGCTGATGGTGCGACTTCAACAGCATTGGCTGTGACTGCTTTACGTGCCATGGGTGCCCAAAATGTAGAATATCTGGTGCCTAATCGGTTTGAATTTGGATATGGTCTAACGCCTGCTATTGTCGATGTGGCTTATCAATGGAGTCCTCATTTAATTATTACAGTGGATAATGGTATCGCCAGTTTTGATGGAGTAAACAGGGCAAAGGAGTTAGGTATTGATGTTTTAATTACGGATCATCATTTACCTGCCGATAAAATACCCGATGCCTGCGCTATAGTAAATCCTAATCAGCCAGGTTGTGATTTTCCGAGCAAATCGATTGCTGGGGTAGGTGTTATTTTTTATGTTATGTTGGCTTTGCGACGACATTTAGTGCAACAAAATTGGTTTACACAAAACAGTATTGCTGAGCCGAATATGGCTTCTTTTTTAGATCTGGTTGCATTAGGCACCGTGGCTGACGTTGTAGGCTTAGATCAAAACAATCGAATTATGGTAAATCAAGGAATGCTAAGGATTCGCCAGGGGTTATGTCGAGAAGGGATCAAGGCCTTGATTGACATTTCGGGACGAGAGCGGACAAAGCTAAGAGAGTCCGATTTGGGGTTTGCTATTGCACCTAGACTCAATGCAGCAGGAAGACTTGACGACATGGCTTTGGGGATAGAGTGTTTGATTACAAAGGAGTCCAATAAAGCTCGTGCTTTTGCTCAGCAGTTAGATGCGCTAAATGAAGAGCGCAAGCAAATTGAATCCGAAATGAAGGAGCAAGCGGTTTTGGCTTTAGACCAATTGTCCTCTCATGCAGAATTTAAAACCAATTTGCCGGTTGCTTTGTGCTTGCATGACAAAACCTGGCATCAAGGCGTTATTGGTATTTTGGCTGGTCGCATTAAAGAAAGGCATCATCGTCCAGTAATTGCGTTTGCCTCGGTGGGTGAAGGTGAGCTAAAAGGGTCTGCTCGTTCTATTTCTGGTCTGAATATTAGAGATGTTCTTGCTGCAATGGATAAGGATCATCCTGATTTGATTTTAAAGTTTGGTGGTCATGCTATGGCTGCCGGTTTAAGCATTAAAGAGGCCTCTTTAAGCGCCTTTCGTAAAGCTTTTGTTAGCGAAGTAAGCAAACATATTAATCTTTCTGAATGTGAGGGGGAGTTATTAACCGATGGTCCATTGAATCCAGATGAATTGACCATGGATACAGCCCATCTTATTCATCAAGCAGGCCCATGGGGGCAACAATTTGCTGAACCCGTATTTGATAATGTGTTTGAGCTGATTGAGCAGCGAGTGGTTGGGCAGAATCATTTAAAAATGACGTTGATGCTAAAGGGCAGCAAACAAAGCATGGATGCCATAGCCTTTAATGTGGATTTAAATCTATGGCCTAATCATAGAGCGCGCTATATTCATGCCGCTTATAAATTAGACATCAATCATTTTCAAGGTCGTACGAAACTGCAATTATTAATTCAAGCCATGTCTCCTTGTGAAACATCAATGCCCGCTTGAATAAGACTTGTCTTATTCAAGCGGAGGGATGGCTTGTATCTGGATTGAATAATCCGCTTCTACGATAAGCAGGTGATTGGCTGGAACAGTTTGCCACTCATCATTAAAATCGGTTAATTGCTCAGAGGAAATAAGCACACTTCTATGAGGGGTTTTATTGCCTTGTGCAAGACGATCCTCCTTTGACCAGTAGTAAGTTCCATCCAGATAATGAAGTGATTCTGGTTCAATTGTTTTGTCAGTACAGTAACGGGTTGCGAAGAGACGTTTTCCATCAGAAAGGCACATATTATAGTATGATGGTCCAGCTATTCCGGCCTGTTTGATTAAGTCGGCTACAATAGTCAGAGCAGTAAACAATAGCTCTACTACAGCAGACGATTTACTTAAATCTTTATTTTTACCAAGCTGAAGAAGTAAGGCAAAAAAATGCTCTGTATCCGTTCCTCCACGAATCCAATGATAAATATCATCATCAACTAATTGAATAATCGCACGTTTAATAGCAAGGAAGTTATGAATTTGCCCATTGTGCATAAACATCCAGTTTTTATAGATAAAAGGGTGGCAATTGTACGTATTAACTCCACCAATACTGGCGGCTCTGACATGAGCAAAAAATAAGCCGGATTCAATTTTTTTGGTTAAATGAAGCAGGTTTTCATCGCTCCAGGCAGGAAAAACCGATAAAAAAGCGGCAGGATGCTCGCTAATTTTGGGAACATACCAGCCTACGCCAAAACCATCGCCATTGGTTGGTGTGGTAGTTTCTTTGGCAAGCAAGCTTTGTTTGACTAAAGAATCATCAGGTTTTACCAAAACATTAGCCAATAATATCTCATCACCGGTGTACGCGACTAAACGACACATAAATTTTCTCCTGATGGTAAGAGCTCTTTTTAGTATAGTTGAGATAATGCAACTATTCATTACTCCGAGTGCTTTGGTTGATAAGCTGTTGTTATCACCCTAATTTATTGGTTAAGTCCGGATAATGCTCATACCTTGATTGGATCCTTTTATTGGAACGATGAGTGTATTTTTTTGAGTTAATGAGTAAAATCCTATATCATATCGTCCTGTTTATTTTAATAGTAATTCTGTGTCTAAAATTGCTGATGTATTATCGATAGCCCCTATGATTGATTGGACCTATAGCGCTTTTCGTGTGGGGATGCGCCTCATGGCTCCTAATGCGTTGCTTTATACCGAAATGCAAACAACAGGGGCTATTAAAAACAATCCGAACAGGGCTTTGTTTTTTGATCCAGTAGAGCATCCATTGGTTTTACAATTGGGTGGTGCTGACAAGGATGCCTTGGTTGATTGTGCAATCAAAGCTGAGCAAGTTGGTTATGATGAAATTAATTTAAACCTGGGTTGTCCCAGCGACAAAGTACAGGCAGGTCGTTTTGGTGCTTGTTTAATGAAAGAACCACAACATGTAGCAGAATGTATCAAAGCATTAAAAAATGCGGTATCCATTCCCGTTACGACTAAAACACGCATTGGAATTGACCATCAAGACAGTTACGAATTTTTTAGACATTTTATTTTGGCTTTAGTTGATGCGGGGAGCGATAAACTCATCATCCATGCACGCAAAGCCTGGTTAAGCGGTTTAAATCCCAAACAAAACCGCACCATTCCTCCAGTAAATTATGATTATGTGTATCAAATTAAACAAGAATTACCAGAGGTGCCTGTTGTCATTAATGGTAATATCAATACCTTAGCCGCAGTTAAAGAGCATTTGTATCATGTCAATGGTGTGATGTTGGGACGGTTGGCCTGTGATAATCCTTACTTGGTTGCTACGATACATCATGCCTTATACCCACAGAATCCTTTATTATCACGCAGTCAGTTATTTGAAAAATACAGCCATTATCTAGTGCAAGAATATGAAAAAGGCGTTCCATTAAGTTTGCTGGTCAAGCCGATTTTTAATTTGGCTCATGGACTGCCTGGGTCAAGTCAGTGGAAACAAAAATTAATGGCATTGATGCAAAGTAAAAGTACTGCATTACTTCCTGAATTGATTGTATGGCTTCAATCACTAGAACCGCTTGCTGTTTAGCGGGTCTTAGTGGCCAAAAAGAAAGCAATGCTGATTCGCTTTTTGAATGACCTTTCTGCTTGTTTTTGAGGCGAAAATGATAGAATATTTTCTAAAAAGGTAAATCAGACTTTCCGCTCATACAAAAACCTCCGTATCCATGGTATTTTTTAACAATTTCTAGTACATTAATGCTTTTTATAATCAAGCACTCCAGAGGATTATCAGGCCATGCTGAATACGTTAATTAAAAAAATGTTTGGAAGTCGCAATGAGCGTACATTACGACGTATGGAAAAAGCGGTCATGGCGGTTAATGCCTTTGAAGCGCAGATGCAGGCGCTGACTGATACTGAATTGGCTGCAAAAACAAATGAATTTAAATCACGATTTGAGCAAGGTGAGAGTTTGAATGAATTGCTTGCTGAAGCTTTTGCAACAGTGCGAGAAGCATCATTAAGGACATTAGGACTAAGGCATTTTGATGCTCAGCTTATCGGTGGCATGGTTTTGCATGAGGGCAATATTGCTGAGATGCGTACCGGTGAAGGAAAAACGTTGGTTGCAACCTTGCCTGCTTATCTTAATGCAATTAGCGGGCGTGGTGTTCATGTAGTGACAGTGAATGATTATTTAGCCAAGCGTGACAGCCAGTGGATGAAACCAGTATTTGAATTTTTAGGATTGACTGTGGGGGTTATTTACCCTGACATGCCTCATGCTGAGAAGAAAAAAGCATATCAAGCCGATATTGTGTATGGCACGAACAATGAATATGGATTTGATTTCTTGCGCGATAATATGGCATTTAGTATCAATGATAAGGTGCAAAGAGAGCTTAATTTTGCCATTATCGATGAGGTAGACTCTATTTTAATTGATGAAGCCAGAACCCCATTGATTATTTCAGGTGCAGCAGAAGACAGCTCTGAATTATATAAAAAGATTAATAAGCTTATTCCTGAACTTAAAAAGCAAGAGGAAGAGGGGGATTCGGGTCATTATACGATTGATGAAAAACAAAAGCAGGCTCATTTAACAGATGCTGGTCATATTTATATCGAAGAGTTATTAACTACAGCGAATCTTCTTGAGCCTGGAGATAGTTTGTATCATGCAAGTAATATTATGCTGATGCATCATGTGAATGCAGCATTAAGAGCACATGCTATGTTTCATCGTGATGTGGATTACATCGTGAAAGACAATCAAGTTGTCATTGTGGATGAGCATACTGGACGTACCATGCCTGGTCGTCGTTGGTCTGAAGGTTTGCATCAGGCTGTTGAAGCTAAAGAAGGGGTGTCTATTCAAAATGAAAACCAGACACTGGCTTCGATAACCTTTCAAAACTTTTTTAGGATGTATAATAAATTATCAGGGATGACTGGTACAGCAGATACAGAAGCCTATGAGTTTCAACAAATTTATAATCTTGAAGTGGTTGTTATTCCTACTAATAAACCCATGCAAAGAATAGATGAGTCTGATTTGGTTTATTTGTCTCAAATGGATAAATACCAGGCAATTATTGAAGACATTCGTGAATGTACGAAGCGAAAGCAACCTGTTTTGGTTGGTACTGCATCTATTGAGGCTTCAGAATTACTTAGCCAGTTACTAAAAAAAGAAAATATTAAACATCAGGTACTTAATGCCAAATTTCATGAGAAAGAGGCGCAAATTGTAGCTGAAGCAGGTCGTCCTGGTGCCGTGACTATTGCCACCAACATGGCAGGACGAGGGACCGATATTGTGTTAGGTGGGAGCCTGGCTTCAGATTTGGCACAATTACCAGAAGAGGCAACCGAAGAGCAGAAAAAAAGCATCAAAGTAGAATGGCAAAAAAGACATGATGAAGTGCTTGCTGCTGGAGGATTGCGTATTATAGGTTCAGAGCGTCATGAGTCCCGTCGTATTGATAACCAGCTAAGAGGTCGTTCAGGACGACAAGGTGATGTAGGAAGCAGTCGTTTTTATCTGTCTTTAGAAGACAATTTGATGCGTATTTTTGCTTCTGAGCGTGTTGCAGGAATGATGCGCCGTTTGGGAATGAAACCAGGTGAACCCATAGAGCATACTTTAGTAACCAAAGCCATTGAAAATGCGCAGCGCAAACTGGAAGGGCATCATTTTGATGTGCGTAAACAATTGCTTGATTATGATAATGTGGCCAATGATCAAAGACAGGTTATCTACACTCAGCGTGCCTCTATTATGGAAATGGAAGATACTCAAGAAATAATAGACATGATGAGAGAGGAAGTGCTTTCAGGTGTTGTCAACAGCTATATTCCACCTCAAAGTCTTGAAGATCAATGGGATGTCAAAACGCTAAGTGAAGTTTTGTTTGATGATTTTAAAATAAAAGCAGATGTTGCGGATTGGATTGAAGAAGATCATCACATCCAGCCAGAACAAATTATGGAAAAAATCTTGCAGCTGGCTAATACGCATTATGAAAGTAAAGTGAATAAGACGACCAGAGCAGTCATGTCCCAGTTTGAAAAATCTATCGTATTGCAAACATTAGATAGTCATTGGCGAGAACATTTGGCTGCGATGGATCATTTGCGTCAAGGCATTCATCTTCGAGGCTATGCACAAAAAGATCCTAAGCAAGAATATAAAAGAGAAGCATTTACTTTATTTACGCAAATGCTAGACAGTTTAAAATATGAAGTGATTAAGCTGATTTTATCTGTGGAAATTCAGACAGAAGAAGATGTTCAGGCAGTTGAAGATCAACGACGGGCAGAACAAATACAAAAAATGAATCTAAATCATGAGAGTGCACTTGAGCAAAACAATGAAGCTGAAATGACATTTAAACGCCAAGAAGAGAAAGTAGGGCGTAATGATCCCTGTCCTTGTGGTTCCGGTAAAAAATTTAAAACTTGTCATGGCAGTCTGGCATGAAAGTAGCGGTTGGTGTCATTACCAATGAAAAGCAACAAATATTAATTACCCAGCGTCCTCTACATACATCTCTTGGTGGGCGTTGGGAGTTTCCAGGTGGTAAACTGGAGGCAAATGAATCTCCTGATGAGGCTTTAGTAAGAGAGTTAAAAGAAGAGCTTGGGTTAATTGTTTCTAAATACAGTTTTTTAGGCGAAGTTGTTCATCAGTATCCTGAACGGCATGTTGAACTTTTAGTTTATCATGTCACTGAATTTGGCGGGATTCCTCAGTGTCTTGAAGGACAAATTGCTTTAAAATGGTTATTTAGTCAAGAGTTAAATCCGGCTGAATTTCCCGAAGCAAATAGTGGAATTTTTACTCTGGTAGAACAATTAAATTTGAAACAAGCTTAAGTTTCATCGCTAGTATTTTTATGAAGTAAGGAAAGCAATTTCGTATAAAGCGCTTCTCCGTGTTTAATCGGGATTGCTTTTATCTTGTTCGTAACAACAAGATATTACGTATACTGATCTTAAGAGATAAAGTTTAGTCAAACAAGATTGGTTATTATTCCTATCGTAATCTCGCTGCATCTATTCACCACATTTTGCATGTGTTAGAGGAAAAGTCAGCTTTGAGTCTATCTTGATCTATTGGGGTCAAATATGGCTTTTCGGTGAACGTGGTGAATAGTTATCTCTCGCTGCGGGCAATTAAACACGTAAGGTTAAAACATCACAAGGAGCACGATTAGTAATTGCATGGGCAGTACTGCCTAATAAAGCCTCTATGCCATGTTCAGAACGACTGCCAATCATTATCAAATCACATTGAAGTGCGATCACTTGTTGGAAAATAATTTCTCTTACTGATCCCACTTCAACTAATTGTTGTGTCACAGGAATATTAAATTGTTCACCTAGCATAGATAAGACTGTTTGAGCATCATCTTTGGCAGGATTAAGAAGCTCTGTAAAGCCAAGTCCTTGTGCCAATTGATAGCTTGCAGGCAATTCTATGACATGAAGCAAATATAATGTTGCATTTAAGTGTTGCGACATTAATACAGCTTTTTCAATAAGAGATTCATGTTGGCTTAACAGATCGGTAGCGCACAAAATTCGATGGTACATACTAACTCCTATTAGCGATTCTTATTATTTAGTGTAGCTCATCTATGATTATTCAGGTAATTATTTTAATTTTGCGTGGATTTCAGCAAGAGGCTTCATGACAAATTCTCTTTCTCTAAAATAAGGATGAGGGATAGTTAAGTCTGCGGTTTTAATTATTAAATTGTTATAGAGAATGATATCAATATCTAGTGTCCTTGGTCCCCATCGCCTTTTTCTTACTCTGCCTTGTCGCTTTTCTATTTCTTGACATGCACGAAGCAGTTGATGAGGGGGTAGTCGTGTTTTTATTTTAACGACCGCATTACAAAAATCTTGTTGATGAAAGCCCCATGCTTTAGTCCAATGCAAGGAAGAAGCTTGCACCAAGTGGGATGAGGGTAATTTTTTAATTGATCTCATCCCCATTCTAAGCTGTCTTTCAGGGCTTTTTTGATTAGATCCTAAACTCAAGTAGCAAGTATTCATACGTTGCTTTCTGGTTTAGGCTTTCTTTTACGTCGAGGTTTTCGTTTGGCTGCAGGCTTGAGATCAGCTACCATTTTGTGTTGTGCAGTTTCATCAACTTCTTGAAATGTTGTCCACCACTGAGCAAGATCCATTGATTCATCACCAGCCAATGCTCTGATGGCCATGAAATCATAGGCCGCTCTAAAACGAGGATGCTGTAAAAGATTAAATGCCTTGCCTCCATGTCGTTTGTTAAATCGATATTGGAGCAGCCAAATTTCTCTAATGACTTGGGTGTATCGTTTGGGTATAGAGATAATTTTATTTTGTTCAGCAATAATAAGCGACATGGCTTTTTCTAATGCAGGAAGAGGATCGAGGCCTTCGCTTTGTAATTGTTTGGTTCGCTCTTGTAAAGGGAACCAAAGTAGTACCGCAAAAAGAAATGCAGGAGTGACTGGTTTTTGATCGTGAATGCGCTTGTCGGTGTTTTCAAGTGCAATATCAATCAGTGTCTCGGCAGGGTATACATCAGGGGGCAATAAGGCTACAAGAGGGAATAAATGAGCAAACAATCCATAGGTTGTTAGCCATTTTTGAACTGTCTTTGCCTCTCCACATTGGTACAATTTAGTTATTTCATCAAACAGGCGTGAATTAGATACGTGAGTGATGAGATGGCTTAAAGTGAATAATGGTGCTTCTGTATCGGGAGCTAAAGTAAAATGAAGCTTGGCACCGAATCTAATGGCTCTTAGCATTCGTACCGGATCTTCGGTGTAGCGCGTGACTGGGTCGCCAATAATGCGGATAAGTTTATTATGGATATCCTCAACGCCATGGGTAAAATCAATAATAGACGAGTCATTAACACAATAATAAAGCGAATTAATGGTAAAATCCCTACGCCAGGCATCGTCATCCAGGGAACCAAAATTATTGTCTCTTACCAACATGCCTTTTTCATTGGTTTGCTGATTGCCTTCTACATTTTCTGCTGCACGAAAAGTAGCTACTTCAATAATTTCACGATGAAATAAAATATGAACCAATTTAAAGCGACGTCCAATAATTCGTCCATTTCTAAATAAATTTTTTATTTCATTTGGCGTTGCATTAGTCGCCACATCGAAATCTTTTGGGGCCTTGTGAAGAAGCAAGTCACGCACACTACCGCCCACAAGATAAGCTTGAAACCCGGCACTTGTTAAGCGATTAAGCACTTTTAGTGCATTCATACTAATGTCTGTTTTGGAAATACAGTGCTTCGCACGGGGAACTATATAGGTTGAATTAGGTAGTAACGGTTGTGTACCACGCTTTTTTTTCAACAATTTTTTAATAAATTTAATAATGGCGTTATCTCTCGTGTCAAACTAAAAATATTATAGCGAAGCATGACAATAAAGTGAATCTTTTATATAAGCATTTACCTTTATAATTATTTTAGAGAGAATAAGTTTTTATCTTGTTGGGATGGCTTATGGATTGGCTTGAAATTACATTAAGTTTAACTACGTTAGTTATTTTAGAAATTATTTTAGGCATAGATAATTTAGTGATACTGTCTATATTAACAGAAAAATTGCCGCAGGCTCAAAGACGAAAGGCAAGACGATGGGGGCTTACTTTTGCATGGATGACAAGGCTTTTATTACTTGCTTCTGCAGTATACATGGTGCATTTGGTTGAGCCCTTATTTTCTTTAGGGCAATTTAGCTTTTCATTTAGAGATGTTTTTTTGATTGCCGGCGGTATGTTTTTAATTTGGAAGGCAACTGATGAAATTCACCATGACTTACTAGCTGAACCAGGGGCTGCATTTCAGTCGACAGAAAAAACATACAGTTATCAGGCGGTCATTTTTCAAGTGGCTCTATTGGATGTGATTTTTTCTTTAGACAGTGTTTTGACTGCTGTTGGTATTGCATCACATTTTTGGGTAATGGCTTTAGCTATTACTTGTGCCATTATTATCATGATATTTGCTAGCGAACCGGTTAGTCGATTTATTATCAAAAATCCGACGGTAAAAATGCTGGCCTTAAGTTATTTGCTTTTAATTGGTATGATTTTAATAGCCGATGGATTTGCTTTTCATATTCCCAGAGGATACATTTATTTTGCTATGGGATTTTCATTGGGTGTTGAGTCCTTGAATCTAATGAAAAGAGCACGTAATAAGAATAAACAAAAGGTAAAAAAGTGATGCTCTATGTTAAAGCCTTTCATTTGGTTTCTTTGGTGGCCTGGTTTGCAGGACTTTTTTATTTGCCAAGACTTTTTGTTTATCATACGACAGCAACTGATGAGTTAAGTCTTGACCGGTTTAAAATCATGGAGCGACGTTTGTACTATGGCATCATGTGGCCTGCTGCGTTAGCTACCAGTGTTTTGGGAGCTTGGCTGCTTGGTTTTAATGCCAGCTACTATCTGCATGCAGGATGGATGCATGTTAAGCTTACTTTAGTAGGGATATTATGGCTTTACCATTGGTTATGTGGCTATTATCTGCAATGTTTTGCGAGAAACGTTTCATCAAGGTCAGAAAATTTTTTTCGTGTTTTTAATGAAGTACCGACGTTGTTGCTCGTAGGAATTGTGTTGCTAGTTGTGGTAAAACCATTTTAAAAACGTGACATCTACTCCTGGCATGTCATCTCTAAGGTGGCGTGCCAGGAGATAATTGAATTAATCTTCTATTTCAACCATTTCAAAGTCTTCTTTCCCTGCGCCACAGTCAGGACAAAACCAGTTTTCAGGCACATCATCCCAGCGTGTACCTGGCTCTATGCCGTCTTCAGGCCATCCTTCTGCTTCATCATAAATAAATCCACAAATTACACATAGGTATCTTTTATAATCTGACATAATTTTGCACTCTGGTTTAAAAAACTGTACTGTACCGATTACCAGGCGCTAAGTAAAGTATTTCATTAGAACTTCTTGCATGACTGGTAGACTTTATTCGAGTGATGATTTTTCTTTGGCATCAAGGAGTTTTTTTACTGTATCCGGCAGTAAGCCTCTGATGTACTGAGTGACCGTGTTGCCATGTTTTTGCCATAAAATACCTAAATACATAATACCTAGCCCTAAAGCAGTTAATGCAATGGGAAATAAGTAACTGTATTTAAATACCTCATATGCTAAATGCCCTAAATAGAGAAAACATCCCAAACCGCCAAATACAACAAAAATTCTTCTTGTAAGCACTACGCCAACCAAGATTAAAAGAAGGTTTATGCCAAAGTAAATTAATTTAGATAATTCATTTTGTGAATCCTGACAGGTTAATCCCATCCAGAAAGTGAAGACACCGAAAATATAAAGCCAGAATGCATAATCTTTAGAATGAGAAGAACGAAGGTCTACCCAAACAGCAAGAAGCGTGCTGGCTAAGCCAAAATAAAGTGAAATCAATGCGGCCAGTTCAAAAGTATAAGAGTCAGACAGCATACGTGTAATATCCATAGACATGTACCAAAGGGTTATTGCAATAGGGAGCATTATAAAAGGGTAGCGATAAAAAAAGGCAAGGAGTATTCCTGTCATCAAGGTGGCTAATTCCATAAAGAGCCAATGCCATTTAATCACATAATGATATTCATAATAGAGAGTGTCATCAGGCCATAATCCCATTAATTTTTGAGCAGAATAAACGATTAAAGGAGTTAGTGAAATGGCAAGTGTTGCACAGATTCCAGCAGGAACAGGATATTGCTTGCTGTCAAAACTATGTGTTAATCCTAAAGCAAGAATAAAATAAGACAGTGATAATATAAAAATTCCGATAGGACCATATATTTCCCAACTAAGGCCCATAAATACGCTTAATGCACCGATAGCAATAAGCCCCCCAAAATAGTACAGAACATTCGTCAAATTAAATTGAGGGCCTTGTTTTTGAAATTTTTGGCTAAATTCAATCAAGTCCTTGTATTGGGTTTCAGAGATAATTTCTGCATCAACTGCTTGATGCAGTTGATCCTTTGATAGTTGCATGGAATTCCTTAATGGCGACCCTTATTGGTTAATTATAGTGAACTCCTGAATAAATAGAGAGCATGCCAAGGAAAATGAATAAGCAGGCTGCTATTTTGTTCAAAGCGCTTAAAGGAAGTTTTTTAGCAAAAGACGAGCCGATGTATACGGCAGGGATATCTGCTAGTAACATACCCAAAGTAGTACCAATAACAACGCTATACAGTGCCTGATAGTGGGCCGCTAAAGTCAGTGTTGCAATTTGTGTTTTATCACCTATTTCTGCTAGGAAAAATGTTATTAAAGTAAGCAAGAAGATATTGGAACCTGGTTTTTCAAAGGAATATTTTTCTACCTTGTCAGGCACAAGCATCCAGATGCCCATTAAAAAAAATAAGATGGCAACAATTTTTTGCATGAGGGGAGGTTGTAGCCAATGAGATAACCACATACCACCTAACCCAGCAATAAAATGATTGCACAGCGTTGCGCATAAAATACCTGAAATGATGGGGGCTGGTTTTTGAAAGCGAGCAGCAAGAAGCAAGGCTATCAGTTGCGTCTTGTCGCCCATTTCAGCAAGAAAAACAATAAAGGTGGATAGCAGTAAGCTAGACATTGAAGCTCATACTCTAAGGTACCACGATAACGGGACCCACTCCCCCCTGAAAGAAGCTTGTGACAAGTAGCACAATAAATAACACAATGAACAAAAAGAACAATACCTTGCTAATATAGGTGGCCGTTGAGGAGACGTTTCTAAATCCAAAGGCGCCAGCTATAAGCCCTATAATAAGAAAAATTAACGCCCAATGTAACATCACTCTCTCCTTCTATAAAAACTGGATGCCTTATTTAGATAATAGCAGACTTTTAAATAATGAGTGTTGCATTTTATTTATAATAAATTTATGTTAGTTATTATCAAAGTGTTAATTTTTTCAAAATCTGTGTGATTTGTTTGTTTTAGTTCTAATTCGGTTCATAAAGTTCAACTTACCTTGATATGAAGGATTCATTTTGGGGGATATAGATGACGCCACAGCATGTAATTAGTCAATTATTGGAATCTGATTCAAAAAAAATTCAAAATAAAGACTTACTTAAAAAAATTATTTTGACAGTTTATCTAGGGCGCTTGCAAATTAATGGTCAATCGCCAGACAATCAAATTGATTTAGGGAATTATCTTTTTGATTCAGAAAGAATATTATTCGATTTTTCCAGATTAAATGAACAGAAGAAGGAACTTTTTAATAAGTGGTTATTAGCTCCTTATCAAGCCAGTAAAAAGAAGAAATATTTTAGTGATTTTGCGGTTAATGAATACAGAGGTTTTACAGCCGAAGTAAAATTGAGCTATATAGGAAAAATAATTCAGTGGTTACAAGGAAATGCTACGGAATATTGGGCTGTTAGCACAATTGATGCGCCTTTGAATTATGCCTTGTTGGGCATAGAGATGTGTCATGGACTGCAAGGGATAGTGATTGGGTTCAATCAATGGCTGGTTCCAGCTAATAGGAAAAAATATCAAGCGCAACATCAGCTTCAGTCTGAATATTTAGGCAATACAAAGCGTGTTTTTATAACGAATCAGCTCGTTGATCTGCTTTTGCAAACTGATTTAAACGCATGCTCATTTGAATCAGTTTGCAAAAGCGCTCACCCGCTTGCAATCGCTATTAGTGACCCTCAAGCATATTATAAAAATATGGAGGAATACCGATCTACTCAAAAATACACTGTTAAAAAACCATGGTATATTCGATTATGGAATTGGTTCTGTTCCTGGTTTTGTTCGGAGGTTCGAGCTACTAAGCCCGTAAGTAAGCCCTCTAATCATAAACTGATTCATTTATTTCAAAATGACAGTTTGTCTATTTATCAAAAAGCAAATCAACAGCTTTTAGTTAAAGAGAACAGACCGGAGATTGAAAATCTGGTTTACTGTGGTGGTGGTGCTAAAATTTTTGCCCACATAGGCGTTTGGAAAGCGTTGCAAGAAGTATGTATTAAACCAAAACGTTTTGCAGGTAGTTCAGCGGGCGCTATCATGGCATTAATGTGCTATCTGAATTTTTCTGCTGAAGAAATTGATTCCTTATGCAAGGAAATGCGCCAGGATAATTTGGTTTATATTGATTTTGATGTCAGAGGCTTATCGGAACCACAAGCGCTTAAAACCGCTCTGGATTATGCAATTACTTTAAAAATCAAAGAGTGGGTCAGGCGGTATAACATATCTTATCCGCAAGGAAAAATAACTTTTGCGGTTTTAGACCAATTAAGACATTGCTGTGAGAGTAGTGGAATAGGTGAAGCGCTCATAGTGACTGCAACCAATAAACGGCAGAGAAAAACCATCTACTTCTCCTTAGAGCAGACTCCTGATATGGAAGTGAGTGAAGCGGTTAAAATATCAGCAAGCTTGCCTGTTGTGTTTAGAGACACGCAAATTGGCATGGATAATTATAATGATGGCGGTGTATTAAATAATTTTCCAACGAATGCATTTCATGAAAATAACACCACATTTTTAGAGTCGGAATATGGTAATAACATGCAAACCTTAGGTGTTCAGTTTGATAACGGAACTGAGCGTTCTGCCGTAGATACAGTTCGTAAACGAGTCTATAGGGAACATTTTATCATCAACTGGCTGTATGCTTTATTAACTGGAGTAAATGATCCCGCAAGCGGCTGGGAGCAAGATCGATTAAAATTAAGAAAATATGCAGCACAATCAATTTTAGTACCAGTAGGCAATGCATCGGCTACTAATTTTGATATGGAAGAATCTCAACAAAGAGCGCTTATTCACAATGGCTATCAGGCAACTAAAGACTATATTAGAGCAAGATACGCTCAAAAAGATTCAGGACCATATAAAAACAAAGAGATAATGTATGCTACTTTTTCTTCTTATGAAGAGTTATTGGCTTATTGTTGCTACAGAGGCAACCTTATGCTATTTCACACTGTTTGTGATTTGATTCACCAATCTTCACTACTGAATAAGCCTCGTTTAATAAGGCAGGCCGACAAATTGAAGGCATTGTATTTTGCTTCAGTTCCATTACAAATGCCTTCTGTAGAAAAAAAAGCCTTTAACATCAGTACAGCACCGTCACAATTAATTACTCACTCGCAAGAAACTCGTGATGAACTTTTTCTTACTGTTTTTTCTATTTTTTTAAAATTAACCCCTCAATTTGTAGGGAATATAAGAGAACATCATTTATTTAATCAAGCAAGGCACTCGCTTAAAGTTGATGCGCCTTGGGAATTTTTAAATTGGATCAGTAAAATAAAGGAAGAGCGGCATCTTTTTCTGTATGTTTTTGGATTTTTGGTGGGGCGCATAAAAAATACTTTAACTGGCCATACAGCAAGTGGTCAAAATAGTATAGAGTGTCATATGACTTTCCAGGCTTTACACTTACTAAAAAAATTGCTTCATCTTTCCCCCGATGTATTTAAACCGGTATTTTATGGACATTGGGATTTGAATTTTAGACAAATATTGAGAGTACTCAAAACACTGGAATGTTCAGAAAAGCAGTACGCTCATTATTTATGTCATTCATTGAAAAAAAGAGAAGAGCCATTACAGGTTTATAAGGGGGCAGTGTTTGAGAACGAAGCGTGGTGTGAGACGCCTGGGTGATTATCTTAATAAAATCTTAATATATATAGACTATTATAATTAAAATAGTGTCATATTTGGGGATATTGCATGACAAGGCATAATGAACTAATTGATCTACTTAAAGAAGAAATTGTAAAAATTCCATTCCAAACGGTAAAGAGCAACTGGGATGTACTTTTTGACGAGAAAGAGGATTCTTTAGATGATGCCACTAGAAAGGAACGATTAGATTTTTTAAGGACGACCAGGTTGTCTGATATTGAGTATTCCAATACAGAAGATGATGCAGTTTTTACATTAAGTAATTCTGCAACAAAAAAATCTATACAGATGTCAAATCGCTTTCCTAGCAATAAAGAACTAAGAGGGATCGTCTTACGCGCTGCATTAGAGAAAAAAAAAGAAAAAGTACCGCAGGTTTCTGTTTATGATGCGATTGAAAGTGAGCTAAGAGGCGTCGGTTCTACAGCTGTTGTTATGATTAAACCAGTTGCATGCGGTAAACACCTTGCAGGTGATGAAGCCATGTCCGAAGAACATTATGACCTTTTTGTCTTCATTTTGCTAATGAAAATAAATGAAAAAATACAAAAAGCCAATTTAAGGCAAGAGATTGATCTTGAGTCGCTCAAAGAAGAGGCCGTTAGAGATGATATTTGGAAGGGAATCGATATAGAAAGTGTTTATGATATGACACAAAGCTTGTTTGAGAATTTTCATCAAATTCAACAAAAAAGCGACGAATTATTAAAACGGGGATATCCTGAAGCTCACAAAGAAGCTCAAGCTCTTTACAATAACTTAATGAGTCAAACAACGCAGTTAACTGAAGGGGATATTTCTATTCAGAAATTCGCTGAAAATTGTAATTCATTGCTTGATCAGGCGAAAAAGACGGAGCTTCAAAAACATCGCGGTCTTTTTGGGCAGCTTTGGCATCAGATTCAACGTGCTTTAAGTTATATCACTTTTGGTTGTGTGGAGATAACTCCTACCGATTCGATGGAAAAAATTATAAAAACACAAAGAGACATTCAATTTTTTCTACCCCATGAAGAAGTGAAATCTGAAGAAATAGCTAAGGATTCGCCAGGAATGAACATAGAGTAAGATTCTTTTCTTTATGGGATATGGGCTTAGAGTAGTTTCACCATTTGATAATAATAAGCACTTTTTTGTCTGGATTGGGCTTCATAGGGCCATATGGGAAGAATATCCGTAATGGCCTTTAGTTTCTTCTCAGTTACAAGTGCTTCTATCCGATAAGGGTCTAGTGAAATCAGCATAATGGTTTTATTGTTTAGTTCATCTGCTTTTGTCCATAAGTCAAACATTAAGCTGCTATAACCAAATATTTTAGCACTAGCCAGCGGATAGGCAGTGGGATATTTATTTTGATAAAAAACCAGCTCACTGGCTGTGCCATATTTATCGAGAGACACAATAGTCAGGTTCTTGGCTGAGTCATGTTGTTGTGCAATTTGAGTGACTTTATGGGTAAATTGCTCCCAGTCTCCATAATGTTTTAAAAGAGATAAATTTTCAAAGCTGGGTATTTTAAATGTAATAGAAAGAAGCAATACGGTGTATACAAGCAAAAGACTGATGCCCGTTATTTTCCATCGATACCATATGCTTTTCTTGGTCTGCATTATTGCCGCCAGCCAGGGAATAGTGGCTAAAACAGTAGGCCCTATCCAATCAAATTTGATGGTATGATTAATACTGAAGAGTCCAAAAACAACTAAAGGGAAAGTGGTAAAAACACGCATAAAATATTGGCTTTCAGAGCTAACCAAAGAAATGGTCTCTTGTTTTTTCCAAAGATTGGCAAACCCGGATAATCCTATGGGAGTAAAAAAAACGATAAGGAATAATATAAAATTAGGAATATTGCTATGGCTGTGTTCTTGAATACGTCGTGTCGTTTGAAAGGTAAAAGAAATCCATTCATGAGTTGCATTCCAATAAATAACCGGCGAAAAGAGAAGTAAACTGAGTACAATAGCCAAGTAAGGCTCTTTACAAAAAAAATAATGACGCGCTTTAGGTACGGTGAGCATGTAGATAAAAGTCGCTCCAGCCAGTAACAAAATAGAGTACTTAGACAATAAACCCAAACCTAAAATTAAGCCTGCACTATACCAGGCTCTTTTATTTTCCTGATGCAATGCTTTATATAAATAATATAAAAGCGCAGACCATAGCGCCATAAGCAGGCTATCTGGGGTAATAATAAAAGAAAAAATAAAGCTAAAAGGTAAAATGGCTATTAATAAGCAGGCATATATTCCACTTCCTTTACTGATTGATTCGGATAATCGAAAACCATAAAAAAAAGTGATCCCCCAACAAAGCAGGGAAGAAAAGCGTACACCAGCTTCATTATTGCCAAAAAAGAAAGTGGATGCCTTAATTAATAAAGCAATCATCGGCGGATGGTCAATATATCCCATGTCCAGATGTAATGCGTAGTTCCAGTAGTAAGCCTCTTCGATAAGCAGTTTGGGGTAGGCAATAAAAAGAACATGCAGCAGACAAGATAGGGCAATAAGTACATAAAGTGAAAAAGGCGCTTTTTCAGAAAGATGCTGCAGGTTTTCGGAAGTAGACATGAGACAGTACGGTAAGACTAAAAGCCACAAAGTATAATTGAATTTTTAGTAAATTCATATTCCCTTATTTGCAAAACGCTGGTGTTCATCGTGTTCATTGTGTACAGAGACGGTGTCTGGGAGTCGTTGTAGTTGTGGTTGTAGTTGCGGTTGTAGTTGCGGTTGTAGTTGTGGTTGCTGTTCACGCAGTATTCGCATGGTATCCTTCATGCTCTGTTGTGCATGGATGTCAGGAGAGGCGGTAATTTCTTTTAGTTTTAGCAGGTTGTCATTTTGGATAGCCAGTCTATTATTATGGCGATCGAAGCTGAATCCTTGATCTGTTAATAGTTTTATTTTTTCATCGGATAGCTCTTTTTTACTTAATTGAATGGTCACCTGATTTGTATTCGTATCAAGAGCAATTTCTTTTACTTGTATTTTTGGATTAAAGAAAGAAAGTGCTCGGTACATAAAGCCTCGTTTATTCTGTTTTCGGGGATCATTAATGATTTGATTTACTACCATAGCCTTAGAGATTAAATGGATGTCATTTTTTTGAGCTGCTAGCTGCTCAATAGGAATTCTTTTATTATCTTTCTTAATGACAGGAAATAATTTTTTAATATTATGGATTCGTGATTCAAAGCTTTGTTTACAGGCTTTGGCATCTGCTTTTAATTCAGCTGTAGATGACGTAGATGCGGCCTGTTGAAAAAGGGCTTTGATCTCATTTTGTTTAGACAATAAATGAAGTGCACCAGCGACTTTTTCTTCGTACGATGAGTCATTTATCACCGTTTTATTTCGACCCATGAAATGCCTGGAAATGGCTTTGGGCATTTTTGATAAAGGGCTAGTTGGAACCAAATTAAATGATTTGTCCAGTGCAAAATGAGTGTTTCTCATAAAAACCTGATCGAAAATATATAGTTTTCTTTCTGAATGCTGAGATTGAATCAGGCCTTTATTTTGTCCTTCTTTACCTATAAAATCAGGGTCACTGCACAGCATAAAATAAGCACTGTATTTACCAAAATCTTCGATATTAGAATGCTGCTTTTTATCGATATATCCATGACTTCCTTGAGCATTATTAATACAAGAACCTAACGGCTCTATTGGATCGAAAGGAACAAATAAACAGGGCTTCCCCTTGTGCTGGACCATCGTGCTTTGCGCAACATTTTGAAAGCCTAATATGCGAGCAATTTCTAATCCAATGGCTTCTCTTTGCACTTCGGGTTTTTCGCCTTTTTTGGGATATTTAAGTATTGCATTGGCTTTAATTTTATTATCCCTTACCCCCTGAATATTGGCTGCCTTCTTTAATTTCTCTAATGTGTTAAGCAGAGTATCGTGTTCAATTAAGCTGTCTTTTTCTGTGACGCCTCCTGTACTGTCTTGCAATAGATAGTAGTTTTGCAAAGAACCATCTTTTTGTGGAATTGTAATCGGCTTTAGAGAGTTTAATTTCTCCAACTGAGAATCAATCAATAAAGCCTCATCTGGTGATGCTCGGAGTTTTAAAAAAATTAGCTGTTTTTGCGTTTGGGAAATAAGCTCCCCTGTATCTTCACCAGGTTGTTCTATAAGCGTCGTGGTTCGTTGTGAGTATTTAAAATACGTCTCATCATCAGACATACCAACTACTCCTAAGAATGCTTTATATAAAGTATAGTAGTAGTTAGAGGCGTGCCCTGTCTTATTTAAAAAATATGGATCTGATTTCGCTTAATGGAATGACTGAGTCTACTGTCTCTAAAGGATTATTTAATGTTTTCATCATTATTTTTTGAAATTCTTTACTGGTAGAAAAATAATTAATCGCCTGTTCAAGTCCTTTATATACAGTAAGATCCAATTGTCGTTTTTCTACTTGACAGGTTAGAGCGTTGATATAAGTCAGTTCTACTGATGGTGTATTTTGTGTTAATTGTGAAAACGTAGCCTGTGCTACCGTATAGCCTGCGCGTAGTGTTTTAGCCCACTGATTGCTCAATGTAGGATTTGCATCTGGATGCGTAGGCCAGGCAATCATAAATTGAGTTTCGCATAAAGGAGCAAGCAGCTTAATAAAGCGTTGAATCAATGGAAGTGCTAGTTTCTTTGAGTTATCCAGACTCGGATCATAGGACATTTTATTGTTTTTCATGCACCAATTATAGAGTAATTTCATTTCTTGGGTTTGACTGTAAAAATTAGCCATATTGAATTCTTTAAGCACAAAGGCGGCTGCGCCAATATAAAAAAAAGTACTTAAAAAATATTGAATACACTCAGGAAGCGGCAGTATTTTTCCTGCAAGCCAGGAACTAAGACCCGCTTTAAGGCCGGTACTTAAGGCTTGATATAAGTACATTTGATTTAGATTGTATTCATAGACATCTAAATAGCGTTCGAGTTTATCCAGGTGTTCTTGATTATGACAATTGAAAGGGGTTGCAATTAATGCTTGTAAGCGATCTTCGCGTTTTTTCTGCCGCGCTTCAAAATAGGACAATCCTTGAACATTAATCAATTCCATAGTGTTTCCTTGTTGTGTGCAAGATAACTTATTTTTCCAGCATAACGTCAGGGCATTTAATTGTAAAGTACAAGGAGATAGGCCAGTATGTCTTGGATGTAATGGCTCTATGGGGATAAAAAATCATGACAATTGGATTGTTTGCTGTTCTAACTCGTTGTATTGTTAATCTATTCATCTTATTTTAGGCGTTATGGCTTTGTTGATAGAACAACAAATAGAACAGTTTCATTCACTGGATGAATGGTTTAAAACGCCTTTAGGCGCTTCCGTTGCTGCGGAGTTTAAAAAGCAGTTAGAACCAGTATTAAATTATTTAAAAGGGGAGTCGTTGTTGCAATTAGGACATTGTGGTTCTAATTTATGGCTTGATCAATTGTTGTTTCAACACAAGTGGATTGCCTCTCCTCAAATAGCAAAAGATATTTCGCTCGCGTGTTCGTTAAATCAAATTCCTCTACAGCGCAATAGTTTGGATTGTGTTGTGTCGCCCTTGGTTATGGAGCCTTTTAGTTCTCCTTTATTCATTCTTGATGAAATAGATCGCATTCTAAAACCAATGGGGTATTTAATTATTTTTTGCTTTAATCCATGGAGTTTATGGGGCGGCGCTCTTAAATCAGGACTATTGGATTGTTATGCTAAAAAACCTTTGACCATGTACACGTCATTTTATTTGAACAGAATATTGATGCAAAGAGGCTATGTGCAGCGCTCATTGAGTCATTTTTATTATCTGCCTCCGGTGAAAAAATCATCGACATTAAAAAAAATGTATTTTTTGAATGAGATGGGAAAAATGCTTTGGCCTTTTCCTTCAGGGTTTTACTGTTATATTGCGCAGAAGTATACGCCAATTACGCCTTCTTTTATAATGGAGCCAGTATTAAATCGATTTGTTTCGGCCTTGCCTGCAACAAATTATTTATAAGTGCGCATTTATTTTGTATACTTTCTCTTTTTTGGAAAAGAGTGGTTTGATGGTTAAAAAAACCTTATTTAAAATTTCTTTTGCTAATCAAGAAGCTATTTACGAAATTTATGTTCATTCTATAAAAGAGAGTGAGATTTTTGGTTTTCTTGAGGCAGAGGAGCTTGTGTTTGGTGAGCAAACTACTTTGGTAGTAGATCCTTCCGAAGAGCGACTACAAATGGAGTTTAATAATGTAGTGCGTACGTTCATACCCATGCATTCGATTATTCGTATTGATGAGGTAACTAAAAAAGGGACTCCTAAAGTGAAAGACAATTTAGGATACGGGGCTAAGGTCAGTCCTTTTCCTGGTAATGGAAAACCAAAAACAACCTGATATATAAAAAAGCTTAGGTCAACAAGCCTCATCCCCAATAGCTAAAATTTAAAGGAAATTCTAATGACTATTCCAGGAAAAATTAAAGAAGTATATGAACAATCAAGCTGTCTTTATACTTCTAATGAAGTGGCTGCCGCACTAGATAGAATGGCAATCAATATTAACGAAAAGCTCAAAGACAAAAATCCTGTCATCTTATGTGTCATGATTGGTGGCTTAGTTCCACTGGGCAATCTTCTATTGCGCCTGGATTTTCCTTTAGAGGTTGATTATGTTCATGCTACGCGTTACAGAGGAGAGATCACAGGCGGTGATATCCATTGGAAAGTAAGACCCTCTGCTGACCTAAAAGATAGAACCGTACTTATTGTTGATGATATTTTGGATGGCGGTGTGACTTTGGCTGCAATCATTGAAGAAATTAAAAACATGGGGGCAAGTGAAGTATATAGTGCGGTATTGGTAGACAAGTACAGAAAAAGAGTACCCAATGGTTTAAAAGACGCAGATTTTGTGGGTTTGCAAGTAGAAGATCATTATATCTTCGGTTATGGCATGGATTATAATGAGTATTTAAGAAATGCGCCTGGAATTTATGTCGTTTCTCCAGAGCACGAATAACAGTTTAAACCCTGATAACTATTCCTCTAGCACATTCAAAATGTGGTGAATAGATATCAATATGCCCTGGGCAATCAAGCCTGTTTGTATATAAAAACGGGCTTGATTACTATGTTGCAATTACAAACAGGGTGTTAATAGCGTTACAACAGTACTTTTTTCCAAGGACAATTCTAAAGGGGACTCTTTAAGTAAAGAGACGGCGACCAGGTAGCGGTTGGTATCTAAAATACTATAGTCAATAATTTCACCAGATTCTATTTCTGTGTCAGGTTGATATAGTTTTTGTCCCGAAAATAGCGGTGTGTTGGTACATAGAGTATAGAATTGTAATTCATGTTTTAATGTCGCCCTATAATGAGTGCGAGCGATGATTTCCTGCCCTTTATAACATCCTTTTTCAAAACTGAGATAAGGCGTTTGATGCAAGTTCAATCGATGAGGCAAAAAGAGTCCTCTTGACTCAGGGTAGATACTCATTTGATGATTAAAAAGTCTTAATGTATGCCAGGTTAATGAGCCGAGTAGTTGTTGTTGTTCTATAAAGGGATGAGTCAATGCCTCGACTACTTGCTCATGAACAATGAATATATAAAAACCATGCCCTAAATGATAGTAGCAAAAATGCTTGCTTTCTGCTTTGGCATAAAGAGTATCTGGTAGAAAAACAGAGCCAGGAATGAGGTCTCTTTTTTGTTGGCAGTAAAATCCAAAGAAGCGCCAGTGTGTGTTCTCTTCAATGGAAACCTTAGAAAGCAAGGCGGTTTTAGTCAGGCTTTGTTGAGTTGGTATCAGCATGTCTTTTGGTAAAATAAGTTGTATTCCTTGCCAGTTAATGACATCCATTAAAGCTAAAATTCGACCTTTCAGATTGCATTGTGCCGTCTGAACGATTCGGATGTCATTAACTTGAGTAATATCTGCTGTGAATTGACCTTGAAGAAATTCAATAGCCCGCTCTCCGGTAATTGATAAAGCAGAAAGATAAGACAAATCAAATAAGTAATTTTTCTCTGGTGCCAGCTGAAGCTCATGGTGAATGCTTGAAAATGTTGTTAAAGGGCGAGAATTAATGGATTGGGTTAAAAAGTTATTCATTTCATTGGTTGCCTGAGATAAAAGGTCTAGTGTATCATTTACTGTATTGAATGGAATGGGCTTTTAGGTGTTGCTTGTGTTAAAAAATGAAGAGATGGCTAGATTAAAATGGAGCTGCCGAAGAGGCATGTTGGAGCTGGACCTGATATTGTCCAACTTTTTACAAAAGGGGCTTCCTTTGCTCAATGAGCAACAACTCAATACATTTAAAGAGTTATTAACTCATACAGATCCAGAGCTATTTGCATGGCTAATGGGGCATGAGCAACCGTATAATCCAGAGTTAACCTCACTTGTTTCCTTTATCAGAGTTCACAGCTAAACCAAGCTGCTCCAAAACTTATCAGCGCCTTATAATTATAGTCTATGCAATAACTATCGGTTTTATTTTGTCCTCTTCGCTAGTCTTTATTGTTCAATGGGCTTTGATTTTAATTTTGGGATTTTATTGTAAAAAATGCTTTACTCAACGCACCGCGCATCCAGAAGTCATAAGCATAAATTACAGCAATAAAAAGTGGCGATTTCAATCATTAGCCCACTTTTTGGATTACGATAAATTAGAGCTTGTTGTTGCTAATAATTTATTTCAATTAATAAAAGTATCCAATGGGGATAAAAGCAAAATTTATGTTTTTTTTACAGATCAGTTTACAAGTCAAGAATGGCGTCTCATTTATCTTATTTCCGCTCCTTATAATAAACAATAGGCACTCCAATGTATTATAGGTGCTACTATATTATTGCAATGAAGCTATGTTAAAATGAAATTCATTTACCTTTTTGAAATAGAAATCTTATGCTGGAAAGTGATCGCTTAATCAGTAATCAAAGTATTCTAACCGAAGAAGCCATAGACAGAGCCATACGTCCTTTAGCACTGAAAGAGTATATTGGCCAAGAGGCGGTCAGCTCACAGATGCAGATTTTTATTGATGCAGCCAGAAAAAGACAGGATGCACTCGATCATGTACTGATTTTTGGACCACCAGGGCTTGGAAAAACAACACTGGCTAATATTATTGCTCATGAAATGGGCGTCAATATCAGGCAAACATCAGGCCCTGTGATTGAAAGAGCGGGGGATATTGCTGCCATATTAACCAACTTACAACCCAATGATGTATTATTCATTGATGAAATCCATCGATTGGCGCCTGTTATTGAAGAAATTTTGTATCCTGCAATGGAAGATTACAAGTTAGATATAATGATTGGTGAAGGGCCAGCTGCGCGTTCAATTAAATTGGAACTACCACCATTCACATTAATTGGTGCAACAACTAGAGCAGGTTCTTTGACATCTCCTTTGCGCGATCGCTTTGGAATTGTACAACGCCTGGAGTACTACTCGGTAGAGGCATTAACGCAAATTGTTTCTCGTTCGGCTCATTTATTGCAGGTTCCTGCTGATGCAGATGGCTCCAGAGAAATTGCACGTCGCTCCAGAGGAACCCCTCGGATAGCCAATAGACTTCTTCGTCGAGTCAGAGACTATGCAGAAGTGAAAGGACAGGGACGAATTAGTCTGGATATGGCACAAAAGGCATTGGAAATGCTGGACGTAGATCACCAGGGCTTTGATCTTATGGATCGCAAAGTGCTGATGGCAGTTATTGAGCGATTTAACGGAGGACCTGTGGGATTAGAAAGCATTGCTGCGGCCATTGGTGAAGAAAAAGGTACTATCGAGGATGTATTAGAACCTTTTTTGATACAGCAAGGCTTCCTTATGCGTACGCCAAGAGGTAGAATGGCGACTTCTAAAGCCTATGAGCATTTTGGATTAAATACAATAGAACAAGAATGAGTATCTTTGGCGATTATCAACATACTGTGCGTGTTTATACTGAAGATGTAGATTATATGGGTATAGTCTATCATGCCAATTATCTTCGCTATTTAGAGCGCTCACGAACAGAAGTGTTGCGTTCTAAAGAGTTACTGTTAAGTGAGTTAAATCAACAACAAATATTATTTGCAATAGCGCAGTTACAATTACAATTTAAAGCGCCAGCAAGATTGGATGATTTGCTTACAATTAAAACATCGGTAAAGCAAATAAAAAACTGTAGTTTTATTATGGAACAAATTATTATAAACCAACATAATACAGTAATCTGCAAGGCAGAAGTCAGCGTAGTTTGTGTAAATACTGATTTAAAACCCATTAGACTGCCTTTAGTATTTGATAAGAAAAATTGTTGATCAGCAAAAAAAGTAAATAAGAACCATTCTTAAGTTAGTGGAGAATAATGTGGCAAATCAAGCGAATATATTAATGTATTTCATGCAGGCTGGATTAGTTGTAAAAACAGTGATGTTATTACTATTTTCTGCTTCCGTTTTGTCATGGACATTGATAGTGCAGAGAGCTTGTTTTTTTAATAAAACCAAACAGCTGTCTGATGCTTTTTCACGCCGATTTTGGGATAGCGGTGATTTGAGCAAATTATATGCAGACATAGACAGCAATCGTGAAGAAAAAAAAGGCATGGCTGCAATCTTTCATGCAGGATTTAAAGAGTTTGTCAGAGCAAGAAAACAAGGCTCTGTAGTCATCGAACCGATTCAGCGCGTCATGCAAATTAGTCATGCCAAAGAAGCTGAGCAGTTAGAGCAGCATTTGTCCTTTTTTGCTTCGGTTGGTTCTATTTCTCCTTATGTCGGGCTTTTTGGCACGGTATGGGGAATTATGACCTCATTTCAAGCTTTAGGGCATGCCCAGCAAGCAACGATTGCTATGGTAGCACCAGGAATCTCGGAAGCTTTGGTGGCAACAGCGTTAGGCTTATTTACAGCCATACCAGCAGTAATTGCTTATAACCGTTATTCTACTCGCGCTAATGAGCTGTTGAATCAATATGATATATTTCAAGATGAGTTAATTTCATTGATTGAACAACAAACCCCCGCACAGTAAAAGGTATCAGTACAATGCTTCGACAAAAAGTAAAGCGTGAGCGTCCTATTTCTGAAATTAATGTAGTGCCTTACATCGATGTCATGTTGGTGCTTTTGGTTATTTTTATGATTACAGCCCCTATGTTAAGTCAGGGTGTGACCGTAGATTTACCTAAAGCAGCCAGTGAAACCTTGCAGCCAACAGAGCGAGAGCCTGTTATCGTTTCTGTTAATCAACAAGGCACTTATTTTCTGAATATTAATACCATTCCTGAAGATCCCATAGAAGCCCAGCCTTTGGTTGTTCGTGTTGCAGCAGAACTAGAGCTTGCCAAACAATCGGGTCAAAAGCTCAATGTATTGGTTAAGGGTGATCAAGGAGTAGCTTATGGCAAAGTGGTTCAGGCCATGGCATTATTAAAGCAAGCAGGAGCAGAGCAGGTTGGTTTATTAACGGATTCTGATAGTGACGACTCCGGGAGTCAGGCATGAATATTTATTTTTCTAATTACCGCAATGCTTTTTTGCTCGCCATCGGATTGCATCTTTTTTTAATGGCTTTATTGCTGGTAGATACCTCTTCTTCTAAACCTGTGTTGACGCAAGAGGCACAAAATCTTTCTGGAAGAGACTTGCCTGTAGCCATACCGCAGCCTGAAATTGTCAAGGCAGTTAGTATTGATAACAAGCAAGTTATGGAGACAGTTAATAAGTTAAAGCAAGAAAGAGAACAACAAAAACGAGCAGAAATAAACAGACAAGCCGAATTAAACAGACAACTGGCTCAGGCTAAAAAGCAAAGAATTCAAGAGCAACAGCAACTGGCGAAATTAAAAGAAGAAGCCAATAGAATAGCCATTGCAAGGAAAAAGCAAGCAGAAGAAGAGAAGAAACATCTGAAAGAATTGGCAGAGAAAAAAGCATTGGAAGCTAAAAAAATAGAAGAGCTGAAGAAACAAAAAGACGAGCTAGTTAAACAAAAAGAGCAGGAAGTGAAAAAACTGGCCGAGTTAAATAAAAAAAAAGCGGATGAAAAAGCAAAAGCTGAACAATTACGCATAGAGAAAGAAAAAAAATTAGCCGCCGAGCAATTGAAAGCACGTCAGGCGGCAGAAAATCAGCAGGCCAAAGCCGATGCCTTACGTAAAAAGCAGCAAGAAGCCGCGGCAGCCGCCAAGCAACAAGCTGCTGCCAATGCAGAAAAAGAAGCACGTATTGCAGGTGAAGTGGATAAGTATAAGGCGTTGATTGTCAATGCAATTGGTCAACATTGGATATTGCCTGATAATGCAAACAGTGCATTATCAAGTCAATTCCGCATCCGCTTGGCACCTGATGGTGCAGTCCTTGAAGTTTCTTTAACACGGAGTAGCGGCGATCCTTTACTTGATCGCTCAGCGCAAACGGCTATCTATAAAGCATCGCCACTACCTGTACCTAAGGATATGGAAACATTTAATTTATTTAGAGACATTAGTTTAACTGTTCGTCCTGAACAATTAAGGGGGTAATACTTGTGATGCATCGAATAATTGCATTTTTCATACTTGGCCTAATCAGTCAAGCCCATGCTTTAGACTTGGAACTTACACAAGGGATTAGTTCTGCGCTTCCTATAGCAATTAATTCTTTTGGCTCAGACAATGCCTCGCAAGAAGTAGGGAACGTCATTCAAAGCGACCTGTCGTGGTCGGGCCAATTCAAAATCATTTCCGGACCGCAGAGTGCTCATGCGCAATCTCCAGCCAGTGTCTTGAAACAATTGGGTGCTGACAGTGTGGTCACTGGTCGTGTGATTAAAACGGGCGGCGCTTACGACGTATCGTTTACTCTTTTAGATGCAGCAGCCAATGGAGCAGTACTGCTAACCAAGTCCTATAGGGTAAATGAAAGACAAATACGCGCACTTGCACATCATATCAGTGATGAAGTGTATCAAAAACTCACTGGAGAGCGTGGCGTTTTTTCAACACGCATTGCCTATATTTCTGTTCAGAGAGGCAGAGAGGGGAGTCGTTACACACTGGAAGTTGCTGATGCAGATGGGCATAATCCTCAGAGCCTTTTGATTTCAACAGAGCCCATTATGTCTCCTTCCTGGTCTCCTGATGGTCGGTCTATATCCTACGTGTCTTTTGAGCGTAAAAAAGCGCAAATTTTTACAGTATCTGTGGAAACAGGACAAAGACGTTTAATTACCAGCTTCCCGGGTATTAATGGTGCTCCTGCATGGTCTCCTGACGGCCGTCAATTGGCTGTTGTTTTATCTAAAAGTGGCCGGCCCAAGATTTATAGTGTGGATGTGCAAACTGGCTCAATGAAGCAGCTGACTTTTGGCGATGCTATTGATACCGAGCCTCGCTTTTCACCCGATGGAAAAAACTTATTATTTACTTCTGGCCGAGGCGGTTCACCACAAGTATATAAGTTATCATTAGCTAGTGGACAAGTATCTCGTCTCACCTTTGAAGGCAATTATAATGCTCGAGCTTCGTATACGCCTGATATGAAAAACATAGTAATGCTGCATAGAGATGAGCGAAACTTTAACATAGGCTTACAAAGTGCTAATGGAGGCCCAATTGCAAGCCTCACTTTCTCCGGTATGGATGAGTCTCCTTCTGTATCACCTAATAGCAAATTGGTTTTGTATGCAACGCATTATCAAGATAAGGGTGTTTTAGGTATTGTTTCTTTGGATGGTCGAATCAGAGTACGCTTGCCTGCTCGTGATGGTGATGTGCAAGAACCTGCTTGGTCACCTTATCTGGGATAGCATGAAATATCTATTATTTATTCTAAGCTTTATGTGCTGTAGTTTTACCAGCTACAGCTGGAATGCTACAGGGCATCAATTGGTAGCACAAATAGCGTATAATCATTTAACCCCAGAAGGAAAGCGATTATGTAGCACCGTATTTGATGTTAGCGAGGCCTCTCTGGAACCTTATTTTGTAAGCATTTCAACATGGCTTGATGCAATACGAAAGAAGAATGTTCATCAATTTGACGCTTGGCATTATGTCGATATCCCTTTTACCAGAGACAAAAGCAAACTGCCTGCTGTCAATCAAAGAAATGCATTATGGGCTATAAAGCAAGCACAGCAAGTACTTTTATCTAATAAAACAAACAGAGGAAAAAAGGCATTATATCTAAAGATACTTATTCATGTCACAGGTGACATACATCAGCCTTTACATGCAGCAACCAAAGTCAGCAAACGATTGCCAGAAGGTGATTTAGGAGGGAATCTGTATCTCTTTTCTGCAAGCCCTGTAGGTAAAAACCTACACCAGTATTGGGATAATGGTGCAGGGATACTGCATCATAATTCGTGGAATGAATTAAAAATGCAAGCGATTCAGATAGAAAGAAAATGGCCTTGCAAGGCAGAAACAGCTCAGTCAAAACCGGAATATTGGCTTAATCAATCACATCAACTAGCGATAAATCAAGCATATTCTATACGCACTCATAAGCAACCCAGTATCCAATATCAAGACCATGCACAACGTTTAAGTGAACAACAAATTGCATTCGCAGGGTGTCGTTTGGCTTATACAATAAATAAAATTGCCGCTCTTAAATAGGCGGTTTTATTTCCTGTCTGAAAAGCAATTATAGACAGTCTCTGGTTTGATTATAGTAATCATCCTATTCGTTTATAAAAAGGACTACAATGAGAAAAATGATATGGATTGCATGGACAGTAAAAACGGTACTTTTTTGCCCCCTATCTTATGCAAATTACAGTATTGAGTTAAGTGATGTGGATGCCTGTCATTCTATTGCTGGGACATGGGTGGGTAAAGGCAAAGCAACCAATTGGATTATTGGGACTTGTAAATATCATGGTGAAGGCATACTAGGAAACGTTGATAATGCAGGTCGATTCACCATTACCGCTTCAGCTCACAAAGATTATGGCAATGCTTTATGCCCACAGCGAGTAACACAGGTATTAAATGCTGTTTGTATAAATGGTGTGATGAGTGTTAAAACAGATTATGGTTCCTTACGAGGCGTACTAAATGAGATGACGGGAAGTGCTAATGGGACTTTGTCTTTATCGCCAGGGATGGATGCGAAGGTCTCTTTACAATTTAGCCGTTAAAATAGCAAACAAGATTATTTGCTGTTGATTCAGATCGCCTGGATGCCGCGGATAAGCTGTGGCCATTAAAATTGCGAGAGAACATCACGAAGCGCTAATGGAACTTTGTCATTATCGCCCGGAATGCATGAAAGGTTTTTTTTGCAATTTAATCATAAAAATAAATTTGTGCTAGAATAGTAAACATAGTTATTTGCTATTGGAGCTTTTTTCATGCCTTTAATGCCATTAGATGGTGTCATGCGTAATTTAAGTGCTTATAGTTCTCAGGCGCAAGCTAACTATATACCCTCACGAACGCGCCTCCCATTAACTGTATTAGCTAACGCAATTAATGCAAACAATGATCAAGCAGGAAGGCATCACTTGGGAAAAAGTGTAGAAACATTAAATAGACTTTATCGTCATGGATTATCAATGTCCTCTATTGAGGCAGTAAGTGCGTTATTAGATACTCATTTACCCTGGGAGACTGAAGAGCAACAATCAATCAGGTCATTTGAAAATATTCAGAGGGAGGAAAGTCAATCTCGTAGAAGCCCTGAATTGGACAATAATAACACTTCTTTTTTAGGTTTAATGAGGGGCGGTTTTTTTTCCAGACCTGCTGCCCAGGCGAATCCTCAAGAAGGAATCAATAATTTTAAGTTAGAAGAAATCAACTATCAAGGCTCAATTCCCGAAAACTACCGATGTCCTCTTTCTTATTGTATCATGAGTAATCCCGTATTTGTCGCCTCTCATCCCAATCAACGGTACGAACGATCGTGGATAGTTCATCATATAGCGAAAAGTCATAATAATCCACTGACAAGAGAGCCGCTTAATGTTTCTCAATTAGTAGAGGATTCACAGTTAAAAGAAGAAATTGATGCTTTTGTTGAGATGCAAATAAATGCCAGTCGTCTTGGGTTGGGTGGATAAAAAATTAATGAACAAGAGAAAAAAGATGATGAATCACTCTATTAATTGATCATCAGACTGCTTGTGAACTGATGTTGCGAAGATGATTTTTTAGTCATACACATTAAATAGCTATCATTTTCTTTATCCAGACTAATATTCATCTTTCCATGTCGCTCAATCAGAACAATGCTTGCGTGTACATTTTTCTTCGATTAGGACATGAAAATCTGAACATTAACTTGGCGAATAAAATAACAGCCATTTAGTGCAGTTTGCTTAGAGAGCAGTTCATTAAAATTGCTGTTGCATCATACTTTCATAAAAGTCTATTTGATCTGATGTCATAATGGTAGCGGTTGTTGTCGGAGCTTCTGAAAAAAATCGAAGAGGGGTGGCCATCATATATAATGGTTTTCCTGCAGATGGCACATATATCGTATTAAAATCAATTTCTTGTGCTGGTGCAGAAGGCTCGGGAATATCATTATTTATTAGCACAGATGCAGTATCAGCTTTCTTGAAAAAATATTCTGAAATATTAACAAACAAATGAGCCAATGCCTGGCCTGTTTGATATATTATTAGCATGACTGCTTCAGCAACCTGATATAGGCCGGTTAGCAAAGCATTCAATGCTACAGCAGCTATCCGCATGCTTTCAACTACTAAATAGCTAAGTAATCTGGCTGTGGCCTCCAGAATTTTCACGACAGTATAAGCGATTAAGAATAAACTCGAATAGAATGCGATACCAAGGAGCAACGTATAAAAAAGTGGCATGGAGTGACCTTAGAGCATGATTTATTTTTCAGCATATTACACTCAATAAGGAGAAAAATCAACCAAGTTGTTTTTTTTGAGGCTTTTCACTTCGTAGAAAATAGGCCGCGTAAGACGAACGGAGATTTTTGGAAAAAAATAAAGAATAGTTATTGCTGCCATCGAAGGAAAATTAACACAAGCCACTAAAAGACTATTCCAAAAGCTTGCTGGCGCTTGTCTGTCTGAGTTTGAACAGCTAGCGCAACAAGCAGAACAACCTGAGGTATAAGAAGGATAATCCAAAGTTTTAATTGCCTACTAGCACAGAGTGGCAGTCTAAAATAATAAAAATTGCCACGGGGAGCTATTTTTCATCTACAAGAGCACTGTTTATCTGGCCCACTAGAAGGAGAATTTTGAATCCACTCACAGGTATGGGGACTTAGACAGTAAGTACTGCAATCTGAACATGGAAATTCCGCATGAGCAAAATTAATCCATAATAAACTAAAAACCCCTAATAGACGGGTAGTAAGCTTAAGTGACATGATAAACTCGCTATAATTTATTCTTTGTAATTTAAGGATAGCCTATATTAGGCAATTAAGCCATTTTTACTTTATTCAATCGGTTAATCGTTTACTCCAGTTGTCAATACAGCAAGTTCTAAGCTCTAAGTTTGGCTAGTAAATTGTTCTAGTAACATCCACAGACATTTTAAATCCTATTTATTGCTAATTCGCAGCAAGCATGAAATGACAGCAAAGAATTGTGACGTTCTTTGTTCTGTTTTACCATGCTTGCAAACAAATTGGCTTAGCGATTATTTATTTCCATTTGATATTACATCCTAAGCTAGGCTTTTGTATCGTATCAATCTCACGCTCTTCTAATAAGCAGTTTAGAGCATGGGTTAATGAATCTCCTGTAACAGCAATGGCATTGCCGGGGCGGGAATCATCAAATTGCCCTCTGTAAACTAGTTCATGTGCTTCATTAAAGATAAAAAAATCAGGGGTGCATGCAGCATGGTAGGCTTTGGCTACTTCTTGAGTTTCGTCATAAAGATAAGGAAAGGGATAGTTTTCATTTTGAGCGACCTGTTTCATTAATTCGGGTGAATCATCTGGGTATTTTTCTACGTCATTGGAGCTTATTGCGATAAATAGAATATCTTTTTTTAGGTATTGATTCGCAACTTTTACTAGCTGAGCATTAATATGCTTAACATAGGGGCAATGATTGCAGGTGAAAAAAATAACGCTGGCTTTTGCCTGAGTTTTTTTATTGAACTCAAAATAATCATCGGTAATTACATTTTTTAATTTAAAATCTACTGCCGTAGTGCCTAATGCAACCATTTGAGAAGGCGTTTTACTCATAGCTAAATCCTAAAAAATTGAGGTTGATTGATTACCATTTTAAATAAATGCCTTTAGCAACAGATTCCTCGATTACATCATGTTGAGACTTGTTAATAGCAATCCAGTAATTTCCCATGTTGCTCAATGCAAAACGAACACGTGGATATTGACATACTTCCAATACATCCTGACAATTAACCAAAGCAGTATTGTTGTCTGCTGTTTTGTAACATTTGAAATTGACATTTCTAACATCTGATGCAAAAGCAGCCCAGTTCATGGGATCTAAGGATGCTTGTAAAGGAGGACTCATGAATACATCATCTGTTTCATGACGTTCTAATTCAATTTTTTGGTCTGTTCTATTTTGTACAAGATAATATGTTTGTTGTCCTGATTCGTTCAGGATCAAATAATTTTGGTAATAACCAAAGCCAGTTACCTCACAACCACGAGGGAATATGCTAGCGGCATATGCCAGGTTAATGCAGGTTGTGGTTAAGAATGTAATTTTAATGCAACGACTAAATAAAGACATAATTTCCTCAGAAAACTAATTTTTGATTATTGTAATCATAAAATTTTCATTGTCTATGTTCGCGGTTAAATAAAGATCACTTACAATTAATCATTCTGTTCACCCCAAAGCCATAACTGGCACATCTTGAGCTATCTTGTCGCAAAAAATGCTCACATACCGATGCATGCTGCGCTTTTTTTACGACAAGATAGCCTAACCCGACTCCAATCTGACTTTTTCCTTGACGCGTTCAACATTAGGGTTAATCTTAAAGGGCTAAGGGGTTTTGTCGTGCAACCCAGGTATGCCAGCCACTTAAAGCCAGATACAGTAATATATAGCTTAGAGATAATAGCATGAAAAAGGTATTGGTCTTGGGATATTGGAAGAGTAAGATTGCCGTGCTTATTCCATATAATACAGAACATCCATGGATTATTTTTTTAACTACGGCAGAGGAGGTTACAAAATCTAATCGAGAAGGGTAGACGTATTTAATCGGTATAAACACTAATATAGAACAAATAATAACCACTAATGCGTTAAGCCATGGTGCAGTATGAAGTAGCAGCATATAAAAAACGATAAGATTCCAATAACAGGGAAATCCCTTAAAAAAGTGATCTGCTGTTTTTGCATCAGTTTGACAGAATTGGTAAGCTGACGCGAGCGAAACTATTATAACGATTAATGGTGCAGGCTCTTTAGGTAATAGCTCAGGGTTTACCAACAAGAAAAAACAAGGGGTGATAACATAGTTTAGATAATCAACAATATTATCTAATAAAGCCCCATCAATACCAGGTAAGATGGTTTTAACATGAGCTAAACGCGCAAGGCTACCATCAACTGCATCAATCACTGTAGTAATCCCCATTAGCCATAGCGCTGTGACATAATGCTGCTGATGAATTTTTAATAACGTAAAAAGACCAAGACAAGCACCGCTGGCAGTTAAAAGATGTACAGACCAAGATGCAAGATATTGTAATAATGTAGGCGATTTATGTTGCATAAAAAAGGCGCTCATTTAGGTCAGTTTTAGAAAAACAAAGCAGAGTTATAGAGTTTGTGCTTGGCCTTTCACCTGTTATTCAAAATAGTAACAGCAAATAAAAGTAAAGCGCAACCAGGCACAATTGTATGGCTGAGGGTGTGATCTTTTTTAAAAAAGTCAGATCTAGTCTAAACTTTAATAAATTTAATATGCGGATAATAATATGGAAATACAAACAATTAACCCAGCTGATGAAAGCATTCTTGCCACCTATCATTGTCTGAATGAAAAAGAAATTGAGCAGAAAATACAACAAACACACCAAGCTTATTGTTTGTGGAAAAAAAGTCCGCATACGTTGCGTAAGCAGCTTATGGCTAATTTGGCTCAGTTATTGGAACATCATCAATCTGAGTTGGCTTTATTGATGGCTTTGGAAATGGGAAAACCTGTTCAGCAAGGTCAAGCAGAAATAGAAAAATGCCGTCGCCTTTGTCTGCATTATATGGCTCATGCTGAAGAGTATTTGCAGTCGCAATACATTCAAATAGAAATGAAGCAGGCGAAAATATGTTACGCCCCTTTAGGTATTGTTTTTGGAATTATGCCTTGGAACTTTCCTTTTTGGCAAGTATTTCGGTTTCTCGTACCTACTATTATGGCAGGTAACGCTGCTTTGCTAAAGCATGCTCCCATCTCTACTGGTACTGGCAATAAAATTGAAGAATTATTTCTTCAGGCAGGCTTTCCAAAAGGACTTTTTCAACATCTTATCATTGATAATGAGGGAGCCTCTGTTGTCATTAAAGCGCCAGAGGTCATTGCTGTCACGCTAACAGGTAGTGAGCGTGCTGGCCAAAGTGTAGCCAGCCAGGCCGGGAAATATTTAAAAAAATCTGTTTTAGAATTAGGCGGATCAGACCCTTATTTGGTACTAGAAGATGCTGATTTGGATTGGGCAGCACAGTGCATAGTAGCATCACGCTTAAATAATACTGGTCAAGTATGTATTGCAGCAAAACGCATTATTGCTGTAAAAAGTATTGAAAAAGAGTTAATTCAAAAAATAAAAACATGCATGACTCAATACATTATGGGGAGTCCTCTCGATCCTTTAGTACAATTAGGCCCCATGGCAAGAAAGGATTTACGTGAAACCTTGCAATTACAGGTAGAAAAAACGTTGAAACAAGGTGCTAAATTATTAGGTGGTGGTATAATTCCTGACGGTAAAGGATTCTATTATCCGCCCACTTTACTAGTGGATGTAAAACCAGGAATGACTGCTTTTGAAGAAGAGCTATTTGGGCCCGTTATAGTGGTTTGCTCGGCTCATGATGAAACAGAAGCCATTGCTTTAGCCAATCAAAGTCCATATGGTCTCGGTGCGGCGGTTTTTACACGTGATAAACAGCGAGGGGAGCGTATTGCTACTGAAGAGATTGAGGCAGGGGTTTGCTTCGTTAATGCTTCCGTAGTATCCGATCCGCGATTGCCTTTTGGCGGCATTAAGAACTCTGGATATGGTAGAGAGCTGTCAAGAGAAGGGATATTAGAGTTTGTAAATACTAAAACCATAATGGTTAGCGACAGGCATGAATAAAGGAAATCAATTAATTATAGTTTCAGTTTCAGAACAAAAAATGATTTGCTATGAACAGGACAAGGTCGTTAATACTTACTTGATATCTACAGGAAAGAACGGTGTCGGCGAGTTGATTCATAGTGAGTGTACGCCAAGAGGATGGCATAAAGTGCATGCTATTATTGGTTTGGAAAATGAAAAAAATAGCGTATTTGTTGCAAGACAGTGGACGGGAGAGCTTTATAGTGAGGCATTGAGCACGCAACATCCTAATCGTGATTGGATTTTAACAAGAATTTTACAGTTGGACGGCTTGGAGCCTGGTCGAAATAAAGGAGGCGATGTGGATAGCCTCAATAGGTATATTTATATTCATGGAACTCCTGACACCACACCGTTGGGGATTCCTGGTTCGCGTGGATGTATTCGGATGAATAACAGTGACATCATTGTGTTGGCACAATGGGCTACGACGGACACTTTGGTATGCATTCAATAATAAAAAATTAATGCCGAATCTTACGGCACTGATGAGGTGACTAATGTCTTATAAATTTGAAGAAGGCAAAGATATATTAATTGCTGCGGTGGTAAAAAAAATTAAACAGTCTATGGCAAGCGATCAAGCTGATTTTTGTGCTGAGTTTGCACAACAGTTTTATGGTACGGTTGCATTGGAAGACTTAACTGCCTGGAGTATAGAAGATTTATATGGTGCAGTTGTTAACTTTTGGACTCTTATCGAAACACGTCAACCGCATGAGACAAAAATTCATATCTATAATCCTGATTTTGAACGCAATGGTTGGCAAACCACACATACAGCAGTAGAAGTTATCTGTGATGACATGCCTTTTTTGGTTGATTCCATGCGTATGGTTATTAGTCGTTTGGGATTAGCCTCTCATCTCATCGTTCATATGGGTGGCATCAAGGTTAAACGAGACAAGAACCATCGCATCTGTGCTGTACTGCCTCGAAATAGTGATTTGAATGACAAAGACACGCTTAATGAAGCGCCTATTTTTATGCTCATTGACAGACAAACAACAACCGATACTTTAGAGCAATTGCATAAAAATTTTCAGCGTGCATTGGAAGACAATCATGTCGTATTTGCTGATTGGAACCAAATGCGTGCTCAAGTAAAAGAGGCGGTCAATGAGCTTTCTTCAAAAACGAAGGGCTTGGATCCTGATGAAGTGCAAGAAACAAAAGCGTTTCTTCATTGGATAGAGGATCATCATTTTACTTTTTTAGGCATGCGCGATTACGAATTAGTACAGCATGGAAAAGACAAATTATTACAAGCTGTACCTAATACTGGCCGGGGTGTTTTGCGTGATAATTTAGCTGCTGGCCACACGCGTAATATTTCTGCCATGACGCCAGAAGCTCAGGAGTTTTCGCTGTCTCCTCGTATTCTTGTGATGTCTAAAACAAACAATCTGGCAACAGTGCATCGTAATGCATATACCGATTATATTGGAATCAAGCGTTTTGATGATCAGGGAAATGTGATTGGAGAAAGACGAATCATCGGTCTTTATACCTCTGCTGCATACCATACCAATCCGAAACACATTCCTTTCTTAAGGCACAAAGTGGCTTTAATCATGGAAAACTCCAACTTAAATCCGCACAGCCACTCAGGAAAGGTATTACTTAATATTCTTGAGACATTGCCAAGAGATGATTTAATCCAGGGAACAGAAGATGAGCTTTTAGAAATTGCAATGGGCATTTTTTATATGCAAGAAAGAAAGCGAATTCGTTTGTTTGCAAGAATGGATGTGTACAGACGGTTTATTTCGTGTCTGGTTTATATCCCTAAAGAGCTTGTTAATAGTGAATTGCGTATTACCATGCAGCGAATTTTAGAAGAGAGTTTTCAAGCCCAGGAAATAGAATTTACAACACAATTTTCTGAATCCATTTTGGCGCGAATTCATTTTCTGGTTCGCGTTGACCCTCATAGCGTGCCCGCTTTTGATTTGAATGAGATTGAAAAAAAATTGATTGAAGCTGCACGCTCATGGAGTGATGAGCTACAGTATTATCTTTATGAATCTTATAGCGAAGAAGAATCAAACGCCTTATATTCTCGGTACAAAAATTCGTTTCCTATTGCCTATACACATGTTTTTTCACCACGAGTTGCTGTGTATGACATCAAGCACATCCAACTTCTGACATCAGAAAATCCTTTAGGCATTAACTTCTATAAACCACTGGATGAAAGTGAATTTAATTTTCGTCTAAAAGTATATCAACATGATACAACCATTCCCTTGTCAGATATTTTGCCTATTTTAGAAAACCTGGGCTTGAGGGCTATTAGCGAACGACCCTATGCTTTAAAATTTGATGATGGCAAACTAGTCTGGATTAATGATTTTGCCATGCAATATAAAAAAGATATTGTATTGCAATTAGATGAGATCAAAGAGTTATTCCAAAATGCTTTTGCTAAAGTCTGGTTTGGCGATGCGGAAAATGATGGCTTTAATCAATTGGTTTTGGCTGCTTGCCTGGATTGGCGTGAGGTCGCGGTATTAAGAACGTATGCAAAATACTTCAAACAGATTGGATTTACTTTCAGTCAAGAATACATGGAGACGGCATTAAACAATAATGTCAACATCGCAAAAAAATTAATAAAATTATTTGATATTCGTTTTAATCCAAAAGGATATCAAGAGAGAACTGCGCATTATGAAGCTTTAGTACAAGAGATATGGGCTGATTTGGAAAATGTGTCTAATCTGGATGAAGATAAAATCATTAGGCAATATGTACATGCTATCAGTGCAACGTTAAGAACTAATTTTTATCAAGTCAGTGCAGATGGACATTTCAAAAATTATATTTCTATTAAGTTGAATAGCAAAAACATACCCTGTGTACCTAAACCACAACCCATGTTTGAAATTTTTGTTTACTCGCCTCGTTTTGAAGGCGTTCATTTGCGTTGTGGTAAAGTAGCTCGTGGTGGTTTGCGTTGGTCAGACAGACGAGAAGACTTTAGAACTGAAATTCTTGGCTTGATGAAAGCACAACAAGTTAAAAATTCAGTTATTGTCCCTAGTGGTGCGAAAGGTGGATTTGTTCCCAAACGCATGCCTGTCAATGGAACTCGTGAAGAGGTGATGGCGGAAGGAATTGCTTGCTATCAGTTCTTTATACGGGGATTAATAGACATTACTGATAATTATAAAGATGGTCTTGTTGTTAAACCTCAAGCAGTGATTTGCTACGATGAGGACGATCCTTACCTTGTTGTTGCGGCAGATAAAGGCACCGCTACTTTTTCTGATATAGCCAATGCCATTTCTTTAGAACATGAATTTTGGCTAGGTGATGCTTTCGCTTCAGGTGGTTCAGTAGGATACGATCATAAAAAAATGGGTATTACAGCCAAAGGCGCATGGGAGTCTGTAAAACGTCATTTTTATGAACTCAACTTTGATATGGAGCATCAGGATTTCACTGTAGTAGGAATTGGTGATATGTCAGGTGATGTTTTCGGCAATGGTATGCTTCTATCCAAACACATCAAGTTAATCGGTGCATTTAATCATCAACATATTTTTGTGGACCCAGATCCTTCACCCATGCTGTCTTTCAAAGAAAGAGAGCGGCTGTTTTATTTGCCTCGCTCCAGTTGGTCAGATTATGATGCCGCCTTGATTTCCAAAGGAGGTGGCGTATTCAATCGAAGCGCTAAATCTATTCCTGTTAGCCCTGAAATGCAAAAAGTCTTTGGTTTAAAAGTGACGCAAATTGAACCAAATGAGTTGATAAAAACTATTTTAAAAGCAAAAGTTGATTTGTTATGGAGTGGTGGAATAGGTACCTATGTAAAATCCAGTTCTGAAACCAACGCTAATGTAGGTGATAGAGCTAACGATGCCACTAGGGTCAATGCCAAACAATTACGATGTCGTATTGTAGGTGAAGGCGGTAATTTAGGCTTCACTCAACTAGCACGTGTAGAATATGCTCTAAATGGCGGTATGATTTACACCGATTTTATTGATAATTCCGGCGGTGTAAATTGCTCAGATAAAGAAGTTAATATTAAAATTTTACTGAACAGCATTGTGGCTTCAGGTGATTTAACCCTAAAGCAGCGTAATGAGCTTTTAGGTGAGATGACTAATGAAGTGGCTAAATTGGTTTTAAGGGACAATTTTTTACAAACTCGTGCAATCAGCTTGTCGGCTTCACAGTCATTACGAGCACTTGAATTGCAAGGCCGCTATATCAACGAACTGGAACGATTAGGCAAATTAGATCGTAAACTTGAATTTTTGCCTGATGATAAAGCATTAATGGAGCGAAAACTCAATGGCGAAGGGTTGGTAAGACCAGATATTGCAGTGTTAATGTGCTACAGTAAAACCATACTGAAAGAACAGATTCTTGCATCAGATCTTCCTGAAGAAAGTTTTATGACGCAAGTATTGGTTAACTCGTTTCCCAAACCTTTGCAAGAGCAATTTAGCCGTCAAATGCAAGATCATCCGTTGAGACGTGAAATTATTGCAACCCGATTAAGCAATATTATTAATAATGAAATGGGTTTTACTTTTGTTTATAGGCTACAAAAAGAAACGGGTGCATCAGTATTGGCGATAGTCAAAGCTTATATCATTGCTCGCACGGTGCTTGGATTAGAGGGTATTTGGAAGCAAATCGAAGCGCTAGGAACTCAAATTAATGCGCAAAGACAAATTGAAATGATGATGTGCTATGTGCGCTTATCAAGACGAGTTACACGATGGTTTATCCGTGCCCAACGCCGTGCATTAGATGTCACGCAAACAGTAGCACTTTACTCTACTGGAATTAGTGAATTAAAGAAATCAATGCCTTTAGTATTCAGTGAGAAAAATCTTGAGCAGTACAATACGCAATACCATGCTTTAATTGAGGAAGGAATTCCTCCAGGGCTTGCGCATGAGCTGACTGTTATTCGAGGGCTTTTTGCAGCGACGGATATTATTGAAATTGCAAACTTAAAAGGAGTTTCTATTGCCAAGGTAGCTGAACTTTATTTTGGTTTAGAAGAGTATTTGGGTATCGCATGGATAAGAAATCAAATTATTATTCATCCTACAGAAAACAATTGGGAGTCTTTGTCCAGAGAAGCATTACGTGATGATTTGGATTGGCAACAAAGACAACTTACTTCCGGACTGATGGGCTTTGATGCCAGTAATTCAGATTTAAGTGCTCGTCTTAATGCCTGGGGTGAATTACATCAGCATTTGATAACAAGATGGGGCGACATTGTTAATGATCTTAAATCAAGCTCAGTCTTAACTTATACCATGTATTTTGTGGCAGTCAGAGAGTTGCTTGATTTAACACAAACTACTATGCAATCCAATGAAATAGAGTCTCTTTAATTTAATAGGGGTTCTTTGCGGAAGATATGACATTTCCCAGAACCCCCATGTGACCCTTTACTAGCATGAATTACTTGTCTGCTTCATACTACTAGTAAAGGGTCGCAATTAATTGATAGAGTTACCTGACTGATGAAACAGCAAATTAAAGGCAGATCAACTTGGGTAAATCTTTATTTGGAAACCGTAGACGTTCATCTTCTGGCTACTATAACTAGCCGGCAGATAATTAAAAATGTATTCGATTATACCTAGCGCTATATTCACTATCAGGAATGAAACGTGTCTTTATTTAAAAAATTATCAAATTTTTATAGAAAATCGGCTGAGAATAGAATTCAAATTCATATCTTTTTAGGATTTTTAGTGATCCCGGCCATTGGTATGACTTTGTTGTACTGTCTAGTAAGACTGTTTTGGCTCGGTTAATGCTGGCTCATTTAAGAGTTCTTGTAATAAGCTACTGGCACCAATACGAAACCAACTATAGTTGAGCTCTTTTTGTAAGACGAGTTGAGCAAGGAAAGCATAATACTGTGCTTGGGAGCAAGTTTTTATTCCTCCGGATACTTTTAATCCACAGGGAGCACCTGATTCTTTTATAGCGCATAATAAAGTCAAGGCATGCGAGAGTGTAGCTCCGGTCTCTGTTTTTCCTGTAGATGTTTTCAAGAAATTAATTTTCATTGCAATTAGTTCTAGTGCTAATTGATATAATAATTCCAAATCAGAAAATGCTCCTGTTTCCAAAATTACTTTAATACCTAATTGATTCGCTTTACAAAAAGCAATCACATCGCAGGCATGGGTTAAGGCAGAGGAATGATTGCCCTCTAAATACATGACGTAAGGAAAAACGTAATCAATTTCTTGAGCGCCATTTTTTTTCGCTATCGTAATTTGCTGCTTACATGATATAACGCTATCCAAGCCCTTAGGAAAGTTAATCACCGAAGCTCGCCGAACAGAAAATGAGGGAGGAATATAGAGCAAATCATGCGGATAAACGCAAAGCGCTGCTACTTGATGTTTTTGCGCTAATTGTGCCATTCGGCTAATTGATTCTTTACTTGAGTTTTCTTTTAGTAAGGTAAGATCAAGACAAGGAATAAGTAATTCCTTGTCTATTTGCAGTGCTGTAGAGTCCAGTAACTCTTCGAGTATCCTGTTAAGCTGCTTGAGAAATGTCACGCTAACTCGATAATATATTGTTTAAGGAGCGTATTTAGCTTGGCAGCGCCATGAACAGCTACATCTACAACATCATCATGATTATGACTGGTCTTACTTAATCCAGTTGCATAATTTGTTATCATGGAAATCACAGCTACTTTCATTCCACAATGATTGGCTACCAGCACCTCAGGAACGGTAGACATCCCAACCGCATCAGCACCCCATAATTTAAATGCTCGAATTTCAGCTGCAGTTTCATAATGTGGGCCAAGTACAGAAAGATAAACACCTTCAGGAAGCTTAATATGATTTTTTTCAGCTATTGCCAGCAATGTCTGACGCATATTGGCATCATAAGCATTATCCAGAGGATAAAAACGAGAACCAAATTCATCATCATTAGGACCAACGAGTGGATTGCCTGGTTGCAGATTAATGTGATCATGGATTAGCATGAGCTCGCCAGGACCTACATCCTCTCTTAAGGAGCCTGCGGCATTAGTCGCAATAAAGTGTGTACAACCAAGAAGTTTTAAAGTACGAATGTAATTTTTCACTACATCATAATTAGCTAATCCTTCATAAGTATGTGCTCTGCCTTGCAAACAAACCACATCAACACCATGCCAACGTCCTAAAATTAATTTACCGCCATGGCCTTTGACTGTAACTTCAGGAAAACCGACTAATTCATCATAATTTATAGAGCGGATGTCTTCCAATTCATCAGCAAATTGTCCCAATCCTGAGCCTAAAACAATGCCTATCACAGGATGGAATTGAGGATAAAGAGTTTGTATGTATTTACAAGCCAAATGAGGGGCGGATGGTGTTATTGTTTGTGACATAAATAATCCAGTTAATTTTTAAAATTAAAAGCCAATGGAAGCAATTCATCAATGCGAACGCTTCGTAAAATGCCCTCTTTATTACAAAGATGAATTTGCGTTTCGGGCATAGAGAACTCAAAGATTTTTTGCCGGCAAGAACCACAAGGCGGACAAAGTTGATTATTACCTGCTAAAATTACGACACTTTTAATGTGCCGTTCTCCAGAAGATACCATATTACAAATAGCTGAAGCTTCAGCACAAGCAGTTAAACCATAAGAACCATTTTCAACATTTACACCATTAAATAAATTATTGCTATCGGTGCAAATACATGCAGCCACTTTGAATTGAGAATAGGGTGCATAAGCATTCTCTAGAGAATTATAAGCTTTCTCAATCATTGCGGTAATAATGTCGTCCATAAACATCCCCTGTCAAGTGATTACCTGTAATCTATTTTAGCTCAGGCTCGTGAATATACTAAATTATCTGGATGAAAGACAAGAAAATGTTTGATCTTCTGGTATAAGTTTATCGCTTTTAGGGGAGTGAAATAAACTACTCAGATGATGGGGTTCTTTTGATGGGTTGTTTTTCGGTAATCGCTCTATTTCAAAAACAGCAGGAGATAGGGTAGAAACATCTTCTGTCTCAACAGACTTAGACTCATGGTGGTTACCAAAAGTGTAATCGTACCAATAAGTTAAAGCAGTAATTGTCGCCGCAGTATTTAATGTCATTGAAAAGACGCCCATAGGGATTACAAGGGGAGGGAAAAAAATAATCAAGGTTAGTGATGCTGCGCTGATAAATCCAATTAAAGTAACACTTAAGGCATAATAAACGAAACTTTTTTGAGCCGATGCGGAGTAAGTCGTATCCTCTGAAGGATTCTTATACTTATGATACTCACTAATCGACCAAAACGTATTGCTAGCAAAAAAAGTCCAAACGGCAAGCATTGAAAGTGGTGGAAAAGCCAGAGAAGCCAGAGTGATTAAAGAACCAATTATACCTAAAAAGGCTGCATAACTACATTGCTCTTTAAAAGAGGCAAAACCGTACCAGCTCTCTATTTTGGGCAATTGATCTGGAGAAAAAAAGCTTGATGCCAACCAAAGAGAGTAACCGGCTAAATAACAGAGTAAAGAAAAAAGAATCGCTACAGGCGTTAACGGCGTTAACGGCAGGTATTGCACTTTACCTGAAAAAGAGGCTAGAAAAAAAGCAATGCCGCATAAAGTATCTAATCTTTTTTTCATATTTTTTGAGCTCTGGTCCATCGTTTATCTATTCTCATCAGTTAAGTATTAATTTGCTATATTTTAGGCTTTTATTCTGAGCCTTATAATAACAAATCAATATTAAGAAAAAATTAACAAAATGCATCAAATTAACTCTTCATGAGCTATATTTTTCTTTTCAACCCAGATGTAGCCAATATTTTTGTAGAAATTTCTTCGATAGAATATTTTGTAGAGTTAAGGTATGGGATGCGCTCTCGTTTATACATTTCTTCGACTTCAGTAACTTCCAGGCGACATTGCTCAAAAGAAGAGTATTTGCTGTTTGGCCTGCGTTCATGGCGAATTTGCTGTAATCGCTCTACATCTATAGTTAAGCCAAATAATTTATCTTTGTATGGTTTTAATAATTCAGGCAAATGAAATTCCGTCAAATTATCTTCTGTAAAAGGATAATTAGCAGCAGAAATTCCATATTGCAAAGCCATATAGAGGCAGCTGGGGGTTTTGCCGCACCGAGAGACGCCAATTAAAATAATATCGGCTCGCTCATATCCTCGCGTTGCAACACCGTCATCATGTGATAAGGCGTAATCTACTGCTTCAATTCGATGCAAGTAAGCTTTATTATCCGCAACACCATGAGTACGGCCGACTGTATATGAAGATTTTTCATTTAACTCTGTTTCCAAAGGCCCGATAAAAGTACTAAACAAATCAAATACACTCGCCCGGGCAGTTTTTATTAATGCTCTAATTTCAGGATTAACTAAAGTCATAAATACCAAAGGCTTAATTTGGTGCAAATCATGTATTTTATTGATATGAATAACCACGCTTTCTGCTTTTTCGATAGAGTCGATATAAGGTATGGTTGTTTTTTCAAATTGGATGTTTTCAAATTGAGTAATTAAACTATTCCCCAGCGCCTCGGCTGTAATTCCTGTACCATCTGAAAGCATGTATACATGTCGCTTCATTGTCTTCCTTAAAAATATTCAATAATGACTTAACTAATCCTATCTGCTATCTTTAAATAAGATAACAATTGATTACGGATGAGTTTATGCTTGCTGCCAATAAATCTAAAAAAAAACAGTATCTTTTTATAGTAAGCATATTCTTGTTTCTTCTGGCCTTGGTATTTTTGTTTTACAGCCTTTATTTACTGCCTTACTTATTACTTAATTTTACTTACGATGTACCTGAGTTTATAGTGCTCTTATTAGAAAAAATACAAGCGTATTATGACTATCCTGTAAATAAAAGCAAAATATTATTATGGATTTTACTGTTTATTCCAGGTGTTCTTATCAGCTATGTTTCTTATTATTTTTCTAATGCCGATAAAAAAGAATCCTGACAAAGCAAATTATAAAGGAGTTTCATCATGTTTCATTTATCCTGCTGGAAAATCAAGAGGCTGACTAAAAAAATCAAATTGTTACAACTAAATCGCATACACAATCAACCCAGCGACCAAATTTTAAAAAAAGAAATCGCTTATTATTTTGAGCTGGCCGCACGATATAAAAAATTGATTGGGAAAAAGTATGCTCCTTTCGCTGAAGTTATGATAGTTGAGGCGTATAAAGCAGCTGCTAATTTGAATGATGCAGCAGCTCATTACCAATTGGGACTCCTGTTTTTAAATGAAGGGAAGTTCAGACTTCATTTGAAGGAGGAGGGCGTGTTTAACAGTGAAGAAAATCAAAAGCGAGAGACCGCTGTATTTGAGCAAGCTCATGCGCATCTGTATGCGGCAGAAAAGTTAAGTCATGTAGAAGCGAAAAGGCTACGAGGGCTTGCCATTATCAACGGCTGGGGACATATTGCAGATAAAAATGCCGGTTTTGAATTGGTGGTGGAAAGCATTGAGCAAGAAGGGAGTTGGGATAGAGTCCCACAAATTTTTGCAAATATGGGACTTAATAAGCCTGAGTTTTTCTCAGCAATTATGCAAAGGCGTAAAAGTTTTTAATGATGCAAGCTGCTTTAAGAAATAATCACAGTAAAACCTTCTTAATGTAAGTTAGGAAGGTAAACTGAGTTATTTTTATAAAATATTTAGACATTATTTTTAGTCGCTGGGGAGATATTACAACCCAAATAAAAGTAGGGAGCAATACAGAAAAACCAGCAAAAATAAAAAAGTTTTTGTATTTTAAAAGAGCGGCTTTCTGCAGGGAAATCGCCTCATCTCGTACGAGCAAGCCGGAGTAGAGTTTATCTATTTCATTAATTAATCGGTCTCGTGAGTTCATTCTTTTCCCTGGGATTGTGTTTTAAGCAGATAATGTCGCGTTTTAGCAAAGCTCATCGCATTCAGGTTAAAGGCTAGATACTTTAATAACCCGAGCAAAGCGAGCATATTAGTGATGCAAACGGAGACAATAGATATCCAGTACATTTGTGTAATACAAAAAACAGCATACCCCAATAAGACCATCATGGATGCCCACGATGTAATCAGTATCACGAAGATCATGCACACATTAATTAACAGAGGGAATAAAGTCATTCTGGCCAATTTTGCTTCAAGCCTAATTAAAGTTGCAAGCATTTTGAAGGTTTTTAATTGACCAGAGAAAAAGGCTTCTAACTGACTAAGATAATTCATTTATTTTTTTAGTAACTTAGATAATAAAAATCCAATTCCTGCGGCAACAAGAACAGAAGTAATCGGTCTTTCTTTTATTTTTTGTTCAACCTGACTTGAACATTCTTTAATGCGTTCTTCAGCTTCACTGTATCGGTTTTTGCTTTCTTCATACAGATCACCAGCTATTTTTTTTCCTTCGTTTAATAAATCATTTGCAGCATCAGTGAGCTTACTTTTTAATTGTTGGGCTTCTTTATTTACTGTAGTTTTGATTTTGCTTTTGTCTAATGCTTCCATACAAATCTCCTTGTGTGTTAATAGAGTTTTTACTCTAGTACAACTAACTATAGTAGAGCCTTATAAAAAATCAAATAGATGCTCTTTGTAAAAAAATGAATTTTAACTTTCCGTTGGATGCAATTTGCGGTACAAAAGTAGGAGGGGAATTAAAAATTATTTGGTATTGCAACCTATAGGAAATTTCATTATGGACCATATGAATGGTGAAGAAAGCATGTTGCTTGATATCTCACGTGAAGAATTGCAGGTTAAAATTCAACAAGTGAAAGAAAAGTTGATTACAATATCTGCAACAGAAAGAAACCTTAACGCATGGGCTACAGCCTCTAAATTGAACAACTCAGAGCACGAATTGATTAAAAAAAATGATGCTTTTTTTTCTTATTACAATCAATTCAAGCGCCGTATTTTTGAAATGACTATTGCCTCATTAGGAATTGGCTCAGGATATATTGAATTAACTCAAAGCCAATTTGCCAGTGTTTCCGCATGGATAATCAAGGCAGTAGGTGCTCTGTTCGCTCCAGCATCATTACCAGCATCAGTCATAGAAAGTGGCATCTTTTATCTGGATAGTATACAAAGAAAAAACTTATTACAAAAATTTAATTTTCTTGGCAATGGCTTTGCTGAAACAGATGAATTTGCTGATAATTTAGCACTTAATTTAGTACGAGCTCGTGTTCATGCAGACCTTCCTCTCTCTATAGAGCATGCTGATTTGGACGCTGAAACATTTATTCAATTGGTTATCGATACTGAATCCATATCGCAAGAGACACCTTATGAAGAATTAATAGCCTCTATTCTAAAGAGAACTCCCTGTCTTATCCCTTTAACGGATAGCACAAAAATGAATGCTGCATCAGAAAAAGTTGAAGAGCATTCTATTGAAAATCAACTCAATGAATTGAAAATCAATCTCGAGCTAACACAAGATAATTTGATTAAATTAGGTGCAAGAGTAAACCTTTTAGAAAATAGACAGCCTTCTTTTTTCAATATGCAGGCCCAAGTAAGTAATGACATGTCTGATGAAAACAATAAATCACATATTCTGTGTTGTACGCTAAGCTAATCTTAATCAAGCTATTCAATCAATCTATAGAGGAAGAGGAATGAATAAAGAGCAAGGAAGATGTCCCGTATTGCATAGTAGTCCGATGTTAAAAAAATCATATGCTGATTGGTGGCCTGAGGCACTCAATCTGGACACGCTTCATCAACATGATAAAAAAACAAATCCATTTAACTCCGATTTTAGCTACAAAAATGTGCTAAAAAAATTGAATGTTGCTGCACTTAAGCATGATTTAACTACATTAATGACAGAAAGCCAGGATTGGTGGCCTGCTGACTGGGGACATTATGGTGGGCTGATGATTCGCATGGCATGGCATGCAGCGGGTACTTATAGGATAACGGATGGACGCGGTGGTGCAGGAACTGGAAATCAACGCTTTGCACCCATCAACTCTTGGCCTGATAATGTTAATTTGGATAAAGCGAGGCGTTTACTATGGCCGATCAAGAAAAAATATGGAAATCAAATAAGCTGGGCTGATTTAATGATTTTGGCAGGTACTATTGCTTATGAAAGCATGGGATTAAAAACTTTTGGTTTTGCCTTTGGCCGAGAAGATATTTGGCAGCCAGAAAAAGACATTTATTGGGGCGCTGAGAAAGAGTGGCTTGCTTCAAGCAATGAGCGATATGAAGACATCAATAAGCCAGCTACATTAGATTCACCTCTTGCAGCAGTACAGATGGGATTAATCTATGTAAATCCTGAAGGCGTTAATGGCCAACCTGACCCGCTTAAAACAGCAGCTCAAATTAGAGAAACTTTTTATCGTATGGCTATGAATGATGAAGAAACAGTTGCTCTCACTGCAGGCGGACATACTGTGGGTAAATGTCACGGTAATGGAAATCCTGCTTTATTAGGCCCTAATCCTGAGGGCGCTAATATTGAAGACCAAGGACTAGGGTGGATTAATCACGTACAAAAAGGAGTAGGGCGCAATACTGTCACTAGTGGTATTGAGGGTGCCTGGACCTCAAATCCTACTCAATGGGATAACGGTTATTTTCATATGTTGCTCAATCATGACTGGGAATTAAAAAAATCCCCTGCCGGCGCATGGCAATGGGAGCCTATTAATATAAAAGAAGAAGACAAACCCGTAGATGTCGAAGACTCCTCCATCCGTCATAATCCCATTATGACGGATGCAGATATGGCGATGAAAATAGATCCTCATTATCGCCAGATTTCTGAGCATTTTTATAAAAATCCAGCCTATTTTGCAGAGACTTTTGCACGGGCATGGTTTAAATTAACGCATCGTGACATGGGACCAAAAACAAGATACTTAGGCCCTGATGTGCCTGAAGAAGATTTAATTTGGCAAGATCCCATTCCTAAAGGTTCGACTGACTATGATGTAGCATCCACCAAACAATTAATTGCCGCATCAGGCTTGTCTATAGCAGATCTGGTTTCTACTGCGTGGGATAGCGCTCGAACATTTCGTTGTTCCGATAAGCGAGGAGGCGCAAATGGGGCGCGCATCCGTCTGGAGCCACAAAAAAACTGGGAAGGTAATGAACCGCTCCGATTACAGCGCGTCTTATCTATTCTTGAATCCATTGCAAAAAAATCAAACGCAAGTATTGCTGATGTTATTGTTCTGGCGGGCAATGTTGGTATTGAGCAGGCAATAAGAGCAGCTGGATTTAATTATTCAGTTCCATTTACTCCGGGTCGTGGTGATGCAACAGAAAATATGACCGACATTGAATCATTTGCCCCCCTTGAGCCAATTCATGATGCTTATCGCAATTGGTTAAAGAAAGGCTGTACCGCTCGTCCTGAGCAATTAATGATAGAGCAAACTCAGCTGATGGGACTTAGCGCTTTGGAAATGACTGTTCTTATCGGTGGCATGCGAGCAATAGGCGCGAATTATGAGGGGCGAAAGCAAGGGGTTTTTACTGATCAGGAAGGAGCATTAACAACGGATTTTTTCATTAACCTGACCGATATGACTTATGAATGGATTCCAATCAATGAGGATGAATTTGAAGTGCGTCATCGTAAAACAAAAAGATTAATATGGCTTGCTACCCGTGTTGATTTGGTATTTGGGTCGAATGCGGTCTTACGCGCTTATGCTGAATTTTATGCTCAAGATGATAATAAAGAAAAATTTATTCATGATTTTATCGCAGTCTGGACTAAAGTAATGAATGCTGATCGTTTTGAAGATTAATTTATTGCCCGATAGCCACGAGCAATTCGTGGCTATCTTGCGTAAATAAGAAGTTTATTAATGAATTTAGCTAGTTACGTAGTTATAGAAGCATCAATATGATTACACTGAGCTTTGACGGTTCGCGTGGATGACTTAGTTAGGCTGCATTGTGTTTAATTAATTTGTGGTGTTCTTCAATCTGCCACCATTTCTGGTACACCTTATAAAGATATTCAGCACTACTTAGCATATCATTAGAAACAAGATAGAGAATTAGAGTAGGTTTTTTATCACAAACACAAAGTAAGTCAAAGTGTTTGTGATAAAAAATAAGCAAAATAGAATCTATTTTCAATGCCCCAAAAATTAGCATGTACAGTTTAATGACTTTTACGAAGCTTATGAGCCCACCATAACAGAACAATAGTAATTAAAGCGCTCACTCCAATAACCCAAAAGTTTAACTGATTAGTTAATACCATAACGCCTACATCTAAAGGCATATTTATAAAATAAGGCAAAACAATGTGACTAATGGTATGAAGAAAGGCCATGCCGGAACAAAAGATTACTACATCTCTTAAATTACACATAATTTATCCTAATTCATTTGCCCTATAGTAATTATAGTTCAATTACAACCCCAATCGTCTTTTTTTAAATCATTTTTAATCTATAGTGCTTCTGTGGAATAACCACCAGATAGTCGCCGTTCTGAATATAATTCATAAAAAAGGCTGTACTTGTTTAGATTATGCGCTAGAGGCAATCTGACTGAAATATAAAGAATTATATGTTAACGCCTTTTAACTATAAGGGGAAAAATGCTCGTTTTTAGTCTGGTGAATAAATGATGGAGTTTTATTATCAAAGAAGAGTAAATGTAGCGCCATTAAGTCTGATTATTTTGATAATCAGACTTAATCTAATTATAGTATTCACAGCATTCAATGATAGAAATTAAGCGTATATTCGCGTTCTTCATTGAGGTACTTTATGAAAGTACAAAAAGTTAAACTGAGCTCTTATGATGTCACATGGATAGTTCTTGATGACAATTACTTGCCGATTAAGCCTATTACTGAGTTTGTTCGTTATCTAAATAATGTAGACAAGTCTCCGTGCACTGTAAAAAGTGGCGTGATTTAGATGGATTAATTACGAGAGACATTAATAATTCTTGTAAATGTTCTGGGGGTTTGTCTAAAAGCATTAAAAGCATACTTAACGGTTTAGGGATTGGGTTTATTCCTCGTTCATATCGGTTAAACGAGTTAATACCGCCACCAAATAATCGCCTAAATTTCCTCCCCCAAACATGTAAAAAGGCATGTCATTCAATTTGAAAATATTATTTATTACCTTGCTCAATCCATGTGCCACCAATACAGAGCTGAGTATTGGGATTTCTACGAGCTAAGCAACGGGGGATTCTTTATTTAAGATCGCATTATTTATAGAGGGTGCCCTTTATCCACTGTAAATAATGTGAAACGGGGGCATAGGGATCTCCCCATAAACATTCTATCTCGCCTGGTGATTTCAGAAACCAGGATTTAACGTGACGAAACAGACATAACCACTTGCTTTTCAAGCTCATCAAATATTTTTCGCTTATGCTCAAAAGAATCTTTGTTTCTTAATTCAAGAGCACCATTGATATCTTCAACAATATTTGCATAATCTACAATATGATGATCGCGAATTTTTCCTTGTTGATAGAGCCATTCTGCAACAGAGCTCCACCGCCACAAGGGACTTTTATTCACTATTTTTAAAACAGGCTTGGGGAAATCTCCAGAGCCTCGTTCTCCTTGAACAAATAAAGATACTGCCTGCCTTGTCAGGGAAGCTCGTTCGGCTATATCAGATAAACTCACTAAATGCTCTGGAGCTACACTTACTATTTTTGCCCCAATATTAGATGACTCAATATTTTTGATAGCAAAAAGGATAACTTCTTCAAGATCATCCCCTTCCCTATCAAAATCAAGATAAACTGTTCCGCTTTTATAATTAATTAAAGCATCGTCACAACCTGCTTCAAAGAGTGCGTCTTCTAAACCAGAGGTTTTATCATCAACCCCATCAAGAATTAAGGTAAACTGATAGCTATTACTCATTTTCGTCTCCTCGATGCTCACAAACATCGACATTTCTCTTGATTTGTCGCGCATGGTTTTCCGCGCTCTTTGGTGTTGACCATACACTCATCGAATGACCTTCTCTACTTGCGAGAGGGCAAAACAAACGTCCCCAAGCATGCGCAGAACCTCCCGAAGCAATATACCTCCACCCTTTAGATTCAGCATATTTAATTGCTTGCTCAATTTCTTTATTTGGGTGCTTGGGCCTCATTATTACTCTAACTTTTTATTTAAGCATAGCCCACCCGTTGACAAGCGTCAACAAAAATTATTATCATAAGGGTGCACCCTTAGAGCCTATCCGGAAATGA
>PEQM01000042.1 GCA_002786205.1 Legionella sp. | reverse complement strand
CACTATAGTATTACTAACGGGGAGATTTTCATGAAAAAAATGATGGTCTTAATGCTTTTATTAACCGGTTTTATTATGGGAACGACAGCAGCGCTAGCCACTGGTGCTCACGACATAAAGGAGTATAACGGCACTAAGAGCCAAAGTGAGTCCAGTACCGATGCAAGCACCGGGAAAACTGATACTCTGGCTGCCACAGAAAGTACTTCCAGACCCAAGCAAGAATAAAGAATGAACCACCTCATTTGATCTTTCTCTACCGCTTGACTATGCTTAAAACTCTAGGCTGTATTTTAGAGTGTTGTGCTGTAAATCTTAACGATGTTTTATACTCATTAAAGGAGATTTTCATGAAAAAAGTAACTGTCTTATCGCTTTCATTAGCCGGTTTTATCGCAGGAACGACATCAGCGCTAGCAGCTCCTGATGTGGACCTTCGCGACAAAACCAAACCTGCAGTAGAACAAACCGACTCTGACTCTGGGCATCAACATAATGCGATTGAAGGTACAACAGAACAAGACGCTAATACTCACTCACAAGAGTAAATTGATAATTAAGAAGAGAGGATTATCCTCTCTTCTGTTACTCCCCCATACACCATAACAAACCGCCCAGAACGAATCCATACCAGTCCTTATTTGATCTTTCTCTACCGCTTGACTATGCTTAAAACTCTAGGCTGTATTTTAGAGAGTGTTGTGATGTAAATCTTAACGATGTTTTATACTCATTAAAGGAGATTTTCATGAAAAAAGTAACTATCCTATTGCTTTCATTAGCAGGTTTTATCGCAGGAACGACATCAGCGCTAGCAGCTCCTGATGTGGGAGTTCAAGACAAGGTCAAACACCCAGCAGTAATACTCGACAAGGCGCATCAAGATAATAATGCCGAAAGCGGAACAGAACAAGACGCTAATACTCCCCGACAAGAGTAAACTGATGGTTAAGAAGAGAGGATTATCCTCTCTTCTGTTACTCCCCCATACACCATAACAAACCGCCCAGAACGAATCCATACCTGTCCCTCTCATCAAGGCCCTCGCAAGATAAGCAAGAGGCTCGACAATAAGCCTTTTCCTTAAAGCCAAAAAATGACCAAAATTTACACTAAATTTGCAATTAAACCTCTGGCAATGTCTAAAAGGCCACCTATACTCAGAAAGAGTTTTTAATATATGTGTATGTGGTTGACACGGATTGCCAATTAATTCCCTTGTTTCTAAAACTCGCTCCGGTTATGGATGTTGGGATACCACTTTTTGCTAATGAGGCGCTCCATGTCAACACTAAAAACCAGATGGTCTATCCCTGTGCTCTTGTTGCTTTTTCAGGCTCATACTGTATCGCTGCAAGCTGCATCCGCTCCGCAACCCAACTCGGCTATTAAATCAGAAGTTCAAAGCAGTGGCTCTCAATATTGGACTAATGTTTCTATTAAATTAACCAATACAGGCACCACCGATGTAGACTTTAGAAACAGCACCATTGAGGCCAATTTACCGATGGCGATCAATGATGTCTATGGAAGTTATGCGCCACTGAGTTGGCCTACGATTAGCGTAAATTCCGTACCTAGTGGGTCCGTGACTAAAGTGACCATAGGGTTAGGTTTTGGTACAGAAAGCTGGGTACAAACCTCACTGCCACCTAACAAAAGCATCACGTTGCAATTTGGACTAGGCGCTGCGGTGAATAATGCCTCTGTGGCCAACAGCATCAAGGTGTATACCAATTCGCCAACCCCAGCCACAACAGGCAGTATTACCATTCAAAGTCCTGCAAGTCCAGGTGCGGATGCCGGCAATAGCGCCAGTGCTACTTTAACTGGGTCAACGGGTACGCCTATACAAGTCAGCCTGCCATGGAACAGCAGTAAAAATGTTACTGCTTTGCCTTTAGGAACGTATCTTATCCATACCAATCAGGTGGGTTCATATCCTGGTGGGGCAGATAAAGAAGTCACTCTAAACAGCAACAACTTAAGCGCGACAGTGCAAATCAGTTATAGCACGCCAGTCAAAAGTGCTGTCTTGAATTTGGTGGCACCTGCCGCTCCTGTTGCCAATGCACCGGTTCAATCGGCTTACTTGTCAAATAATGGTTCTGTATCCGTTATTCCTCTCAGCTGGGGCACCAGTAAATCAGTGAATCTTATCGACAAGCAAAACTATCAATTATGGGTTCCTGATTTTACTTACGGAGACAATATCTACAGCTCGTCCATTCCAGAAACCAAGGCCATGGTATTTACTGCTCAGGCCAGCACCCCCACCACCGTCAATCTGCAGTATACGGCCAAGGCCATACCTACCCTACAAGCCAATATTGTCATTCAAGGCTTGCCTCAAAGTACCAGTACAGTCAATGTCACGTTGACTAGCGCCACCAAGAGCTATAACTTTAGCAATCTAAATAATGGCTCTCATCCTATCACTGTACAAACAGGCACTTACAACGTAACTGCCGATTTATTCAGTGCCCAGGGCAAGTCCTATACGGCAACACTAAGCAACCCTTATGCCTTGACCGCAGGAAGCAACATTGCAATCAATTACACGGAGCTAAAAAGTGCTGCCTTGTTGATGCCGTTTAAAGATGTGACGTTCAATATGAACTGGTCTACCACGCCTACAACCTCCAACTTGCAAGAAATTGCTGACAACTCCAAGCACTATTCTTATGTGTTGGCTTTTATCACACAAAATCAATGGGATACTGCCCATTGCTTTCCTGCTTGGGGCGGCGCACCATCCTTGGCTTTAAAAGACAACCTGTATCAAAAAGAAGTCCAATATTTGCAGTCTAAAAATGGCTCTGTTGCAGTGTCTTTCGGTGGTGAAAATGGTTTGTCCATAGAAAGCAAATGCACTCAAGCGGAATTGGTACAGGTGTATCAATCGGTTTTTAACACCTATAATGCCGCTTTTATTGATTTTGACATCGAGGGCGGAGCATTAGGTGATACCGCGGCAAACACCAATCGATTCAAAGCATTAAAAGAGTTGCAGGCACAAAACAGTAAGGCCAAAATCAGCTTGACTCTACCAGCCAATACCGATGGCTTTCCTTATTTAGCCATTGCACTGATACAACAAGCAAAAGACTTGGGCATCAATATCAGTGAATACAATATGATGACCATGGCCTGGTATGCACAAAAACTGCCTGGGGCGATTTCAGACAGTGTGATTGCAAGCGCTCAAAAAGGATTTCAACAATTGCAAGCCATTTTCCCTGAAAAATCACCAGCAGAGATTTGGGCCATGATCCGTGTCACACCTAAAATTGGCGTCGATTATGATCAAAGCATTCTGTATCCTGCAGATGCCAAACGCATAGGCCAATTTGTCAAGCAAAATGGCTTGGCTGGTATCGGTTTTTGGTCTGCTGACATTGATAGAAACCAAAATAAAACACAAAACTGCAATCAAGGTGCCAATCCTGATTGCTCAGGTATTTATCAAGCACCTTATGATTTTACCAAAAGTTTTATTGAAGGCTTAACGCAATAAGAGGCGTCTGTCTAAAAAGGCATCCTGAAGGATGCCTTTTTTATTGGGCTTAAATAGCCAATTGATTAAAAACCCATTGGGGAAGACGGCGAATAATCCACATGATGACAGCCCAGGAACGAGGAGCATAAATCACTTGTTTTTTTTTCTCTATGCCATCCACTATGCACTGTGCGACTTGCTGAACAGCAGCCAAAGAGTGATTTTTTTCTTTTAAATGAGCGGTCATGGGGGTGCAGGTGGGGCCGGGTTTAATTAAAGTAATCTGGATGGGGGTACTGGCAAAGCGGTGTTGCAATCCTTGCAGATACACATTGACCAAGCCTTTTGCTGCGCCATAGCTGTAATTGGATTTTCGTCCTCGATCACCAGCGACAGAACTTATTACAGCCAGAGTGCCTTGCTTGCTTTGTTGCATGCTCGCAGCCAAAGCTTCGGCCCAAAGTACAGGAGAAAGGCCATTAACAAGCAAAGCTTGATAATTCGATGGTATGTCTTGCTGGCAGTTTTTTTGGCAAGGCAAAAAACCATAAGCAATCAGTACCAAGTCTATGGGGCCACTGTCTACCCAGCGCTCTACTGAGGGTTTAATGAGGCTCATCGCCAACAAATCCATGGGCTGTATTTCAATCAAGGAAGCAGGACTTCTAATCCGCAAATCCGCAGCAATCAGACCCAGCTTTTCTTCACACCTGCCCACCAAAATAAGATGGGCCGGTGTTTTTTGCAGCCATAGCCGCATACAGTGTTCTGCAATCGCAGAGGTTGCGCCAAGCACTACTATTTTTTTCAACATTTAATACCCCATAAGACGCTGTGACAATGCAGAATGAATCCCCGGATCCCGATAAGCCATAAACTGCTCCCAATGCGGATAACTGGTTTTAAAAAAATCTTTGGCCATGCAGGCATCTTTTGCTAAATAAAGATGCCCTCCTGCTGCGGCAAGGTGCTTATCCAGCATGGAAAATAAAGCAGGAATTGATTTTTTATTAGGAAAATCAAAGGCAAAAGTCATCCCTGGCTTTGGAAAACTTAAGCATCCTAAAGACTGATGAGGGCCAAAGGCTTTTATGACGCTCAAAGACGGATGCTCTCCCCAATCAGACATGGTTTGTAATAAGCTATTTAAGGTTTCTTGTGCTTGACCCATGGGAACCACGCACTGATACTGAAAAAATCCTTTCGGCCCATATAGCCGATTCCATTGCGATATCGCATCCAAAGGATATAAAAAAGATTCTGCATCGACTACTTTGCTTTTTGGTTTTTTGTTACGCTGAAAATACAGGGCATTCAGCCATGTTGATGTTTTTTTATTCACCACAGAAAAAGGCAATTTGGGTACCGCATAGGCCTTTGCGGAAGGATTCCACAACCGATTGCTTTTTACCGGGTTAGCTCGACTAAGAAAGCCACGCACCAGATGGCTAGCTGAGCCATCTAACCAAGCCACAGTATGCTCCCAATGCGGCAAGGAGGCTTGCATTAAAGCAAACAGCGCATCTAAATCATCAAAGGGACAAGTCTCTACTTGCAGCCAAGGCCCTATCGCTTGTTTTAATTGTAACTCAACCTCCGTAATAACTCCGGTTAATCCTAATCCACCAACCGTAGCATAAAACCATTCTTTTTCTTGCTGAGGCGAACAATAGATGGTCTGTCCATTGGTACGAGCTAAAGTCAAAGACTGTACGTGGTGCGCAAAACTACCAGCATGATAATGGTTTTTACCGTGCACATCATTAGCAACAGCGCCTCCTACTGTAATCAATTGCGTGCCAGGCGTCACTGGCAAACTATAACCTCGAGGAATGAACAGGCGCTGTATGTCTTGCAAGAGAACGCCAGGATGGCAGATCAAACGCCCAGAATTGGGATCGAAATGAATCAGTCTATCCAAAGACCGAGTATCCCAAAGAATACCTCCTGGATTGAGACAAGCATCACCATAACTGCGTCCTTGGCCATAAGGCAGTCCACCCGCATCCAGTTGTTTTTCTATGGGCTTATTCTTATCAAGCATGCAGACCCTTTGCTCTAGAGACAAAACCTGCCCCCAGGATCTGGTTTTTCCATGATACCCCTCTCTTTTCATTAAACCTCCTGTCACAATAAATAGCTTCAGTGTCTATAAGAAGCAAACCGCTTCCAACTGATCTGCACTTAAATTAGTCAAATGAATTTGACTTCCTGAGTCTGCACTTACGGAAATACTACTGTTGTTCGTAACCATTAAAGAAGACGCCTGGCCACTGGTTAATGAATGCCCATTAACGACACCTTTATTTTTAACCATGACTATGCGTATCTTACTTCTTTTAGCGGGTAATGAATGCACATTACAGGTTGCATTTAAGGTAAAAAGCAAGTCATTCGCTAGTGTTTTTGTTTCACTAGGATTCAGATGAATGGTTTTTGCTGCCACACTGAAGCTCAAAAAAATACTGGCCAGAACAAAATAAGATCTTAACTTAATCATTTAGCATCCTTTTTAGCAGAGTAAAAGTGACTCTCACTGAGACGTACCATGATGATACTTTTTGTTTATTAAGGGAACATTAAAGCCACCGCCCTGGTCATAAAAAAAACGATTAGGGCTTAATTTGTTGATCATGGACTATTCTTGTGTTAAAGTCACCCCGCGTGTAGCCCCTCTGTAGAAATTAATCTACCGATATTTAACAATAAAGGAGTAATTATGGCGTCCGTTTTAGAGTTTTTTCAGTTAAAATCAAGATCAAATAACACTTCAATAGCGCCATTAGGCATTCATAACCACCTCAACACCCAACAACAAAAGTCAACTGACTATTTTAAAATTAAAGACTCTTCCTTATTAAAAGAAGACTTACTGGTCAACATTATTGATGCCTTTGCTTTGGATAATGACAACCATACCTCATTTATAACTGCTTGTGTGAAACTCTTTAGCGAGAAGGAACTGGCATTAAAATCACTGGATCAGAAAATCATCTCCAGTCTCATCGTAGGCATGGTTGGCTCATCCCTGTCGTTTATTCCTTTTGTCAGCTATTTCGGTGCATTAGGATGGGGCAGCACGGTGTATTTTTTAGCGCAAAGAAATACTGCGGTAGCAGAATATGAAGAAAGCTTGAAACTACTGGTGGCGACTTGCAATTGGTCTTTAGGACAAACGGCTGAAGAAAACACCCAAAAACTCACTCAGGCAAAAGTCATTAGAGACATGATGACCTGCCTTTATCCGGTATTAACTGAAAAACAAGTACGCGACTTGATTGATGACAAAATAGAAAATGAATTTATAGCAGAACTCCAGGCGCATGACAAACAATCATTCCAACAAGCAGGGCTAAACAGCTTGTTTGCCAGTAAAAGCGAAAATGAAAATCTGTTACGCAGTAAACGAAGTGCTGAATTTAACCGCTGCATTTATGGTTATAATAAAGGCAAGCCGATGGATTATCTGGATGCCTTTTTATCCATTTTCCCAGACCTGTATCAAGCAACATTAGATGGCTTCCAAAAGCTACAACATTGGTATACAAACAACCAAAATGCAACACCTGGTAATGCCGCCTAAAAAAAGAAGGCAGTTTACTGCCTTCTTTTTTCCTAATTTATCCGCCCTGAATAAGCAAAGCCTTTATCGACGCTGATACTGCACCGGCAAATCCATATCCTCTTTCACCTGCCAAAACGCCTCTTGATACAAGCGCTGTTTCTCTTGCGCTGAAAACAAACCAGGTTGGGCATTTAACTTTATCCGGTTTTCTTTGCTAAAAGGCAATTGGGCGTGAATGTAATCTTCTCTCAGCGCCATCACTGGTGGTATCTTATCGGGTGCTTCCACTCCGCAAGTATTAAAAAAAGTACCCTTGTATTGTGCAGCAAAAATTTTAGCACGATCCTTTTTCGGTGAAGTTAGTAATTCTTGTTTTCTAAAATACTCGCCTTGTTTGCTTAATAAATGCCTATGCATGGTATTTAAAAAATCATTCATTCCAGTCACCGGATCATACTCTCCTTTTGCTACTTTAGAGAGTACGCTTAAAGCATATTGACGCAGTTGAGCATTTGTCGTCGAGCGCCCTTCAATATAATAAGTATCAAAATAATTAACTGACTTGTCTAGCTCAACGGTTAAATTCAGTGCGTTCTCAAAATAAGTGCCATCGAATAATCCTATTCGATAACCATTCACACTGCCATGCCTTGTATCATACCCATGTGTTCTTTGTAGTATTCTGTCTGATAATGCGGGCAAAAGAGAACTGTGACAGGCTACTGTCTGCTTACTGCCCTGCCCATGCTGCCTTTGCGTAGGCTCGATACAGGGGACTAAACCGGTCTGATAATAGGCAACCAAAGTAAAAAATAACAAATCCATACGCAAGCTGGCATGAAATGCTATCAGCTCTTCATCAAGAGCCTGCTCTCTTTTTGCCAGAGCAGCAGTGACATTAGCAGCATACAGTGTTTTTTTATCTCTTTTATTGCTCTTTGGCGCCAATACTTCCGCTAAAAACAGCCGAATGTTGTTTTCAGCTCTATCCACTGCTGTTTGCCCTTTATGATTGACATGCAAGATATTGGCGCCGTGTCGAACCAGGCATTGAACGACGTCTAATTTTCCTTGGAATACAGCCTCCATCAGCGGCGTATCGCCATCAATATCGGCATCATCGACGACACCTCCTAACTGAATCAGCTTTTTCACCATAGTTGCTGATTCAGCCATGTGCAGTGGTGCAACACCATTCCATCGCTTGCAATGAACCAAGGGTTTGAAATAAACCGCATGTTGTTGCCGCAACTCACGCAGCAAAAGCCATTGATCTTCATTAGCTATCCAATGCAAAGCGCTCCATTCATGCGCATCTGTAGCTAAAGGATTGGCTCCATGCTGTAATAACAGAAGCATCATTTGGCTCTGTCCATGCGCAGCCGCTGCTATTAAAGGCGTACACTCATAGTTGCACGTCGCCTCCAGATTGGCTTTTGACTCTATCAGTAAACGAGCACCGTCTAGAGCACCATGTATGGCAGCAATCATCAGTGCGGTATAACCATCACCATCACGTGTTTCTATATCGAAAGAGGATTGTTGCAACCACTGCCGTATCGCTGCTGCATCATTGAGCTGAGCCGCTAAAAACCAGGGCATGAGGGATTGCAGGCTTTGCTTTTCTATAATGGGCATATCAATCTAAATCAGAATGAAATGACTATATTATCTCATTATGGTTGTTTTATGTCCATAAATTAATAGGTATTTGCTCTGCCTAAAATAAAAATCATCTTTAGCAGAGCAAAAAAGGGGGCAGGATTTATACCGAAAAGCCATGCTGACTATACGTCTATGTTTTCCGCCTCTAGGGCATTCGTCTCGATAAAATCGCGTCTAGGCTCTACCTGATCGCCCATCAGCGTGGTAAAGATGGCATCCGCAGCGACTGCATCTTCAATGGTGACTTGCAACATACGGCGCACATTTGGATCCATAGTGGTTTCCCATAACTGCTCAGGGTTCATCTCACCTAAGCCTTTATAGCGCTGAATGGCTTGTCCTTTTTTGGCTTCATCCATGAGCCAGGCCAAAGCCTCTTCAAAATGAGCCACGGGCTGTGATTTGTCACCTCGCTTCACATAAGCGCCTTCTTCTATAAGATTTTTCAGTGCAGAACCTAATGCAACCAATTCCTTATAATCTTTGGCATAAAAAAACTCAGGATTCATCACGACAGGATGTTGCATGCCATGCTGAGTCACTATGATTCGTGGCGTATAATGACCCGATTCTTCCAGACAATAAGCTTCTACGCGGTATTGCTCAGTCTTAGTGTTTTTTGCTTGCATGCGAGCATCTAATTGTTCGCACCATTGGCTTATTTTATCTTGTTGACTAAAATCTTCATTATTTAATAACGGCAAATAAGCCATTTCTTTCAGTAAGTGGGCAGGATATCGTCGCTTATAGCGTAGGGTGATGTTTTCTAAACGCCTAATCTGCTGAACCAGGCCTTCTAAGGCAGCCGCACTGATTGCTGGGGCCTCTGGGGAAGGATAAAAAGCCGCGCCATCCAATGCGGTATGAGTCAAATAATCAAATAAGGCCTCATCGTCTTTGACATACTGCTCATTTTTACCTCGCTTTACTTTATACAAAGGAGGTTGGGCGATATAAATATAACCGCGCTCTACTAATTCTGGCGTTTGTCGATAAAAAAAGGTAAGCAGCAAAGTACGAATGTGTGAGCCGTCTACGTCCGCATCCGTCATGATAATAATTCGATGATAGCGCACTTTATCAGGGTCATACTCATCAGGCCCGATGCCACAGCCTAATGCCGTAATTAAAGTTGCCACCTCTTGTGAAGCCAACATTTTATCAAAGCGGGCCTTTTCAACATTCAGAATTTTACCTTTTAGCGGCAAAATGGCTTGAAACTTCCTATCTCGCCCTTGCTTTGCTGATCCACCTGCCGAGTCTCCCTCTACCAGATACAGTTCAGACAAAGCCGGATCTTTTTCCTGACAATCGGCCAGCTTCCCAGGTAAACCAGCAATATCAAGCGCCCCTTTCCGGCGAGTCATTTCTCGCGCACGTCTGGCGGCCTCACGCGCACGCGCGGCGTCAATAATTTTAGCCACTATCGCCTTGGCAGCGGCAGGATTTTCTAAAAGAAAATCATTAAAATACTCAGCAACACTGGACTCAACCGCAGATTTGACCTCAGAAGAAACCAACTTGTCTTTCGTCTGTGAAGAAAACTTAGGATCAGGCACTTTCACTGATAAAACCGCCGTCAGACCTTCTCTCGCATCATCACCACTGGTTGTTACTTTGGCTTTTTTTGCATACCCTTCTGCCTCAATGTAATTATTCAGGGTACGCGTTAAAGCAGCCCTGAAACCTGCCATGTGGGTACCGCCATCACGCTGGGGAATGTTATTGGTAAAGCAAAATAAGGTTTCTTGATAAGAGTCATTCCACTGCATGGACAATTCTATACCGATGCCGTCTTTTTCCGTAGACATAAAAAAAACTTGTGGAATAATAGGGGTTTTGTTTTTATTTAAATGTTCTACAAACGCACGAATTCCCCCTTCATAATGAAAAGTATCCTGTTTTTGCGTCCGTTCATCAAACAAATGAATGCACACCCCAGAATTAAGATAAGACAGCTCGCGCAAGCGCTTGGCTAAAATATCATAATGAAACTCAATGTTACTAAAGGTTTCTGCACTGGGTTTAAACCAAATTTGTGTTCCTGTCCCTTGCGCATCACCAGTAGCCTCCAAGGGCGCGTCAGGTACACCATGACGATAATGTTGCTCGTGTGTTTTACCATGACGACGAATTAATAAATGCAGCTCTTCAGACAAGGCATTAACAACTGAAACCCCCACGCCATGCAGTCCACCAGAGACTTTATAGGAGTTGTCATCAAACTTCCCTCCCGCATGCAAGATGGTGAGGATAACCTCTGCCGCAGAGCGACCTTCCTCTTGATGAATGTCTACCGGAATACCACGACCATCGTCTTTTACGGTAATAGACTCATCCATATGAATGGTAACGAAAATTTCTTTACAATGACCGGCCAAGGCCTCATCTATTGAGTTATCAACTACTTCAAATACCATGTGATGAAGACCAGTACCATCATCTGTATCACCTATATACATCCCTGGTCTTTTTCTTACGGCATCCAAACCTTTTAAGACTTTGATATTACTTGAATCATAACTGGCATCAGCACTCATGTAGGAACCCTCTCTAGCCCGGTTGAGGCATTATTAGCAAATGGGTCATTATACCACAACTCCCATACCAATACAGGCACTTCTGCATGCTCTCTTCCACGGCAAACAACAAAAATTCGCCCTGTCATGATGTTCTTAAAGGCTACTTCTTATGGCTGACTAAAACCAGCTCTTTTACAGTCAATTGAGCCAGGCAGCACCCCATCGTCAGTGCAACGCCTCAGCATAAAGGTTTCACGTGAAACATCATCAACCCGCGGCATTGATTCTTAAACAGATTAACGCATTGTCTTAATCGGGCCTGCTTGTTGATTGAAAGGAAGCAACAGACCTCTTGCATAACAGGTAGCTTTTACTTGAGAACAAGGCATCCCTGTTTCGAGAAGCGGAGTTTGCATGGAGCATATCAGCACCATAGAACCATGGAGAAGGAAGTAATCCAGCAAAAGATATCGGTTGTTTAATCCTGTTTCACGTGAAACACGAAAAGGCTTATACAGTAACCGCATCAAGGAAGTAATGGTTTCCTATCATCTCAAACAGCATGCACTGAGCCCAAATCAAGGCGAAAATGACTCTGCTCTGTTGCAGGAATTAATTCTTGGGCAGCCATAGGCTGCATGGAGGTAATGACATACTGTGAAGATTGGCCAAGCAAATACTGTATTAATTGCCTTTGATGTAATTCATCCAGCTCTGCTGGAAGATCATCAAATAAGTAAAGACACTCTTTGTTTATTAATGCGCCTTGAGCTAGTTTTAAAGCAATTAACACTATCTTTTGTTGTCCACGCGACAGCGTCTGTCTGGCTTTCCAATAAGGTGCTTCTATTATCACATCCGCATGATGCGCACCATAGTGTGTGTATTGTCTTTGTTTGTCTTTGGAAAATTGCTCCGCCAACACTTCAGCTAAAGACAACTGTTGTTCTTTTTTATCCCAACCCTTGTAATAACTCAAATCACAACAGGTCTCAGTCAAGCAGGGTAAAATGTCAATCAACTTGTTACGCCACAATTCAAAATATTTTTTACGCATCCCATGTAATTGCTCAGCCCAGTGAGACAGCTGTTCATCCCATGGGATAAACAAACGGTAAGAAGCATTTTGTTTTAATAGTGCATTACGTTGTTTCAATACTTGCTTGTAATTTTTCAATACCGTTAAATAAGAAGGTTCCACGTGAAACATGCCCCAATCCAATAATGATCTTCTTTGCGCTGATCCAGCATCAATAATTTGAAAAATATCAGCATAAACAATCTGACAGGGCAGGGCATAAGCCAACTGACTGGTGGCTGAACAAAACTGCTGGTTTAACTTAATTTGAGTAGGAGCATGCCGAGATTTTTTTATGCTGATGGTCTCATGGTCTGGTGATCGACCAAAAACAGTGAGCGCCTCTTGTGAGTGGGCAATAATAGAGGCTATTTCTCTTGATCGAAAAGAATGTCCGCTACTTAGTAAATACAAGGCTTCTAATACTGAAGTTTTACCACTGCCATTAGCACCCACAATAAAATTAAAGCGCGAATTGAGCTGCAGTTGCGCTGCAGCTACGGAACGAACCTGATGAATTCTTAACTCAGAAAGGATCATAACTTCATAGGCATAATAATGTATTGATAATTATCCTGTTGTAATGACTCTATTAAAATGCTTGAATCCGTAGTAGAAAAAGACAGCCGGACCATCCCTTCGCCGAAATGATTTAAGACATCTAATAAATAAGTTGCATTTAAGCCTATCTTTAATTCATCCCCTTCTGTTTCTACCGACAAAGACTCCATTGCCTCTTCTTGCTCATTATTATTGGCAATTAAAGTCAACAAACCCTCTTGTACATGTAACAACACGGCCTTTGATTTTTCATGTGCCAAGATAACCGTACGGGTTAAAGAGCGCTTTAAAGTCGCGCAGTCTATCAACAAATGCTTGTCTTGTCCCTTAGGAATGGCTTTACTGTAAGGAGGAAAACGAGCCTCTATGAGCTTGGAAGAAAAACGAAATTGTTGCGTAACCACTTTGATATGCGATTTTCCTGCCGTTACTAATATCTCTTCATCAGCAATGCCATTTAGTAAACGCAACAACTCTTGGATGCCTTTCTTAGGTATGAGCAATTTAGTTTCCGCTGTATTCGCGCAATGATAGCGACTAATAGCCATACGATGGCCATCTGTAGCAACCGACGAAATGAGCTGAGGCTCAAAATCTAAAAACAAACCATTTAAGAACACACGCACGTCTTGCTGAGACATGGCAAAGTGAGTCGATTGTAATAAATGCAATAAATCCAACCGTGGAAGAGTCAGCTCAACCTCATTGTATTCGTCTGCGCTCACCGGATATTGCTCTGCTGGTAAGGTCGTCAGTTTAAAAGAACTACGTCCCTCTTTAATGGTTAATACACTATCGGTACAAAAAATAGCTGGCGTGGATTGATCATCTAATGATTTAATAATATCAATAAATTTTTTCGCAGGAACCGTGATGGCTCCTTGCGTTTGATTAGACTCACAAAATATTTGAGCAGAAATTTCTATTTCCAGATCAGTTGCTGTAATACGTAACAAGCCATCTGTTAATTCTAAAAGAAAATTCGCTAAAATAGGCAGAGCCTGTTTTTTATCTACCGCACCGGCAACAGTAAGCAAAGGCGCTAACAGCTGTTCTTTTTTAATCGTTAATTCAAACACCGCTGACTCCTGTTAAGAAGATAAAATACGCATGAGATTTTTATAATCTTCCGTAAACTCACTGTCGTCTTGAACCAGCTCTTTAACTTTTCTACACGCATGAATGACGGTTGTATGATCGCGACCACCAAAATGATCGCCAATTTCAGGCAGACTGTGGTTGGTCAACTCTTTGCTCAAGGCCATCGCCATTTGTCGGGGGCGAGCAATAGAACGGCTACGCCTTTTCGATAAAATTTCAGCAACCTTGACTTTATAATATTCTGCCACGGTTTTCTGAATGTTTTCTATGGTAACCAATTTGTCTTGTAAAGCCAGCAGATCACGCAAAGCCTCATGGACAAACTCTATCGTAATGGGTTTGCCAGTAAAATGAGCATTCGCAATCACTCGACGCAAAGCGCCTTCTAGTTCTCTGACATTAGAACGGATGCGCTTGGCAATAAAAAAAGCCACCTCATAAGGCAAATCAATATTAGACTGCTCTGCTTTACTAATTAAAATAGCCACTCTTGTTTCAAGCTCTGGTGGCTCCACAGCGACAGTTAATCCCCAGCCAAAACGAGATTTTAAGCGCTCCTCTACCCCCTCTATTTCTTTAGGATAGCGATCACTGGTTAAAATGATTTGTTGCTGTCCTTCTAACAGGGCATTGAAGGTGTGAAAAAACTCTTCTTGCGAACGATCTTTCCCTGCAAAAAACTGAATGTCGTCAATCAATAATGCATTTAAAGAACGATAAAAGCGTTTAAACTCGTTGATTGAATTGGTTTGTAAGGCTTTAACCATATCCGCTACGAAACGTTCTGAATGCAAATACAATACCTTGGCTTCGGGATTGTTTTTTAAGATATTATTACCAATCGCATGCATCAGATGTGTCTTTCCTAAGCCCACCCCCCCATAAATAAATAAAGGGTTATAGGCATCACCCGGACGCTCTGCCACTTGCATGGATGCTGCACGCGCTAATTGGTTAGAATTTCCTTCGACAAAACTTTCAAAAATGAATTTTTTATTCAAATGACTGGTTTTATAATCAACAGCCTTTTTGCTTAGTATCTTGGCTTGCGAAGAAACTTGCGCAGATGCAGATTCGCTCCCCCCGTCTTTAGCAAGCTCAGCAGCAGGTGCTTCACTGGCCTTACTGCCAATTTCTATGGAGATACTTTGAATATCAGCACCACAAAACTGCTGAATAAGCTCTTCAATACGAGAATAAAAATGTTTTTTTACCCAGTCGACAACAAAACGATTTGGAGCCAACAAAACAAAACGCTGATCTTCAACACGCGCTTGTAATGGTCTTAACCAAGTATTAAATTGTTGGGCTGGGTATTCTTCCTGTAATAAACCCAAACACTTTTGCCAAACAGTTACAGACACAAAAAAACTCCTCATTAAATAAGGGGGTAAACAGAGCAATAAACTTAATTATCCACAGATAAAACCACGGAAAATGCGTCTAAAAACTTAAACAAGAAACACTAGCTTTACTACCCTGTTTGCCCGGCACAAGCATCAGTTTAACACCGAAACAAAAACGACATCATTACTCTAAAATGAGCACAAAAAACCCAAATTGAATTTATTTTCCCCATCAACAGGGTGTTTGCCATCCAGAAAAACGGCTAAAAACCATTTATAGAGGCAAAATAAAAGAAACTAAGAAACGTCAAATCATGACATGAATTCATTAATCAAGACAGCTTGTTAAAAACAAACATTATACCCAGCTACAAGAGAAAGTGAAAGTTATCCACAAAAAATAATCTGGTTTCGCTATTTTTTAAAAAGCATACTTCATCAATACAATCCATACCCAATACAATAAACGCTACTTGCTGAAATTGACTTATTCCGCATACTATTGCACTATAATTTCTCGTGATTACTTATAAAGGATTATAATGAAAACACCATTTATCGCTGTAGGCAGCTTACTGGTCATCTTAAACGCAAATACCATGGCCAATCCTGTTCCTCACCAAGTCACCTTTACCTGCCCAACAACACGCGTTATTGCTAATTTTGGCGATTACATTGCAGGCTATGGCGTCAGCACTATCCTGGGTGAAAACCGACCCGTTTATTTTAAATCCTTAACCAAAAACGCAACCGTGCCCAATAATCTGACCTCTTATGCGATTGCGGGCACCCTATATGACAGCACTACCAGCCAGGTGATTTGTAATTACAATAGCAGCATTGCCAATAACAAACCTTTTTCGCTGGTTTACACCATGACCAATGGGTCAGGCGGCGTGATCACTGCACAAACGGATTCTATCATCAGCATCCAATTGCCTATTGGCATTCAATAGCTAAAAACAGGCCGCAACAGCGGCCTCACTACCGATTACTTATGAAAAGAAAAGCCCGAAGAAAAAGGCGGTGGGGTTACTGCACTGCTCTCCTCATCTGGACTGGCTGGACGTGAAAAAATACTTAACCGCTCAGGATAAAACGGGCGAAAACATCTTCTTGTTTGCTCAAAAAGAACGCTACATGGAAACAGTTGTGCCATATGATCTAAAACCCGCGAACGATAAGCTTCGGGTGTAGCTGCTAATCGTTCTATTATCTTCTCCTGCTCAGGATGGGATAAAGCATACTCTAAAAGACGAGGAAATTTTCGATATAATCCAGTATGACACTGCGGATTGACAAAAAATTCATAGGGTTTTTCTCCCCAAAGCACCTGCTCTATGGCATGGTAAAGAGAAAAAGCACTCCCCAGATCAGCCGATAAATGCTGGCAGAAATGAAAATTTATGCTTATTCTTTGCGCGACAGCACTGAACTGTTTTTTGGGTGTAGTAAGAGCCAGGCATTGAACAAAATCATTGATGCGAGGCGTCATTAAAGCAGCCGTTGCATATTGAAACTCATGAGCTAAATCAATTAGCTGAGGGGATTTCAATAAGTTTTCATACGGGATTTCACTGGCCAATAACAGACGTAACTCTTGTCTTAACCGATAAGCTCGATAAAGAATATCGATGAAAGCATCCTCTTCAGGAAAAAAACCATCCTGCTCCCATTCACTAAAAAGTGGTAATGGCAGTGCTTCTTCTACAGCAATTATTTTCTCCGCCAATACTCTTTTCTCTCGTACAGACAATTGTTCAAGTACTGGCTCATACGCCAGTAATGCGGCTGCATCCTTCAGCACAAGATGAGGTCCGTCATGAATCATTAGTTCTTTTTTACTTAACAGCATGCCATTCCTCACAGGACGATTAATAATGAAAATATAGTACTTGAATTGCCTCTCATTGTCATGAAAATAGGCTAAAGTTTATTATAGGGCCCATGAATAATGTAAAAACCCTGTTTTGCCTTTAATAACTACAAGAATAACAAGGAGCAGGCAATGTCCAAAAATAATGTGCTGCAAGATGTTTTTTTAAATGAATTAAGAAAAGAAAAAATGCCCGTATCGGTATTTCTCGTCAATGGGATTAAGTTGCATGGCGTAGTTGACTCTTTTGATCAGTATGTAGTCATGTTAAAAAACACCATTACACAAATGGTTTATAAGCATGCCATCTCTACGGTGGTTCCTTCGCGAATGGTTAAATTAAACCCTGAAGAGCAAGACGAATCGCTTTAACATGAATCGGTCATAAGCCGCCTTGTGCGGCTTGTCCTTGAGCAATCTTCACCCAAGTTAAGCATGCCAAGCGCTCTCTGGCAGTATTTTTATATGGAAAAGGGTCTACGGTGCATGAAACACTGCCGACAAGCAAAGAAACGCTGTTTTCGTGTTTTATCATTTACCGTCCGCATTGCTCCTGCTGCTTGCTTTCCCTGATATTTTAAGCGATTCTTACCCCTTTTAAGCAAAGAAGGAATGTGTTGTGTTAGATAGACCTCAAGGCGGTGAGCGCGCTCTTCTTGTCCAGCTGGCCATCCCAGGAATAGATGCCAACAAAGCGCTGGCAGAATTTATTGAATTAGCAACTTCTGCTCAGGCAATAATCGTTGACTCTATCATCAGCACCAAAGCCACACCGGATGCTAAATATTACATGGGGTCAGGAAAGGCAGAAGAAATCGCGCTACTGGTTGAAACACAACAGATTGACTTGGTATTGATTAATCATGAGCTGTCTCCTTCACAAGAACGTAATCTGGAGTACTTGTTTAAATGCCGCGTAGTCGATCGCAGCGGCTTAATCCTTGATATATTTGCACAAAGAGCACGCACCTTCGAGGGCAAACTGCAAGTAGAATTAGCACAATTACAACATCTCTCAACCCGCCTTGTCCGAGGATGGACTCATTTGGAAAGGCAAAAAGGCGGCATTGGTTTAAGAGGCCCTGGAGAAACACAATTAGAAACAGACCGTCGTTTATTACGAGAACGCATTCGTTATATCAACAAACGGTTAGAGAAAGTACGCGCCAGTCGCCAGCAAAACCGACAAGCCCGACGCAAAGCAGACCTGTTTACCGTCTCATTAGTAGGTTATACTAATGCCGGTAAATCCACTTTATTTAATGCACTGACTAAAGAACAACTGTATGCAGCTGATCAATTGTTTGCTACCTTAGATCCCACCATGAGAAAACTGGAACTACCTGGAGCGTCTGCCATCATTGTGGCTGATACGGTAGGCTTTATTCGCGATTTGCCACACCATTTAATCGAAGCCTTTCGCGCCACACTGGAAGAAACCGAGCAAGCAGATTTATTAATTCATGTCATCGACAGCTCCGATCCCAAATGGCGAGATGCCGTAGATGCGGTACATCAGGTACTCGATGCTTTGGCGGTACAACATATTCCGGTGATTCAAGTGTTTAATAAAATTGATTTACATGCAGGATGGCATGCTAAAAAAGAAAGCAACAGCGAATTTTGTAAATTATGGCTTTCTGCTGCCAAAGGTTTGGGCATTGATTTACTTAAAGAAGCCATTACAGAACAATTGTATGGCCGCATCAGCAAGGAAACCATCATCCTAACACCCGAACAAGCCAAACTGCGTGCCTCCTTGTACCAGCTAGGAGCCGTGCAAACAGAAACGCTTACCGAAGACGGGGGATGGGAGATGACTATCCAAATCAGTAGCGGACAAAAAAAGAAACTATTGGGAAGCTAGTACTTTTTTTAAACTGTCCATGGTTTGTCCTCCATACAAAGCCGTAACCAATTTGCCTTGCGGATTAAAAACAAAAGTCACCGGAATGCCCCTTATGTCGCCTAATTGCAATGACTGAGCAGGGTCTTGCAACAGGCCTGGATATTTTATTTTAAATTCTTTCATTAACCGGCGTTGCTGCCATAAGGGCAGGCCATCATAGTTTACCGCAAACAAAGCGACTTGATCTTTATGAGCAGCATAAAATTGATTTAACTCCGGAATCTCCTCAACGCAGCCAGGACACCAGCTAGCCCAATAATTAATAAAAACCCAGCGACCTTTTAAACTGGAAAAAGCAATGGAATGATCTTGTTCATCATGTAACCACGCTTCTGCGCAAGCTACAGGAGAGACAACCGAGATGAAAGTGGCAATCAACAAAGCTAAAAAACGCACGGGGCTATACTCGCGGCCAGGTAATAATAGACAAGATTATACCGGTTCAAAGAAGAACAAGAAACCATTCCTTTTGCTTACCTGCCGCATCAGTTTTCTCGCTGCTTGTTTTTTGTGCCATCAAAAAACACACAGCGTGTTTTTTATCCTACGAATTCTTTTCCAGATCACTGAGATAGGTTATAATTCATTCAATTTTTTTTAAAAAGGAAAAAAATGGCCATTTATTTTATCATTGCCGGCATCCTGCTATTAAGCGCACTCTGTATTGTCATCATGTTGTTCAAATTAAAAAAGCAACCCAAAGAGCCCCTCTCTTTCAGCTGTTATGTCAAATTATTTTTTAGTGGCATTATCGCCTTTATTGCCGATACCGTCGGCGTGGGCAGTTTTGCGGTCAACGTGGCTTTAGCCAAATTACTCAATACCTTCCATGACGAAGAATTACCTGCCGTTAATAATGGCGCTCAGGTTATTCCCGGCGTTATTGAGTCTTTGTTTTTCATGCATCTGGTTGAAGTAGACTTAAGCACCTTGCTTACTTTAGTAGGTGGTACTTGTCTTGGGGGACTGCTTGGTGGTTTTGTGGTCAGTAAATTAAGCAAACAAGCCATCCGTCTTGCCATGGTCTGCTCATTTGCACTGTTGATTGGCTTATTACTATCCCATCAAATGCATTGGCTGCCTATCGGTGGAGAATTAACGGCGTTGCACTCATGGAAACTGGTTATTGGCTTTTTTGCCTTGGTTGTCTGTGGCGCATTAACCTCTGTAGGCATAGGCTTATTTGTCATGGTACAAGGCGTTTTATTTCTCTTGAATGTGTCTCCTGTCGTTGCTTTTCCCATTATGACGACCGCCGGGGCCATGCAGCAACCACTAACCACTTTAGTATTTTTACAACAAAATAAAATCCCTTTGAAAAAAACACTGATTTTAAGTCTTTCTGGATGCTTAGGTGTTCTCATCACCATTCCGGTATTTACACAACTGAGTGTCAACGGATTGCATTTATTTCTCTTGGGCGTTTTGATTTATAATTTCTTTGCTGTCGGAAGAACTTACTTGCAAGCAAGACCGAATAGATCATATATTCAACAACAAGGTCGCTTAATTTCTGCCGAATAACTGCTGCATAAGGCCTGTGTGAATACAGGCCACTTAAGGATAGGAAAAAGGACTTTCATTTAAAACACCACGTTAGGGGCAAGGGAATGAAAAAAATATTGTGTTTGGTTTTGACTTTATTATGCACAGGCTTAAGCTATTCTAATGATAAAATTTACAACAGCATGGTTTTTTTTGGCGATAGCCTATCCGATAATGGCAATTTGTATCAATACCTTTGGCATACTTTGCCATCGTCCCCTCCGTACTACGAAGGACATTTTTCTAATGGCCCAGTATGGACAGAACAATTATACAGCACTTTATTCCCTAAAGACGACAACAAAGGATTTAAAAACTATGCCGTAGGCGGCGCAGGGGCTTTATTGTCTTATAAGCAAGTATTGCCTTACACCCTCAAAATAGAGATAGACAATTATTTATTCTGGCACGCCTACGCCCCCAAAAATGACACTTTATTTATTTTATGGATAGGGGGTAATAATTATCTTAATGGGCCTGCCAACATTGAAGAAATAACCGACTCGGTAGTACAAGCGATTGCTAATGCCATAGAGCGTCTGATTAAAGCCGGGGGAAATAAATTTCTTATTCCCAACCTGCCTGATCTGGGTAAAACACCTTTTGCCACATCAGAAGGGGAACCACTGCTATTAAGTCTGCTGGTCAATGTACATAATAAAAAACTGGCTGATAAAATAAATGAACTACAAGCCAACTACCCAGAAACGACGCTGATTTATTTTGATGTGCACACTTTTTTTAATCATGCCTTGGAAAACCCTGAACAATTTGGCTTTAGCATTACCAAAGAACCTTGTTATTTAGGCGGCTATTTAGGCTGGTTAACTAAAGTAAACGACCAGGATCTACAACGCTACTTTAACAAATTATATCCCAACTTTAGCCCCGACCACTGGTCTTTCATTGCCAATAACCCGCAATTAAAAGAAGCTTTATCGGCAAGCTACACCTATCAACTCTTGCCACAAAAAAACAAGGACGAGGCCTTGCAATGCGACAAGCATCTGTTCTGGGATAAAATTCATCCCACAAGCAATGCCCATACGGTCATTGCAGAACAAGCCCGCTTGTTACTAAATGAATCCGGCTTGATTGCACAACCAGCAGAAGATCCCCTACAAACTAAAGCACCTTATTAAAGCGTCCATGAGCATGCCAAAGTGCATGCTCATTCAATAAAAAACCTCGGTTACCATGAGTCTTTTCTATGCATTTTGCGCTATACACTATCGGCTATCTCGCCTATAGTGTATACTCTTTCGCTTTTAGCTTACTCAATATGACAATGGAAGAACCTGTTAGCAAATCCCAGAAAAAAAGAGATGCCGATTTTTTACAAAAAATTGGCACAGAACTCATTGCACTAAGCCATAGCAAACTTGACACCTTACCTCTTGGTGACTCTTTATATAAAGCCATCACAGATGCAAAAAACATCAAAAGCCATGGTGCAAAAAGAAGACAGGCACAACTCATAGGCAAGCTGATGCGAGCAGCCGATTTCGAAGCCATTCTTGCCGCCTATCATCAAATGCAAGAAGAAAATAGTGCCGTTACAGCTGATTTTCACGAAGTTGAACTCTGGCGTGAACGACTTATCCAAGAAGGGAAAGAAGCGCTTACTGAATTCATTAACGCCTACCAGCCTGCTGAAATACAAAACTTACGGCAATTAATCAAAAAAGCACAAGAAGATTTAGCCAAAGAAAAAAATACTGGTGCAGCTAAAGCACTTTTTCGTTATATAAGGTCTTGTATCCTATGAATTATTCCTTGTTTATCAGTTGCCCGAAAGGATTAGAATATCTGTTGGAAGACGAATTAAAACACTTAGGCCTGCAAATCACTCGGGTTTGTCCACAAGGGGTTTATGGTGAGGCCACTCTCGCTGTCCTTTATCAACTGTGTTTGTGGTCTCGGATTGCCAATCGAGTACAGCTGGTTTTATTTAGTGGTTATGCGGCCAATGAACAAACCATCTACCAATTATGTCATCAATTTCATTGGCAAACCGTTTTTTCTGCCGATAAAACCCTGGCTATAGAATTTCATGGCAGCTCAGAACACATTCGCAATACCATGTTCGGTGCTCAAGTCGTCAAAGATGCCATCGTTGATCACTGTCGAAAACTAACCCATATCAGACCGACTATAGACAAAGAAAATCCTCAAATTCTCATCCATGCTCATCTAAAAAATGACTATTTGACTGTCAGTCTGGATTTAATGGGACGCAGTCTTCACCAAAGAGGCTATCGCAGTAAAGCAGGCTTGGCCCCCTTAAAAGAAAATGTTGCGGCCGCTTTACTCTTGCGTGCACAATGGCCCAAACTGGCAGCGCAAGGTTATGATTTTTACGATCCTTTCTGCGGTGCAGGCACTTTAGTCATCGAAGCAGCCATGATGGCAGCGCAGGTGGCACCCGGTTTAATACGAGAGGATCATTCTCTTTCTTTCTGGGCACAACACCAGCCAAGCTTATGGGAAAAAATAAAAAGCGAGGCACTCAAACAAATAAAACCGTTAACCATTCGTTGTGTTGGCTCTGATGCAGAAGCAAAAATAGTAGAGCTTGCCCGCAGTAATGCAAAATTAGCAAGAGTTGCCTCTTTGGTAGATTTTAACGTCCAGAGCATTGAAAACAGCCGACCACCGGCTACAAATAAAGGCTTAGTCCTTTGCAATCCACCCTATGGCGAGCGTTTGGGAGAAACCAATGAGTTGATTGCTGTCTATCAGCAATTAGGCCAAACGCTGCATGATCATTTTCAAGGCTGGCATGCTTCCGTGCTGACATCCAGTCCCTTGCTGGCCAAGGCCATCGGCCTTAGAGCGCATAAACAATACAAAGTCTACAATGGTCCTATTGAATGTAAATTGTATAACTTCATCCTCTCTGCTGATAATCTGTTGAAAGGAACCCAAGAAAGTCCCTTGTCTTCTCATGCGCAAATGCTGTTTAATCGTTTGGAAAAAAATTACCACCATTTAAAAAAATGGGCCAAAAGGGAACAGATTAGTTGCTATCGCGTCTATGATGCCGATATCCCTGAATATGCTTATGCCATCGATTTATACAATGATTATGCGGTATTGCAAGAATATACGGCACCTGCCAGTATTCCAGAGCGCTTGGCTGAACAAAGAAGTCTTGATGTATTACAAACCGTGCCTCGAGCATTATCCATTGCACCACAAAAATTAGTGGTAAAACAAAGAAAACAGCAGAAAGGGAAAACACAATATGAAAAAATGGATGCCACAGCGCATACTTTAATCGTTACAGAAGGCGCTGCACGTTTTAAAGTCAACTTATATGACTATCTGGATACCGGATTATTTCTCGATCACCGCATCATGCGATTACGTTTTGCCCAGCTAAAACCTGGTACTCGTTTTTTAAATTGCTTTTGCTATACAGCCAGCGCCAGTGTACATGCAGCACTTGCCGGTGCGATCACCACCAATATCGATTTATCTAACACCTATTTACGTTGGGCCGAAGAAAATTTTCGATTGAATGCCATCAATACCGCCAAGCATCAATTCATTCAAGATGACTGCCAACCATGGATGCAAAGCACGCGCGATAGATTCGATGTTATTTTTCTAGACCCACCGAGCTTTTCAAACTCCAAGCGCATGAACAACACGCTGGACATACAAAGAGATCATGTTGATTTAATTGAACAGGCAATGAACTTGCTAGCCGATGACGGCATCTTGTATTTTTCTACTAATTTTCGCCAATTTAAATTGGCAGAATCTTTAAAGGATCGTTATCAAATACAAGACATCAGCGCGCAAACCATAGACCAGGATTTTAAACGCAATCCCAAAATTCACTATTGCTTTAAAATAACACAAGGAAAAAACAGCGCGGTTTAATCGGTGTCATAAAGTGTATTTGGCAAACAAATACAAGACATTCCCATTGTCGCTAAAGCCTGGGATATAAGTCGCTGCCAAGGTTGCTTTTTTATACATAAAAAAGGCAAGAGGCAGCGCACCAGGAAAGGGAATTCCTTTATTCAAATCCGGTCGCCCCGTCACTAACACCGTATATCCCAAACCAGGTTTAATGGCTTGAGACCAATTAAATAATTTAATAAAAGCATACCCTGCGACAGGCTCTACATTTTTATGGGAATCAAGAAAGGCAAAAGCATAAAGACCATGCCAATTGTTTTTCTCATCAATAAAGCCTTTACCTAAGCCACCGCCCCAAGCCTGTTCGTTGTATTTATTGATTTTTTCTGGAGGATAGACCATTCGATTATGCCAGGCATAACCTGACAAATACAAATCGCTACTTCCTTCTAGCCATATTTGATGAAGACGCTGACAAGCATACTTAAAATAAGAATGTCCCTCTGGACAATATTCTTTTGCCTGAACAGTAAAAGCAAAAAAGGATAACAACAGCAAAAAAACAACAGATAATCTTTTCATTTGTAATTTTAACTCGGTGGGTTCCTTCCAACGCCGTTTTAATGCTAAAGTCTATCGATGAGAGATCCGATGGAACATACTGCTGTCTTACTTTTTCTTATTAAAAAGAACAGCGAGACATCAGTCTATCAACCAAGCTCTATTGTTTACTCAACCAGACACCAAAGAGGCATCATATCATGGACCTGTTTCGTAAAAAAGAGATCTCTGTTGATGATCATCAAACCAACCTTCGCAAATGCCTTAGCGTTTTTGACTTAACTTTTCTTGGCGTAGGAGCCATCATCGGGGCAGGAATTTTTATTTTAACCGGTGTAGTTGCTGCAACGCATACCGGACCCGCGATTATCCTGTCTTATGTCATTGCTGGCTTTGCCTGCGTTTTCTCCGCCTTGTCTTATGCGGAGCTTGCTGCATCAATCGGAGGGTGTGGCAGTGCTTATGGCTACGCCTACGCAGGGTTTGGTGAGCTTATTGCCTGGATTGTCGGCTGGGATTTGCTGTTGGAATATGCCATCTCTATAGCTGCTGTGTCCGTAGGATGGAGTGGCTATGCCAGTAATTTTTTCACCTCATTAAAACTTTCCATACCAAATTACCTGGTTAATGGCCCTTTGTCCGGAGGCTATTTTGACGTATTTTCTTTTTTTATCATTGCACTATTAACGGTCTTTCTGATTGGCGGGGTTAAATCAAGCACCCGACTTAACAACAGCATTGTGATAGTAAAATTAATCATTATTTTTATCTTTATTGCAGTTGCCTCGACAGAAGTGAATCCTCATCATTGGGTCCCCTTTATGCCTTTTGGCTGGAAAGGGGTTATTGACGGCGCAGCATTAATCTTTTTTGCCTATATAGGGTTTGATGCAGTATCTACTGCTGCCGAAGAAGCCCTGCACCCCCAAAAAGACTTACCCAAAGCCATTATTGGTTCTTTAATCATTTGTACTTTGTTATATATCGTGGTGTCTGGTTTGCTTACTGGAATCATTTCTTATACACAATTAAATGTGTCATCTCCCATCAGCTACGCCATGCTGACTCTAGGACACAAAACCGTAGCCGGACTTATTGGGGTAGGTGCTATTGCAGGACTGACGACCGTCATGCTGGTCTTGTTTTATGGATTAACCCGAATTATTTTAGCATTATGCCGCGATAGGTTGTTGCCTGCTCATTTTGCTCAGATTCATAGTAAAACAAAAACCCCGGTGCGCATTATTCTGCCTTGCGGAGTGATCATTGCCTTGCTTGCCGGTATATTTCCTATTGATGATTTGGCAGAGCTTGTGAATATTGGTACCTTAGCGGCCTTTATCATCGTCTGTGCCGGTGTCATCTGGTTACGCTATACAAAACCGGAGATGACAAGACCATTTAAAGTGCCAGGCATGCCTTACTTACCGGCACTGGGCATACTGTGCTGTTTTTATTTGCTTATCAATCTACCCTGGATTACCTTATTGCGTTTTATTATATGGATGCTCATAGGCTTTGTTGTTTATTTTTCTTATAGCATAAAAAACAGCGCCCTGGCTGGCCATCAAACCGCTAGCAATACCGCTAACAATGATAACTGCTTTTAGTCATTATTTTTGAAACCAAACGCATCAGTTGTCGAACGGCATCTGGCAGTACGATGCCGCCAGCTTGCAAGGCCGCAGCAGCGTGCTGTTCTTCATCGTCTTGCATTTGCTTTAAGATGGCTTGCGTTTTATGATCTTCTCTGGCAATAAGTTGCTGATGTTTTTGCAAATGAGCACTGACTTGTTTTTCCGTTTCCGCCACAAAACCAAGACTTATTTTATCTCCGGCAAGACCTGCCAAGGCACCTAAAACAAAAGAACCAGCATACCATAATGGATTGAATAGACTCGGCTTCGCTCCCAATTCTTGCAAGCGTATTTCACACCAGGCAAGGTGATCGGTTTCTTCAATAGCTGCTGCTTGCATTTGTTCCTTGATATCCGCTAATTGAGCAGTTAAAGCCTGTCCTTGATAGAGCGCTTGTGCGCAAACTTCCCCAGCATGGTTAACTCGCATCAAACCCGCACTGTGCTGTTTTGCTTGATTATCTAATACCGCTTCATGCAAACCATTGGCTGGAGAAGCTCTCAAACTGGCTCGCAAGGCAGGAGGCATCAGAGTACGTAAAGCCGTATCCAGCTCGCCTATTATTTTATCTACTATGTTGGTTGGCATCATCTGTCAATAAAAGTTCATTTCTTGTCATTATACTGAAAAATTCTATTTTCACAGTATGCATTTTAACACCCGCATGTTGTATGCAAAAAGATTTCAGACCAAGCAGCTTCATCAGTGAACAGTAAAATAGCAACCATCCCTAAATAGAATCTTCACTAACATCTTGTTTCATAAAAAATAAAATATTTTTTCACCTTTAAGACGCTTAATTGTCTGGTTTGATAAAAATATATACTATAATTTTATAAAAACAGGAGGATGAGCATGGCATTGCATCAAGCGAAATCAAGCAGCCCATTTGATGTGATTCATAAATATTATATGGACATTATCAATAGCGTTCCAGATGCGATTTATTGGATAGACATGGATTGCAATTTAATGGGCTATAACCAACCCTTTATTAATTTACTGGGAATAAGCAATCCAGAACAGTTAAAAAACTCACCCTATATTCTCATGCAACAACATGCCCGTTGGCCAAAAGAGCGAACAGAAAATTTAAGACTGGATGACATGAAAACATTATTTACCGGCCTTCCCAGTTACAATGTAGAAGAAAAAGCCATTATTACCGATAAGAATAATGTATTTTATTTCAAAGCAACTCGCGTCCCTTTACGAGATGAAAAACAGCAATTAGGTGGCCTTGTTGTCATCTTGACCGATATTTCCGATTGGGTAGCATTAAAAAAAGAACAGCATTCTCCCAAAAAACACCCTATTCAAAGCACGACACAAGAACAAAAGCCACCAAAAGTACTCATGATAGAGGACAATTTAATTGCACAAAATGTAGAAAGTGCGCTCTTAAGTGCATTGAATTGCCAGGTAGACATCGCAGATACCGGCTCTAGGGCCTTGGAATTATTTGAACCTGGAAAATACGATTTGGTTTTGATGGATATTGGACTCACTGATACTTCTGGCTATGTGGTTGCAAAAAACTTAAGAAAACAAGAGAAAAACACTCCGTATCATGTGCCTATCATCGCATTAACAGGCTATGAAGCCGATATAGTCAAATACGATTGTGAACAATATTTTATGGAAGGGGTTATTACCAAACCTTTAAGCACTGAACAGGCAAAACAGTTAATTCAGCATTATGTTTATCACCAAGATACAGAAATAACCGGCTTAAAAAGTATGTGATGTGATGAGAATTCATTTCCTTCTCGATAGGAAGCCGAGAAAAATATAACGACAATGTTTTTATTAAAAAGAAAACATGCTCATTAGGTCGGACTAGTTATGCCAGAAATGAAAAAATACAAAAAAACTTTTTTAAACCTTAGCTCTTTTGATAATGAGGAAAAAATGGTAAACCCCATGGAGCAAGAGTTATTGGAAGACTTGCTTGAATTTAGCAGACAAACTTATCACTCTTCTGTTTTTTATGAACAAATTGTTACTATTCTAAAAAGACACCCTCTTTTTTCCGACAAAAAAATAGCCTTATGGTATGTTTCTTCGCAAAACGCCGTGCATTTTATTGAAGAAAAGAAAATAAATAAAAATTTAAAACAACATTTAACCCAGATAGTAACCTACACTAATGAATGGTATTTTTTAAAAACACAGACCTCGCAGGTATTAATTAATGAAGAAAAGAAAATACAACTGGATGTTTATTTAGAAAAAACACCCCATTGTATCTTAGGTCTTAGCATATGGTTTTCTGCTGCAGAAGGAATAAACCAATTAGCGACACCATTTTTTAAAAATTTATTCAGCTTAATTAGTTTGTTACTCATGAAAACCTACTATTCTGAATTACTACAACAGCTCATTGAACAACAAAAGAAAACCTATGAAACATTGTTACACAAACAAACCCTGTATGATGAACTCACCCATCTGCCCAATCGCTTTTATGGTTATAATCACTTAGAACAAGCCTTGATTAATGTACAAAAAAACAGCAAATACTTGGCTGTATTGTTTTTAGACCTGGATGAATTCAAGCAAGTCAATGATTCTTTAGGCCATGGAACAGGTGATTTGTTATTAAAAATCATCGCCAAACGCTTGGCCAGCCTCATGAATAAAAAAAACACACTGATTCGTTTAGGTGGTGATGAGTTCATGATCATCACCGAACAATTTACTGATAAATCCTGGCCTTTGCATTTGGCAAAAAAGTGTCAAAAAGTGTGTTTAAAACCATTAAAGGTGAACTCACATGAATTGTTTATTTCCTCCAGTATCGGTATTGCCATTTACCCAGAACATGGAATAGACGTCAATACCTTGATGCGTCATGCTGATGCGGCCATGTATCAAAGTAAAATGCGAGGAAAAAACAATTGTACTGTTTTTACAAACACCATACATGAAACATCTATTGATAACATGCGATTAAAAGTAGAACTACATCAAGTTTTAGATAAAGTGGAACTACATCAAGTCTTAGACAAAGACGAATTAGCCATTTACTATCAACCTATCATTACCATTCAAGACGACAGCGTATTTGCTATAGAAGCACTACTTCGCTGGCAGAGCAATACCTTTGGTCTTGTCATGCCCGATCAAATCATTCCTATGGCAGAGGATACGGGACTTATAGTCCCTTTGGGTTACTGGATACTTAAAAAAGTCTGTTCGCATATAAAGAAATGGCAAAAATTAACCACCAAATTCATCAAAATAGCGGTTAATATCTCTATAGTACAGCTTAAACAATATGATTTTGTTGAGCAAGTGAGCGCTATTTTAAAAGCAAATAAAGTAGCACCTGAATCTTTAATTTTTGAAATTACGGAATCCGCTTTTATAGATGACTCCTCTTTTATTCTTTCTCAACTAAAAAGGCTTAATCAAATAAAAATTGATTGTTCTTTAGATGATTTTGGCATGGGTTATTCTTCTTTAAGCTACCTGCGATCATATCCCTTCAAAATATTAAAAATAGACAAATCCTTTATTCAAAAAATTGACATTAATGAGGCAGATCGCTGCCTCGTCCATACCATGATTAACATGTCAAAAAATTTAAATTTGTCAGTGATAGCAGAGGGGATAGAAAACATTCAGCAATTTGAACTATTGAAACAAATGAACTGTGATATGGTACAAGGATGGTATTTTTCAAAAGCATTACACAGTAAAGAAATAATCAAATACTTAAACAACAATAAAGATCAAAAGAAATAAGGGAGCTGCATCCTTGCAGCGAAGTACATCCTTGGTACTGGTCCTTGAATTGACATCCTGTCAGACAAATCCTATGTCATATCATCAAGAAGAAGTATAACTCACCCCCATTGAAAGTCACTGGATGAATGGATTAAAAACATGTAAGAAATTTCTCATACTCATTACCAAAGAAGAATTAATTCATAGGGATAAGTCAGGTAAAAAGGGGGGTACAACCTGATGATGAAGCCGGTGATAACATGGTCACTCTAAATAGATCACAAAATGATCACATCCTTTTTTTGTAGTTACGAACAGGATAAAAAGCAATCTAACTAACTGAATTAAAAGAGATTTAACAAGTTATCAACAGAGATCCCTGTTACTAATAATAAACATAAATTAAAAAATGATCATTTTATTATTATAAGCAATACCCTCTTTAAACAGGAAGAACAACTAAGTCTAAACCTCCTCATTGAAACTCATGGTAAAAAAAAACGTTTTTTTCTGCGTAAAAAGACCAGAGTGCTCCATTGGATTGTATTCAGGCGAATAAAGAGCTAGCAAAATCTGATTCATCTCGCAAAGATTTCACTTGATATCCCTTATAAAGAGCATAACCATTTCAGTAACACGCACATTTTATTGCTCAGGAGAGCGACTAAAATCCATGTAACTTCATGTTAAATTCAGCTGTATCTTCCTTTGATGGGTCTAATTGTTGCGAGAGAAATGAAATCAAGGTATTCAAATCTATTCGCTCATCAGGAACAATAGCAGTCATTTGTGCAACAAGGTGTTTGTCTACTCCCAAATCCCTAAACATCACGCCCAAGGAATAAATATCTGATTTCTCAGTATAAGGAAACGGGCGAGCAGTATTGACGGTGTATTTCTGAACTGCCTTTAACAGTTCAGGTGCCCCATAATATGGAGATATATAGGGTCGATATGTAAGTGTTGGATTACTCTCTAATTGTGAGCAACCGTAATCAATAAAAGTTGCTTGAATATTGCTATTAGCGTCTTTTTGAATCATGATATTTTGTGAACTAATATCACCGTGGACAGCAATGCCTTTATCTCTGCATGCCTTTAATCCATTCGCCACTGCCAAAGCGATTTGCAGTTTTTCAGTATTAGAAAACGCCTTGTATGTTACAAAAAGTCCTTTCTTGCTCTCAATCATATAATCGGCAAAAACAATACCAGGAATATATTTTTGAATGTTAAAATACTTTGCATTAAGCTGGTAGTTTCCCAAATAACGATGGACTCGCTTTAAACAATCTAATTCACGTGGCTCTGCTCCCTTTTTCATGACCGCATTATCTCCATCTTTGGCTTGTAAAAGAACAACATCGCCGTTCCCACCTTTCCCCAATTTTCTACCCATAGCAAATAATTTCGATGATTTTTCTTCGTCATCATAGCAATAGAGAAAATCATGTTTTAGCTCTGGATATTCTGATTGAAAAAGAATACAGGTTTTTTGTTTTAACCCAGGCGTCATAGTGAGGATTTTTTCTGCTATATCCCATTCAGATTTCTCAAGATCAGTAACATGTTCGTTATCAACAACGACGACATAGTGGCTCATTCTTCTTAATACGACTGTTGGCAAAGTTTTAACAAAATCTTCTTGGAGACGTTCAAGCGAATTCACTGTCACATTGTTTGATTTAATACCAAAAAGCCAAGTAAAAACAGCAACCACCCCATTGGCAATTTGCGTGAGCACCTCTACAATTTCTAATTTGTTCTTAAGTTTTGAATTTTTTACAACTTCAATGCTCAGGCTAAACGACGATTTCAACAGTTCCATTTTAATGCCAATGTTTTTGAGTATTTCAGCGGGCGTTATATTTAACTGAATGTCTTCATCAATTTGTTCATTGGCTTCTTGAATAAGAGATAACGTATGTACGGGGCCATTTCTTAAAGATTTTAACCTGGGATAATGATCAAGTAGTGCTTGAAGTTGTTGAATAATAGCTAGATTAAAACGCTTCACTTCCAAAATACATGCCAAGTCAGTTCCCACATCAGTTCCGGTTAAGAAATACTCAGACACAGTTGCCTCGTTTTGTTGCATTTGTGCAAACGCTTCTTGATAGTTACCCTGCTCGATTAAAGTGGTAATTGACTCCTTTTGGCGCAGAAGAAGACATTCATGACCGTAAGTGTACTTGTTTATTGGGACTACACGAGTTCTTCCATTGGCATCTCGACAAACATTTTCTGCATGCAGGGCATTTCCTGACTCCCAAGCTATCAAATCTGCCAAGCGCTTTTCATGAGGTTGTTGAGAAAAATAGGTGTTAAGCTCAGCTCTCTTCTTCCGGAGAAGCCAATTTGAAAATTTTTTTAGTTTCGCAAGCTCTGAGAATATAAATATCGTTGCTTTTTTTGCCACAGCTTCAATTTCCATAATTGAAATACCGCCTGGTCGGGCAATTATATTATCCGCTAAAGAATAAAGATCGGCGATAAGAGATGCTGGTTGGTTTGTCAATGGAATGATTTTGAGTCCTAGCTGATCATTTTGATTAACTTCTTGCGCTTTGGCTAAGACCTGATTATATAAAACCAAGCCTTTTTTAGGGTCATTTGCCCCACAAAACACAAAAAGATATTTATTATCTGTAGAGGTATTTTGATGAGCTAGCCTAATTTCTTCATCAACAAGACTTAACGTCCCATCAACTGACGCTTGGCTTCCCAGCATTAAGCTTGTTATCTTGGTATTTTCATTCAAGTCCAATTTTGCGCGCTTTGTATTTGCATCATATGAACCAAGGTCAGTTTTAAACAACGACTGTAACACCGCATGTTCTTGTTCATTAGCAAATTGAATACTTAGGCCATCCCGTTTTACAGCAGAAAAGTCCTTACGATGTATAAATTCTTCTCGAATAGGACCGTTAACAAATTTAACGTAAGAAGAGCGTGGCTGTGAACTATTTTGATAAAAAACAGGATAGATTGTTCTAAGACGACGATGATAAATATCAATCAAGTCATCAGCATTTGCTCCCGGATCATAAGACATAAGTTCAAGTTGACTCAGTAGAGGAGGACGTGTATGTAATTCAAATTGAGCGTCATCAAGATCGGAAACATGAATTGCAGCCATTTCGTCAATAAACATACGGGCTTGTGGAGTAGGCATATCAGTAAAATGATTAAATAACTTAACCAGTTTTTTAGGGAGAGTATTCGATTGCTTATTATTTTCTTTAACCATGCGGTTATACTGAGCAATAGAAAAGGTAATAGCGGTTACACAAACAGGCTGAGTATTATGAAAAATAATCTCGTCAAAGTCATCAATGTCAGCACGTTTTTCCAACCAATCATATGTTCGGTATCTAAAGCTAGGCAGGGACAGAAAAGAAAACACTCTCAAACTTGAAACAGCACGTAATATCTCTATGTTACTGGTTCGCTGAGCCCAGTCCCATCCCCTAATGATGGGGGGAGCAAAATCGACAACGCCTTTATAAAAATACTTATCCCAGGCAGGAGAAAGATCAGGCCCTCCACCACTAAACCATCCTGACTGGGTGGTATTAATGATTTCATATTGATCACCATCATGTATTGCTTTAGCTTTAAGAGCCTCTGCGGCTGCCTTATGGCCATTGCCACCATCACAGGTCAAGATGAAGTGTAGTTTAGGCATAATACTCTTCCTTTACCATGTATAAAATAAATCACACTTGTCTATGTATTATACTACATTTATTGTCGTGATATTATTCTAAATATTTTATTTTTTGAAACAAGGTGATGCAATTAGATTAAACTGAGCTCATACATAAAAAAGGTCATCCCCAAGAGACTGTCTTTACCATCCTCTGGGGGTAAGGCAGCTGATCAATAGCCATAAACTCAGTTTAAAAGAATAAAGTTGTGAATAAATTCCCTGCAAATGGCTTTAAAAGGAGGGGATAACGTAGGGGAAAAAGAAAAGACTTTAGTTATCAACAAACTACCATAGAAAAAATACCGTCCTTATAAACAAACTTTTTCTAATCTCAACCTATTGAATAATATATAATTTAAAAAGATATCCACAGAAGAAAGCAGACTAATAACAAACATTATATTTTAAATATCTTATTTTTTTATTATTAATGTCCCTACCAGGTTGTTCAAAAAAAAAGATTCTAAATTGACAGGAAGACAAAAATTTTTTATCATTGTCACCCTCATAAATTTATTAACAGGTTCATCATGAAACGCACCTTTCAACCCAGTAATTTAAAACGCAAACGCGATCATGGTTTTCGCCAACGTATGGCTACTCGAGGCGGTAGACTGGTTATTAACCGTCGTCGTGCTAAAGGCCGTAAACGTTTGTCGGCTTAAGTGTTTTTATTTACAAAAGCACAGCGATTATTAAAAAAAAGTGATTATGATCATGTGTTTGCCCAAGCAGAAAAGATAGTAACAAACGATTTTGTTCTTTTATTTAGAAAAAATGATTTAGGTTATGCCCGTCTTGGGCTGGCGCTATCAAAGAAAATGATAGCAAAAGCCCATGACAGAAACCGCATCAAACGCTTGTTAAGAGAATGTTTTCGTCAGGCTTCCTTACCCTCTGTTGATGTAATTTTTTTGGCACGACATGGCGTAGCGAAGCAAACCAACATTGGTTTAAACACCCGAATGAGTAAAACATGGGAAAAATTAACCGCTTGTTACAACAAATTATTTGCTTGCCAATAAAACTATATCAGTATTTAATTAGTCCTCTACTTCAACCCCGATGCCGTTATTACCCCAGTTGTTCGCATTATGCTTTAGGTGCAATCAAACATTTTGGGATAGGTAAAGGGCTTTGGATGACAGTTAAAAGAATTTGTCGCTGCCATCCATGGGCTTGCGGTGGTTATGATCCAGTAATTCCTAACGATGAGACACTTTGAATGGATATAAGACGCACAGTATTGTTTGCAGCGCTTGCGCTAGCTGGTTTGTCCCTTTGGAACGCATGGCAAGCTGATTTTCCTCCTCCCGCGCTTTCTTCTTCTGTTGATGCAGAACAAGCAACAAGCCCTAGTTCCTTAGTGCCCAAACTGACTCCTGATGCAAAAGAAGCAGCTTCGGTAGTAACAGGTCATTTAGCAGAGTCTACTTCTGCTCCGATTAAAGTCAGTACTGATGTTTTGGATATTGCCATTGATTTGACGCAAGGGAATATCATTAACAGTGCCTTACTTGCTTATCCACAAAGTGTAGAAGAGAAAAACAAACCCTTTGTCTTGTTACAAAACACGCCTGGCGAACAATATGTAGCCAATAGTAACTGGTTTGTTATGAATGGCACCACATTGCAGCCGATAGATTTTCATTTTACGGCTCAACAAAGTAACTACACACTTGCCACGGATGAAAATCAGTTACAGGTTGTGTTGGAAGGCGAAAATGAAGCCGGACTGCGAGTGAAAAAAGAATTTACCTTTACGCGTGGTAGTTACCTCATCAAAGTAAACTACAGCATTATCAATGAAGGCAGTTCTTCCTGGACGGGTTATCTCAACACCCAATTATTGCGTTCTTCTCCTACAGAAGACAAATCCAGCATGTTCCATGTGGGATCTTTTACCGGTGCTTCTTATTCTAATCCGGGTAAAACACGTTATCAAAAACTCAGTTTCGCCGATATGGCTAAAAACAAGTTAAACCTGGATGTAAAAAATGGCTGGGTGGCCATGCAGCAACATTATTTTTTAACCGCCTGGGTTCCTGATGAAGGCAGTGAAAACAAATTTTATACTTTATCGTCTAATAATGATTTTATTATCGGCATCGTGAGCCAGCCGTTAACGGTACAGCCACAAGAGGAAAAAACACTGGGTTCTCGCTTGTATGTCGGACCTGAAAGTACGGATGTATTAAAAAGCATTGCGCCTCATCTTGATTTAACCGTGGATTATGGCGTGTTATGGTTCGTTTCTTCTTTGCTGTTTTCTTTAATGAAAACCATTTATGGCCTGATCGGCAATTGGGGTTGGTCCATTGTTTTAGTCACTGTTTTGATCAAGCTGGCATTTTATCGTTTGTCGGCAACAAGTTACAAATCGATGGCCGGTATGCGTAAACTGCAACCTAAACTGCAATCTTTACGCGAACGTTATGGTGATGACAAAGCCAAAATGAGTCAGGCGACCATGGAGCTTTATAAGCAGGAGAAAGTAAATCCATTAGGCGGCTGTTTGCCTATCTTGATTCAAATTCCTGTCTTTATTGCCTTATACTGGGTTCTGTTAGAGAGCGTAGAGCTAAGACAAGCACCTTTTATTTTGTGGATTAAAGATTTGGCTTCTCCTGATCCTTATCATGTCTTGCCTTTGATCATGGGTGCTACCATGTTAATTCAGCAAAAATTAAACCCAGCACCACCTGATCCTGTACAAGCTAAGGTGATGATGTTTTTACCGGTATTATTCACAGGATTGTTTTGGAATTTTCCATCAGGTTTGGTTTTATACTGGATAGTAAACAACACCTTGTCCATAGCCCAGCAGTGGTATATCACGCGTAAGTATGCGGATGACAAACCAGTCAAAAAAAACGTGGCTGTTACTAAATAAGTATGACAGACACTATTGTTGCTATAGCTACTCCACCAGGACGAGGTGGAGTAGGAATTCTTAGGTTATCTGGTCCTGATGCCTATTCAATTGCTTTAAAATTCAATGCAGCTCAACCTTTAACTGCGCGTCATGCACAATTCACTTCTTTTTTTAATAGAGATCAAGAGGTTTTAGATCAAGGCCTTTTACTTTATTTTAAAGCGCCGCATTCTTTTACCGGTGAGGATGTAGTGGAGTTTCATGCCCATGGTTCTCCTGTTGTCTTGGATATGTTATTAAAAGAAATGGTGCATTGGGGGGCGCGATTGGCCAGGCCTGGTGAGTTTTCTGAGCGTGCTTTTTTAAATGACAAAATAGATTTGACTCAGGCTGAAGCGATCGCCGATTTGATTCAAGCCAGTTCTGATACCTCGGCAAGAATGGCATTAAAAACCTTGCAAGGTGACTTCTCTAAAAAAGTAAACCAGCTCAATCAACAAATCATTTATTTGCGTATGTATGTGGAAGCGGCCATTGATTTTCCAGAAGAAGAAATTGATTTTTTAAATGATGGCAAAGTCATGTCTTTACTACAGGCTATTTTAAATGAGTTAAATACCATCTACTCTCAAGCTCATCAAGGCGTTATTTTAAGAGAAGGACTGTCCTTGGTGATTGCCGGCAGACCTAATGCGGGTAAATCCACTTTAATCAATAGCCTGGCTGGACGTGATGTGGCCATTGTTACTGATGTAGCAGGTACGACACGGGATGTGATGCGCGAACACATTCTGCTAGATGACATCCCCTTGCATGTGATTGATACGGCTGGATTGCGTGACAGTGATGACATTGTTGAACAAGAAGGGATAAAAAGGGCAAGAAAAGAACTGGAAAATGCAGATGTTGTTTTGTTATTAATAGATGCACAATACCCTGAACAGCAAGCAGAGCTACGACAAGAAGTACAAGCGATAGTGCCTCCATCCATCCCTTTATTGACGGTGTTAAATAAAATAGATTTATTTCCGCAAGGTACTTTATTACCAAAAGACATTCTGGGTTTGTCAGCAAAAACAGGCTTAGGTCTTGCTGATTTAAAACAGCAGATTAAAGATTTGATTGGTTATCAACCGATAGAAGGTCAATTTTTAGCTCGTCGTCGTCATTTGGAAGCATTAGATATGGCAAAGCAAATTTTATTAGAGGGGCAAACTCAATTAATTCAACACCAGGCCGGTGAGCTTTTAGCGGAGGATTTACGCCTGGCCCATCAAGTTTTGGGTGAAATTACCGGTGAATTTAGCGCCGATGATCTTTTAGGCAGTATTTTTTCCAGTTTTTGTATTGGTAAGTAAGCAGTCAGATGGCTATTGCCATTTGCTGGTAAATGGTCTAAACAGGCAAGGCCTTTCTGCAATGAGCATTCGATGAATGAATTTGAATTAATCCGTACTTTTTTTCTCAAGCAAAAGCAAAGAAAAGACGTTCAGTTGGGTATAGGTGATGATTGTGCATTAGTGAGCATTCCTTTCGGCCATCAGTTGGCTGTGAGCATGGATACGCTGATTGAAGGAGTTCATTTTCCTCAAGAAACCTCTCCTTTTGCCATAGGTTATAAAGCTTTGGCCGTTAACCTAAGTGATTTGGCGGCTATGGGAGCTACTCCTGCCTGGTTTACTTTAGCATTAACCCTCCCCAAAGCAGACTCAGCTTGGCTTAGTGCGTTTAGTGAGGGTTTGTTTACTTTGGCCAGACAATTTGATATCCAGCTTATTGGTGGTGACACAACGAGGGGCCCATTATCCATTACTATTCAAGTTCATGGTTTTGTACCACAAGGTAAAGCCATCTTGCGAAGTCAGGCCAAGCCTTTTGATTTGATTTATGTGACTCATCAAATAGGGGATGCTGGGCTGGCTCTACTCCATATGCAGAAAAAAATAAAGCTGCGATCTGATGTTTTTGATAAAGTGGCTTTACGATTGAATCAACCTTTTCCCCGGGTAAGAGAAGGCCTTTTATTGCGTGAAATGGCATCCTCTATGATTGATATTTCTGATGGATTATTGGCTGATTTGACTCACTTATTAGAACAAAGCAAGGTAGGGGCTTTGGTGGATGTGAATAGCTTGCCTTTGTCTTCGGAATTGAAACAAAGCATGAGTATTGCCGATGCAGTGGTTTTAGCACTGACAGCAGGTGATGATTACGAGTTGTGTTTTACTTTACCTGTTGATAAGCAAAAAGCATTAGAGCAGCTGTCCTTGCCTGTGCATTGCATAGGACAAATCACAGCAGGTAGCTCATTACAATTAATGCAGGCAGGGCAGCCTTTGGATATTAGAACCAAGGCGGGCTATTTACATTTTTAAAGGCCAATTCTATGCTGTAGGTCAGGCAACATAAAAGGGAGTTTATTAGTCATGGTTTTTTATCATCAAGTGTCTTTTGTCTTGGCAAATCATCTGATCGCGGGTTTCATTGCGGCATTTATTGCTTTCCCTTTGGCTTTTTTTTCTAAAAAAGGTTCGCTGTTGCATGTGACAGCAGGCAGAGTTTTTGTGCTCAGTTTCCTTATTATTTGCATTTCTGGCTATCATATGGATGCGGACGAAATTTTTAATATTCCTCTCATAAAAACCAGTTTATGCAAGTTGCATTCTTATCAGTTTTGCAGTAGCGATACGCTGACTAATAAAATACATGATCGTATCTTAATAACAGTGTGTATCAATACTTTTGCCTTGTATTTATGCCTTTCTGGCTGGCGATTGGCAAATCAACATCGCAGAGGGCGGTTAACGAAAAAGACAGCTGGGTTTAATGCTTGTTTTGCTGGTTTAGAGTGTCTGATGGTTCTCCTTTTTGCTGTAGCAGAAGGATATAATTATTCACTCTTACATCAATTGTATGATGTTGCTGCTCTAAAGTACTATGCTGTAGTGGGGGCGATTGCTTTGATTCCCTTGCTGGATGCTGCAAGAGATTTGTATTTTGCTCTCATGAAAAAAATCCCTCCGTGCTGGTGGAAAATGCATCTTAGAAAAATGCTGATGGCGGAGTATGGATTGATTGTTGCCTTTGTCTTTCGTTGCGAAAAGACGCAGAGTCATTGGTTGATTGCCGCCATTACCTTACTTTTTTTCATTTTTTATTTAACAAGCATGTCGTTGACTGCCCTTACTTTGAGTCAAAGACAGTCATAGAAGGGATCATCTTTTTTAGGTAAAGAAAAAACGGGTTGCGGTGTACCATAATGCGCTTGGACGCCTTATGAGCAGCAGAGCATGTGCTATAAGACATGGTGCAAGCGCTTAGGTCAAATTAATTGGTACAGCGACGGATGACTTTAGAAGGTGACTCCTCTTCTTCTTCTTCTCTTACATATTTTCTTTTTCTATTTTCGATGTAATTTACTTTTTGCCAAATACGATGGGCATGACCAGTAGAATGAGTTGCTTCATCGAATGCTCTTAGCGTTCGTTCATCTTCAGCAGCTTGCTCCAGGCTTTCAGGATCTTCTTTCTTTTTTAGAATATCATAACGCAGGCTAAGGGCCTCTTTATTATAGGAGTGCCACTCTAAAATCAAGTTTAAATGGTTCAAGGCTCGTTCTTCTTTGTTTAACTTCAGGTACAAGCGGATTAGTGTCATGCGTTCTGACAAGCTGTCGTTTATTACGGTGATGGGGGTAAGATTAGGCTGCAAGCTAAGCCATAATTCTAAAGCTTCGGCGGCTTCCTTTTCTTTGTGTTGTATTAGAAATAGGGAATAACGAATTTTTAAGCCGTATTTTTCTCTTTCCTCATTCCAGTCCTCGCTTGTGACTTCTAATAAACGATCGGATAAATCATCTGCTTCTTGTTTTTTCTCTAATTTGTAAAAAGCTTTAATCGCGATTAACATCACTTCCATATTGTCGCGCTTTTCTTGTAATAACCAGGAGATGCATTGTGCTAATTCTTGTTTTTCTGTGTCTGCTAGCGCTTTTTCGCTGAGTGCATCGACCGCATTTATCAATTGAGACTCTTGCTGCTTCAAAGCTTGTAACTGCTGGTATTGTTCTTGATTTTCCGGGAGCTGAGATAGAATCTGCTGCATGATTTTAATCTGGGTAAATGCCAGATGGTATTCCTTGTTAAGGGTATTTTCCTGGCATATAGCCAAGTCTTCTGCAAAGGTGTTTCCGGTTAAATACAGAGGCATAAGTAGACTTATTTTGATCAGTTTGCGTTTATTATATCTAGTTATTTATTTTAACACAAGTAATTACTAACTATCCATAATGTCAAAAAACAAAACAAAAAGACTTGTCAAAATCATGAACAAATGATAATGTGATAAACTGGATTGTTTTTGTGAGTTGTGATCATGAATGACGCGGGACAACATGCTGCTTTTCGACGAGAAAAACATCAGTTTTTTTCAAGTCTTAATTCCTTGACCAATAGAAATGATGCGTTTTTAAGTTCAGAACAGCGTGCTAAAAATATAGATTATGCCTTCTTGCTTCGTCATCAAGCGCTGCTGGAAACAGAATTTAAAGATCTCTTTGCTGTATTAACTAAAGATGCAGCGCAAAGAGAAGATTTTTGGTTTTACAGTTATTATTGCGCCTGTTTGTTAGAGCAATTTCATCAAGGTTACTGTCAGCCAGAAAAAGTAGCCGATTATCAATCCATTAAACAAGAAATCAAGAGAAGAATACAAGGTGATTGGGTGGAGTCTCCTGCTTCGGAAAAAACCTTTATTCAATTTCTATATCACAGTTTTTCTGGTCAGCTTACTCGGTTGATGAGCATGCCTTTTCATCTTTCTAGAATTAGAGATGAAGTCGTCTATGCCAATTTATGCCGTATTCACTGGGTATTTAATCGCCTGACCTTAGTCCAAGGGCTTAAAACAGCTAATGCTGCGCATTGGATTGAACAGTTAGATCTCTTTTTGGGAACTCATACGGATGTAGACCAGCTGATAGCGACTATCCAAGCTCCTATCGGCATGGTGAATTATTTGAGCGTGGGTTTTTTTCTGACTCGTTTTGTTATTGATGCCGGTTTGTTGATCAAGCATACTTTTTTCCCTTCTGAATTGGAAAAAAGCATGGAAAGAGGCTGTGAAATCAATAAGCTGTCTTCTTTGCCTGCTTCTTATGAAAATAAAAAAGCATACTTGGGTACTTATCTTTTGGTTGATGCCAAACTTTATTATTTGTCTAAAAATGGTGTAGCTAATCAATTGATTTTGGATACAGAGCCTTTAATGTCACTGTTGGCTAATAAAGACAGTATCTATTGCGGTGCAAAAGAAATTGAGACACTTATCAGTAATCCTACAGGACATCAACCAGAAAAAACCACTGCCTATGAGCGTTTTTTACATGAGCTGTATAAAAGGCATTGTAATTTTGCCAATGACCTCGTCTGGGCTACGGTCAATTTTCTTACTAATTTTAATTCTATTTCAGGCATTTCTGATCCAGTAGCTGGTTATTTAATTGCGACCTTTTTGGTGTTTGATGTCGCCATGATGAGTTACAAAAAGCAGCTGGCTTGGAAAGAATATCAAGAGAAAAAAGAAGCTTATCAGGCGCAACAAAATCATTACCAGGATCCTTTGCAGGCTACTCATCTTAGCGATGCAGAACGTGACATGCACCTGGATTTACTGAAGAAGCAATTAGATGAGCTGGAAACAAACTGGAAAGCTCAGAATGAAACATTCAATTTTTTAATTGCAGCAGCCGCTTTATTAATGTCTACTTTTACTGTGTCTTTGTTGCTTTCTAATCCCGTATTAATCACGGCCAGTTTTTTTGTTTGTACGGTCGGGGTGGCTATGTACTTATCATATAATGAATACCACCGCTATCAACAAGCCCGCTTTCGTCAAGACCAAGCTGAGCAGGCAGGTCAGGATTTTATCTTGACCTTGGCTAAAAATGCCTTACTGCCCATGGTGATGTTCGCTACCTATACCTTATGCTGGCCGGCAGGTTTTGCTTTATCAATGGCTTTGATGGGCGCTGGATTGGCACAAGCCTATGACCAATCACAGAAAAAAGCAGTGGTGCAAAGAGGGCCAGCGGATGAGTCTCAAGCAGAGGATGCGGGAGTCGATAGTCCGACCCCTTAACCAAAGCATCCTCTATTGCTCTGAAATTTTAAATAAAAAGAACGGGTAGCGGAGTAGAAACAGGGTTAATGCCGCTCATGGTAGATGCCATGCAGATTGATTTTTTGTCTACATAAGCTGCTTTATGCACGAAATCGGGTTGGTCTTTTGCTTCAAGATCGCCTGGATTTTGTGCACAAAGCATGGCGCATGAGAAATGCCTAAAGAGCGCTTTTAATCGGCTTTGTCTGATCGCGGCAGGGATTTCTTGATGGTTAGTGCCAATTCATATAAAGTGTTTTTATGCATGCCGGTTAATTGACAGGCCAGGCTTACGGCTTGCTTTAATGGCAACTCAGCCAATAAAAGTTTAAGAATTCGCTCTTCTTGCTGCTCTTCTTTTATTGTTCTTGGGGTGAGAATGACTACAAACTCGCCTTTTTTGCGCCCGGCTTCTGCCTGAAGCCAGCTTTGTACCTCATTGGGCGTACCGCTAATAAAATATTCAAAGGTTTTCGTCAATTCTTTAGCCAAGACCAGCTCGCAAGCTTCGCCAAAACAAAAGGCGATATCGTTTATACAGTCTTCAATGCGGTGAGTAGATTCATAAAAAACCAAGGTATGAGCGATGTTTTTTAAGTGTTGAAGCTGCTTCTGTCGGGCCTGTTGCTTGGCCGGTAAAAAACCACAAAAGGTAAAGGTATCGCAAGGAACTCCCGCTGCACTTAAAGCGGTAATCAGTGCACAACAGCCAGGAATAGGGGTGATGGTAATGTTATGTTCTCGTGCTTGTCTGACTAAAGGATAACCTGGATCACTAATCAGTGGTGTGCCTGCATCACTGATTAAAGCGATGTGTTTTCCTTGCTTTAGTGCGGCCAGTACCTGCTGGCTTTTTTCTTGTTCATTGTGTGCATGTAAGGATTGTAATGGTTTTTTAATGCCTAATGATGTCAGCAAGGGCAATGAATGCCGGGTGTCTTCAGCCAAAATGAGATCTACAGCTGCTAGTGTTTTTAAGGCGCGGTAACTGATGTCTTCTTTATTGCCTATAGGGGTTGCCACTATGTAGAGCGTGCCTGTTGCTTGAGCTTCAGTCATAGTTTATCCTTTTGCCTACCAAAAATAATGAGTCTTTAGTGTATCATAGAGTGCTCAATGATAGGTAAATGCTTCAGTAAGAAAAAGGATAATCACATGCAGCAAACAGGTGTGGCCGCGGAAGGCAAAGCCTTGGCTTATCTTAAAGAACAAGGCTTATTATTGATTGCACGCAATTACCGATGTCGTTGGGGTGAAATCGATTTAATCATGCAGGATAAAGAGTATTGGGTAATGGTTGAAGTCAGAGCACGTACAGGCTTTGGTTTTGGTGGTGGTTTGGCCAGTATCACTGCGGCGAAAAAAAATAAAATCATCAAGACGGCCTCTCATTTTTTGGCAGCAGAGGCCAAAAGAAATCAAAAGGCAGTTCGCTTTGATGTGATTAGTATTGATGGCCCTGCCGGGGCGTTGTTGTGGGTTAGAGATGCGTTTCGTGTTGGTGATTGACAGCATTTAACAGAGGTAATAAAAAATGAAAGGGTTAACACAATGATATCAATGGAAGACCGGGTAAGGCATCTTTTTGGTGTGCAAATAGAAACAAAAATGGCTGTAGCTGAAGCTTTATCTGATGCCATTGCAAAAGCAGGCCAACGCTTGGTCAATTGCCTTTTAAATGATGGAAAAATTCTTATTTGTGGTAATGGGGCTTCTGGAGCTAATTGTTTTCATTTTTCCAGTGCCATGTTCAATCATTTTGAGGTAGAGCGGCCTTCTTTACCTGTTTTTAATTTAAGTGCGGATGCAATCTGCCTGAGTGCTCTGGCCAATGAGCATCAATACGCGCAAGTATTTGCTCGTCAAATTCATGCTTTGGGGCAAAAACAGGATGTGCTTTTGATGCTCACTACAACGGGTAATTCAGACAGCCTTTTGTATGCCTTGCAGGCTGCTAATGAAAGAGGCGTTGATACCATCGCTTTAAGTGGGCGCGATGGTGGTGTCTTGGCCAATCATTTAGGACCAGAAGACATAGAGCTGCGTGTGGTCGCAGACAGTGCAGCACGGATTCGCGAATTGCATTTGTTCATTTTACACTGTTTTTGTGATTTAATCGATCAATCGTTATTTAGCCAAATGATAGGATAGAAAATGGATAAGTTTATATGGCGCTGTATGGGAATTGTTTTGCTTGCTGCCAGTATGGCTGGCTGTGTTGCTGCAGTTGTCGCAGGTGCTGCTGCTGGCATGGTCTATGATCGCCGCAGTGTCAGTACATTGGAGGCCGATGCACGTTTATTTCATGTGATTCATACCGCAATTGTAACCAAGCCTCAGTTTAGAGACTCTCGCGTTTTGGTTACGAGCTTTAATAAGGTGATTTTATTAGTAGGGCAGGTGTCTTCGCAAGGTTTACGTGCAGAAGCAGAACAAATTGCACGCAGCACATCTGGTGTGTATCGCATTTATAATGAGTTGACGGTTGGCTATCCGATTGCCATGAGCCAACGGACTAAAGACAGTTGGATTACCAGTCAGGTGCGTAGCCAAATGTTAGCCAGGAAAGGACTAGAATCAGGCTCTATTCGGGTGGTTACAGAAAATGGTATTATTTATTTAATGGGGATTGTAACGCCGGAACAAGCAAATCTTGCCGTAGATGTGGCACGACGGATTGATGGCGTCGTCAAAGTGGTTAAAATGTTCCAGTACATTCGCTAGCATGTTGAAAAAAAGCAAGCGATTTTTGGGTCTATTTTTACTAGGCAGCACTTTAAGTGGCTGTCTAGGAAATCTTTGGACTGGCGCCAAATTGGTCTATGACCGGCACGATGTCTATAAAAAATTAAATGATTATCAGCTTATTGCGGAAGTGAATCATGCCTTGTATGCAGATAAATTATTTAAATGTGATCGCTGCAACCTGGATGTTGCTTTATTTAATGGCGATATTTTGATAGCAGGTCATTTGCCATCTAATTCATTGCTTGCTGAATTGAATCATCGTTTGTATGCAGTGAATGGTTATGAGCATTTGTTTGTTAAGATCAATCAAAACAACCAGCCATCAAATAGCATCCAGGACTCATGGATTACTACGAAGATACGCAGTCAGATTTTTGCTGACGACAGTATTGATCCCAATACTTTTAAAGTAGTGACTTCAGACCAGGTGGTCTACCTGATGGGAGAAGTAAAAACACCTACCGCAGAAAAGATAATCGCTATTGCAAGACAGACATCAGGGGTGGTGCGAGTGGTCACTTTATGGCGGTACCTGGCATACGAGTCTCGACATAATATGGCCCGATAAGTATCAGGCCATCCGGTTTGTGTCCAAACCAGGAAAGTGGGTAACCTGGGAGGATACTATACTGTATCAATGGATTCGCCCTTTATCTAGTCGTTTGCGTGTTTTTCTTAATTTAAAAGCACGTAACAGGCCTGTTGAGCTATTAATCGAAGACTCTTCTTCGATAGATTCTTTGTGATTGGCTGGATGAGAGCGGCAGTGGTGCCTGTAGCTGTGGTGATTTTTGTTGTGTTTGTGATCTAAACCGTCATTGTAACGGTGTAACATTTTCTCCCGCATACTGGCTGCGGTACGTTGGATTTTCTCAGACATATAAACTCCTTTGCGAGTGACAATCTTTTTAACAGGTCTTTTCGATAAACCCTTATAATCAGTATAGTGTTTAAAAAGTGTACTTTCTAATTTTATTTTCACAAAAAAAAAGTATTCAGCAAAAGAGTGTTTTAATTCATAGAGATGTAGTTTAAAGCGGCGCTTCATTTTTTTAAGAAGTACGCCATATTCTGCTGCAGAGACTAGGCGCTGGGGATTAATGGTCAACACGTCCTGGTTTTTTTGGTCCTGTACAGAGGTTAATATTTTCGCTGCGTTGATTATTGTTGTGGTTTGTTTTATACTTCGCGCGTTGAAATTAGGTGAATATGTGAACAAACAGCTAAATAAGCAGGGTATTATCCGATTATGGCTAATTCAAACCAGTCTGGTATTATTGCTTAGTCTGGTATGGATGCTAATAGATAATGCGCGTGCAGGGTATTCTGCCTTTTTGGGCGGTGCAGTATGTATTATTCCCAATGCGCTTTTTGCTGTTAGATTATTTAAGCACCAAGGCGCTCGGCTTGCGAGACAGATTGTAAGAAATTTTTACAGAGGGGAGGCGCTCAAAATAGTTTTATCCGTATTACTATTTTCTCTTGTGTTTGCATTGTGTAATATTGCCCCTATGGTATTTTTTACTACATATGTCGTCGTATTAATGACGCATTGGTTTACCCCGTTGATTATGGTCAATAAACGAAAATAGGCTTGAAAGTGACTGAAATGGTATCTAGCACACATTACATAAAACATCATCTGACGTATTTAACTTATAATGTCAGCGAGATGAAATTTGGTTCAACCGGTGGTTTTTGGACCTTGAATCTGGACACGCTTTTCTTTTCTTTAGTGACAGGGATTATTGCTCTGGTTCTGATGTATTTTGGTGCCAGAAAAGTTACCACTGCGGTTCCTGGCACCATACAAAATTTTGCTGAGTTGATGCTGGAGTTTGCAGACAATCAGGTAAAAGATTGTTTTCATGGTAAAAACAACTTAATAGGCCCATTGGCGCTCACTATTTTTATGTGGGTATTTCTCATGAACTTTATGGACATCGTGCCTGTTGATATATTGCCGAATATTGCTCAACTAGGTGGTATCCATTATCTTAAAGTAGTGCCGACTAATGATTTGAATTTAACTTTTGCCCTGTCATTGTCTGTATTTGCATTGATTTTGTTCTATAGTATTAAAATTAAAGGCGTTAAAGGTTTCGTAAAAGAACTAACCTTGCAACCTTTTAACCACCCCTTATTTATCCCATTTAACCTGTTGCTTGAATTGGTTGGCCTGATAGCAAAACCGATTTCTCTGGCGCTGCGGTTATTTGGTAATTTATATGCTGGCGAATTAATCTTTATTTTGATAGCCTTGCTAACCTTAAATGCAGCAACGTCTTCACTGGCTAGTACAGTGACTTTAGGTTCGGCTCAGTTTTTACTGGCCTTGGCTTGGTCTATATTCCATATCCTGGTGATTACCTTGCAGGCATTTATTTTCATGGTACTGACTATAGTTTATCTAAGTCTGGCTCACGAAGAACATTAATTATCATTTTCATCATCATCCATAGTAAAGGGGATAAAATATGCAAGCTGCTGAGTTAATAGCACAAGTTCAAAGTATGACCGTCATTGCGGTTGCTCTACTAATAGGCTTGGGTGCCTTGGGTACTGCAATAGGTTTTGGTCTTTTAGGTGGCAAGTTCCTTGAAGGTTCTGCTCGTCAACCTGAAATGGTTCCTATGTTGCAAGTAAAAATGTTTATCGTTGCTGGTCTGTTAGACGCAGTAACTATGATTGGTGTGGGTATTGCTTTATTCTTTACCTTTGCTAATCCATTCCTAAGCAACTTGGGTTCTTGATAACAGACGAAAGGAGCGCTTAGCGCTCCAATGTTGCAGGAGATATAATCTTGGATATTAATTTAACTTTAATCGTGCAAATGATCGTGTTTGCCGCCTTCGTGTTGTTTACGATGAAATTGGTTTGGCCTCCTTTGGCGAAAGCGCTGGAAGAGCGTCAGGAAAAAATCGCTGATGGTTTGGCTGCAGCTGAACGCGGACGCAAAGAGCTTGAATTGGCTCAACACCGAGTCAAGGATGAGTTAAAACTTGCCAAAGCGCAGTCAGTCGATATTATAGACAAAGCCAATAAACGTGCTGCACAAATTGTAGAAGAAGCAAAAGAAGCAGCTCGCAAAGAAGCGCAAATTCAAGCCAAAATCGCTCAGGAGCAATTGGCGCAACAAGTTAACCATGCTAAAGAGTCTTTGCGTAAACAAGTAGCCACCTTGGCTGTTAGTGGGGCTGAGCGTATTTTACAGCGTGAAATAGATGCGAAAGCCAATAGCGCCTTATTAGATAACCTGATAGAAGAGATATAACATGTCTGATAGTACAACCCTAGCCAGACCTTATGCCAAAGCCATTTTTGAACATGCTTTGTCGGAAAATAAATTAGGGCAATGGTCTGATTACCTGTTAACTCTTGCTCAAGCTGTATTAGACAGTCAGGCATCATCATTTATTGCCAATCCAGCCTCTACCGCAGAGCAGCAGATAGAGCTGCTGCATGCAGTATGTCAATTGTCTAAAACAGAGACCACGCCATTAAGCCACTTGATTCAACTGTTGGCCACTAACAAGAGGCTGCCGTTGCTTCCTGAAATCAAAGCACTGTATGAGGTGCATCGGGCTGAGCAGGAAAAAACCTTGTCGGTTGAAGTGATCAGTTATTCAGCAATGTCTCAAGCGCAGCAAGAAAAGCTTATTGCGGCTTTAAGCAAGCGTTTACAACGTAATGTCTCATTAAATATCAGTATTGACCCCTCCTTGCTCGGCGGTGCAGTGGTGCGAGCAGGTGATTTAGTTATCGATGGTTCAGTGCGGGGTAAGCTTAACAAGCTTGGCACCGACTTGGCCGCTTAAATTTAGAGGATAGTTTCATGTCAGAACAAGTAGCGTTAAATCCTTCTGAAATCAGCGAATTAATCAGAAAAAAAATAGATCAATTCAATGTCGTTTCTGAAGCAAGAAATGAAGGTACTGTTGTTAGTTTAAAAGACGGTATTGTTCGCATGCATGGCCTTGCCGATGCTATGGCTGGCGAAATGATTGAGTTTCCTGGTGGCGTCTATGGACTTGCCTTAAACCTGGAAAGAGATTCTGTTGGTGCAGTAATCCTGGGGGATTCTTCCTCTTTGGCTGAAGGTCAAAAAGGTAAGTGCACCGGTCGTATTTTGGAAGTGCCTGTAGGTCCTCAGTTATTGGGTCGAGTAGTCGATGCTTTGGGTAATCCTATTGATGGCAAAGGCCCTTTGAATGCCGAGGCCATGGCGCCTATTGAAAAAGTAGCACCCGGTGTTATTTCCCGTAAATCAGTTGACCAGCCAGTGCAAACCGGCCTAAAAGCGATTGATGCCATGATTCCTGTAGGCCGTGGTCAGCGAGAGCTTATCATTGGTGACCGTCAGACAGGTAAATCTGCGATTGCGATTGATGCCATTATCAATCAAAAAGGCACTGGCGTTAAATGTATCTATGTAGCCATTGGCCAAAAAGCCTCTTCTGTTGCGTCTATAGTACGTAAACTGGAAGAGCATGGTGCCATGGAGCATACTATTGTGGTAGTGGCAGGTGCTTCTGATTCTGCTGCGCTGCAATTTATTGCACCGTATTCAGGCTGCTCTATGGGTGAATACTTTATGGAGCGCGGTGAAGATGCACTGATTGTGTATGATGACCTAACCAAGCAAGCTTGGGCTTATCGTCAAATTTCTCTGTTATTACGCCGACCACCAGGTCGTGAAGCCTATCCTGGAGACATTTTCTATTTGCATTCGCGTTTGTTAGAGCGTGCTGCTCGTATTAATGCCGAAGAAGTAGAGAAGCTGACTCATGGTGAAGTAAAAGGTAAAACAGGATCTCTGACCGCCTTGCCTATTATTGAAACTCAGGCTGGCGACGTTTCTGCGTTCGTACCAACTAACGTGATTTCTATTACCGATGGACAGATTTTTCTTGATGTAGACTTGTTTAACTCAGGGGTACGTCCTGCGATTAACTCCGGATTGTCTGTGTCTCGTGTGGGTGGTGCAGCTCAGACCAAGATCATGAAAAAACTGGGGGGCGGTACGCGTCTTGCTTTGGCTCAATTTAGAGAGCTGGAGGCTTTTTCTCAGTTTGCTTCTGATTTGGATGATGCAACACGTAAACAATTAGAACGTGGTCAAAGAATTACTGAACTAATGAAGCAAAAGCAGTACTCTCCTTTAACGGTAGCTGAAATGGGTATTAGCCTGTTTGTTGTTGAAAAAGGCTATCTGGATGACATTCCTGTTAATGAAATCAACGCATTTGAAACATCGCTTCATGATTACATGCGTAGCAGTCATGCTGCACTGGTACAAAAAATCAATGAAGCAGGTGCTTACGATAACGACATCGAAGAGCAACTGAAAAAAGCAGTTGAAGAGTTCAAACGTACATCCAGTTGGTAAATTAGACGACCAGCCTGCGGGCTGGTTTGATAACCATGACATTAAAGGCGAAGTGAGATATGGCTGGAGCAAAAGAAATCCGCACTAAAATTTCGAGTATCAATAAGACTCGTAAAATTACGCGTGCGATGGAAATGGTAGCTGCAAGCAAAATGCGTAAAACGCAAGAGCGCATGCGTGCATCTAAACCTTATGCTAGCAAGATCTATGATGTAGTAAAGCACGTAGCACGTGCACACTCTGAGTACAGACATCCTTTTATGGGCGAGCGTGAAGTAAAACGCGTAGGCATGATAGTGGTGACGTCAGACAGAGGTTTATGCGGCGGTTTAAATGCCAATTTGCTACGTGAAACCATTCGTGTTATCAGAGATTGGAAAGCACAAGGTAAAGAAGTCGATCTTTCCGTGGTAGGTCGTAAAGGCAATGCATTCTTTAAGCGCGTAGGCGGTCAGGTTTTAGGTTCTGTAGAAAACTTAGGTGATGAGCCCGGTTTAAACGACTTGATTGGCGTCGTGAAAGTCATGATGGATGCTTATTATAGCGGTGCTGTTGATGCCGTACATATTGTTTATAATGAGTTTGTCAATACCATGACACAAAAACCAATAGTGAAGCAACTGCTGCCGCTACCTAAGGCGGAAGCCGACAGTGAGTCTATGGCACATCATTGGGACTATATTTACGAACCAGACGCAAAAGAATTGCTAGATGAGCTTTTAGAGCGCTATATAGAGCTGCAGGTCTATCAAGGCGTAGTAGAAAATATTGCCTGTGAACAAGCTGCAAAAATGATAGCGATGAAAAATGCGACCGAAAATGCGGGCGAATTAATTAAAGAATTTCAATTGGCTTATAACAAAGCACGACAAGCTGCAATTACCCAGGAATTAGCAGAAATTGTCGGTGGTGCAGCCGCTTTATAAGAGGGTTATATAATGAGCGTAGGAACAGTAGTAGAAGTAATTGGTCCGGTGGTAGACGTTGAGTTTCCACGTGATAGCGTTCCCAAGGTGAATGACGCCTTGCATTTGGTGGATGGCGATTTGGTTTTTGAAGTACAGCAGCAATTAGGCGATGGTGTTGTTCGTACTATTGCAATGGGTACGACAGAAGGGTTAAAGCGTGGTTTGAAAGCGCAAAACACAGGTCATCCTATTCAAGTTCCTGTCGGTAAAAAAACTTTGGGTCGTATTATGGATGTTTTAGGCCGTCCAGTGGATGATGCCGGTCCTGTTGATGCAGAAGAGCATTGGGCTATTCACCGTAAAGCGCCCAGTTATGAAGAGCAAGCTGGCAGCCAGGAGCTTCTAGAAACCGGTATTAAGGTCATTGATTTGCTATGTCCTTTTGCCAAAGGTGGTAAAGTAGGTCTCTTTGGTGGTGCAGGGGTAGGTAAAACAGTAAACATGATGGAACTAATTCGTAATATTGCGATCGAGCATAGCGGTTATTCGGTGTTTGCTGGCGTAGGAGAGCGTACTCGTGAAGGGAATGACTTCTATCATGAAATGAAGGATTCCAATGTATTGGACAAGGTATCTCTTGTTTATGGTCAGATGAATGAGCCACCAGGCAACCGTTTGCGTGTTGCGCTTACTGGCTTGACTATGGCTGAAAAGTTCCGTGATGAAGGCCGCGATGTACTGTTATTTATCGATAATATTTATCGTTATACCTTAGCTGGGGTAGAGGTGTCTGCTTTATTAGGCCGTATGCCTTCAGCAGTAGGATATCAGCCGACTTTGGCAGAAGAGATGGGTATGCTACAAGAGCGTATTACTTCTACTAAGACAGGCTCTATTACCTCCATACAAGCAGTTTATGTGCCTGCTGACGATTTGACTGACCCTTCACCTGCAACTACTTTTGCTCACTTGGATGCAACCGTTGTATTGTCACGTCAAATTGCTGAGTTGGGTATTTACCCTGCGGTAGATCCTCTGGATTCTACGTCACGTCAATTAGATCCTTTAATCGTTGGTCAAGAACACTATGACACGGCTCGTCGTGTACAACAAACCTTGCAACGTTATAAAGAGTTGAAGGACATTATTGCTATTTTGGGTATGGATGAGTTGTCTGAAGAAGACAAGCGTGTGGTTACTCGTGCGCGTAAGATTCAGCGTTTTCTATCACAGCCTTTCTTCGTAGCAGAAGTATTCACCGGTTCGCCTGGAAAATACGTCTCATTAAAAGATACCATTAAAGGATTCCAGGGTATTTTGGCTGGTGAGTATGATGATTTGCCTGAGCAAGCATTTTATATGGTTGGTAGCATAGAGGAAGCGGTTGCTAAAGCTAAAACACTATGAGGCAGGCAGAAATGGCTATAACAACGCACTTGGATATTGTTAGTGCCCAGCGCCAGATTTTTTCTGGCCTGGTAGAGATGGTAGTGGCAACAGGAGAACTCGGCGAAATAGGGATTACTCCTGGCCATGCGCCTTTGTTGACCTTGCTCAGGCCAGGTGAAGTTCGTTTAACTCGAGCTGGTGGTGAGCAAGAGGTGTATTATGTGCAAGGCGGCATGTTGGAAGTACAGCCGCATTGTATTTCTATCTTGGCGGATGTAGTTGAGCGAGCCGATCATCTGGATGAAGCTGCCGCTTTAGCTGCAAAGACTAGAGCGGAAGAGGCCATGGTTAATAAAAATGGTGACATGGATTACTCTGTTGCGGCTACAGAATTGGCTAGAGCAGTGGCTCAAATTCGCGCCATTCAGAAAGTCAGGAAAAAAATGAAATAGTAGTTTTATCCCCTGTTAAGGAATGGTCTGGTGCTTAGTTACTGTAGTTAAACCTTGCTCCTCCATTTCTTCGCATAGATTTCTTCGGCAGTAAACTTGCCGAAGAAACCCATCTTGGTAAAAAAGAACAATCTATAACTTACAAAAGTCCTGTATCACAGAATAAAGGTATCTACTCACCTTATCACTGAATACAGTGAGCGATCTCCAGTCTGTCGTAGTGTTATTATTTTAATGAAGGCAAGTCTGCCTGGATGGCAGTATGTATTGTTGCTGCATGGTACTCTGGTTTACTTCGTTTAAATAACAGAGGCTCATAAACTGTATCGGTTTTACGTTTCTTTCCCCCTGCTGCCAGTTTTGATAGGTGCTCCAGTGATGCAAATAATTCTTCTTGTAGTGGTAGAGGCAAATGATCTGGATCGGTTATGGCCTTATTCAGTTCATTGTGAATATTCAAGCAATATTGCTGTGCAGCTTGTAGCCGATGTAAATAAGGAGAATATTCATCATCATAGGATGGACTTTTGGACGTATTTGAAAGCGACATTAATGTTTCTATCAAAGTTTGCTCTTCGTCTTGTTGTATTGATGTATCTGGAGTGACAGGGAGTGTTGTTAGGTATGCCTCTAATTGGCTCTGGTGTTGGGTATATTGATCGATTAGTTTTTGTGCACTGTCCTGGTCTTCTTTTTTTTCGTAAATTTGCTGACTTTGGGTCATGAGTTTAATGCATAACGCATTAGAATCTATGGCGTGAGTCAAATAAGTTGGAGTATCGTTACGGTCAGGAGAAAGAAGCCATTCTTCATGACAGGCGGTCAGTGCTTCTGTAGTTTCAAAAATGAAACAGGCAAAATTCCATAAGAGGTTGGCATGATTGTAAGTATTTAGAGCGTTGGGTATGGACCTGCTCATTTGCTGATTTAATCGCTCATAAGCACTATGTATCGCCTTGCGTTCATCTAATGTTTCAGCATAAAGAGCGCGTTTGGCTTGTTTTTTTGTATTTTGATTGAAATGTCTGGTGAGTTTTAGTGCTCTGCGCGATAAGTTTTCAAATGTCATAGGTTGCTCGATGGACGACCTTAAAAGGATAATTATAAACCTCTGTGAACAAAAAAACAACGACTCTCTATTGAAATACGGAGACTGTCTTCATGCTCTAGCGCATAAACACGGTGTGAAATCCGGCTTTAATTTCTGCTATGAGGATATTGTTCTTCTGCAGGAGTGAGTTTTAGTGAATCCAGGATCATGGAAAGGTGTTCTATGTTTTGTTTTTCATGATCAGTAAAATGTTTATTTTTTACCAGGTGCTGTAAGTCTTTCGCTATTGTTTCTATCAGCGGCTGGCTGTAGATTACATCCTGAGCGTTAATTTGCTCCTTGATGCTCTCATAGAGAGCCAGCCTCCATACAGACAGGGTAAAGACCAGGAAATTTCTATTTAAGCTGTCACGTGATCGACGTAATGATGCATTATAGGGTGATTGTAATAAATAGAGGGCCAGTTGAGGCAGGTCACAGTCAATGGCGGTGTGTAAAATAGACTGACCAGATGCATTGGGAAGTAGTAGTTGATTAGGAAAATATTGACTGTATAAGTTCAAGGCTGTAATTTTTAATGCTTCAGTGAAAGCTGGGTCTGCAATAAAACGATGAAGATCAAGTCCGTCAGGGTAGGTCATTATCTCGGTCACGCTTCTCAAGGTGATTGACCTCAATTCGGGAGTAGACAGATTGTATTTTGTCGCCTCTTGGATGGATTGATATACTTGGCTGATGACGCTTTCGCCTATGGGGGCTGGTGGGTTATCTGCCAGGTGCTGGCTAGAGGCCTTAATTGGATGTGTGCTTTGATAGGCTTCGATTAAAGCCATGGTTTTTGTGCCTTGTTTTAAAAAAAGAGAAGAACTGCGTGCTCTAGACTCTGTTTGTTGCTTTTTATTGGCGACAAAAAAAGTTGCAGCATTCACCTCTGTGGCAGGGCGTTTTTTATTGGAGCATATTTCCGCTGAAGATTGAGTCGGGGGATGATCTGCTTCATCAGCGTTGTTTGCATGATGGTCTTTTGCATGATGCGCTATCAGTCTTCTTAATTCCTTATCTAATATTGTGCATTGATGTCGGCGCATTTGGCGGCTCTCTTGAAGGTCTACTGTCGCCGTAGTGAACATGTCGTCTTGGAGGTGATAAACAGCCAAAGTATTGCAATCTAAAGCTTGTCTTAAATAGTGTTGAGCGTCTTTTTTTTCTTTATAATCATGAAGGTTACATTCTTCGGCGCAGGCTTTTAGGTGATGAGTTAATTCAAAAAGATATTCACAAAAATACTCTAATAAATAGAGATAGCTCTCTTTATAGTCACGATGATTTGTAGACAAAGAGTTGTCTATGTCCTTGCACATGGTTTCATATTCGGTTTGTAATGCCTGGCTTTCTGTCAGGTGTTTTGCAAAAAGTAGGCGAGCAGAGCGAGTGTTTTCGCGTTGCTTTAACTTTTCGATCAGCCGGTCTGTTTTGACTTTCAGGAGCAGGATTGGTACGGATATGAAAGGCATTTAGATTTCTCTCTTAAGGGGGCGATATGTAATTTTTTTGTTCATAAAAAAAATCTCTGAGAGAACACAGTATGGTTAAGAAGGCCGGTTGTTTTGGATTATCGGGTTTATTTTTCAGCCTTAGGTGATCGAGCAAGTCTGAGATATAGGCTTCAATAAAGGGCATGGCTTTTTCTATATCGTCTACAGTAATTTGCGGTTGAATGGCATAGAGCAAAGGGATGTTTTCTTTAATCAGTAGATGAGCCAGATAATTTTGACCACAATGCGTGAGTGTATTACGTAAGTATTGATGGTACGGTGAATGTAATAGGTACATGACTACCTGAGGTAAATGACAATCAATCGCGGTATGTAAAATAGAGTAACCATCTGCATTTTGCTGCGTTATGTAGACAGGAAGATGATTATAAAGTAATTGTAAGGCAGTAATTTTTATCTCTACAGTTAATATTGGATCTGCTATGAACTGATGGAGGTTGATCACCCCTTCTTGTTTCATTACCGAGAGGAGGTTTATTAACATAAAGTGCTCTAATTCTATTGTAGTCATATCAGGTCGAGGGACAAAAAGAGTAAGCAAGCGACCGGGATCCATTGCTGCTTTAATTGGTTGAGGTGATTGGGGTATTGGTGATAAGAGTGTAATGGATGTTGGTGAGACAGAGTGGTTATGACTTGTTTTTCTATCGGGTGAATTAGGGTTAAAAAACTCAGGTCGATACTCTGACTTCGTTAGAGTTGTTCGCAGGGTAAGCCCTTCTCTACCTTGCATTTTTTGACAGGTATCAAGAAAAGCCATCGTGTAAGTGCTTTTGGGTAAAAAAGGGTAAGTTACGGCGATATCTTGAGTGATGTAGGCAGCAAGTTCATTAATAAGCTCATCGCAATAGATGATTTCTTCTGTAGTGAGATGAGGTAATACGGCCTCTAATAGCGGTAATGAACCACTGATAATAATGAAGGACAGAAAATCTAAATCTTGTTGATTGACCAGTTCGCGTAATTGAGGATCTTGCTGCAATAAGTAAAGAACTACCGCAATGCTGCCTTGTTCTACCGCAAGATGGAGAACGGAGTTTTCATTCTTATCTTGTAAACGCAAGATGGCTGGGTAGTCTTTCGCAAGAAAGGCCAACAGCTTTATTTTTTGCTTTTCAGTATGGTAAGGACTTAATAAAATACAATGTGACAGACTATAACCCTGAATGGACATTTGCTGATAGACATTGGCGCCTAATGCGATGAGCTTGGCTATGGTTTGCAGATTCCCTTGCCAGCAAGCGTAGTGGAGGGCGCTCATATTGTCTTGTTGGGATTGCTTGAGGTATTTTTGTTGGACGGTATCGTAAGCCAGAATAGGTAAATCAGCACATGCTTCATCCAGTGTTCCTTCATCAGGCAGTGCGAATACCATGTGATCGGGCAGTGCGCATAGGGCCTGGAGTGCTTTAATGTCTTGATGCTGGCGATAATGGTGGTGAAACTCTTGTATCAATTCTTCAGACTCTTTCCAGTTGTTATTGGGATTGAGAAAACGCCGGTTTTCAAAAACATAGGCATCCCCATAATACACTAGAAATTGTTCCCCTTGCCGAATGGGTTTTGTTTGTTGATAGAGTATTTTGTCTTTTTGACGTAACACGATGATATTAGCGGCCTCTTCGGCAGAAGCACTATTAACCATAGCCAGCCAGCTTCTTTGTTGTAGCGCATTGATTTCATATCCATTTTCTAAATCAAAAGAATATAAAAAATTGGCAAGCGGATCTGCATCAGTGTCTTGTGTGGCTAATTTTTCACCGAGATACTCGCCTAAGATGCAAGATGAGTTTTGATTAAATACATTCGTTTTTGCATAGACGCCCAATATTTTGTTTTCACTTTCATTATGTTGCAATAAAGCGACGGGGGCAATTTGGATGTGCTCTTCTATGGCTTGATATTTTTTTTGGGTCTGGTGTAAAAAGCGAATGGAGCAATCGCTGGTAGAAAGTTGTTGCTCTAGTTGTTTCAGATCCTTGTCTGTATAGCAATAAATTATTTTTTTACCTGATTTGGCCTTGCTCTTCGTTTGCTTTTTTATTTTTTTTAGCAAAGGGCTATCGAGCCCTTTTCCTGTAGCTAGGCTTGCATAATGAATCGGTTTCTTTTTTCGAGTTCTCATAACAATACGAGTCGCAATAAGTTATTTTAATAATTATACATGCAGTCTTTAATTTGTTCAATTTGATATTGAATTTCCATTCTGAGTCTTCGTTGGCAACGGCTTGCTTTTTTAACAGAGAAAAGCCTGGGCCCTTCACCGCTTTTTATTGGCAAGAGAGTAAAATCACAGACAGGTTGCATATATCATTAAAATCCATCTCACGTTAAAATAGGCTTTATCTCATTATCCGTTGAATGACGGTTTAACTAAAGAAAGACTCATGAATCCTGCGACAGAACAAAAATCATTAACCGAATTTACTGAGAAAGCCTATCTGGATTATTCCATGTACGTGATTTTAGACCGGGCTTTGCCTCATCTTGCTGATGGGCTGAAACCGGTTCAGCGACGCATTGTTTATGCCATGTCTGAGCTGGGCTTAAAAGCGACGGCTAAATATAAAAAATCGGCACGGACGGTGGGGGACGTATTAGGTAAATTTCATCCTCATGGTGACAGTGCCTGTTATGAGGCGATGGTATTAATGGCGCAGCCCTTTTCCTATCGTTATCCTTTTGTTGACGGTCAAGGCAATTGGGGGTCTCCGGATGATCCCAAGTCCTTTGCTGCCATGCGTTATACAGAGGCGCGCTTGTCTCCTTATGCAGAGGTATTGCTGGGCGAGTTGTTACAAGGGACGGTCGATTGGGTTGATAATTTTGATGCCACCTTGCAAGAACCTTCTCTATTGCCTGCGCGGTTGCCGAATATTTTACTCAATGGTGCAACAGGTATTGCGGTAGGCATGGCCTCAGATATTCTGCCGCATAATTTAAAAGAAATTGCTGATGCCTGTATCCATTTGTTAGATAATCCTAACGCGACCTTAGCGGACCTAAGGCAGTATGTTCAGGGACCTGATTTTCCAACAGAGGCAGAAATTATCACCGCTAAGGAAGCCATTACCGCCTTGTATGAGAGCGGCCATGGTTCAGTTAAAATGAGGGCGGTATACCAACAAGAAAAAAATCAAATTGTGATTACCGCCTTGCCTTATCAAGTGTCTGGCGCTCGTGTACTAGAGCAGATTGCCTTACAAATGCAACAAAAAAAACTGCCTATGGTTGAAGACTTGCGTGATGAATCCGATCACGAACATCCTACGCGCCTCGTTATTGTGCCTCGTTCTAATCGGATAGACAGTGAAGGATTGATGTCTCATTTGTTTGCTACCACCGACTTGGAGCGCAGCTATCGGGTTAATTTTAATATGATTGGTCTGGATGGCCGTCCGAAAGTAAAAAATTTATTGGCTATTTTAACCGAATGGCTGGTTTATCGTCTTGCCACAGTAACTCGGCGTTTAAGTTTTCGTCTAGAAAAAGTTTTAGATCGCATTCATGTATTGGAAGGCTTATTAATTGCCTATCTCAATATCGACGAAGTGATAGCCATTATCCGGGAGCATGAGCAGCCCAAGCAAGGTTTAATGAGTCGATTCCATATTAGTGCTTTGCAAGCAGAAGCCATTTTAGATATGAAATTACGTCATCTGGCCAAACTGGAAGAAATGAGTATTCAAGGCGAACTGGATGCGTTAAATGAAGAGCGTAATACCTTACAAGCCACTTTGGCAAGCGACGCTTTGTTGAAGGCTTTGGTAAAAAAAGAATTAACGCATGATAGAGATACTTTTGGCGATAGCAGGCGTTCTCCGGTGATGAGCAGGCAAGAAGCACAGGCCTTGAAAGAAGAAGACATTTTACCTAATGAACCGATTACGGTTGTGCTGTCTAAAAATGGTTGGGTAAGGGCGGCTAAAGGGCAAGATGTGAATGGGAGAGAATTAAGTTATAAAGCGGGTGATGAGTTTATTGCTCAGGCCAATGCAAGATCAAATCAGGCCATTTTATTTTTTGACAGTGAAGGCAAGGTCTATAATTTGGCAGGACATTCTTTACCTTCTGCGCGTGGCCAAGGAGAGCCACTGACGGGACGACTTAATCCAGCAGAAGGACAGGTTTTTAAAGCAGTAGTCAGTGGTGAGCCGCAACAAAAAATTGTATTGGCTTCTGATGCCGGTTATGGTTTTGTTGCCACGATAAGTGATTTGTATGTTAAAAATCGTAATGGCAAGGCCTGTATCAAATTGGGTACAGGCAGTGGTATTTTACCACCGCGTCTTATCCCTGAGGGCGAGGAGTTGCATGTGGCTTGCGTGACTAATGTAGGACGTCTTTTATTATTTCCTTTGGCACAATTACCGGAATTATCTCGAGGTAAAGGCAATAAATTGATTAATATTCCAGCAGCAAAAGCCCTTGCAAGAGAAGAGTATATTATTGACCTACAAGTGGTTAAAGAGAAGGCCGCATTAACTGTGCATGCAGGCAAACGTCACTTTACCTTAAAAGGGGCTGATTTGGCTCATTATCTGGGCGAGCGAGGCCGTCGTGGCAACTCTTTACCACGTGGTTTGAAAAATGTGACCCATTTGGTGGTTGACTAGCCGTTCTAATGATGTCTCTATTTTTATTAGGCAGGTAAATAAACTTGTTGGTTGGGTAAAAGGAAGGCTCTATTAAGCGGACATTGTATTATTAAATATCAGGAAGGAGTGAAAATAGACTGCTATTGGTCGATTTTGTCAAGTGAACCCTTGAACTTTTTCCTGGTTTCTGAGTAATATGTTATAACGCGAAACTGACTCTAAGGATTTGAGAAAATGACCATACCTAAGAAAGCGCTTAAGGAGAGTCAGCTAGAAGGATTGACAACAGATTCTGCAGTTGATAGCGGTTCCCATCAGATACATCGCGTGTCTTTTACTGAGCAAGGTAAAAAAAAAACCGCTTACTTCAAGCGCATAGATTCTACCCACCATTATCCTGAATTATTGGCCTTAATGAGTGTTGCCGCTTCTGCTTTTAAGCGTTCGTTTCAAGGAGACCATTCAGCTGAAGAGCGTCTTGTCTTTAACGAACAAGAGCAGTTGGTGGGCACTTTATCCATTACTGTTGATCAATTTAAACCATTTAATTTTGCTGAGGAGCCTGTTCCTGCAAATTACATAGCCAGAGAGCAGGTCATTCCCAGCATCAGAACTTTGCTTGAAAAAAATATCATAGAAATTTTGGTGGGGCGCTATTTTCTTGATGACGATGACGCCCATCCTCATAATTTGGGTTTTGCAGGCGATCATGCAGCAGATATTGATTTTGATATGTTTTGGTACTGGTTTACTATTTGGATGAAAGAACCAAGGCCTGTGATTGGTGTCCCTAAAACGTCTGTCATGCTGACTGTTTCCGATTGGGAAACATTTCCCGTGATCAAGGACGCTAAAATTTATCATTGGCCGACGTATCAGCACCCAGGAGAAGCTACCTTACCTTCTGTCGTGCCAGGGCAAGGCTCGCTTTTGCCGATGATTTTACCGAAGCCTTACGCGGATCCTTCGCAATTTCAAGAGTTGGCTCGTCATAGTGATGCACACAGACAAAAATTTGCAGCGGCTTTGAAAATTCTGGTCACTCATCAGCCTGATGTCATGCGCGCTCGTCTGTATGAACTTTTTGGTGATATGCCATTAAATTATACTTCATTAAGCCAGGAATTGATTCATCGCTATGAAGCTTCTTTTCCTTCTTTGTGTAATTTACAAACTAACACGGAACCTTTTGTTCAGTTCATCATGAATTTATATCAAAAACATTATGACAATTTGTATCGTGTCGTGGTTTTTTATATGGGATGTGAAGACAATGGTCATGGTGTTCGCTTGTCTCCCACGTGCGAACTGCTTCATTCTAAACCATCTTTTTATAAAGACATAGTCAAATGGACAGACAATGAAAACAGAAGCATTGAAGACGAAGCCTTGCAATACAATAAGGAACTGCTGAAAAAGAAGTATCACCAAATATGGCGTGATGCTTTTGCTCCCAAACTGAATCAGTTGTTGCGTGAAACCTTTAAGTTAACAACAGACTTATTAAGTCACACCGTGTCACAAAAAAAGCGCTCGACCTATGTGCCACCGTCGTTGATTACAGGTAAAGACGTATTAGATGAAAATTTTACTATGTCTTTGGACTATTTTAGTACGTTTTCTGCTTTGAAACTGGATGAATTTCAATCCAGTATGGATGTCGATAGAGACAGTGATCTGTATGATGCGGTGAAACTTTTAATCGCCTTTACCAATACTTTTTATGATTTGGTTAAACAATATTATCAAAAGTCGTATTTGCTACTCACCGATGCGGATAATACCAATTTTATCGAAGCAATAGGGCAATTACAAAAAGAGAAAGTTTTAAAAATACGAGAAAAACTGGCTAATACCAGCAGCTGGGCTAATGATTTTTTTACTATCTCGTCTGGTTTAAAAGTCTTCATTGAGCACATTTGGTTTCAGATGCATTTGGCCAGTACCGATGAACAAATGATGAATACCTGGACTAACATTAAAGAGCGTGAGTTGCGAGCATGCGATGATCCAGAAGTGCTTGGTAATTTTAATGATGCTTTATTCAATTGGGCGAGGATGATGGCCCCTCATGATTTGACCCATCTCTTGTTGGATATTGTCAACAAGAATTATTTTGGCCTGCGAAAAACAGAGGTAGTGCGCTATTTAAGTGACAGTGGTGATGAAAGTGGTGACAATCGTATGGCTTATATTTTAAGTTCAGGCAGCAACAGCCAAGGTACGCTAAATACTCTTTTAATTCAAAATCTGATCCCGCGTGTGTTGCAGACCAGGCCCTCAACCAGCATTAATGCCGCAATGCGCTCATCGGAAGCCAGCTATTATCTCGGTGTGCTGGTTGAGTCAAGCGTTCGTTTTGCCAAAGAAGATGCTCGATTTGTGCATTTGTATAATACTCACTGTATTAAATTATTTTATCAGACCTTGTTTTCCTGGGTGAGAACCTTGCCTAAATCGCAGTTTGATGCGATTGTTAAAGACGCTTTGAAACAATACAGCAACCAGCTCTCTTTATTGAAGTTGTCGATTTGGGCGCCTAATCGCAAACAAGAGGCCAAACATGTGATACAAAGCACGCTTGATCAAGCCAAGGCATTGGCCTTAATTTTTGTAAAAGGAGAGCACTCGTCCAGTTTAAATGGCATTTTGTTTCATTCTTTTGTGGGTGCCTTACAAGAAGAGATAAGAAATGCCACGGTAAGGGGGTATGGTTTGGGCCATAAACTGATTAGCCAATATGATGAAGCAAAGCACCGCAGTATTTATCTTGGGCAAAACATGCGTATTCATTCAGCAGAAGAAAGCCACAATTTAAGTGTCAGTACCGCAAATGCGGCAGCTGTGTATTAGAATTTATATTCGGTTTACGGTATCATCTGCTGTTTTAAATGTATGAGTTGGTTTATGTTAAAAGATTGGTTAAAAACAGCGCCACAATGGGTCTTGCCTAAAAAAAGCATTTCGGTATTAGCCGGTCTTTTAGCGAATGTCAGACATTCAACGTTTAAAAATGCTTTGATTCGGTATTTTATCAAAACGTATCAAGTCAATATGAACGAAGCGCTTATTGAACAAGTAGAGCAATATCCTACTTTTAATGAGTTTTTTATTCGTCATTTAAAACCGGAATGTCGGCCTTTGGCGACAGCTGATATTCTTTCTCCAGTTGATGGCGTAATCAGTGAGTTGGGTGCTATCGAGGCAGGGCAATTGATTCAGGCTAAAGGACGTCATTACTCCGTGCAAGAGTTGCTTGCTTGTGAAGACAGCAGGGCGCAAGCTTTTTTGCAAGGTCAATTTGCTACGGTGTATTTATCTCCCAAGGACTATCATCGTATACATATGCCACTTAAGGCTCGTCTTTGTTCTATGCATTATGTGCCTGGCGCTTTATTTTCGGTACAACCGAGCACGGCACGGGTTATTCCAAAGCTTTTTGCCCGCAATGAGCGATTGGTTGTATTTTTTGAGACAGAAATTGGCGCTATGGCGATGGTTTTAGTGGGGGCGACGATAGTAGGTGCTATTGCCACTGCATGGCATGGCGATATAAAAAGAACGAAAGATCAGCAGCACTTTGATTATACAAAAAATGCCTTGTCGTCCATCCTTGAACAAGGAGAGGAGATGGGACATTTTAAGCTCGGCTCTACGGTCATCCTCTTATTCGCAGAAGGCGCGCGCATGACATGGCAACATGCGATGAAAGCAGGCTCTGCTGTTCGTTTTGGTGAACCTCTGGGACATTTTAAAATAGAGTGACCTTGGTTAACCAGACCCTTATTTTTTAAAACAAGTAGCGATCTCCATGACAAAAGTCTGTGTTTATCTGGGGGCTCATTTGGGTAACAGTGAGCAAGTTAATGAGGCGACCGTTTTATTGGCTAAAGAACTGGCTCATCTGGGGAGTACTTTAGTATATGGTGGTTCAAGCCTTGGTATGATGGGACTTTTAGCGACCACGGTTAAAGAGCATGGTGGTAAAGCGATTGGTATCATAACAAAACACCTTATTGAAAGAGAAAAGCCTTTAGAGCTATTAGATGAGTTGCATGTTGTTGATAGCATGCAAGAAAGAAAAAGAATGATGCAAGAAACTGCCGATATTTTTATTGTTATGCCCGGTGGTTTGGGCACATTAGAAGAAGCATTTACAACCTGGAATGCGATAAAAATTGGCGAGCTAAAAAAAAGCATAGGTTTTTTAAATATTAATGGATATTTTGATGGATTATTCTCGTTTATCGAGAATGGTGAACAAAATGGTCTATTATTGAAAAAAGACCGTGATATTCCTATAGTTCAGCCCTGCGTCCGGTCACTTTTAGCAAAAATGATGGCCCTTCAAAAGAGCGAGTGACAGTGAATAGTATCTTTTTGCATAGGGAGCGATCATCGGGCCTAGAGCACTCGCGGTTACATAAAAAATAAGCAATGGTTGAGAACTGTTACAGAGGAAAAAAATAAAACTCAATGTCTTCGCTTAGGCGTCATAGAGCGCTATTGTGGCTCTTGCTCAATAATTGAATGGTACCGAGAAGAGGACTCGAATTTCTTTGTAATGCCTTGATTTTATTGATTTGTAATAAATGGGACTTGAAGCTTACCCAAGATCTTACCCAACGTTGTGAATGATACCTGATTTGAAGAGTTACGAAAAGATAAGCATGCTTATGAATAACATATTACAGTTATGCATTATTTTTTGTCATTGGTGAATAGATGAGGCAAATTGATTTAATGAAACACTTGCTTGATATATTCGAGCAAAGCAGTAGATACTTCTGTTCAAATAATATCATTATATTTCTAGGAATCATCGTGTCATAATGACAGAAAAACTCCCGGAGAATTCAGGCTATGGAACAACAACCAAAATATAATAATTTCTCAGAAGTCAGAACCAGTGCTGGTTTAACGATTTCAGAAGTCACCGAATTTTTGGGAGTATCCGAGAGTACGGTTTATAGATGGGAACGGGGGGAAATTTCTCCAAAAAAAGGAATGATGAATTTAATGTTAACAAAAGCTGCCAATAAGTCCATCAGCAACAGCACATTCACATTTATTGATCTTTTTGCTGGAATAGGTGGATTTCGGAAAGCATTTGATGAAATTGGTGGTAAATGCGTTTTTACCAGTGAATGGGATAAATACTCCCAGTTAACTTATAAAGCCAATTATCATTGTGACCATGAAGTTGCCGGTGATATTACTAAAATTGAAGCAGAAGCCATCCCTGAACATGATGTATTGCTGGCAGGATTTCCCTGTCAACCATTCAGCTTGGCAGGTGTTAGCAAGAAAAATAGTCTGGGTCGGCAACATGGATTTGCTTGCGAAACACAAGGAACTCTTTTTTTTGATGTAGCTCGTATTATAGAGCATCACAGACCTAAAGCGTTTTTGCTTGAAAATGTAAAAAATCTTCTTAGCCATGATAAAGGAAAAACGTTCCAGGTTATTAAAAAGGTATTAACTGAAGATCTTGGATATCATATTGAATATAAAGTTATTGATGCACGATCATGGGTACCTCAGCACCGTGAAAGGATATTTATTGCCGGATTTATAAAAGATACAGGGTTCAGTTTTGATAATTTGAGTATTCCTGAGAAATCAATACATCCAAAATTGTCAGCCATCCTGCATCCTGAAAATGGAAGCGAGAAGGTTGAGGCTAATTATACGGTTGATAAAAATGCCCAAGTTTCTGATAAATATACATTGTCAGATAAACTATGGGGCTATCTTCAGGCATATGCAGAAAAGCATAGAGCGCAGGGAAATGGTTTTGGTTTTGGCTTGAATACACCGTCCAATGTTGCTCGCACCCTCTCTGCTCGTTATCATAAAGATGGTTCTGAAATTTTAATATACCAGGGAAATGATAAAAATCCCCGAAGATTAACACCACGTGAATGTGCGAGATTAATGGGTTTTGACAACTTTGGTGAGTGTAATTTTAAAATACCGGTATCTGATACACAGGCATATCGTCAATTTGGTAATGCTGTTGTGGTACCCGTTGTACGAGCGGTTGCACTGCACATGCTTCCACATATCAATATGCTTGTTAATGAGGAAAACATAATGCCAGTGTCCCAAGATGCCTGATATTGTTGATCAATTAAAACGTAAGGAAATGATGGCCGGTATTCGAAATAAAGATACACGGCCAGAAATGATAATTCGTAAGGAGTTGTTTGCCAAAGGATATCGTTACCGGCTTCATCAAAAAGAGCTGCCAGGTAAGCCAGATATGATTTTACCCAAATACAGAGCAGCAATTTTAATTAATGGATGTTTTTGGCATTGTCATGATTGCCATCTTTTCAAGTGGCCTCAAACAAGAAGGGAGTTTTGGGAAAACAAAATTCTTTCAAACAAGGCGCGGGATGAAATAAACAGGATTTCTCTTTTACAAGCAGGGTGGCGTATTTTGATTGTCTGGGAGTGTGCTCTGAAAGGTAAAACAAAACTGGATCGAGTGAGACTTATTGACGAAATAGAGGCATGGATAGTAAGTGATTCGGATTATGTTAATATTTGTGGCCATAATATAGGTATAAAATAAATGTATGAAAAACTGTCTGATACTTTTAAAGGTATCGCCGTTAAATATTTAACAAGAGTTGATGCCAATCCGGAAAAATCGAATCAACATGAAATCGGGGGCCTAAAGAAGGCTGGTATTTCCGATTTGTTAGGTTATCCTGAAAAAAATGACAAGTTGAATATCCCTGCAACTATGGTATATATCTCGGATGACGATGATGGCATTATTAGTGTAGAAGACAGTGTTACTTGGTATGACACAAGATTTGGTCAATCTCACCGTTCCTCTGAATACAGGATGTATTATAAATCAAATGAAGTTACGGCTTTGATTAAGGAAGGCGATTTTTTTCTTATTGCATTAACACATGATAAACGCTTGCTTATGCTTTTTACACCGCCAGCATCACAGGCAGAGTCCCAATTGCGTTTGTTGTTTGGTGTTTATGATGATGAAGTCAGAACTCAGTTATCAGGAGTAAATTTTAGTGAAACCTCGATTCTTGTTCCTGTAAGGCTCTTGCTGGAGCAATTGGGGATTGATATCAATCCTGCAAAAGAAAAGGATGCTAAATATCTTGATCAAATACGAGAGAAATTCGGTTTGTTTTTTCCAAAAACCAAATTGTTTTCGGAGCATGCGCGTAGTATCAATTTTGAAGAAGGATTATCAATCCTGTCGCCTGATGATGCTCTTATTTCGTGGATGGATACAGAAGAGATGTTATTCAGGATCCTGGAACGTGAAATTGTTAAGGAAAAACTGAAGCACGGGTTCGGTGAACAAGGCGATGATGTGGATGGGTTTATAAAATTTAGCCTGTCAGTTCAAAACAGGAGAAAATCCAGGGTCGGCCATGCTTTTGAGCACCATATTGAAAAAATCCTGCTCGATAATAATATCGTTTTTCAGCGCGGTGCTAAAACTGAAGGAAAACAAACACCAGACTTTTTGTTTCCAAGCGAGGCGTCCTATCATAATATGAGCTACGATGAGTCAAAACTGAGAATGCTTGGCGCGAAGACTACCTGTAAAGACCGATGGAGACAGGTATTGGCTGAGGCAAATAAAATAAAAAGAAAGCATTTGATTACTCTCCAGCCTTCTATATCAGAAGATCAAACAACAGAAATGAAGGACAAAAATTTGCAATTGATTGTTCCTCAATCATTACATCCAACTTTTACCAAGAGTCAACAAGAATGGCTTTTTACATTTTCTGATTTTGTACAAGAGATTAAAAAGATACAGCATACTTCATAAACATAGGACAGAAGAAATTAATGTCTTTGTAAAATTGGTTAAATTGAATTTGAT
>PEQM01000024.1 GCA_002786205.1 Legionella sp. | reverse complement strand
TCTGGTTATGTCAAAGAGGTCTCTTCGCATCGGTACGGTTTTTTCGTAAAATGCGAGAGAGGGAATAAAGCGAAGTAAAACTGAAAATCCAGGGTTAGCAATTGGTCCCCACGCCCTGTATTCGATTCAAATTTAAACATGGTTTAAAAAAACTCAGGGACGGAACCTAGGCAAAACACATGCTTTATGCTGAATAAGTCGTTCGATTAAAAGGTTCTAATGATTTGCTGATCTGTTCATACAGCTCAGGAAGCCAGCGAGGTTGTGCGAAACTGGAGGTAATTGCTTTTTTATTATTGCGCAGGTCGTTGGGGGCAATAATAATTTGAATATTTTGCAATCCAACGCGTCTGGCTAAAATAAATAATTGATCAATCGCCAGATCACCAACCGCCAAACAGCCGACAGATAAATTTTTACCATGAATAAAGATATTATTGCCTAAATGCTTTCTTCCGTCTTGGTAGCCTTTTTCTTTATCAAAATTATTGGGGTAATTAATCATCATCGACAGATGCATGCTACTAAAAGGATTAAAATTGACGAGTCTGTATACTCCTTCAGGTATTTGTTTGTCATTTTCTCGTAATTTAGGTCCTAAACGTCCACTAAAGCCTGTGAGTGCATAGTCATGGATGTGTTTCCAGCGATGCCCGGAATTTTTGCCCCAAAGCTCTACTTTTCTTTCTGACTTAAATGCCAACAAGGCTATTTTTTGCGGTGGGTAACTAACGCCGGCTTTGGTAAAGAAAGCAATTAACTGCGGTTCTACTCTAAGACCATACCGTTTTGCAGCCTTATCAATGGCATTTTCCATATTTACTTTTTGTGACATGGAATAAGTTTTTAAAGACAGGAGAAGAAATATTAGCGCCGAAAAATGTTTCATATAAGTACTAACTCTATAAATTTTAAGCATGGTATCAAATAACATCCTTAAAAACAAATATCTTTTATGGGTGTAACAGGTACCTATTATGTAATGCCTGGACTTTTTCTTGCAGTTTTGTCCATTCACTGTCATTTATCAGTACATCATCTGCCAAAGCCATTCGCTCCTCTATTTTAGGCTGAGCATTAATAATTGACAAGGCTTCGTCAGGGGTGCATTGATCTCTTTGAACAATTCTATCAATCTGAAGTTCAACAGGACTTGTAACTAACAAAACTCTATTTATATAAGGGTAGTGTGCTTTGTTTTTTAGTAAGGGTATTTCTATTAAGCAATAAGGCGATGAACAGGTCATACTCTCTTGATAAAGTGCCTCACGAATTTTAGGATGTAGTACATTTTCAAGCCATCGGCGCTCAGATGGATTGGCAAAAATAAGCTGCCTTAATAGTTTTCTGTTTAGCTCTTTATTGGGTAAACAAATATTGGTTCCAAAATGCTGCACTATTTGTGCATAGGTTTCGGTATCAATGGCAGTGAGGCTTTTGGCCGTTTGATCGGCATTAAAAGATTGAATGCCTAATTGATTAAAGTAATGAGCCGCGGTGCTTTTCCCCGAGCCGATATTGCCAATAAGAGCCACACAATAAGTCATAATCAATATCACTGATTTATATTAACGCAAGTTACCATATTGACAAAGCAGGTGTCGGGTACAGCACTTTTACTTTTACAGTAGGCTTTTGCCGCAAGGGCTGCATCGTCTTTAGTGGTATAATAATAACTTTGCCAAGGTTGAGCCTGGGCATCTAATGCAAGACAGCGCCAAATGGGTTTGGTGCTGATGCCATTAAGAAAGCCTTCGCAATCATTTAGTGACGTTTTGCATGTTTTTGGCCATTTGCTTTGTTTTTTACAAGCATCAAAAGCCAGATTAATTGCCATGCGTTGATATGCATTGCTAACAGACCATTCCATATGGGCGGCATCGTGAGATTTGCATGTCCAATTATCTGCCTGAGAATAAGCTTGCATGGATAACAACAGTAATACAACAAATAGGTTATGGCGCATACTCTATCCTGCCTTAGGTTCTCTAGTTAAACTACCTTGTTTGTATCCCTTTGATCAACTTATTTATTTATATTCTTCTGTGCATGACTGATCTTTTTGTCATGTGCAAAGATAACTATTATAAATCGCTTGTTGTGTGATTTCTGCAAGATTTTCTATCAATTGGTCATCGCTATTTAGCGGAGGCAACCAATATAATGTATTGCCTATCGGCCGCAGTAAAGCACCGAGCTTTAGTGCTTCTTTATAAATTGATTCATCTATTTTTAGACCTTCTTGCGTCTCAAGCTCCGCTGCCACTACCGCACCTATGCCTCGAACCTGGCTTATTTTACCCGTTGTTTTTGCAATCGCCTGTAAATGATTGAGCATGAGATTTCCCATGCGAGCGGCTTGTTCTGGAATGCGCTCTTGCTGCATGACGTGAATGGTTGCCAGTGCTGCACTGATTGCCAAGGGATTTCCGCTATAGGTATGGGAATGTAAAAATGAACGACTTGATTCATCTGAATAAAACAGATCAAAAACAGCATGATCGATCATAACACAGCTGAAAGGAATAGAACCGGATGTCAATCCTTTGGATAAACAGATAAGATCAGCTTCAATGGATGCATGCTGAGAGGCAAGCCATTGGCCTGTTCGGCCCCATCCGGTCATGATTTCATCTGCAATAAGATAAATGTCATTTTTTTTCGCCCACTGTGCTAATCGCTTTAAAAAATCAGCACTGTAGCATTTCATTCCCGCAGCGCCTTGAATAATGGGCTCAACCAAGATAGCGCAAGCTTTTTCTTTTACTGCCTCCAGTTGCAATTCAGTAGTGGCCCAATGGGTTGCGCAGTCACTCCATAATGGGTCTTGCATGCTGGATACATAGGGCGGCTCAATAAAGGTACACTCTATACCTAAACCTTCATAGGGGGTTTTATATAGGCCTAAATCACTAACAGACAAAGCACCCAGTGTTTCACCGTGGTAAGCATTTTTTAAAGCAATGAATTGTTTTTTGTCTGCAAAGCCTTTAATTTTCATCGCATGCATACACAGTTTCATGGCTATTTCTATGGCGCAAGAACCATCGCTGGCAAAGAAAACATGTTGTTTCTTAGTGATATGAGCTAATTGTTCGCCCAGCTCAACCAAAGCGGGATGCGTGGTGTTCGCGCTGATAACGTGCTCAAAGCATGACATTTGCTTTGTAATGGCGCTTATAATGGCGTCATGTCCATGTCCTAAAGATTTACACCACCAGCTGGAAATGGCATCAATTAAAGGGCCTTGGTTGGTATACAGTATACTTCCTTTTGCTTTTTCTATGACCAGCAAAGGGGTATGCTCCAGTTCTTTCATCTGCGTACACGGATGCCAAATATGTTGTCTGTCACGTAAAATAAGTTGTTCTGTATTGACCATGTTTTAAATTTTGATTGACAAGTAAAGCGACAACTTTATCATGTCCACTAATCTAAATCATAGGGGTATTACTGTGGGTGACGTTAAAAAAGAATGGTCTTTAGCCGAGATCAAAGAGCTATACCAGCAACCATTCAATAATTTGCTGCATCAAGCGCATACGATACATACTCAGCATCACGAAGCCAATTCTTTACAATTTGCTACTTTATTAAGTATCAAAACAGGCGCATGCCCTGAAGATTGCGGTTATTGCTCACAAAGCGGGCATGCCAAAACGCATGTTAAAAAAGAAAATCTGATGTCTGTTGACGCAGTATTACAAAAAGCTCAGGAAGCCAAAGCAGGTGGCGCCAAGCGTTTTTGTATGGGTGCTGCCTGGCGATGTCCTCCTGATAAATCCATGCCGCAGTTAAAAGAGATGATAGAAGGTGTTAAAGCCTTAGGTTTAGAGACCTGCATGACTTTAGGTATGTTGAATAAAGAGCAGGCCTGTAGTTTGAAAGAGTCCGGCTTGGATTTTTATAATCATAATATTGACACGTCGCCATCCTATTATGAAAAAGTAACGACCACGCGTCAGTTTAAAGACCGTCTGGATACATTAGAGAATGTGAGAGAAGCTGGCATTAATGTCTGTTGCGGTGGTATTTTGGGCTTGGGCGAAACCCGAGAAGATCGCATTGAATTTCTTTATACGCTGGCCAACATGGAAACACCACCAGAAAGTGTTCCTATTAACCGATTGATACCAGTAGAAGGCACACGACTGGCTAAAGCTGAACCAGTTGAAGGCATTGAGCTGGTAAGAACCATTGCTACAGCACGTATTATCATGCCTAAAAGTGTGGTCAGACTCACGGCTGGTCGGACAGAGATGAGTGATGAGTTACAAGCACTTTGCTATTATGCTGGAGCCAATTCGGTTTTTATCGGTGATAGATTATTAACCGAAGAAAACCCCCAGCGCGAGAAAGACAAGCAATTGTTTAGTAAGTTAGGCCTTACCGAGATGGTTCAATGAGCTTGAACTCTAATATTGAGAAATATCTTGAATCTCTCAATGCTAGGGGATTATTACGACAAAGACAGGTAAGACGGCCTGCTACAACAGCGGTATTTTTTGATAGTAATGACTATTTGTCTTTGTCGACACAGCACTTTGTGGCCCAAGCATATCAGCAAGGATATGCTTGTTTTCCTAGCGGTAGTACGGGTTCTATGTTGCTGAGTGGCTATCATCCTAATCATCAGGCAGTAGAAGAGGCCTTTGCTCAGGCATTAAAGGTCGATGGATGCATTTTATTTTCTTCAGGTTATGCAGCCAATCTTGCAATAGCTGCGTTATTGGCTGAAATTGATGCAACTTGTTATATTGATAAGTATATTCACGCTTCTTTTTATGATGGCTTGCACCTTTCAAAAACAAAATACGCACGTTTTTTACATAATGATGTAGACAGCTTGTCTAGGCAACTGGGTTCTGCTGCTGATAATGCGGTGATTATTACCGAAGGACTTTTTAGTATGAGTGGTCAATTGGCGCCTTTAGTGGCTATGAAAAATCTCATGCAGGATAAAATTCCTTTAATAGTTGATGAGTCTCACTCTTTTGGCATCTATGGCCCGCAAGGATTAGGCCTGGTGGCATTGCATCAATTGACATCAGAAGAAGTGCCATTAAGAATGATTTCTTTAGGCAAAGCTTGTGCAGCACAAGGTGCTATTATTGCCGGAAAAAAAGCATGGCTAGATGCGTTATTACAAGCAGGGCGCTCCATTATCTATTCCACTGCAATAAGCCCTGCTTTAAGCTATGGTTTATTAAAAACTCTCGATGGTCTTTTGATGGCTGACGAGAGACGAGAGCGATTATTCCAGCGTATTGCTTTTTTTCAAGAGCAGGTTGTTTTATCTTCTTTACCCTGGAATAAATCAAACAGTGCAATTCAGTTTTTGCATCTGGGCTGTCCTCATCGCGCCGTGGCTTTAGACAGGGCATTAAAAGCGGAAGGCTATTATTGCTCGGCGGTTAGAGTGCCTACGGTAAGCAAGCAAAAAACAGGATTACGGATAGTGTTAAATTGCGATCATACAGAAGAGCAGATTCGTTTGTTATTCAAAACCATACACCGATTATATGAACATTCATTATGTAACTGAAGGCAAGGGCGCGCCTATTGTTTTTTTTCATGGCTGGGGATTTGACTGCCATATCTGGTCGCCTTTAATTCACCCCTTAAGTGCAAGCTATCAGCTGATACTGGTGGATTTACCAGGTTTTGGTTTAACGCCCATGATGGAGTGGGATGCATTTAAAGAGCAGCTGCTAAAAATAATGCCGCCACAATGCACTTTGGCTGGCTGGTCTTTAGGTGGACTATACGCACAACGTCTGGCTTTAGAAGTGCCCGGCCGCATTCGTTCGTTGGTTAACATCACCTCATCCCCGCGTTTTATTACAGACAGTGAATGGCCAGCCACCTCAAAAGAATCTTTTTTTTCTTTTTGTGAAAAAATGGTTTCAAACCCGGAAAAAACTTTAAATGATTTTATCCAGTTACAACGGGTTAAAAGCAATGTTTCTTGTCTTTTAGGAGAAAAGCCGTCCATAGAAGGATTAAATGAAGGCTTAAAGATATTAGAAACATGGGACTTGCGTCAGCTGTTAGCAGAATGTAGGCTGCCTGCCTGTTATCTTTTTGGGCGATTAGATCCTATTGTCCCTGTTGCGGTTATGGAAAAAATGAAGCAGGAATATCCTCAATTTGATTATGTTTTATTTAAAAAATCAGCGCATATGCCATTTATATCGGACAAAGATTTATTTATAGAATTACTTAAGAGGTACGTAGAATGAATCGTTATTTTATTACAGGCACTGATACGGACTGTGGCAAAACCTATGTGACAAGAGAGTTGACTCGTCATTATGCTAATGCCTTAGCATTAAAGCCCATTGCAAGTGGGTGCTATAAAGAACAGGGGCAATGGATTAGTTCGGATGCGCTTTTATTAAGTCAAGTGCAACCCTTGTCATTAGAGGAAATTAACCCCTGGCGATTTGAATGGCCTGTATCACCTCATATTGCTGCGGCAAGAGAAAAGCAGTCTATCCAGTTAGATAAGTTGATTGATTACTGCTTGAGTTTTAACAAAAGAGACTGTGATAAATTATTTATTGAAGGGGCAGGGGGCTTGATGGTTCCACTTAATGACAAACATACCTGGATAGATTTTTTATTGCAAAGTCGTATTCCTGTCATTGTGGTTGTTGGGATGAAGCTCGGATGCATTAATCATGCACTTCTGACTTTTTCGGTTTTAAAAGCACACTCTATTCCTTGTCTGGGTTGGATAGCAAATTGCTTTGATCCCACGATGCTGGCATTGGAAGAAAATATTCAAACGATTAGCCAATTAGCAAATATCCCATTAATTGCACGAGTACCCTATATGAAATCAATTGAAATGATACAGGTTTTTTAAGTCAATATACCTGTTGTTCATCGCACGCATGTTGTCTATAATAAGTCCTTCTCTTAAGTAATATAAAACAAATGGAGTTTTAAAGATGCCAATTTATGAGTATCAATGCACAAGTTGTCATCACCATTTTGATTTAATCCAAAAAATCAGTGATGAGCCTGAAAAACAATGTCCTTCCTGTCACCAGGACACCGCCATGAAATTAATTTCTGCTGCCGGGTTTCAATTAAAAGGAAACGGATGGTATGTAACCGATTTTAAAAATAAAAACTCGCAAGCAGCCCCATCTACCGAAAAAAAAGCTGAAAAAACAACGCCTGAAGCGGTTGCAAAGAGCAGTAAGGCAACAGGTAAGACGGAGTGAAAACAATCAATCTGAAACGTTATCTATTGGCTGGTTTGGTTGTTTGGTTACCGATTCTCGTTACTATTGTTGTGTTGCGTTTTATTATCGATTTGCTAGACGGCGTTATGGCGCTTCTTCCGAAAGCCTATCAGCCTGAGCAATGGTTTGGGATGCATATCCCTGGCTTGGGCGCCATATTGTCACTGCTGCTTCTTTTAGCAACAGGAATATTCGTAACCAATTTTTTAGGCCAACGAATGGTGGTTTGGGGTGAGTCTCTTCTTGCCCGAATTCCTTTGGTTCGTTCAATATATAACGCAGTCAAGCAAGTGATTAATACTATCGTTTCAAGTAATGGGGATGCGTTTCGTAAAGTCATGCTGATTGAATATCCTCGTAAAGACATGTGGAGTCTGGCTTTTCAAACAGGTGTTGTAAAAAAAGAAATCAGTGACGAAGTACAGCAGGAGATGATTTCTCTTTTTATCCCAACAACGCCCAATCCTACTTCAGGATTTTTAGTCATGCTTCCTAAAACAGAAGCGATAGAATTATCTATGAGCATAGATGAAGCATTAAAATTAATAATTTCACTTGGCGTAATGCAGTCTAATCAACAGACTATATCGACAACACTATAATATAACTATAAATAATGGGTGGTTTTATGCGTACACACTACTGTTCCTCAGTGAATGAATCCTGTCTAGATGAAATAATCACTGCTTGTGGTTGGGTACATAATCGTCGTGACCATGGCGGCGTTATTTTTCTGGATATTCGAGATCGTTCCGGTATATTACAGGTGGTTTATGAGCCGGAAAATCAAGACACTTTTGTCAATGCTGAAATGTTACGCTCTGAGTTTGTAGTAAAAGTAACAGGCCGTGTACGCCGAAGACCTGAAGGAATGGTTAATGGCAGAATGGCTACGGGAGCGGTGGAAGTGCTAGGCACTGATTTGGAGATCTTGAATCAATCCCCCACGCCGCCATTTTTGCCTGATGAACATCAAACAGTAAGTGAAGATTTACGCTATAAATACCGATACATTGATTTGCGTCGTCCAGTCATCCAGCAAAAACTCTTATTACGTCACCAGTTAACCAGTTGTATTCGCAACTTTTTAAATCAGCAAGGATTCGTAGACATTGAAACGCCTATGTTGACCAAGGCAACACCAGAAGGAGCCAGGGATTATCTCGTGCCTTCTCGCGTTCATCCTGGTCAGTTCTATGCTTTACCGCAGTCACCACAATTGTTTAAGCAGCTATTAATGGTTGCAGGTTTTGAAAAATACTATCAAATAGTCCGTTGTTTTAGAGATGAAGATTTACGTGCTGACAGACAGCCTGAATTTACTCAACTCGATATGGAGCTGTCTTTCATTGATGAGCAAGACATCTTGACTTTAATAGAGGGACTGTTAAAAACAGTATTTAAAGAATTATTAAATGTGACCTTACCGGATACATTGCCCAAAATGACTTATCAAGAAGCGATGCGTCGTTTTGGTAGCGACAAACCTGATTTGCGTATTCCTCTTGAGTTGATTGATATTGCTGATTTGGTACAGCATTGTAATTTTAACGTATTTGCTACAGCTGCTTGCGATGAGGGCAGTCGGGTGGTTGCGCTTAAATTGCCGCAAGGCTGCGACTTGAGCAGAAAGGATTTGGATGGTTATGCTCAGTTTGTCAGTATTTATGGGGCAAAAGGTCTGGCATACATTAAAGTGAATGATCGCTCAACTGGTATGGATGGATTGCAATCGCCAATACTGAAGTTTTTAACACCAGAAATCATTGAATCTATTCTTGAGAGAACAGCAGCAGAATCAGGTGATGTTGTCTTTTTTGGTGCAGACAAAACTTCTGTAGTGAATGAGTCGATGGGGGCCTTGCGTACCAAATTGGGGCATGATAGAAAACTGGTTTCCGAGGGATGGCAGTTGTTATGGGTGATTGATTGGCCTATGTTTGAGGTAGACCAAAACAGTCAACGTTTGCAATCTATGCACCATCCGTTTACATCACCACAAAATTTGTCAGTAGATGAATTGAAAAAAAATCCTGCTAATGCTTTAGCAAAAGCTTATGATATAGTGATCAATGGATATGAAATAGGCGGCGGTTCTATTCGTATTCATCAGGCGTCTTTGCAGCAGGCTGTTTTTGATTTGTTGGGTATCAATAAGGAAGAAGCAGAGGAAAAATTTGGCTTTCTATTGGATGCCTTACAGTATGGAGCGCCTCCGCATGGCGGAATTGCTTTGGGGATAGATAGATTGGCTATGCTATTAACTGATTCCACCTCTATTCGAGATGTGATAGCATTTCCAAAAACCCAAACAGCTTCTTGTCTTTTAACTAGTGCACCGTCACCAACAGGCAATGCACAATTAAATGAATTAGGAATAAGACTTGCACCCAATACAGAAAAATAGAGAAAATCAATCAGCCACACAGCGTCTTTTTATACGCTGTGTGGCTGTTGTTGGTTTTTTTGCTTTGGTATTTTCTCTCATATTCAGTTTCATTTCTCATGGTTTTGCACAAAGCACTACAAACAAGTACGACAAAATAAAACCAGTTCATGATACACCTTTAACGCTTATAGCTTACCTAAATCAAGAAAAAGTTTTCTTAACGGCATCTATCGATAAAGCAAAGAAGTATATCGCGCCTGCTGATGAAGCAGCTTTTCATCAGCAGATGCAACAAATAGATGCTTCGTTAACTATTGTCGATGCAAAAATTGAAAGCTTAACTTCCTTATTGGAAAATCAAAAAAAACAAAGCCTTGATCTGACTCAAAAGCTAAAATACCTTCAACAGCTGCCAGAAGCCAATGGCGAAATGAACATAGAAGAACAGGTTTCTAAAACAGAGATTTTATTAGAGGTCAATGATAAAACAGTAGACTTAATTGACGAAAATATTGGACTGGCAAAGCAGTTACGAGTTGAATTGTTTGAAGAAACCAAAAAACTCAAAGTATGGAAAGAACATTATGAATTAGAACAGCAGTTGTTAGCGATTAAAATAAAAAGTACAGCGCTTAATGAGCAACTATTTGAATTATATCAAAGTAACCTGAAAAATAGTGTAGACAAGAGAGAGGTTAAATCAAGCAACTCTTTAGTACATGAAGAAGTAAAATTACTTTTAAACAATCAGTTCATAGCACTGATTCATCATCAATTGAATGCATTAAGTATTCAAAAAAAGACCATTAAAGCAGACATCCAGTTGCTTGATAATTTCGATAGTAAAACGATTCAATCCGCTGTAGACATATATAAAGATTGCATAGAACAAATCGTCAATATTGAGAAATCATTGCAGCAGCTACAGCAGTCTCTTAGCAAAGAAGAAGTATTTATAGTTAATCCTGTTTTGAAAAAATCTTTTTTGACATTGCAAAATCGACTAAAGCAACAAACTCAGGTGATTGAGTTACAAAAAAAAGAATTGAATCAGAATTTGGGAAATTATCAATCGCAGTTAAAAAAACTGGTTTCAATGCGTCAAAGCCTGGCTCAATACAATATCAATAGTTGGCCTGTTATTATTAACAAAATAGCAGCCATTCCCTCACAAATTTATAACTATATCAAAACATTAATTTTAAAAGTTTGTGACAGTTATTCCTGGCTGGAGTTTCCAGTACAAATTATTTTATGGTTTGCGCTGGGCTTTACTTTGCTACTAAGCGTTGTATTGGACCACTTTTTAAAATCATTACAAGGAAAAAAACAGCGCTCGAGACTCACAGGTTATTTGTATGATGGGTTTTTAGCTCTTATTCAAAGAAATATTTCATATCTTGCTTTGTTGTCTCTTTTGATGATTGTTTTTTATACGACCAGCATTTCTCCTGCTAATTATGAATTATTGATTAATTTAATAGCGGTATGGCTTATTTTCAGAGTGCTTATTTTAATTGCCCGCATTACCTTGCTGGAACGACTTTCTGATGTTTCAGGAAAAGATGTTAAGCTGTATTATCGATTAAAATGGCTGTTTCTTTTTGGTGGCTGGGCAACGGCTCTCATGGTTATAGGCCATTCCTTGCCTTTGGCTATAATTCTACAGGACATTTTTAATCGTTTGTTCATGCTTTTTATCCTCACTATTTCGCTGGTTACATGGAAAAGCAAAGACGTCATTCCTTATTTGTTGAAACCATTTCTTTTAGAAAAAAAACGCTATATCCAAAATGCAACTTCTTTATTGGTTCGATTAATCCCTATTACTTTGTTTACAACGGCGCTTATTGGACTGTCTGGATATATTAATTTGGCTTGGACCTTAAGCTGGTATGAAGCATATACCTTACTTATCATCATTGGATATATTGTATTAAAAGGGCTTGTCTCGGATGGCTTGGAGTTATTGGCTGAAACCATGATTGCTTCTTTGCAAAATGGCTGGCTGTGGATAGAGGTATTTTTAAAGCCTTTAGATAAAATTTTGCGTATTTTTTTGTTTTTACTGCTTATTTGCATTTTATTTCAATTATTTGGTTGGCATTCTGATTCTGTTGTGATGATTAATTTAAGCAAAGTAGCTCATTATACTTTACTTAATTCAACTGGTGTTCATATCACCGTAGCAAGTGTTCTGGAGTTTTTTATTGTTCTTTCTTTGTTTATCTGGGCAGTGGAGTGGACGCGAGAATTTTGCTATCGGTGGCTCTATAAAAATGCTAAAGATGTCGCCATTAGAAACAGTCTGTCTATTTTTACTCAGTATGGTGTGATTTTGATTGGTGGCATCATTACCATGCACGTGCTTGGTTTTGATTTAAGTGGATTGTCTGTGATTCTTGGTGGATTAGCAGTGGGTATGGGCTTTGGTTTGCGAGACTTTGCCAGCAATATCGTAGGCGGTGTCATGTTATTAATTGAGCGGCCAGTGCGAGAAGGGGACTTGATTACATTGGGGGAGCATGAAGGGCGAGTAACGCACATAGGAATACGAACCATGCGCCTTTCCTCATGGGATAATATGGAAGTGCTGATTCCCAATGCAGAAACATTCAATAAACCATTTACTAATTGGACATTACAAGACAGTATCGTCCGTACGGTTATACCCATTAAAGTATGTCGTTCGGATGATCCGTTGAGTGTGCAGCAGCTTATTTTAGATGTTTTAGCGATTATTCCCGAGATAGTTGCAGATCCGCCTGCCCAGGTATTACTAAAGAAAATTGATGCGGCTTTAATTGAGTTTGAAGTGCGTTATTTTATGAATGTGCATTTGTATTCACGGGTTGAAATTCGCTCAAAAGTATTATTTGCTATTACTGCACAATTTAATGCGGCCGGGATTAAGCCACCTGTGGAGCCTGTCGCTATAGAAATAAAAGAGGGTCGTTTTGATGCCTGTCCAAATAATGCCACCACCCCAGAGTGAAGCAGAGTTACTTGCTCGTTGTAAGGCGATAGAAGGGATGAGCTTTTCTCAATTGGCGGCAGAGCAAAAGCTTGATATCCCTCTTCAGATGAGGCAACGTAAAGGCTTGGCTGGACAGCTATTAGAATATGCCCTTGGCGCTTCTGCAGGTAATTTAGCGGAGCCTGATTTTAAAGAACTTCAGATAGAACTTAAAACCATACCCATTGGCGCTTTAGGACATCCTGTTGAATCAACCTATATTACAAGCATTCCTTTATTAACGATTCATCAACAAACATGGGAAACCTCTCAATGCTTTGCCAAGCTAAAAAAAGTATTATGGATCCCCTTGGAAGGTGATACACGAATTCCTTACCCGCACCGACGAATAGGACGAGCCTTACTTTGGTCGCCAAATCCAGCGCAAGAGGCATTATTAAAAGCGGACTGGAATCATTTGACCTCGCAAATAGCTTTAGGTCAATTGGCATTATTGGATGCAACGGTAGGGGAGGCATTGCAAATTAGACCCAAGGCTGCGCATAGTCATTCTTTATGCTACAGTTTTGATGCTGAAGGAAACAAAGTCAAAACCATGCCAAGAGGATTTTATTTAAGAAGCACATTTACTCAATCGATTTTAACCTCGGTTTAGATATTAGACTCATAAATAATAAGGAATATTTAATGCTGACCTATTTAACTTCTCAACAGGTGGCGCCAGAGCAATACACGCAAGAAACAAAATCGCCTGATGTATTAAAAGAGTCTGTTTGGATTGATTTATTCTCTCCATCAAAAATAGAAGAGCAAGAGGTAGAGCAGTATTTGGATAGCAGCATACCTTCTCGTGAAGACATGATTGAAATTGAGCTCTCAAGCAGGCTTTATAAAGAAAAAAGCGCGCTTTTTATGACCGCTTTAATGATTGCCCAATCGGATTCACCAGACCCTAAGTTGGAGCCCGTTACTTTTGTCTTAACCGATGAACAACTCATTACAGTGCGTTATGTGGAATCGCAAACATTCAAACTTTTTACAGCACAAGTAAAAAAAATGACTGGTGATCAAAAAGATGCGATCACTTTATTAATGACTTTATTAGAGGCAGCGATTGACCGGTTAGCTGATATTTTAGAGTCTATTGGCAATCGGTTGGAGTTATTTTCTAAAAAAATATTTAGACCACATGATGCAACTCAAAAATTAAATTATCAGGCATTGCTGCAAGACATTGGTGCAAATGGTGAGCTTAATACAAAAGCCCGTGAAAGTCTGGTTACATTTAATCGGGTGGTTTTATTTTTCAGCCAAACTGCGCATACAAGAATAAGCCCAGAAGGTGTTGCCCGTCTTGAAACTTTAAGTAAGGATGTGTTATCGCTAAGTGATCATGCCAATTTTCTTTCCGCCAAAGTCAACTTTTTGCTGGATGCAACTTTAGGTATGGTTAGTATTGAGCAAAATAATATCATTAAGATTTTTTCGGTGGCGGCAGTAATTTTTTTACCTCCGACATTGGTGGCAAGTATTTATGGTATGAACTTCCATTTTATGCCTGAGCTGTCTTGGAAATATGGTTATTTGTTTGCTACCGGTATGATTTTATTTGCAGCCTGGGTTCCATATAAATATTTTAAACACCGTAAATGGCTGTAGGCCTGGGTATTTAGTGTTTCCAGATTGTCTTTGATGGGAGATACCAGTAATCTTGCTGCTCGATTTTTATTAGGGCGTATTGACCATTGGTCCCCTGCGCCTGCGCGCCTCGGCTTGTCGCTGTCTCTTGATCACATTTTATGCTACCTCTAGTGCTTGAGCGAGAAGAAAGCCTTCAACTCGCTCTGTTAATCTAAACCAACCATCCCAGAGAGTGGCCCATGAGGCTTTTCCAGTTCTTTTGGAATTACCCCAACCTCCTAGTTTTGCAATAGCTTGATATGCCCATTTAGCGGTTGGGGGGATTGGTGGCAATTCTTTTTTTTCAACTGTTTTCCATAGAACTTTCCATTCTATTTCGGTGAGTAACTCATTACACGGAGTATAGTTAATTAAAATTTAAATGATCACTTCTGAATACTTCATCTATCGCCTCAGCCAGGGTTGCAAATTGCCCAATAATTTTTTTTATTTTAGCTTTTAAATTTGCCCAAAATTTTTCAATTGGATTGAAATCTGGAGAATAAGGAGGTAAGAAGAGAAGTTTACAATTTGCTTGCTCAATCAACATTCTAGTCTGCTCTGATTTATGGAAAGCAGCATTGTCCATAACGATGATGTAGCCTGAGCCAAGCGCAGGTAATAAGAAATTTTCAAGCCAAAAATTAAACAATGTACTGTCACATGTCCCTGTATAGCAGAATGGGGCTAGTATTTTCCGGTGTAACTGTCCTGCGATAAAACTTTCGCGCGCATACCGTCTGCCTGAGACTTCCCCAATAACCTGTTGTCCCTTTAAACCCCACCCGTACTCTCTTGAAATAAATTTATCAATGCCTGACTCATCAATATAAACAATCTTGTCGGGTGGGAATTTTGATAATTCTTCAATATAGTGAGCCCGTTTTAGCTCATTCCTTTCTTTATAAAACGTGGACTTTTTTTTCGTGTGATTTTGAGGCGCTTTAAAGCAGCAAAAATACAGGGGGCTGTAACTTCAAAGTATTCTGCTATCTCATTTAGATAAGCATCTGGGTGCTTATTAATATAATCCTTTAATTCATCATTATTTATTTTGTAAGGAGACTTAGTTCGTGATTTTGGGATGACGCTACCTGTTTGCTTTTGCTTTAAACGCCACCGTTGAAAAGAAGAGCGACTAACTTCAAATAATTTACATGCATCTTTGATTAAGCCTCCTTGCTCCACATATTTAATTGCTTTTTCCCTTAGATCTTTAGAATGACTCATTTCGATTAAAACCACTTTGCTTAAAATCAAAATTATACCTTAATTAATGGGTCATTTAAATTTTAATTCACTATACACACAGCATCTTCTTCTAAAGCTAAGCTTGAAGGTTCAAGATACTCTTTTAACTGAAGCAACCTAACAGCCAAAAATGACAGAATAACAACCATTTTTTCTAAGTTGTTTGGTGATTGCATGCGCTGTCTTTCAGCACCTACTCCAGATTTCCATGCCTTATGAAAATCCTCGATTATCCACCTCAACTCATAATATCGAGTAATTTGTCGGACTTCATTAAAGCATGTAATCGGTTCTGTTGTTAATAGTATTCATTCTAACATGTCTGCACTATCTGAAGGATTTTTCTCCCTTGCAATCACGACATTCAGAGTTATAGGTCTTAAATCAAAGGCCTGGGCTTTTGAGCTACGCTCTGCCGGCATGAAGGTGACTTGTTTGGCCATTATCTACAATTCTACAACACGTTTTTTCCGCTTATTTTTTGCGCAATCTCTATAACATAACTTCCTATAGGCTTAAGATCAGATAAATCCTCTAAAAGCTTAAGTGAAGTATTGGCAAGCTTTCGATTATGTTTGCCTCTTACAATAAATCGTTGCTTATGCTCTAATTTGTATTGAATATACTTATATACATCTGCTTCTCTATCACATACAGAAATAACATCTTTTATCTTTTTACCAAGACAATTTTCCATAAAATGGGTGTTTTTTTCCCATTTATAGCTTTCTTTATCTTTATATTGAGTCTTATTTCTTAGATTGTGCTTTCCGTAGGAAGCTTTGTCTCGACACCAACGCTCCTGAGCAATTAAACCAATCGTTTTTTCATTTTGAGCGTCCATTAACATGGTTGAGTGAACTATATATCCTTGTGTTTTGGTATTTGCATTGTTACTCGTATATCCTAATTCCTTGCTAACCTCATGCTTATAGGCAAGGGATGTGCTGTCTTCAATCGCCAATAATACAGGTATTGTTCGAGCTAATAATGCCGTAGCAGTATAGCCACCTTCTGCAATTTGTTTCGCCGAAATACGCTCATTTCTAATGAAACGATAGCTACCTTCAATTAATGCACTTTTTCCTTCGCAGCTCTTTGAAAGTGATACTCCTTGAGATTTTGATAACTGACTACCGATTTTAACCAGACGTCCCGTCAGACGTTTATCACCTAAATCACATCGGCCAAATATAGCTTCTGACCAGGCTACTGCATTTTCAATTTCTAACTCCATGGCTTCTACCCGTAAAAATAAAAGCCATTTGATCATGCAAATGAACTTAATGCAAGATGCGTATAAGATTCAGAGACAAGCCGAGGCACGTAGGCGCTGGGGAGCAATGGTCAACACGCCTTAGAGCGTGCGCATTGTTCCCTTGCGCCACGCCATCAGAGGCAGGGAACACATTCAATCAATTTAAAAACTCGAACAGTTTTTTAAAATCGCCAGGCCAAAAAATGGCTGTTAATTAAGACCGGTCAGCCAAGCAGTTAATACCTCATTGGTCTGATGATTGACCTGTAGTATTTGCTGGTACAAAGGTTCTAATAATTTTCTATGTCCTGCCTTGTAATAACGCTCCAGGTACTGGCAGGCATAGCGCATTTTCTGGGTGCCTAGATAAGCCACTCCCCCTTTGATTTTATGAGCTATTTTTTCTACTTCTTCCCAACGGCCCTTTTTATACTGCTCTTGCATGAGCGTGATGTCATTTTGCATGTCTTCAGAGAGGTATGCCTGTATCAAAGTGATGAGTAATTGTTTGTCACCAATTTGATTTAAGACATAAGCCTCATCAAAAAGAGGGAAGGCATCGAGTTGAAAGAGTTCTTCTTCCGTACCAGGCAGGTCAATGCCTAAAAAAGATTTTTTAGCTAAACTGTCTGTCGCATCTAAATTGGTGGCATGTCGCTTTTGAGTTAATTTTTGAATGCAAGGATGCAAGGTATCCATTGATGCGGGTTTACTAAAGACTTCATTCATGCCATGTTGTAAACATTCGTCTAAAGCAGCTTCTTTGGCATGCCCTGTAAGTCCGATGATAGGCAGAGGCGGTTTATGGAGCATCATTTCCTGACTACGCAAACGTTGACTGAGTTGGGTTCCAGAAATACCGGGTAACCCTATGTCGGTAATCATAGCATCGAAAGTTTGATTTTGTAACAGCATCCAAGCTTCTTCACCTGAAGCAGCTGAAGCAAAAGTATAGCCTTTTTGTTTGAGCAGAAATTCCAGTGTTTTTAAGGCCACGAGATGGTCTTCAACCAACAGCAAATGTCTTGTTTGTGCTGAGGGTTGGCAAGAAGAGAGTATTGATGTGGATGGCAAGGGGGCTTTACCTGGCGCACAGATTATATCAAAATGAAAAGTGGTACCTACACCTACAGTACTGAAAAGCGTGATATGGCCGCCTAATAATTCAACATAAGATTGGGCAATATGAAGCCCGAGTCCATGACCTTCATATAATCCTTTATAGGAGGAGTTTACTTTAAAAAAGCGCTTGAATACCTGGGCTTGAGCTTCCTCAGGAATGCCTATGCCGGTATCAGACACACTGAATTTTAGATGGACTTCTTTCTCATCATAATGAGTGCAATCCACACACAAAGAGATATCGCCTGCCTGGGTGAATTTGATGGCATTGCCCATGAGATTTAACAAAATGCGGTGAATTTTATTACGGTCGCTTTGAATGTATTGAGGGACAGAGTTTTTGATGTCTACTTTTAGTGACAAGCCTTTTAATGTTGTGGCTGGAGACTCTAGACGAACTAAATCAGCGATGCATTGATGTAAGTTGAAGGATTCTTTTTTAATGTCTGATTCATTTAAATTGCCTACACGAATATCATCCAGAATGTCATTGAGCATATGCAATAGTTCTTTGCCACTCTCATGGAGCATTTGAATTTTTTCTTTTTCTTCAGGATGTTGAAGTGTATGCTCCAGTATTTCAGCCAGGCCGATAACCCCTGTTAAAGGGGTTCGGATGTCGTGGCTCATGTTGGCTATGAATTCGGTTTTCGCACGATTGGCCGATTCCGCTGCTTCTTTGGCTTTTTTTATGGACAACTCCATTTTTTTTCGTTCTGTTATGTCATAAAAAATACCTAAAATGCCCATGATTTCGCCCTCATCTGAAAACAAGGGGACTTTATTGGTTAATAAACACAGTTCTGTGCCGTTTGCTAAAGTTAAAGTTTCTTCAATATTGGATTTGGATGTTCCATTAAGCATAATTTCATGGTCATCTTTTCTATACAAACTGGCTTGAATTTCTCCCCAAGGCATATCATAATCTGTTTTTCCTACAATTTCGTCAGGTGAATTTAATCCTGAGATTTCTGCAAACCGTTTATTACAACCTATAAAGACGCCGTCTGTATTTTTCCAGAATATGGCTGTAGGCAGTAAATTTAAGAGATAATTAGTATATTTTTTCTCTTTCCAATAAGCCTCGTGCGTCATTGTACAAAATCCTCTTGGTATTATTAAATGTACTTGGGTGATTTTTCCGGCGTTACTTCTTGTTCCGTTGTTTTTTTAGCGCTGAATATAGAGTGAAGCGCAATTTTTGAGCGCATGGTATTGACTATATGAGTGGCAATGTCTTCTATATTTGATGCATTTAAACGAGATGGTTCATATCGCTCCATATTTTCTAATATAGCCCGTTGCACCTTCTTGTCAAAAGGCAATTTTTCTGCTGCTGTTTTGTCTTGAATTAATAACATGCATTGATGAATTATCTCTGTTGCATTCATATGTTCTTTAATCAAATCAGCAGCAAGCCGTCCATTATCGACGAAATAAAATAGCTTCATACAAGGATTGGATATCAGCCCAATTTGTTCTGTACGAACACAATGATCATCGCGTTTATGGAAAGAATGAGAAGGATTATTCAGATCTGACAAAGCCAGATTTCCTTGCGTTTGAACAATACCAAATTGGAGATCAATGATGTTTGCTTTATGTATTTCTGGAATGTAGTGGCTTATTCCTTTTAGCATTTGTGTAGCTATGTTTTGTTTTTCTTCAAGAGAGGCTTTGCCATCCAGTAGACGCTGTGCATTGTCGCTCATGCATAAATCTGAGGAAGTTTCCAAGTTTGTTATACGAGCAAAGGTTGCCATGGCTTTTCTATTTCCCAGGTTAGAAATCATACAATGCTGGCCCATACAAAAAAACATGGAGTGCGTGTCTTTGAGCGATTCTGGCAATTCCAGTACAAGCAGGGTCTTTAGTCGGTTGGTTCGCTCTCCAGGAATCATCCGTAGCCCAACACTGTCATTGATTTTTTTAATGTCTTGCCATGTAGAATTGACAATGTAGTTTGTTTTAAAAAGCAGGGTTTCTGAGTCTTTTTTAGCTGCAATGGTGAAGCGAAAATCACCTATATCGTTTCTTGATATACTGATTACTTCAGTGTGTTCTCTTAAGGTAATATTGGGATGACTTAAAATTCTTTCTTTAATATCGGATATAAAATGTTGCCAATTAAATAGATGTTCGGCAGTTTCAATACCAATATCAACAACATCCATATTGACGACATCACAGTATTCACTCGGCTCCAGAATTCGAAAAAACAGATCAGGTGGCCCAAAAACCATATTGCTGGGGTCGTGTTCGCATAGTCTTTTGTATTCTTGTTTAATGACTTCATAAGTTTGAAGAATGACTTCTTTGGGGGGATTAGAGTCTTTTGTAATGAAATATCGTCCGTGACGCAGAGGATTATCGAAAGGAAGCGCTTGACCGACGAGATATCCTGGATGCTTTTTTTGTACAAGAATGCTGGCATGAAGGTAGGCTATTGCTGTATTGATATCAGTATAATGAAAACCATGCCCCATTCGACCTGGATTTCTGCCGCTAGCTCCTGAGCCTAGAGTATGACGCTCAATGAGTTCAACCTGATGTCCTGCTTCTGCTAGCTCTATCGCGGCGCTAAATCCGGCTGCACCTGCACCAATGATAACAATAGGATTTTTTTGTTCTGCTCCTTCGATTCTTGTTTTCATAAGAGTCTCACTTGTTATTTATTCATCCTTGATTTGAAAAAAAACAGATTATACGACTTGATTCAAATCATTGTAAATAATTAATTCAATACATCCATTTATTGGATTATAGCATACATCAATCCACTAACTCTTTGCTTGCTTTCAGCTTATATTCAGTCCTTGCTCAACAGCAGCATTTCTTTTTAGTAACCAGTAAGTTATGCTAAATCATAAACTAATAATATCTATGAAACTCAATGCGTTTTATTATCTGGATTGTTACCTTAACCTGCTGTCTGGCTTCCTGTAAAGAAGAAAAGCATCTTTATAATGGGTATATCGATGCAGATTTGGTGTATTTGTCTAGCAGCTATCCTGGACGATTAATCGATTTGGCTGTTAGCAGAGGGCAAAGCATCAAGAAGGGGAAACTGCTTTTTAAGCTAGATCATAAGAACAATGATAGAGCAATCAGCATAAGCCAATTACAAGAAAAAAGCTTAAGTGAACAGAAAAATGAAATATTGCATCAAATGCAATATGAAGAATTAAATTATCAACGCGTTAAAGCCATGCGGCAAAAAGACGCTGCCAGTCAAAATGATTTAGAGCAAGCAGTTACTCGACGTGCTGTACTAAAGGATCAGCTGGCTTCTTTAGATTTTCAATTAAAAAGTCATTTATTAAATACGGCACAGCAAAAATGGGAGCGAGCACAAAAAGAAGCTTACGCAACATTTGATGGCATAGTGTATGACACCTATTTTTTGCCCCAAGAGTATGTGCAGTCTGGTCAACCGATATTGTCTTTGTTGTCTTCGCGTTATATTAAAGTAATCTTTTTTGTATCAGAGCCTGATTTAGATAGCATAAAATTGCAGTCTAAAGTAAAACTGTTTAGTGACAACATACTAAAAGGCATGGCAACCATCACCTATGTTGCCAAAGAAGCCCAGTATACCCCGCCTGTTATTTATTCAAGAGAAAACAATCATAATTTAGTCTTTAGAGTAGAGGCTCGAATTGATAATCCTGATTTAAAGGTATTGCATCTGGGGCTTCCTGTAAGCTTGGAATTAGTTTAATGAGTGAATACGCGATTGAAGTTTCTGATTTGACCAAATCGTTTGATGGAAAAGTGGTGGTTGATGCGATTTCATTAAGAGTAAAAAAAGGGGCTGTTTTTGGTTTTTTAGGCTCTAATGGTAGTGGAAAAACAACGACCATACGGATGATTTGTGGACTATTAAAACCCACGCAAGGTCAGGGCAAGTGCTTGGGGTATGATATAGTTACAGAGCACACAGCCATTAAAAATCAAATCGGTTATATGCCTCAAAAGTTTTCTTTATATCAAGGATTAACCGTTTATGAAAATTTGTTATTTTTTGCACAAATTTATTGTTTGGCAGAGATAAAAAATACAATTGATAATATTTTGGATGATTTGGAATTACGTCCATTTAAGGATATTAAGGCGGTGAATCTTTCCGGCGGATGGAAGCAGCGTCTTACTTTGGCCTGTTCACTTTTACATAAACCGGCTTTGTTATTTTTAGATGAGCCTACTGCAGGTGTTGATCCTAAGGCAAGAAAGGAGTTTTGGGACTATCTACATCTATTAGCTCGCAGAGACAATACAACCATCCTGGTAACCACTCATTACATGGATGAGGCAGAAAAATGTACAGATTTAGCTTATATCTATTTAGGAAAGCTACTTTATTCAGGTGCAACTAAAGCACTAATTCCTTTTTCTAAAGTAAAAACCTGGGTTTTGGTTGATTCTAATAAATTACAACAAGATCAATTACAAGAAAAAATAAAAGAAGCTTATCCAAATCTAATAGTCAGTATAGTAAATAATGAACTGCGGATTTCTTCTCCACATATAGAATGCCTGGAGGCGCTTGGCTCTCATGAGTCTCAATATCGATTTAAAGAGGTTCAGCCTGCTTTTGAAGAAGTTTTTATTGGATTAATGCAATGAAGTACTCTCTCTCTCTTCAGCGTTTAAATGGGCTTATACGCAAAGAGTTCACACTAATCATGCGGGATAAAGGCACCATTGCCATGTTGGTTATTCTTCCAGTAATGCTGCTTATTTTATTTGGATTTGCCATCACGATGGATCCTAAGCATTTGCCCACAGCGATTATAAGTTTTGACAACTCACCTTTCACGCGTCTTTTTATTAGTAATTTGTCTACATCCAATTACTATCAAATTGAAGACATACAAAATGACAATAAGATGGCTCGGCAAAAATTGGAAACAGGAAAATTAAGTTTTGTAATAACCATACCTGCTGATTTTACGCGTCGGTTTATTCGTGGAGAAAACCCGGAACTCCTGGTGGAAATAGATGGCTCAGATCCAGGCAGTAGTGCTAGTGCGTTAAGTAATATCACGGCTATTTTAACAGGCTCGGTTAATCAATTTAAACAGCAAGGGCTTGAAACACTTTCTAATATAAATCACTCACGTTCAGCCAAGCTGGTAACTCATAGGTTATATAATGAAACAAACAAAAGTGCGTTTAATATTGTCCCAGGATTGATCGGTGTATTACTTACTTTGACCATGGTTATGTTAACGTCTACAGCCATTACTTCTGAGGTAGAGTCAGGCACTATGGAGTTACTATTAAGTACGCCTCTTCTATCAGCAGAAATTATTTTAGGAAAAGTTGCACCTTATGTGGTATTAGGTTATTTGCAGCTAACTAGTGTGCTCGTTTTTAGCAAATTATTTATTGATATTCCATTTCAAGGGAGCATTGTTTTGCTCTATTTTTGTGCAGCTCCGTTTATTGTTGCCAATTTAATGGTCGGCATGATTTTTTCTACACTGGCAAAAACTCCTATGCAGGCAATGCAGTTAAGTGTTTTTTATCAATTACCATCTCTATTTCTGTCGGGTTATATTTTTTCCTTTTATGGTATGCCGGCATGGGCTCAATGGTTGGGTTCCTGTCTTCCTATGACTTATTTTATGAGAGTGACTCGTGGAATTATGCTAAAAGGCAACGGGTTATTGCAAGTACTTCCCAATACCATTCCTATCATAGTCATTGCATGTATTTTAATTTTAATTACCAGTAAAGTATTTAGAACAACTTTGGATTAAGGGCTCTTATGAAAAGGATAGTTAAAGGCCTGTTATGGTGTTGCGTATTGGAGTTAATCGCTTGCACACCGGTGCCAGTAAATACACATCAGGACATAGCAAAAACCAGTTTAAGCCATCTGGCATGGTGGAATAAATTGAATGACCCAAGATTGAATCAATTAATTAAGCAAGCATTAGCAAAAAACACTCAATTACTTGAAGCCAAAGAAAAAACATTGCAGGCAAAAGCTCAATTAAAAGCTGCTTATGCAGCCTGGTTGCCTACTTTATCTGTGGCAGCTAGTGGTATTACTGCTCAGGGGTGGGATAGTCATATGACATCTAATGCAGGTTTGACATCGCTAGACTCTATCAATACAAATGCAGGTTATGCTGGATTTATGCCCGCCTATTCTTTGAATGTATTAGAAACAATGAACAATACCCGCATGGCTAAAGCCTCTTTGGCCATGCAAAGAGCATCCTATCATGCACTTAGGCTGAGCATTATAAGTCAAACAGCAGGTGCTTATTTTTCTTTAGTAGGGCAAAAAGAACAAGTACAACATCAGAAAGATTATATAGTACATTTAAAAAAATTATATCAACTGGAATATGTGCGTTTTAAAGATGGTGCGAGTGATAGGTCAGTGATGGTAGCGTTAGAGCAAGATATTGCAGACAGTGAAGCAAAGCGAGCCTCTTTAGAATACAGTGTGACTCACAATCAAAATGCATTACAACTATTAATAGATCAGGCACCTGGAGTATTGGCTGTTAATCAATCCTTGGCTCGACTTGATACCAATGCAGTTATTCCTCCTGATATTTCAGCATCTGTCTTAAAATACAGACCCGATATAATGATTGCAAAAGAACGTTTAAATAAAGCGCATGCATTAGTTGGGCTTTCTTATGCAGCGTGGTTTCCAAACATCACCTTAACAGGGTTGTTAGGTGGTGCTTCTTTGGATTTAACGCAGCTATTAAAGTTAACTACAGGGCTTGGTGCTGCTCAAATGGCAGCCCAAATGTCGCTATTTAATGCGCCTGCTTATCAACAAATTCAAGCATCCAAGGCTGGCGTTAAAGCAGCAGGGTACTCTTATTTGTATACACTAAGAGCGGCATTAGTTGATGTTGAGAATAATTTAACTCAGTATGAAAAAAAACATGAAGCAGCCATCTTGCAGTTAAACGGGTATCATGCGGCATTGCGTGCTTATTCATTAGTCATGGCAAGATACCAAAGTGGTTTGGTTGATCGCAGAGCATTATTAAGAGCCCAATTAAAAGTAGATCAAGCTCAAATGAATTGGGCGGCTGCAAAAATAGACGAACTGTATGCTTTAGTTGGTGTTTATCAAGCGCTTGCTGGTGGATATAGGGTAAATTAAAAATCCACCACGTTCAATCTGCACTCAAATCTGATTTTTCTCCTAACGCATTCAAAATGTGGTGAATAGATACAAACAGTTAGGTGTCTTGAGTATAACAAATACATACAGTGGTTGGGTTCTCCTCTTGATCTGATATTCTTTCTGTCAGGACAGACTGACATTTTTTTATTGCTTGTTCCAGACCATAAGTATAGGAAGAAGAAAGTAGATCAGGAGTATCTAATGTTTTTATCACTTGGGATAAAGCCTGAATGGATTTTGCTTTTTTTAAGTTAGCAATAGCATTATTTACTGCATTCACTTTACGTGCTGTTAATTCCTGATTTCTAAAAAAACTATTATTGATCAATGGTATTAAAGCTAGGCTAGTCATCGATTGTTCTCTGGATATCAAATAGTTATTTAGTTCCATTTCACAATAAGCTTTAATAAGTGGGAGTCGCTGTGATTCTGGGCTTAAAATAATCTCAGGGGTAGCCATGATGGTATTTACTTCAAGAGATGGTTGAGAGCGAACTACTTCTTTATTGAGAAAACAATCATCAATTTGCTTTAAAAGATTTGCATTTAAATAATTCATTTCATTTTGATATATATCGTAAGCAGTAGCTAATTTTTTAATCAAGGTTTTATTGTTTCTTAGAAAATCAGCATTATGCATATCTGGGCGATTAAGTTTTATGAATAATAGAGCCTTGATCAAAGCGGTTGAGAGAGGCTGTGTTAATGTAGATTGTTTAAAAAAAGAAGAAAGCTCTGTTTTAATATTTTCCCATGTTTCCAGGCTAGTAATGCTTTTTTCTCTGGAAGCGTTATCTTCTTGGCATTCAAGCGCTAATGCCAAGCCGAAATCAATGCAGACTACCTGGCTGTTCGGAGGATTGGTTTTGATAAAATTATGTTTAGCAACTGCATCGACCAAGATACGTCCTGTTCGGTTAAAAATATCCAGAACAATGTCGCTGATTTCTGTATCAGACACATTAAAACTGCCTTCTATATAGGGGCAAATCCAACCTGATTTATCTTCAATGGTTATTCGTTGGGCGGGAGGCGAAATATGTGAGTTGAATAAATTCCAAAGGCGTACAGAACGCTCAGGATTATCGGCACGATCTTCTCTGCTTTGTTGTATTTTAAAAACAAGCGTTTTTTCTTGGTTAAGATAAACATCATTATAGGAGCCAGAAGCAAGATAATTCCATCCGTGAAGCATAAAAAAACCTGGATTAATTTAGTTTCCGGAATTGTAACTCATAAACACATGATGCCCAATAAATTATCTTATTTTTTTATATGTCTTGAGCAAGATAGAATGACTAGGTTATAAATCGAGACTGCTATATACTTTCACAATACAAATTATATAACAAGTTGGTTGTGGTCTACTATGTCAACTCCATTGTCTTTCTACTATTTAAAACACATGGGTATCACGCCATGGGTTAGTAAAAAATCAAAAAAGATGCATACATTAAAGTTACATGTCGTGGTAAACGATACTTTGAGTGATAAAGAACATCGATTATTAGAGCAAGTACTGTTATTTTTGGATGTAAAATCAGGAGAATGGATATGTGGACAACTGAATTCAGTTAAAAAACCGATGGTCATTTTATCGTTTGGCATTAATGATAAAATGGACATTGATTCCAATGCACATTATTTGAGATTAGAGTCACTGAGTTATTTTTTGGCTCAGCCTTTATCAAAGAAAGCAATGTATCAAAAGCTTATTCCAATCAAGCATGCATTGGCGTCATGAAGCAACGAGGTTTTACTTTGTTGGAACTTATAAGCACTTTATGTTTAACGGTTGTGATGAGTGTTTTAATGCTGGCATCCTGGATGCATTTTAAAGAAGAAAAAGAGGCTGCTATTTTAATTCAGGATATAAAAACAGCAATACAGTACGCTAAAAACAAGGCGGTGAATGAATCACGCACTTTAGTATTAGTACCCTTAGAGCATAATTGGTCCTCAGGAATGAAACTTATAGACCCTGATATTCTCAAAGAAGAGGAGAGTACACTGCATCAATGGCGCTGGTTTGTAAAGATCTGGCAGCTAAAATGGCAGGGTTTTAGTGGGGATGAGGTGCTTTATATTTCTGGGCAAACCAATGCATTGACTAATGGCCAATTTGTATTAGAGCAAAAAGTAACCCACAAACAAATTAAGCTTACTCTTAACCGGATTGGAAGAATAAAAGAAAGCTAGCTATTCATAACGTTCACCAAAAAGCCATATTTGGCGCATCTTAAATAGTTAAAGATTGTGCTACAATACGACTTCGGTTTTTAGGATTTAGAACACGTATGTCCGCTTTATTTAAAAACAATGTGAAAATAAAAATTGCCATTCCAGAAGGGTTAAAGGCATGGTTTGACAGCATAACTCCGATTACGTATAAGCTGCAGGCGCTAACAGGTAGTGCGGAATTAACTTTATTGTCACAACAATGGGGCTTGCCATCATGGTGGGATCAATGGGTATTGCAATTAAATGAGCCCGTTTTTACACGTGAAATTGTAATGCGAAGCCATGGTCAAATTTATTGGTATGCTCGAACTGTTATTTCTCAAACTTGTTTTCATGCAGATCATGTTTTTTTCAGTAGGCTGACCAACGAGTCTATTCGAGCTTTAATTTTTGATGAGCCGCGAGTACGGTTAAGTAAGCGAACTATTTATCCCGTAAATCAGCAGTGTATTGAATACCACTGGGCAATGAAACAGAAGCCTGATTTAGCTGACATGGTGTGGGTACGCGCTACAGAATATTTGTTTTGTAACCAACACCCCTTTTATTTAATAGAGCTAATATTTCCTGAGTTAGAGTTTGTTGCATCATGAATTGGAAAGCTTATTGTCATTTAATGCGATTAAATAAACCTATAGGTATTTTGTTGTTATGGTTTCCTACTGCCTGGGGATTGTGGCTTGCTAATCCAGAGGGCCTCTCATTAGGCTTGATCTTGATTTTTTTGATGGGCACTTTGATTATGCGGAGTGCAGGGTGCGTCATTAACGATATTGCTGACAGAGACTTTGACAAGCATGTGCATAGAACTAAAACTCGACCTTTAACAGCGGGAGCTATTTCTTTAAAAGAGGCCTTTACTCTTCTGGCGGGGTTGCTTTTTTGTGCTCTTGTTCTTCTCTTATGCCTGCCTTCCTCTTGTATTATTTGGGCAGTAGGGGCTGTTTTGATTACAGTCATATATCCTTTTTGTAAGCGATATATTAATGCACCACAACTGGTTTTAGGTATGGCTTTTTCTATGGGCATTCCTATGGCTTATGCTGCTTCAGGTCGCTCATTAGATCAAATTGCTGGTTTGCTATGGGTTTTGAATTTTTTTTGGACTGTTGCTTACGATACGATGTATGCAATGACTGATAAAGCAGATGATTTAAAAATAGGAATTAAATCGACAGCTATTTATTTTGCTTCTTATGATAAATTCATAGTCGGCTTAATGCTTTGGGCGATGCACGGCCTATGGCTGTTATTAGCATATCTCCTGCATTTTGATGCCTTTTTTTATGTATTCTGGTGCCTTGCTACTTTGGTAATAGGCCTGCAACAATGGCTTATAAAAAATCGTCTGCCAGCATACTGTTTTAAAGCTTTTTTAATCAGCGCTTATTATGGCGCTTTGATGTGGATTGCTTTGGTGCTGCAAATAAACTCTGTCAAGATATTTTAGGGAATTGATTGTAGTAAATAGTTATGAAGTTTTTTTATTATTTTTTTTAAGGAATACAATGTCTATACCTCCATGTCCTCAATGTGGTAGCAATTATACTTATACCGACAATAACCTGATTATTTGTCCTGAATGTGCTTATGAGTGGAGTGATGCCTTATCTGAAGCTGCTGAGGATCATAAAATTAAAGATGCTCATGGTACGTTACTAAATGATGGTGATACAGTAACTGTAATTAAAGACTTGAAAGTTAAGGGTTCATCGTTGATTATTAAAGTAGGGACCAAAATTAAAAACATTAGGGTAGTCGGTGGTGATCATGACATCGATTGTAAGATTGAAGGCATTGGTGCAATGAAGCTAAAATCAGAGTTTTTAAAGAAAGTTTAATAGACGTTTCTAATAACACTATACTAAAAATGGACTTTACTATGAACCAATACAATGAGGTACAGACTCGGTTTTTAACTGATGATGAACGTTTGATTCTTTCTAATGAAAAAGAGATGCCTTTAGTTATTGAGGCTAAAGAACAAAAAAGCCTGAGCTTTCTGATTCAATGGTTAGCCAATAATGCTGAGGCTGTAATTCATGATATGGCTCAGTATGGTGCTGTATTACTTAGAGGTTTTGAGATTCAGTCTGATGAAGATTTTGAAAAAGTTATCCTAAGCATTCCCTCTTTTAGAGGAATAAGTGATGCTTTTATGGCTGAGAACGGACGTGTTCCTGTTGATAAATTAAAGTATGTTTTACATACCAATGCGGTTTATAAAACAGGAGGCACTTTGTATCTGGGGGGCTTTCATACCGAAAATTATTACTCTCCAGATGTTCCTGGCTATATTTGTTTTTATTGTAAAGCACCTTCTGCTTTAGGTGGTGAGACAGGTCTTATTAATACTGAAAAAGTATATCGTGCGCTGAGTGAGCCATTGAAAAAAAAATTAGAAAAGCAATCTTATTTTGTTTCCAAATGGTTGGTGTCAGAAGTTGCGCAACGTTATAACATAAGCAAAGATAAAGTAGAAAAAATAGCGCAATTTTTTAAATTACCGATTGTAGGCGAAGGAGAAGATCGCTTTATCTTGATGTATAAACCAAGCGTATTCAAGCATCCATTAACCCATGAAAAAGCTTTGCAAATTAATCTATTTGAATTGCCTAAGCTCAATGCAGCCTTACGCAAATGCTTCTTAAATGCGTATACAGGAAAAACCTGGTTTTGGCATCGCTTTTTCTGGAGATTGCCTAACTCTGTGTTTAATTTTATCGAGTTTACAGCTGTAATGGTTATTGCCTTTTGTCATTCACCAAGGAACTCTTTTTCTATTATAAAGAATAAAATAGCCACTTATTGGGCCAATAAAAAAGTGCATTCATTTAACACTCAAAAACTAGGGACTTCTTTTTCTCAAGCGGAAGTAGAAGCTCTGGCACAGACTATGAGGGAACAATATTCTTCTTGTCTGTGGAAAAAGGGTGATGTTTTATTAATTGATAATAAAAAGGTAATGCATGCAGGAATGCCAGGTAAAGGAGATAGAGTCATTCGAGCCATGATAGGCAACCCAATAGCGATGGATTATTTTTCAAATGAAATCGGTTGCATTGATGCTCATGAACAATCTTTAGAAACCATAGGCTATTATATGAATTTGGGGAAAATTCCTGCTTCTAAAGTGCAAAGCAATGTTTTGCGTCATTCTGAACAGACTTGTGCGCAAGGGAATATATAAAGTATCTATTCACCAGATTTTGAATGTGTGAGTGGAAAAGTCGGATGTCAGTTAAAATTCCATTTAGATGCATCAAATCTTATTGAACTGATAAGTACAGGAGCTGGTTTGCAGGTATCAATGCAGCTCTCTGTACTTGGAATTTAGAACAGACTGGTCAACTACTAATTTTTAGTAATAGTAGCTTCGCCTGGTGCGGTTACTGTAAAAGTATATCCATTGGCAGAAAGTACTTTAGGCGTGATATCACCGGTGCTCAGATTCATAGACAAGACACCTAGTTCAATAGGATTAGGGGTATTGGTTGCCATTTTAATGACAGCAGAGCATTTTCCTGTGTTGTCAGTGTGACCGTAGCAAGCCATTCTGACCAGGTTCCATAGTACAGTACGAGTAGATTGGGCTTTAGTTGGGTAGGGGGATGGGGCGCCAGCAATGTAAGCGTTGGATTCTTCGTTGGTATTGTTGTGAGTAATTAAATGGGTTGGGGCTGCAAAAGCAATTAAAGTACTCAGGCTTAAAGTGAGCACAGATAAACTTTTTAGTACAAATTTCATTAAAAATCTCCAGTTCATAGTTAGTAAAATTGCCTCGCTACTATAGCGGTATTATACGCCAGGGAGCAAGTTTGTCTTTATAATAAACGTGCGATGTCTTTTGCAAAATAAGAAATAATAAAATCAGCACCAGCACGTTTGATTGCAATGAGACTTTCCAGCATGACTTGTTGCTCATTAATTAACCCTTGTGCGGCTGCACATTTGATCATGGAGTATTCGCCACTGACTTGATAGGCACATAAGGGAATTTCTGGAAAATTTGTTTTTAGTTTGCTAATAATATCCAGATAAAATCCTGCTGGTTTTACCATGATCATGTCAGCACCTTCTTCAATATCCAGCGCGGTTTCTCTTAAAGCTTCTTCGCTATTGGCAGGATCCATTTGATACGCCTTCCTATCTCCGAAAAGAGGAGCGCCTTCTGCTGCCTCCCTGAATGGGCCGTATAGAGAAGAACAATATTTGGCACTGTAACTTAAAATGGGCACATGAGAATAGCCTTGGCTATCAAGAGCGCTGCGTAATGCAGTCACCATGCCATCGGTCATTCCGCTGGGGGCCACCCAATCTGCACCTGCCTTGGCATGGCTAATGGCTTGTTGCCCTAATAAATCAAGCGTTTTATCAGTATGAATGCGTTCATTATCCAGTACGCCGCAGTGGCCATGATCGGTGTATTCACAAAAGCATAAATCAGTAATAATCAAAATGTCTTTATTCACTGAACGGATTTTTTTGATGGCCTTTTGAATAATGCCATCAGAATGAAAAGATTGGCTGCCACAGGCGTCTTTTTGCTGGGGGATGCCAAACAGTAATACAGCAGGAATACCTAAAGCGCTCAGTTCTTCAATTTCTCTGGGAAGACAGTCCAGACTGAGTTGAAATTGTCCAGGCATTGCATGAATGGATTTGGCTGTTGTAATGACGTCACTGACAAACAAAGGTGCAATAAAATTCTCACTATGCAAACGTGTCTCTCTAAGCAAGGCTCGAGATTGCGCAGTTCTTCTTAAGCGGCTTAATCGTGAAGGCAGAGTATAGTGATTCATTAAGTAATCCTTTATAAAGAGTGCTATAGTATCATATTTTATTTTAATGTTCAAAATATTGTCATTGCCGGGTGGGTTTTATTTTTTACTTGAAGTGTATAAGACATCTATTCCACTGTTGCTGCTGCTAGTACTCACCTGGACACTGAAAAATTTGCTTAGTAAATATTTTAACGTAATCACATTGGGGTCTGTCTGTGATAGTCCTACGTTATAGCCTACACTCAATCGTTTGGAAACTGATTTACTAACTACTAAAGCAGATTTGTCGCTGACGGTATTAGTCAATAAATTGTAGTTGCTGTTAGTTTCTATATTAAAATCAACCCCAAGGCTGTGTTTCAACTGTTCAAGTAATTGAGCGCCATTGGTTCCTTGCCCTAAATCCATAGATGAAATAGCTGCAAGCAATAATTGTCCGCCTGCTTTATTGGCCTGGCTTGCGGGGCGCCCTAGAATTAACATCGATAAAATATCTGCTTGTGAGAGGATAGCGGGTACGGAAAACAATTGGATATCAGGATCGCTTAATCGACCAGTCACTTCCACCCCAACGGTTAATGAACCACGTAGGTTGGCATTTTGTAATGAATTGCTATTAAAATCCAATAAGGTTGTGCTACTTGATGTATTGATTATTTCTGTACGAATTTCCTTTGATGCCCGCAGGTTTATTCCAGGGTTATCAATGGCACCGCCTGTAAAAAATAATTCGCCTTGCTCTATAGATAAATTTTGCCCATATGCTTTATATTGACCTTTAAGAACAGTTAACTCTCCTACGGCACTCATTGCACTTTGAGGGGTTTGTTTAATTTGGACGCTTCCCGTTAGAGTGGCGTGCAAGCCTTTTGCCGTTAAATCTACATTATCACCCATAGTGACCAGAACATCCATTTTTGTGGCCAATGGCGGTGTATAAGAGGTTTTTTGTCGTTCAAAAACAGCATCTCGAGTAAGACTGACGCTATTAGAGAAAGAAAAAATTTTAATTGCGGCATGGGGTATTAAAAGATTGCCAGAGATATTTAACATGTTTTTATTATAATCAAGGAGTAATTTAGGTGTGGCTTGAATTTGAAATTCATGTGTATTGACTACTGGAATATTACTTCCTTCCAATGTCATCATTGCACGGAGCTCTGGAGACAGCGTTCCCTTGCCTTGAATCCGAAGCGGTTGTCCTTTGGACTGAATAAAACCATCTGCTTCAAATTGATTTTTTGTGCTTTTAACCGTTAATTCTATAGGCTTAAGTTGCAGACCTAGTTTGGGAATATCTGCTTGAGCCTTGTGAATTAGCAGTTGGGTTTCCCAATGTGGTTTGGTCAGTGTGCCGTGACCGGTAAGTACCAGTCGAAGTAATCCTTTAGGATTTTTTATCTCAGGAATCCACTGGGATATAAAATCAAAAGAATCCATCGATGCGCTAACTTTTGATGTGAATCTTTGTTTAGCAGAGATGCCTTGTGATGGTTTGAATTGAGGCAGTTGAAATTGTAAGTCAATGGCTTTGTTGGTATCGAACACAGCTTCTCCTTTTCCACTAAGACCAGTTGGTGAGAGGTTTGCTGTGAGTAAGCCTTTATTTAATAAAATAGAAGATAAGAGTTCATGATGAATAAATCCTGGAGAGGTTTTTATTGTGATCTGGCCATGTTGAGGGTCTTGTAATAGACCATTCACAAACAAAGAAGCCATCTGATGTGCTTTGCTCTGCAGCGGAGTAAGCTTGGCATTAAAACGCCAATTCCACGGAAGAGTGGTTTGAGTTGCGACATGCAGTTGCCATGACTCTTGTTTTTGATTGGCTAGTTTGGCATCACATTGAATTTTCAGTTCAGGCAGCAGGCCTTCCACGATTAATGAGCCTGCAGAACTAGATATTGACGAGGTATTTATATCATGCCATTGAAGCTGTTGTTTTAAGTTTGCACCTTGAGAAAGGGAGCCTGTTAAATCAACTTTTCCTGGGAAATAGGCTTCTCCTTGCCATTTAAGATAATTAAAGTCGCCTTGCAATGTGATAATACCTTTGGTGTATGAGTTACTTTGCGACTTAAAATGAATTAAACCTTGAGAGGCATAAGGAAACGCTGGTTGCATGGCACCTTGAATTGAAAAGTTAAAGTCCGAATAGTCGAATTGTAACTGATGAATTTTTATTTGCTCATAGTGCAGAAGGGCTTTTAAATGAAGATGTTGTAGCTGATAAATTGTACCCTGATCTTCGATTTCGATAGATTGTGCCTTTAGAGCATCTATTGGAAGCTGTTGATGTAATAGGGATAATAAGTCCCATTTCAAAGACAAGCCATTTATTTTAAATGCTTTGTTTTGGTATTTGAATCGCAACTCACCCCAATGAGAGTTGTCTAACAACCGTCCCGTGACTTGTTTGTATGAAATGGGATGATGCCAATAGAGGCTTAGTAAAAACGCAACAGATTTCATTCCTGATGTAGTCGTAATTAAAAAAACACCGGCGCCAAAGCAAAAAAGTAGTAAGAAAATCAAGTTCAGGAAGGTCTTACGTAAAAATGGCTTCATAAATCGGGTCCCATATTAATAATCAGCCGCGGATTTGTTCCTACTCGGTGGAAAATGCTATTAATTTCCTGAGCCAGACCCAATTTAATAGGTCCAACAGGAGAAACCCACATGACGGCAATGCCTGTATCATAGAGCCTGTTTTTAGGTGTGGGATCATAGACATCGCCTGTATCATAAAATGCAATTGCATACCATTTTTTAATGATTTCCTTTTGCAACTCTATACCTTGATATTGCAGTATTTTTCCAGGGCCTATGGCATTGTAACTGAAGGCTCTGAGATTGTCTGTTCCTCCTAATAATTGAGCTAGAGTAAGAGGTAATTGGTTAATGTCATTAATAGCGGTAATCCCAAAGATGGCTTGACCATAAATTCTTAATTTTATGGGTTCTATCTGATAGGCGCCTTTCGCATCAATACCCCCTTGAACAAAAGATTTATTGGATAACAAAGCAGTACTGGAGCCCAATCCATTAAAGGCAATATTATATCCGGTAGGAGAAAATAAAGGATTGCTTGTTTTGTTTAAGGTAATGTTGGCTTTAGGATAGAGAACAAATTCATTATTTGCTGGTTGTTCACTGTAATTAAACCGTTCATACAGTGCATTTAGAGACAGTGTACGCTTGAAAGAATTTTTGTTGTGCTGTTGACCTGCTGAAAGCAAAAAGGCATTACTATATCCTGTTGCATAATTTAGGTTGGAAAAATTGCCCGTGATATTGTATTGATCGGTCACCGGATTGTTGCCAGGAATCAAGTACTGAGCTTGTAGGGCATTTTGATTGAAGGAGCCTTGTGCGATGGTATTAAATTTATGTCCTAATTTATTGACCGGTATCACATACAGTCCCGCTCTGCCTCTTATTCCTGTATCTGTTCCATATCCTGCCCCCAAACTGTATGAATATTTAGGAACTGGTTGCAACTGAACCTCAATGGGCACCAGAGTATGGTCATCATGTATTTGAGGCTTGACCAAAACAGAGTTGAAATAACCGCTGCTGGATAAATCATTATTTAATTTAAGGACTAAATCAGTAGAATAGACTTGCCGATAATGAAAAGGGGTGTAGCGATGTAATAGTTCCGGGCTAATATTAGTGGGATTAAATTGCACCTGTCCAAAATAAAAAAGAGGGCCTGTATTAAAAATCCATGTGATTTCTGCAGTGTTATTTTCTTTTAATAATAATTCAGCCTTGCTAAAGGTTCCATGTAAATAACCCAACTGCTCAGCCGTGTTGGTAATGTCTTTTTTTGCATGATTGTAGTTTTTGATGAGTAAAGGATCACCTACTTTAATAGGCAAGTTTTGTATGGTTTTTTTAAGTTCAATTCGCTTTGCGCCTTCACCAGTTAATTCAATGTTGATAGAGGTTATATGAGTGATCGGCCCCGGCTGGATATCAATTTGTGCACTGCTATTTTTTTTAATGACGCTAACCTTTGCTTTCAGATAGCCATAGGGTTCTAGTGCATAAAGAACCTGTTCTTGAAGTTCGCTCTCAGACATCTCTTTAAACGGCTTGTCTTGTTCTGCCTCTTCCAACCGTTTTTCTATATTAACCAGCGGCGCTCCTGTGATGCCAGTGATCACATAGGATGTGCGTGCTAATACCTGAAAAGAGGCGCTGAGCAATAGAATAAAACAGATAAATAACTTCATTGGAATGAACCAAAGCTTATGAGGTCAGGCACGGCGTCATCAGTTCCTTTAATTGATAAATCAAATTTAGTGCATCACGAGCACTTAACTTATCTGGATCAATGCTTGCCAATAATGACTCGACTGGGCTTGTTAATGCAAGTGGTTTCTCTATTTCAAATACCTCACTGGATTTGTCTTTTGTTGTGTTTAATTGCTTTAAATAATGATGAGCAAGATTCAGTGCTTCTTGAGGAATGCCGGCAAGTTGTGCTACTTCAAGGCCATAGCTTCGATTGGCAGGGCCATCTTCTACCTTGTATAAAAAAGCAATGCGACCTGTATCGACAGAGGCTTGCAAATGGACATTACGAATGCAGGGCCATTTTTCAGGCAGCTGAGTTAATTCAAAGTAATGGGTGGAAAATAAAGTATAGGCTTTGATTGTCTGTGCTAAATGAGAGCAGCAGCCATAAGCTAAAGCCATTCCATCATAGGTGCTAGTGCCTCGGCCTATTTCATCAATTAAAATCAAACTGTCAGGCGTTGCATGCCTTAGAATATGTGCTGTTTCAGTCATTTCCACCATAAAAGTAGAGCGTCCGGAAGTTAAATCATCACTAGCACCAATGCGAGTAAAAATTTTATCAATCGGCCCTATCATTGCTTTTTGAGCCGGCACAAAACTACCAATATGAGCCAGCAGAACAATTAAAGCTGTTTGACGCATGTAAGTTGATTTACCACCCATATTCGGGCCTGTAATCAAAAGCATATTTTGCTTCGGGGTTAAATTAACTGAATTAGCAATGAATCGTTCTTTAACCAATTGCTCAATAACGGGATGACGTCCACTTTCTATTTGTAAGATGGATTGTTCGGTTAATGTAGGCTTATGCCATTGTAATGTGAGGGCGCGCTCAGCAAAATTGGCTAATACATCAAGCGTCGCTAATGCTTGAGCCATATTTGATAATGTATTGATAGATTGTTGCAGTTCTTCCAGCAGATGATCATATAACCATTTTTCTCTGGCTAGGGCTTTGGCCTGAGCAGAAAGTACTTTTTCTTCAAAAGATTTTAATTCGGGGGTAATATAACGCTCTACATTTTTTAGTGTCTGTTTTCTTTGGTAATTTAGAGGAGCCTGTTCTGCTTGCCCTTTAGATAATTCGATATAAAAACCCTGTACGTTATTGTAACCAAATTTTAATGAAGACAATCCCGTTCGTTGTTTTTCTTCTTGCTCTAGTTGCAGTAATTTTTCCTGGGCGTGCGTGCTTAGATGGCGTAGCTCATCTAACTCAGCATCGAAACCTAAAGCAATAACACCACCATCACGAATGATCATCGGTGGGTTTTCAACGATAGCGGTTTGTAGTAAATGATGCAATTCGGGTAGAGGACTTATTGGACTTTTTAAGCGGGTGATCAGCGCGGATTGATTATTATGGATGAGCTCTTGAATGTCAGGTAGCAGTCCCAGCGTGGAGCGCAAGGAAGTCAGATCGCGAGGTCTTGCTGAATGAAGAGCAATACGAGAAACAATACGTTCTATATCATAAATCTGACGAAGTACATCATATATTGCAGCAGATTGCTGTAAGGAGAGTAATTCCTGAACGGCCTCTTGCCGCTCTGCAATAACCGATTGTTGAGTTAAAGGGCGACTTAACCAACGCTTCAGTAATCGACTTCCCATAGAGGAAGCCGTATTGTCCAGGATGGAGGTCAATGAGTTATGCACGCTTCCTTGAGCATTTTCAAATAACTCCAGATGCTTTTGAGTTGCTGCATCCAATTGCAGATAATCTTCAGTTTGTTCTAGTGTAATGGTATTTAAGTGAGGCAGAGCCTGTTTTTGCGTTGTTTTGAGATAAGAAAGTAAAGCGCCTGCGGCAGTTAATGCAACAGGGTGCTGCTGATGACCAAAAGCAGTCAAATCCGAAACAGCAAATTGTTCCTTCACCAGTTTTTGTGCTTGTTCAAAGTTAAATTCCCAGCCCGGACGTGTTTTTACTGGAAATTCTGAGCACAAGTCGTAAAGCGGAGATGCTTCTTGAATTAATAATTCAGCAGGATTTAATCGAGTAAGCTCTGCATTTAATTGTGCCATATCTTGTAGCTCCAAGATATGAAATTGACCACCACTCAAATTAACCCAGGCAAGACCGACCTGTTTTTTCTGTTGATGTATGGAAAGCAATAAAGCGTCTTTTTTAGCATCCAGTAAAGCTTCATCAGTCACTGTACCTGGTGTGATAATTCGGGTTACCTGTCGTTCTACAGGGCCTTTACTGGTAGCGGGGTCGCCTACTTGCTCGCAAATGGCAACTGATTCGCCTTTTTTTAACAAGCGAGCAAGGTAATTTTCTACTGCATGATAAGGAACACCAGCCATGGGAATCGGTTTATCGGCAGATTGACCACGATGCGTCAGGGTTAAATCAAGTAATTGAGATGCACGTTTGGCATCATCAAAAAACAGTTCGTAGAAATCACCCATACGATACAACAAAAGCATATCAGGATAATCGGCTTTAATACGTAGATACTGTTGCATCATCGGGGTATGGCTGGTCATAAAAACTTACAGAACAAAAAAGAGATGAGGCAGTTTATCAAAATCATACTCCGAAGTCAGTAGTATGAGAAGAGGCATAAAAGGACAGTCTGGTTTTATTGGAAACATAAAAAAGAATAAATAAAACAATAATCTATTTTATTTTCAAAGACATTAGATAAATCCTTCACTTCATGTAATTATTTGCTAGAATTAAATTGATTTAAATAAAAAATTAATCAAGGGAGATTATTATGAGACGTTTAGTTATGGCTGCTGCTGCAAGTTTGATTGCACTTGTATTAACTGGTTGTGGAGAAGATTCAAAACCGGTAGAAACTACAACCACACCTGCTACTAACACAGTTCCTACTGATGCTGCAAAGCCTGCTGATACTACAAAAGCAGATGATAGCGCTACGCACACAGAAACTACTACAGCTCCTGCTGCTGAAGAGCAACCAGCATCTGAGCCAAACAGCTAATAGATCTGACAAAGAGAGAATTTTTTAAAGTTCTCTCTTTGTATTAATTATTATGAACGCTCCCTTTATAATTCAAAATATCGCCTCTCGGTTAATCCGTTTAAAGTGGCAACTCGTTACCGCCGAATCCTGCACAGGAGGGCTTATTGCATCGGTAATTACAGAGATTCCAGGCAGTTCTCTATGGTTTGAGCGAGGCTTCGTTACTTACAGCAATTTATCAAAACATCAAATGTTGGGTGTTCCACAAGCGCTGCTTGAGCGTTTTGGCGCAGTGAGTGAAGAAGTTGCTTCTGCAATGGCATTAGGCGCTTTGCAAAACAGTACAGGAGATTTGGCGCTGGCAGTTACTGGAATTGCAGGGCCTACTGGCGGTAGTATTGAAAAACCGGTTGGAACCGTTTATCTCTCATGGGTTATGCGTAATGAACCGCCATTCACACTAAAAAAACAATTTTCAGGAACACGCGAAGAGATTCGTAAGTCCGTCTGTGAAGAGGCTCTGAAAGGTGTAGCGGCTTTAATAAAAGACCTAAATTAAGATTTGTTTTACCCTGTCGATGAACTGGAATAATCTGTTTGCTGCTTTATCTTATCTGTGTGATAATTTTGTTTTTGCATCTACTCTGGAATCATAATGGAAGACAATAAACAAAAAGCACTCTCAGCGGCATTATCGCAAATTGAACGTCAGTTTGGTAAAGGCTCTGTTATGAGAATGGGAGACAGTACTGTCTCTCGTGATATAGAAGCGATTTCTACAGGCTCATTGGGATTAGATATTGCTTTGGGTATAGGTGGCTTACCTAAAGGGCGTATTGTTGAAATATATGGCCCAGAATCCTCTGGTAAAACGACTTTAACTTTACAAGTGATTGCAGAGTGCCAGAAAAAAGGTGGTACAGCTGCATTTATTGACGCAGAGCATGCATTAGATCCCAGCTATGCCCAAAAATTGGGAGTTAATGTTGATCAGCTGTTAGTTTCTCAACCTGATACGGGTGAGCAGGCTTTAGAAATTACTGATATGTTGGTCAGATCTGCTGCGGTGGATGTGATTATTATTGACTCGGTAGCTGCTTTAACGCCCAAGGCTGAAATTGAAGGGGAGATGGGGGATTCTCATGTTGGTTTGCAAGCACGATTGATGTCGCAAGCATTGCGCAAATTAACAGCCAATATCAAACGCTCTAATACCTTGGTAATTTTTATTAACCAGATTCGGATGAAAATTGGCGTGATGTTTGGCAGTCCAGAAACCACAACGGGCGGTAATGCGCTAAAATTTTATGCTTCTGTTCGCCTTGATATTCGTCGTATTGGTTCTATCAAAAAGGGTGAAGAGATACTGGGCAGTGAAACACGAGTGAAGGTTGTAAAAAACAAAGTAGCGCCACCTTTCAAAATGACTGAATTTGATATTTTCTATAATGAAGGTATCTCTCGTGAAAGTGAAATCATTAATCTTGCTGTACAGTTAAATTTAATTGAAAAAGCTGGTGCCTGGTATAGTTACAAGCAAGAAAAAATAGGTCAAGGCAAAGACAATGTTCGCATGTATCTCAAAGAAAATCCTGCTATAGCGCAAGATTTGGAACGGCAAATACGTGCAGAAATGTTAAAAAACACAGATGTACTTGCCGTTGCTCAGGAAGAGGCGTTTGATACTATAGATGACTAAAGCTCAAGAGTGTGCTCTTCGCTTGTTAACCAGGCGAGAGCACAGTACTAAAGAATTAAAAGAAAAGTTAAAACAAAAAGGATTTCTTCAGGAGGAAATAGAGGCAGCGTTGGTCTATTGTCAACATCTCAATTACCAATGTGACTCTCGATTCACAGCTTCTTATATGCGGTCAAGAATTGCGCAAGGATATGGACCACTAAAGATTTTGCATGAATTAAAACAAAAAGGAGTTGAGGCCAGTTTGATTGAGAAAGAGCTCGGAAAAGAACAGGAAAACTGGTACTCATACGCTTTCAATGTATGGCAAAAAAAATACAAAGGTAAAAAACCTTCTTCTTTTATAGAAGTTCAAAAACAACAACAGTTTTTACTTTATCGTGGTTTTGACAGAGACATTATAATCAAGGTAATAAAAAATCAGTAACCTCAATTTTGGCTGTTTTTGAAAACAAGTATACAAAATATTAGCGCAGCAGTGTGTTTTTTTCAAAAAAAGTAAACCCATTAATTATTAACAGGTATGTAGTAGAATGAAAAGTTCTGAAATTAGGCAAGCCTTTTTAAATTATTTTATCCAGCAAGGTCACCATGTGGTGGCAACAAGCTCCCTGGTGCCCAGTAATGATCCCACGCTATTGTTTACCAATGCCGGCATGGTGCAATTTAAAGACGTATTTTTAGGTCTTGAATCACGACCTTATCAACGCGCTGTCAGTGCACAGCGTTGTGTTAGAGCAGGTGGAAAACATAATGATTTGGAAAATGTGGGTTATACTGCTCGACATCATACTTTTTTTGAAATGCTAGGTAACTTTAGTTTTGGTGATTATTTTAAGCAAGATGCTATTCGTTTGGCTTGGAATTTTTTAACTCAAGTATTAGGATTGCCTAAAGAGCGGTTATGGGTCACTGTTTATAAAGAAGATCAAGAAGCCGAAGACATCTGGTTGAAAGAAATAGGGATTTCAGCACAACGTTTTTCTCGCTGCGGAGAAAAAGATAATTTTTGGTCTATGGGAGATACTGGACCTTGTGGCCCTTGTACAGAAATTTTTTATGACCATGGCCCAGAGATAGCAGGAGGACCTCCAGGTAGCCCCGAAGAAGACGGCGATCGCTATATAGAAATATGGAACCTGGTGTTCATGCAGTTTAATCGAGACAAACAGGGCGTGCTGCATCCATTACCTAAACCTTCTGTAGATACAGGAATGGGATTAGAGCGCTTGGCCGCTGTGATTCAAGGTGTGCATAGTAATTATGAAATTGATAGTTTCCAGCACTTGATTCAATCGATTGTACGCTTGGGACATCATATTAATCCTGAACACAATTCATTAAAAGTAATTGCCGATCACATCCGTTCCTGTTCGTTTCTGATTGCTGATGGCGTTGTACCTGGAAATGAAGGTCGAGGCTATGTATTAAGACGTATCATTAGACGTGCAATACGCCATGGTAATAAATTGTCTTTACCTACTCCGTTTTTCTCGCAATTGGTTCAGCCTCTTATTGATGTGATGGGCGATGCTTATCCTGAGTTAATCTCATCAAAAACTCAAATAGAACGTGTATTAGAACAAGAAGAAAATCAGTTTGCACGCACCTTGGAACAAGGGCTTAAACTTTTGCAAGAACAAATTCATCTAGTACAAAATAATGAAATCCCCGGTGATTTTGCCTTTAAATTATACGATACCTATGGTTTTCCTGTTGATTTAACGGCTGATATTGCACGAGAGCAAGGCTTGCAAGTAGATAAAGCTGGATTTGAGCGCTGTATGAAACAGCAAAGAGAGCAATCTCAAGCTGCAAGTCAATTCACTGCTGATTATCATGCGCCCATACAAATAGATCAGGTTTCAGAATTTCATGGTTATGAAAAAGATGAAATAAAAGCCACAGTGATCGCCTTATTGCAAGATGGTGCGCCAGTAAACCAATTATGTGAAGGCATGTCTGGCGCTTTGATTTTAGACAAAAGTCCATTTTATGCAGAAAGTGGTGGTCAGGTAGGTGATAAGGGAATCATTACTACTTCGGGCTTTTTATTTCATGTAGATGACACACAAAAATCAGGGCAAGCTATTATTCACTACGGTAAGGTATTGGAGGGCGTTTGCTTAATCAATCAACAGGTTGATGCACAGGTAGATATTCCTCGTCGTGAAGCAATTCGGCTAAATCATACCGCTACGCATTTAATTCATGCGGCATTAAAACAGATTGTTGGCGAGCATGTACAACAAAAAGGATCATTGGTTGATGCAGAGCGGGCACGGTTTGATTTTTCACATCATGAAGCACTAACTGATGAGCAAATTTTGCAGCTGGAACGTCTTGTTAATGAACAAATTCGTGCAAATACAGCAGTGCAAACAGAACTAATGGACATAGACTCCGCAAAAAAAAGCGGCGCAATGGCTTTATTTGGAGAAAAATATTCCGAACAGGTTCGCGTTCTCGGTATCGGTGAATTTTCAAAAGAGCTTTGTGGTGGAACGCACGCGCGTTATACAGGTGACATTGGTTTATTTAAAATTGTTACAGAGTATGGTGTGGCAAGTGGTATTCGACGTATAGAATTGATTACGGGACAGGCGGCTTTGACTTGGGTTAAGGAGCAGCAAGACACGCTAAATGAAATGGCAGTCATGCTTAAAACGACTTCGCTTCATGTTAAAGAAAAACTCAGCCAGTTGCTTTTGGATTTTAAAAATCAGGAAAAAGAAATAGCCCGTCTTTTAAATGAAAAAGCCAAGCAGTCAGGGACTGATTTATTACAAAATGTAGAATTGATTAATGGCGTACAATTGTTGATTCAACCAATGCATGGAGTTGATAATCAGGTTATGCGTACCACTTTGGATCAATTAAAATCTAAATTAGACTCCGCTGTAATTGTATTGTTTACCATAGAACAACAAAAAATGAATGTGATTGCTGGTGTCAGTAAAGCGCTGATTGGAAAAGTACCGGCTGCTGGAGAACTGGTTAAGAAATTATGTGGTAAAGGTGGTGGACGGGATGATATGGCCCAAGGCGGAGGCATGGTTCCTGATGATTTAGAAGAAAGAGTCAACCAAATAAAAAGCTTGTTTAAATCAATTTAACAGGGAGGTTTTATGAGTTTCTTTGAAGAGTTTAAAAAATTTGCTGTTCGAGGAAATGTTGTTGACCTCGCGGTTGCTGTGGTGGTTGGCGCTGCGTTTGGCAAGATAGTCACCTCCTTGGTGGATGGTATTATTATGCCCCTGATAGGTTTATTATTAGGGGGCATTAATGTTGCGGGAAAATCCATTAAAGTAGGTGATGCTGTAGTAAGGTGGGGCAATTTTTTACAAACCATTATTGATTTTACTATCATTGCATTCGCTATTTTTCTGGTTGTCAAAGGGATTAATATTTTACAGAAAAAAAAGAACAATCAGCCAGAAAAGCTTTCTCTACAAGAAAAAACTTTAATTGAAATCAGGGACTTATTAAAAGGAAATCACAGCGAATAGACCTCTTTGGAAAGTCGCGTCCGCAGAACGGAATCGGAGTGTACACACCAGTATCTAAAGATTTGAGCACCGTATAACAGGTGCTAATCCTCTGGCCTCGTTTTATAAATACGATCTCACAGTTAAGCTTAAGTATTCTATACTCTAATTATATGAGTTAATAGGAGTTGCTATGTTGAAATGCAATTATTGGGGATTTTTAGGGGCTTGTCTCTTGGTCTCAACTACTTATGCGGTGGACGTGCCTGATATTGACATGGAAGCAAATCAATTTAATGCCAGTGAGTGTATTGATAACTATACTCAGGACTGCTTGGATAACTCCTGTCTAACTTCTGACTCAACGGATTGTACAGACAATTGTGCTGCCTTAGCGAAAGCAAAATGTGAACAGCAATCAGATGATTAATACCATCTCAAATAATTCGCTATAATAAAATTAATAGACATTGCTGTTAATACAAGGAGAGTTAAGTGGATACTTTAGCTACTCATAGCAAAGTAGCAGAACAACAGCATAATGCTTTATTAAAAGAGCACTCCCTTTTAGTAAAGCGTATTGCTTATCATCTATTGGGTCGCCTGCCTCCATCAATACAGCTTGATGATTTAATTCAAGCTGGAATGATGGGCTTATTGGAGGCAATACGCCATTATGATGTTTCCAAAGGGGCCTCATTTGAAACTTATGCGGGTATTCGTATTAAAGGGGCTATGCTTGATGAAGTGCGTAAAAATGATTGGGTACCTCGTTCAGTACATCGTAATTCTCGAAAAATTGCAGAAGCAGTGCAGGCAATAGAGCATCAGTTAGGGCGTGAAGCAAAAGATACTGAAATTGCTTTGGAACTTGGAGTGAATCTCTCTGAATATCACGAAATGCTACAAGATGCCTTAGGTAGTCATTTGTATGGATTTGATGATTTGGGCATGAGTGATGATTTTTTGACAAAGGATGATACGCAGCCACATGCCCAGGTATTGCATAGTGATTTTATGACACACTTGACCGCTGTAATCCGTCAATTACCGCCCAAGGAAAAGCTCGTTCTTTCTTTGTATTACGAGCAAGATTTAAATTTAAAAGAAATTAGTCACGTCATCGAGGTAAGTGAATCGCGTGTTTCTCAAATTTTAAGTCAAGCGGTATTGCGCATTAGATCTCGTCTGAGCGCGTAGCCTGTCTTTTTTTAACTAGTAAAAAACTTCAGCAATGAAGATTACATGCTAACCTGTTCTTTATTTAAAAATCCTTTTGCATCAGGATCGCGCATAAACAGTGCCACAAAAAAGACGAAAGCACACAATAGGGTAACATAACAATAAAAACTGGATTCCATGCCCAATGATTTAAACTTGAGCGCCACAAATTCTGCAGAACCACCAAAAATGGCGTTACCGAAGGCATAAGACAAGCCAACACCTAAAGCACGAATTTCAGAAGGAAAAAATTCAGCTTTAATAAGGCCACTAATTGACGTGTAAAAACTAATTAATATCAAGGCAGTGAGCACTAAAGCAAAGGCAATATAAGGATTGGTGGTATTTCCTAACGTATGCATAATCGGAATAGTAAATAGCGTAGTCAGGGCGCCAAACCATATCATGGAGTTTCTTCTGCCGATGCGATCAGACAAAGCACCAAATAAGGGCTGTATTACCATAAAGATAAAGAGTGCGCAGGTCATAATCATGCTGGCTGTTTTTAATTCCAGCCCGACGGTATTGACTAAATATTTTTGCATATAAGTGGTAAAAGTATAAAAAACCAACGATCCACCAGCGGTAAAGCTAACTACCGTTAAAAAAGCAGTTTTGTGTTGCATTAAAGCTTTTAAGGAACCTGCATTTTTATTTTTTCTTTGTGATGCGACTGTTTCTTTCATAGAACGCCGCAAAAACAATGCAATTATAGCTGCGAAAGCGCCTAAAACAAATGGAATGCGCCAACCCCATGCATAGAGTTGTTCATTAGTTAACATGTATTGCAGTCCTACTAAAGCAAGTACAGCAGATAACTGGCCACCAATGAGCGTGACATATTGAAAAGAGGTAAAAAACCCTTTTCTGCCTTCTTTTGCTATTTCACTCATATAAGTCGCGCTCGTACCATACTCTCCGCCAACAGACAAACCTTGTAATAATCGGGCTACAACTAATAGAGTAGGGGCGGCAATACCAATGCTTTGGTATGTTGGTAAAAAAGCAATCATTAAGGAGCCTAAACACATCATTAACACAGAGGCAATCAATGCGGAGCGTCTTCCTTTTCTATCTGCCAGGCGTCCTAAAAACCAGCCACCAATTGGGCGCATGAAAAAGCCTACAGCAAATACGCCTGCTGTGTTTAATAATTGTGTAGTCGGATCGCTGCTTGGAAAAAAAGAGGGAGCAAAGTAGATGGCACAAAAAGAATAAATATAAAAATCAAACCACTCAACAAGATTTCCTGAAGATGCACCTATGATGGATAGAATGTGTTGTTTGTTATTTTTTCTGGCTAAATCGTCGTTTGCTAACATAGGTATATCCTATCTGTTGATTTGTATACTTACTTATAGGTGGCATATATTGAGAATTAATTCTCATTCGATGGAGGATTATGCAACGACCAGTTTGTTATTGTAAATAGTAAAAGTGATAAAATCTTGTCAGATCGTATTAAGATGCGTATTAAAATCCATAAATACTATAGCGATAAGAGCGCTTTACCTGTAAAATTACTTCTTTTATTTACAATAAGAAGAGACTCTGATGTTAGAAGTAAATCAGATTAATTTGTCCTTAAGTGACCTTGCCAAGCGTATTGAATCGCTTAGGGGGTATCTTTGACTTTGAGACCAAACAAGAACGCTTGGAAGAGGTCTCGCGTGAGTTGGAGTCGGCAAGCATATGGGATAATCCCGACTATGCTCAAGCTTTAGGTAAAGAGCGTACGCAGTTAGAGGCTATCGTCTTTTCTTTGGCTCAGCTTACGCAAAGTGTTATTGATTTAACTGAGTTGTTTGATTTGGCTCGTGAAGAAAAAGATGAAACCACTATCAGTGACATAAGCGATGAGCTCAATAAAATGGAACAACAGGTTGCAAACCTGGAGTTCAGACGTATGTTTAGTGGCAAAATGGATGTTTGTAATGCTTATCTGGATATCCAATCCGGCTCAGGGGGTACAGAGGCACAAGACTGGGCTGAAATGATTTTGCGTATGTACCTTCGATGGGGTGAGCAACATGGATTTCAAACAGAATTAATTGAATGCTCAGCTGGTGATGTTGCTGGTATCAAAAGTGCTACCATCCATTTTGTTGGTGAATACGCTTACGGATGGTTACGTACAGAATGCGGAGTTCATCGCTTGGTGCGTAAATCACCTTTTGATTCAGGTAACAGACGCCATACATCTTTTGCCGCGGTTTTCGTGTCGGCAGAAGTAGATGATGATATTGAAATAGAAATCAACCCTGCTGATTTACGAATAGACACTTATCGAGCGTCTGGTGCAGGAGGACAGCATGTTAACCGGACTGATTCAGCAGTGCGTATTACACATGAACCTTCCGGTATTGTTGTTCAATGTCAAACGGATAGAAGTCAGCACAAAAATAAAGACCAGGCAATGAAGCAATTGCGGGCAAAGCTTTATGAACTGGAAATGCAAAAGAAAAATGCAGAACAACAAGCTTTAGAAGCAACCAAATCAGATATCGGTTGGGGTTCTCAAATTCGCTCTTATGTTTTGGATCAATCGCGAATTAAAGATCTGAGAACAGGTGTAGAAACCAGCAACACACAAGCCGTTTTAGATGGTTCGCTTGACCAATTTATAGAAGCCAGTTTAAAAGCAGGAGTAGGTATAGAATGATAGAAGAACATTTAGACGAAAGTGAAGTATACCAGGTCAGAAAACAAAAATTAGCTCAATTACGCGAACAAGGCTTTGATTTTCCAAATGAATTTCGTCGTGAGCATTTGGCTTTAGATTTATTAAATCAATATGCGCAGTTGGATAAACAGCAGTTGGTAGATCAAGCCATTAAGGTTTCAGTTGCAGGGCGTATTGTTTTACGACGTATTATGGGGAAAGCCAGTTTTTTTCATATTCAGGATGTTTCCGGACGTATTCAGATATATATTCGTGCCAATGACTTGCCTGAAGTCTATGAGGCATTTAAGCATTGGGATTTGGGCGATATTGTGGGTGTGACAGGAGAGTTGTTTCTGACTAATACTGGCGAATTAACTGTGAATGCTGAATCGCTGGAATTACTCACCAAGTCATTGCGTCCGTTGCCTGATAAATTTCATGGTTTGGCTGATCAGGAAATGAGGTACCGCAAGCGTTACGTTGATTTAATTGCTAATGAGGAAAGTCGTGCTACTTTTTTAATTCGCTCGCGTTTGATACAAGCCATTCGACAATTTATGGACGACCATGCTTATTTGGAAGTAGAAACACCGATGATGCATCCTATTCCAGGAGGTGCTGTTGCGCGTCCTTTTATTACGCATCATAATACTTTAGATATGCAGCTTTATTTAAGAATTGCCCCAGAATTGTATTTGAAGCGTTTGGTGGTTGGCGGCTTTGAGCGAGTTTATGAAATCAACCGTAATTTTCGTAATGAGGGCATTTCTACTCGGCATAATCCAGAATTTACGATGCTAGAATTTTATCAGGCTTACGCTGATTACAAAGACTTGATGGCTTTTACCGAGCATCTTTTGCGTTTCTTATGCGATACGGTACTTGGCACACAGCAGGTTTCTTATCAAGGCCAGATTATAGATTTTAGCAAGCCATTTACCCGGATGACGGTTAAAGAAGCCTTATTAAAATACCATCCTGAGGTTACTTTAGCACAGCTGGAGTCGTTGGATTCATGCAGAGCATTTTTAGATTCATTGCATCTGCCTTATCAAAAAACAGATGGCTTAGGTAAACTTCAGATGATAGCTTTTGAAGAAACCGTAGAACATCAGCTTATTCAGCCTACCTTTATTACAGCTTATCCTACAGAAATTTCACCTCTTGCACGTCGAAGCAATGAAGATCCAGAAGTTACAGATCGCTTTGAATTCTTTATTACTGGTCGAGAAATAGCCAATGGTTTTTCTGAGTTGAACGATGCAGAAGATCAAGCAGAGCGTTTTCAAAAGCAAGTAGAAGAAAAAGATGCAGGTGATTTGGAAGCCATGCACTTTGATCATGATTACATAGAAGCGCTGGAATACGGTTTACCTCCTACAGCCGGAGAAGGAATAGGAATTGATCGATTGGTTATGCTATTTACTGACTCTCAATCAATCAGAGATGTTATCTTGTTTCCACAGCTAAGACAGTAATCACAGGCTGTATACTCCCTATCACGATGAGTTTGTATAAAAAATTCTGATGGGGAGTTTTTAAAAGGTAATTACCAACACTCGTTTGTTGCCTCGTCTATTAATGACTCCTTGTAAAATAAAGCGCATCTGTCTTTGTCATCTTTTGAATGTGTTAGTACTGCTAGACAGATTGCTGTAATGAGCAGAATATTCTACCCACTAACCGTGTTTAACAAGATACACTTAAAGCTGATTTTTTTCAAAAGCATTTCCAAAAGCATTTAACTGTGGTGCATAGATACAATTATCATTTATAACACAACAGAAGACGGTGCTGTTTCCATAAACAATGCTGCCTCATCTGCCTCCGATGTGGATGTTTTCGCTTGCTTTATGCCACAGTTTTGAAAAAAGGAATTAAAAAAACCAGATGTTGTAGAGTGCACTTTGGGGGTATGTTCTGTGATAATGTTTTGTATTGCCTGTGCTTCCTGCTGTATACGAAATAAATTAATACAAGTAATTAAATTGATCGCAAGTACATTGCCTAAGGTTAAGGCACAATATAGAGACAAACCAACTCCAGTTAATCCATAAGCTAAGAGGCAGTAGATTGGACTCATATACAAATGAAAGTAGATCATCTTATTTTTAAAGTTAATTCCTGTAAAGTCATCATCACTTCTTACAGAGAGGAAATCGTAACTTGCTAGCGTACAAACCAGTGATAAAACTAAATGTGCTTGAATTGACAGCCAAAAAAAAGTACCAGCATGTAAAAGGAGCAGCAATGCTAATAAACTAACACAAGGTAGATAATAGCTATAAAAAGGCTCAATGAGCAGGGCTGCTCGACGATAATTGTAACGGCTGTCCGCTTTTTCTTCACGCTCCAAATTTAAATCGGGCCAGAGCTGTTCTAAAGCACAGAGAAAATAAATGCTTAATTTGCCTGTCCTTAAAAAACTTTTTTCTTTTTCAATCTGCGTATTGGCTCGAAAACTAGGTCTGCTATCAGGAGGAAACAAGGGTAGGGCATTACTACTAATACGAGATTGACTGAAAGCAAGTGCAATAACGGAATGGTCAAGCCGGTACTTGTCACTTACAAAGCGATAATATTCACCAACAGACTGAACTTGTTGTTGGATAAAGCCAAGCTCACCATCTTCTCCGATGCATGCAAATGATGATACAAATCCCAGGAGGGCTGGATTTCGTGATAAGCATTTTTTTAAAAATATCAGATTATTACTCCAGTGCGGCATTTTCTCTAAAATAAAGGCTACCCTATTTTGATTTTGACGTTTTTCGTGAATAAATGCCGAAACAAGAGTATCACGATGGCTCCCTAGCCAACTCCCATAAGACGATGTTGATGGAGATGGTCGTTGCGGATAAATTATTTTTTCCTCTAAAAAAGTTTGATATCCGCGTTCGATAGCAGCTTGACCAAGACGATTTTTTAAAACTTGAATAATCTCTGTTCGTTGAGTGGCAATCGCTAAATCCAGCACACTCCATTTATTTAAAGCTTTAATCGATAAATCAGCCCCTTGATTTAATAACCAGGAAAATAAGTCTGCATTGCTTGATGTTGCTGCCAAGTGAACAATATTGAACATTTTTTCTCGGCCAGGGCCAAGTAGATTCTCTGTTAATAAGGCAGGATTTAATCGAATATCTATTTTAATCTGTTCTGGAATACCAGAAAAAAAGGAGGTATTGATAAGCGCACTATTCACGTTAAAGTAATTATAACAATACTTAAGTTTTGAGTCATAATAGTGTGACGCATTATATGACTGCAGGCATAAATCAATCGACTCAAATCGGTTATCAGCTGAATACGGATAGACTGCCATCACCGTTGCGCCTTTAAATAATCCTGAGGCGGTATTAAATTTGCCATTTGAATGGGGTTGTCTATTTATGGGGAGAACTTTATAAAAAATATTGTTCTCTATTTCCTTTTCTGCTTCACTCGAGTGCGTATTTTGTAACTGATACAACAGGTAGTCCCTGGCTTCCGCTAAAATAGTGACGGCCTTGCTTGCAATCTGCTCATATCCTGGATTTTTATCACCATGAAAATGCAAACAAAGTTGCCTGTATCGAGTTCTTATCTCAGCGGCAGTTGCATTGCTAGTGAGGCAAAATAAGGTATTGGGGTTAAGGTGATTTTCTTTCCAATCGATAATAATATTAGCTTGTTCAACAAAGCTTTTATTGGCGTATAAGGGAGATTCATTTGGATTGAAATTTTTCATAAGAGCAGATGAGGCAAAAAATAGCTCGGAATTCTACTGGAACTTTTTCTTGCCCGCAAGATGATGCGTAAGTTATCTCCGTACATGATATCGTGTTATCGTGTTATCGTGTACGGAACGATGTTATTTCTCTTGCTTTAGCGACTCAATCATTTTACCCAGAAAACGAGTAGCCTCTCCTCCTGTAACTGCTCTGTGATCGAAGCTTAATGACAGGGGCAGCGTATTGTGGGCCTCAATTGAACCATTTGAATGCACAACAGCCTGGTATAGCTTTCCAACAGCAACAATACATACTGTCGGGGGAACAATAATAGGGCTGGCAAAGCGACCAGAAAATTTACCAAAATTAGATAAAGTGATGGTAGCACCTTTTAATTTATCAGCTGCGATAGAGCGATCGTGCACGGATTGTTTAAATTCATTAATGACAAGCCTTAGTTCATGAAGAGAATGTTTGCCTGCATCATGGATTACAGGTACAAATAAACCTTCTTCTGTATCCATGGCAATCCCCAGATGGACTGCTTCAAAACATTGACGGGCAGAATGTTGTGTATTAAACCAGGCATTTAATGCAGGTTCTGCTTTACAAGCTTCGACTATGGCGCGAATCAAGCGCGCAGTGATGTCCGTGCCTTCTGGCCATGCATGAATATCAACCTCATCAAAAATGCTAACAGGCACAACTTCGGTGTGCGAATGTACCATACTGTGCAGCATAGCGCGCCTGACACCTTTGAGTGGCTCAAAACCCACAGGCGGCTTTGCATTTTTTTCTGCTTGCGCTTTTACATCGTGCTGAGTAATAACGCCATGTTCTCCTGTTGCATGAACTGTCTTTAAGTCAACGCCTAGCTTTTTAGCAAGCATTTTAACAGCAGCAGTTGCTTTGATTCGAGACGTATTATTCTGAAGACCTATAGTAAAGTGATCTTCAGAAAGATCATTGCTTTCTTCTAAGTGGCCTACGACAGTACCTTTGTCTGCTGATTTCATTTCTTCAGCAGCAAAAGCAACCAGGGGATCACCTGTTTTGATCATATCGCCAGGTTTGCCATACAATTGGCTAATGACCCCGGATTGAGGACAGGGGACATCGACTACGGCTTTGGCTGTTTCCATAGCGACCAAAGGTTGGTCTGCTTTTACTGTATCGCCTACTTTTACAAACCATTCATGAATTTCAGCATCAGGCAATCCTTCGCCCAGATCAGGTAATTTAAAAATATTCATTTAGCACTCCATTATATTCATTACGGCATTTTTAATACGCGCGATACTGGGAATGTATTGTTTTTCAAGTTGAAAGTAGGGCATAACCGTATCAAAGCCCGTGACACGTTGAACAGGGGCAATTAAATCTGCCATACAATGCTCCATAATTTGTGCAGAGATTTCAGCGCCAACGCCACAAGTTCGTGCACCCTCATGCACAATAACACAGCGCCCGGTTTTTTCTACAGAGGCTAGTATGGTATTAATGTCCAAAGGCTTAATGGTTGCTACATCGATAACATCACATGTAATGCCTTCCGTAGCCAATTGTTTGGCCGCTTGCAATGTTTCATGCATACTTGCTCCCCAGCTAACCAAAGTTAAATCATCACCTGTTTGTAAGGTAAAGCATTGCCCCAAAGGAAGTGCCTGACCATTATCAGCCACCGGTTGTTTCACCAGGCGATAAATTCGTTTTGGCTCTAAAAAAATAACAGGATCAGGATTTCGCATCGCTGCAAGTAATAGTCCATAAGCGCGTTTGGGTGAAGAGGGAATAACTACTTGTAATCCAGGGATATGAGCAAATAATGCTTCAGTGCTCTCGGAATGATGTTCTGGGGCACGAATTCCTCCGCCAAAGGGCGCTCGAAAAACAATAGGGCAGTGTAAACGACCTCGAGTGCGATTTCGCATTCGTGCTGCATGTGAAATAATCTGGTTCATTGCAGGATAAATAAATCCCATAAATTGAAATTCAGCAACAGGCTTAATGCCTTGAGTAGACATGCCAACAGCAATTCCTGCAATCATTGATTCCGCTAAAGGTGTATCGAATACTCGATGCTCACCAAAACGCTCTTGTAATCCTGCTGTAGCACGAAAAACACCGCCATTTTTTCCAACATCTTCACCAAAAACAACCACATTGTCATCATGTTCTAATTCATAAGCCAATGCTTGAGTAACTGCTTCAATTAAGGTAATGTCAGGCATAATCCGCTTCCTCTATAGCCAGAGCGCGTTGCTCAATAAGATATTCTGGCAATTGTGCATAATGATAATCAAAAATACTACTGACAGGCTGTGGCTCTTTGTTTAAGTACTCATCGACCGCTTCTTCTATCTGCTCTGAGCAGCGAATAACCAAATCCTCTTCGTCCTGAGCAGTCCATATTTGTTGTTCCATTAGATAGTGTTTAAATCGTGCAATTGGCTCTTTGGGTTTGGCTGTATCTACTTCAGCGCTGGGTTGATATCGGGTGGCATCATCTGCTGTGGTATGATCACACAGACGGTATGTAAGCCCTTCTATTAAGGTAGGTCCTTTTCCTTGACGTGCGTTTTCTATGGCATCACCCATAATCTGGCGAAGTGCCAAAATGTCATTGCCATCGACCTGCATGCCAGTAATGCCTGCTGCAATCGCTTTTTGTGCTATGGTTTGAGTAGATGTTTGTTTGTTTCTGGGAACGGAGATAGCCCACTGATTGTTATTGACCACAAAAACAAGGGGTAAATTCCACACTCCAGCAACATTAAGTGCTTCATAAAAATCACCTTCAGAAGTACCACCTTCACCAATACAAACAACGGCAACAGAAGCTTGCTTTCTATATTTAAAGGCAAAGGCGATGCCTGCTGCATGCAAGCACTGCGAGGCAATAGGAACACAAATGGGTAAATCTTTGGAGTTGCATTCAAACTGGCTTCCGCGCTCATCGCCACCCCAAAAGGCAAGAATTTCGGACATTTTAACGCCGCGTTGCAATTGCGCACCATAATCTCTGTAGTAAGGCACCAGGACATCTTCTTTGCGCATGGCATGGCCAATGGCTGTAGAGATAGCCTCTTGGCCATTGATTGGTGCATAAGTACCCATTTTCCCTGTGCGCTGTAAAGCGATGGCTTTTTTATCAAAGCTTCTCGTTAATACCATGACTTCATAAAGTTTTCTTAATGCGGCATGATCGTCGGCTATTGCTGGCTTTAAGCCTAACAATTCACCTTGCTCATTTAAAAATTGGGTATAGGTTATTTCAAATTGTGCTACTGTTGTCATTCAAGGTTCCTTGTCAACAAGTCCTTGAAATAGGATACTCATAAATTCATTTAAAAACTAGTAAATTACGGTTAAATTACGTAGCGATTCACTTTAAAATAAGGTATCTATTCATCTCATTTTGAATGCGCTAGAGGATAAGTGGGATTTAAGATCAGGATGCGCTAAATATGGCTTTTTGGTAAACGTGGTGAGTAGTTACAAAATAACTTTTATTTTTTAAATAAGGCAGTTGGCATGAGCAAACCTGGGCAAGATGATTCAGTTAAAAAAAACTTGATGCAACAGGAGCAATTGATCGAGCTAAGTTATCATTCTGTGTTGCGTGCTCATTATGAAGCATTGTCTGATTTGCCAGGTTTTGTTTTATTAGAAAGCACGGACATACAAAAAGGACGGTATGATATTTGTTCGGCTTACCCTTATGAGCAGGTAGTAATTCAATCTGATACATCAGATTTGGAAAAAGAATTAAATCAATTAAGAGAAAAACTAATCCCTAAACCCTCCGCGTACTCTTTGCCTTTTCAAGGTGGTGCAATAGGTTATATTACTTATGATTTGGGGGCACTTTTGGCTGGAATTCCACTAAAAGTTAATGAGCGATTATCCAACATGCCTTTATTGAATTTAGGGTTTTATGATTGGGCTATCATTTCAGATCATTGGCTTAAAAAAACCTACCTCTATGCTGCCAATACCCAGCCTGTAACCGCGCAGCATTTACAGCAAATTATTGAGTTATGGAATAAACCGCAAAGCAACAAATCATTTAAACTGACAAGCGCCATTTTACAGGGTATGTCTGAAAGCTATTATTACGATTCTTTTTATCGTATCAAGGAATCATTAGAAAAAGGACGAAGCTACCAGGTTAATTTTACGCAAGCTTTTACTGTTGGTTATGAGGGGGATGCTTGGGCTGCCTACAGGAATGTAAGCCAGATTAATCCTGTTCCTTTTGCCGCATTCTTGCATTTTAATGAAACAGATATTTTAAGCTTTTCTCCTGAGCGTTATTATCTTTATGAAAAAGGCAGGCTTCTCACTTCTCCCATTAAAGGCACGATAGGCCGTTCTGCTGATTTGGATGAAGATGAAAGATTAAAACAGCAATTACTTTCGTGCTCTAAAAATCAAGCTGAAAATGTAATGATTGTGGATTTATTAAGAAATGATTTAGGTAAAATTGCTAAAACAGGAAGTGTGGAGGTGACCAGGCTTTGTGCTGTGGAAAGTTACAATGCAGTGCATCATTTGGTCAGTGAGGTGCGAGCAGAAGTGGATACGAATAATAACCCCTTGGATATTTTTCTATCAGGATTCCCTGGTGGCTCTATTACTGGTGCGCCTAAACTTGAGTCTATGCGTATTATTAATGAGTTAGAACAACATGGTCGAGGTGTGTATTGTGGTGCAGTAGTGTATTTTTCTCAACATGGACGCTTTGATAGTAATATTGCCATTAGAACCGTCACTGCAAGAGACAAGACACTTCATTTTTCGGCTGGTGGAGGAGTAGTAATTGACTCTAAGGCTTGGGATGAATACCACGAATGCCTCATTAAAATAAAAGCTATTGTTAATGGACTTCAATCAAAAAACAATTAAGCGGGGAAGTATTCACCGCTTAATTGTCAACACACTCTAATTATTCAGGCTGGGGTTGACTGATGCGCTTCCTTTAATGCACGACGCAAAATTTTACCAACATTGGTTTTGGGTAATTCTTCATAAAATTCAATAATCTTTGGCACTTTATATGCGGCCAAGTGTGCTCTACAGTAAAGATTAATGTCTTCAGGAGTTAAAGCAGGATCTTTTTTTACAATACAGGCTTTAACGCGCTCGCCAGACTCATTGTCCATCACACCAACAACACCAACCTCTAATACGCCAGGATGCATTCCAATGACTTGTTCTACTTCATTAGGATAAACATTAAATCCAGAAACAACGATCATGTCTTTTTTTCTATCAACCAGGTAAATAAATCCTTCTTCGTCCATACGTGCTATGTCGCCTGTTTTTAAATAGCCATCCGGAGTGAATACTAATTGTGTCTCGTCTGGTCTATTCCAGTAGCAAGGCATGACCTGAGGGCCTTTTACACACAATTCTCCACTGTTTCCAATTGGGACTTCCTTGTTTTCATCATCACGAATAGACACCTCTGTAGATGGTAAAGGCAAGCCAATACTGCCATTGTATCCTTCAAGATACATTGGGTTGATAGTAACAGCAGGGCTGGTTTCTGTCAGACCGTAGGCTTCTAATACTCTAGAGTGTGTCATTTCAGTCCAACGTAAAGAGACGCTTTTTTGTAGTGCCATACCGCCTGATAAAGACAATTTTAACTTGCTAAAATCGACTTCTTTAAAACGGGGATGATTTAATAGCATGTTGTATAGTGTGTTGACTCCTGTCATCGCTGTAAATCCAATATTTTTTATCTCATCAATAAAACGATTGGAGTCGCGAGGATTAGTAATTAATACATTTTGTGCGCCAGCTTTCAAAAAAGTCAGACAGTTGGCAGTTAAAGAAAAGATATGGTATAGCGGTAATGCGGTAACAATAATGTCTTTTTCATTGACACCCAAAGGCGCAATCCAGGATGATGCTTGCAGAACATTAGCTAATAAATTGCCATGCGTTAATACCGCACCTTTGGCAACTCCCGTTGTTCCACCTGTGTATTGTAAAAAAGCCACATCTTGATGGGTTAATTCTACCGGTAAAAAAGAGGTTTTTCTGCCCAGTTCCAATGCTTCATTGAATGAGATTTGTTGAGCAAGGTGATACTCTGGGACCATTTTTTTAATGTATTTGACTACGAAATTAACCAGCATTTTTTTGAGTGGGGGAAATAAATCACCAATTTGTGTGACTATCACTTGTTTGACTGCTGGCATGGAAGGCAATGAGCTGGCAACAGTTGGTGCAAAATTAGCCAGCACAATAATAACCTCTGCACCGGAATCATTCATTTGATGAATGACTTCGTCACGGGTATATAATGGATTAGTATTTACTACAATATAACCTGCTCTTAGTATGGCAAATAAAGCAACAGGATATTGCAGCAAGTTAGGCATCATGATGGCTACACGCGCCCCTTTTTTTAATCCTATATGCTGTAAGTAAGCAGCAAATTCTTGAGTAAGCTTATCCAATTGTGCGTAAGTTATTGATGTGCCCATGTTGGTATAGGCTATTCTGTCTGCAAATTGACAGCAGGATTCATTAAACAGGGCAACAAGGGATAAATATCGATTAGGGTCAATTTCATGAGGTACGTTTGCTTGATATTGTTCAAACCATCTTTTATCCACTTTCTTATCCTTCTGTTATTGGTTTTCACATGCTAGTATAAACAAAAATATCGTTTATGGATATCTTACTAATGAGTGAAAATATAGCAAAAACTCAAGCATTTAAACTAAAAGGCCGGTTATATACCTTTACTGTTTTGCAAGTGTTGAGTAATGATAAAGAATTATTTCAGCAGCAGCTAGTAGAAAGTGTAACCAAAGCCCCCAAGCTATTTGAAAATGCGCCAGTTGTTTTTGATTTGTCTTTAATGGCTGATCAGGAATTTGATTTGCATGCTCTTTGCCAACTAGCAAGAAAACAAGGGATGATTCCTGTTGCTATTCAAGGAGGCAGCCATTTACATGCTACATTAGCTCAATGTTCTGGGTTGGCTGTTTTAAACGCCTCCAAAGCACAAGACAGAAATTTAGAACTCGCGTGTGAACCCGTAGCGACTCATATCAAATCTAAATTAATTACTTCTCCTGTGCGTTCAGGGCAGCAAATTGTAGGTAAATCTTGTGATTTAATTATTGCTTCCGCTGTAAGTCATGGTGCTGAGCTATTGGCTGATGGCAATATTCATGTGTATGGCGCATTAAGAGGCAGAGCGTTGGCTGGAATTTCCGGAGATACTTCTGCGCGTATTTTTTGTCATTCATTAGAAGCCGAATTGGTTTCAATTGCTGGATTTTACCGTCTGAGCGATGCCATAGAAAAAGTGGATGGTCCTTGTCAAATTTATTTATCTAACGAGCATATTGTTATTGAATCTATATGATAGAAGCCGTATTTATCTCTGACTTACATCTGCATCCTGAGCGTGATGATATTAATCAGTTGTTTTTTGCTTTTTTGCAGTGGGCGAAAGACAGTAAAGTTCAAAATATTTATATTTTAGGTGACTTTTTTCATGTATGGGCTGGTGATGATTCTCTTGATGAATGGAGTATTGGTATTGCCAGTCGATGTCGAGAAATAGTGCAGTCTGGTATCCGTGTATTTTATATGCATGGGAATAGAGATTTTCTTCTCGGCGTTCGTTTTGCTCATTTGGCACAATGGAGCTTACTAAAAGAACCAACGCTTATCTCATTGGGAGAACAAACCGTTTTGCTAGCCCACGGCGACCAATATTGTACCAAGGATATAGCGCATCAGCGCTTTCGCCGCTTGACGAGAAACAAATTTTTTATTTGGTTTTTTTTAAAGCTGCCATTAGCTATTCGGTTGAAGTTGGTTAGTCAAATAAGAAAAAAAAGCCAGGCTACTCGAAACAAACCGGTTGAAATCATGGAGGTAACACCGCATGCGGTACTTGAAGACATGTTAAATTACAAGGCCTCTTTACTTATTCATGGCCATACACATAAACCTGGTATGAGTTCTTACGAGAAAGACGATCTTTTTTTAAGACGATATGTATTAAGTGACTGGGATGTAATCCCATGGATTTTGTGCTACAATGAAACAGTAGGGGTTTATTTTGAACGAAATTGGTTGGGAGCATCATAAGATGTCTGCAAGAGAAGAGTTAATCAAATTAGATAGCCAGGTAAAAGAAACACACAAGAGAAAAATAGAGGCCATCAGAGAAGCCATTTGGCAAAAAGAACTCGATGCCCATGAGGCCCGCTATAATGATGCGTTAGTTAAACACAAAAACTCACGTCTTAAGAAAGATGAGACCGGTGAAACTATCAGCGATTGGGAGTTATCGAATCGCGCAGCAAAAAGATCAGCCAGTTCTGAAGCTGCAGCATATAACAGCGAGTGGAAAATGTGTATGCTAAACCTTTTATCTACTTATAGCAAAATGGCTGATGCCCTAGGTAATACGGTAAAAGAGCATTTTACTTTGCCAATACAAAAATGGCTGACAAGCCCAGCCTCCAAAGGGAAGTATTCTGGACACGATATGTTGCCTGTTTTAATACAGGAAGTGAATTTGAATGAAGAAGATGTTTTGGAAGTAAAATTATTCAATAAAGATGACCCCAAATACTCTTTTAATAAGAATTTTAGAGAAGCTGTTGTTGTATGGTTAGCAGAAAAAGGTTATATTCAAGACGCAGAGCAGAAGGGAAAATTTACCCATACAGACGGTGAGCGACTGACACAAAAGCGCTTTAATGAATTAAAGCCTCAGTTTAGTGAGTTTTTAACCAGCAACAGTCAGCTGTCTTATGAATCGCCCTCAGTTGACCAGGAACCCGGTTTTCGTCCTTAATATACAACGCGTTTAATATGGTTCTTGCATGTGATGTAGGCCATGCAAGAACTCTTAGTTTGGAATTCCACTGTGAAAACGGAATACCTCATCTGCTGAAGAGATAAACTCATTTTCCACGGCCAAAAAATTAGCCAGACGAACAGTAACATCACCACCGTAACGTTTTGCTAGTCGCAGATATTCTTCAAAATGGCGAGCCTCTGAACGGATAAGTGTATTATAAAATTGAGCAAGTTTTTTGTCTTGTAAAAAAGGAATGAGTGCATTAAATCGTTCACAAGACCTTGCTTCAATAATAGCGCCAATCAATAATTGATCACATAAGCGTTGATTGGTATTTTTAATGGTTACCAATCGGTGCAGTGTGGCGCCATATTGAGAAGGAGGTAATGACACAAAAGCAATATCCCTTTCCTCCATAAGAGTGGTGACCTTTTCAAAATGTAATAGTTCTTCTCTGGCTAATGGCGACATCACGCGAATGAGCTCAGCTTTTTCAGGATATTTACTCATTAGATGAATTGCATTCGCTGCTGCTTTTCTTTCACAATGAGCATGATCAAGCAGTAGCATATCAAGGTGCTGTACGGCGTATTCCAGCCATGCAGCAGGTGTTTTAATTTTTAAAAAGTCATTTAGTATTTGTAAATCAACAGCTAATCGTTTTAACATGGTAAATACACTATACTTCATTTAGAGTGAGCGTCATGAAAAAGTACGGAGACTCAATCATAAGATCACTTTGGGTCAAAAGTGCATTTTGAGGTTGATACGCGCTGGATGTCAATGATTACTTCATATTAAAAGTCAGGTGAATGATGGAAGCAAAAAGGGATGAAACAGAATTTGATAAGTGGTTTTCAACCTATGGATTAATTACCTCTGAGCGAATTTTAGGTCAATACAATATAAATCTGCCTAAAAAAGAGCGGATAGCCTCTATTGTTACGCCCGCAAGTTTTTATCGTAGATTACTCAAAATCCCACTAAAAAATGTTTTGAATGGTATTGTGCTGCAACAAGCCAATGATTATCACTTGTATGCACAAAAGCTCTATATAGATTACTTACTCTCTGGCGAAAGTGCCAAACCACCTGAGTCTCAAGGTGCAAGTACTCGCGAAGAACTAGAGATAGAAAGACAAGCTTTGGTTGCCTTGGGAGATGAGCTTAATCAGATGCAACTGAAACAGGATGGTTTTATAAGTCAAAGCCAAAAAAAATTAATTACATTATCGGACGAGTTACAACGCCAGTTGAGTAACAAAAGGGCTTCTTTTGCTGGTTTTGAGGCGCGCTTTTCTGTCCAATTAAGTGATGCTATCACCTATGCTTTGATTTATTCGGGCTATCATAATAATGACGACGCTGATGGCAAACGTATTTTTATAGCGAAAATGAGCGAATATTGCAAAGCTTCATTTACAGCAGAGCAAAATGAAGAACTAGAGATAGAATTAACCCCGCTTTTTGCCGTGCTTGAAAAAACAGAACAACAAATCAAAGAATTATTAAGCAGCGTGCAAGAGCTGTCTATTAGCATTCGTCATTTTCGCACAGAATTTTATGAGAGTATTTTAAGAATATTAAACCTAATGAATATGTTACCTGAATACCGCATGGATGCAGAGCAAGATGCTTATAACAGGCAATTATTATCTTTTGATAAGACATTAGGCGAAATGTCTTGACCCTCTGCTTTAGCCCAGTTTTTGTCATCATGAACGTACAGTCTGATGAGACAAGGCTCTGGGATAAATCTGTAGCACTTCTTTAATATTGCTCTTTCATGAATTTTTATTAGCCAAAGTCTTGTTATGTCATGTATAATAACGCACTTTATTTAATCTCATGGAGCTCAAGATGGCTAAAGAAGTTACACTATCTATTATTAAACCCGATGCGGTGGCTAAAAATGTAATTGGCCAAATTTACAGTCGTTTTGAACAAGCAGGATTAACTGTTGTTGCTGCTAAAATGGCTCAATTATCACGCAGCCAGGCAGAAAGTTTTTATGAAATACATAAAGAACGTCCTTTCTTTAAAGCGCTTGTTGATTTTATGATTTCTGGTCCTGTTATGATTCAGGCATTAAAAGGCGAGAATGCTGTATTAAAAAACCGTGATATCATGGGTGCTACAAATCCTAAGGAAGCAGCTCCAGGTACTATCCGTGCTGATTTTGCTGAAAGTATTGATGCCAATGCAGTACATGGTTCTGACAGCGTGGAAAATGCCGCTCGTGAAGTTGCTTTTTTCTTTGAGCCGCACGAAATTTGTGACCGATAATAGTTCTTTCTGGAGTATAAGCGGTGGATCAAAAAGTTAATTTATTGAACTACAATTATCAGCAATTACGAGAATTGCTTGTTTCTTGGGACGAAAAACCTTTTCGAGCCCAGCAATTGATTCAATGGATTCATCAGGCTGGTTTACGTGACTTTACTCAGATGACTAATTTAAGTAAAGCATTAAAAGAGAAGCTTATGCGTTTGTCTTTTATTGCTTTGCCTGAAATTGTTGCTTGCCAAAAGTCAGCAGATGGTACTCATAAATGGTTACTGAAGCTAGATTGCGGCAATTGTATTGAAACGGTATTTATTCCTGAAGCAAACAGAGGCACCTTGTGTGTTTCCTCTCAAGTAGGTTGTGCGTTGAATTGTTCATTTTGCTCTACAGCAAAACAGGGATTTAATCGCAATTTAAGTGTTGCTGAAATTATTGGCCAAGTATGGGTTGCTGTTAGAGAATTGTCTCAAGACAATGGCGCTCATGACAAAAAACTGACTAACGTTGTTATGATGGGCATGGGCGAACCACTGCTTAATTTTGACAATGTGGTTTCTGCTATGAATATCATGATGGATGATTTTGCTTATGGATTATCCAAAAGACGAGTGACCTTAAGTACTTCTGGTGTATTACCTGAATTAGAGAGATTAAAAAAAGCCAGTCCTGTTGCCTTGGCTGTTTCTTTACATGCCCCTAATGATGAATTGCGCAATGAACTGGTACCTATTAATAAAAAATATCCGTTAGCGCAGCTTATGGCGTTATGTAAAAATTATTTTGAAAATGAGCCTCGCCGTAAAGTAACTTTTGAATATGTCATGCTAAAAAATGTTAATGATCAGCCCGAGCATGCCAGGCAGCTAATCAAACTACTAAAAGATGTGCCTGCGAAAGTTAATCTGATTCCCTTTAATCCATTTCCAATGACTCAGTACCGTCGCTCATCACAAGAAACTATTGATGCTTTTAGAGATCAGCTAATCCGAAACGGGATTAATACCATCACGCGAAAAACACGAGGTGATGATATTGATGCAGCCTGTGGCCAATTAGCTGGAGAGGTGAAAGACAGAACAACGCGTTCGCAACGGTGGCAAAAATTGCATTTTGTTCCAAAATCGAAAGACCCGATAGCGGAGTAATATTTTAAAAAATAGCATGGCTTTATTATCAACTGATTGATTAAAAATAACAAAAATATCTGTACATAAAAAAAAGCCAACCATGTACAGAGAATAAAAATAACAAATTATTTTTAATTTGCCCGTAAGTAGTTATAATGTCGCCATCTGTTTTAATATATAAGAATTCATTGTGTTAAACATTTTAAAAATTTTTTTATTTTCAAGCTGTTTACTTCTTCAAGCGTGCAAGCACAATGAACAAGACGCATTGGACAATTCAACTAAAACCAAGCCAGATCTAAGTAAAGCAGCAGTATTTAATATGCAACTGGGTTTAGGGTATTTAAGACAAGGAGACCGGCCTAGAGCTAAAAAGAAATTATTAACAGCTCTTGAGCAAGAACCACAGTCCCCTGAAATAAATGCCGCCTTGGCTTATTATCTAGAGCAAACTAAAGAAGCAGAGCAGGCGAGAACGTATTACCTGAAGGCTATTGCCTTGTCGGGAAATAGTGGAGCGCAACTGAATAACTATGGTACTTTTTTATGCCGTCAAGGGGACTATAAGTTAGCTGAAACCTATTTTATGAAAGCAGTTAACGATCCTCAATATCTGCATACGGCAGGCGCATATGAAAATGCAGGTCTTTGCGTTTTGGCAATTCCTGATGAAGAAAAGGCAGTTTTGTATTTTAACAAAGCATTAAATCAAGATCCTTCCAAGAGAGAATCTTTATATGAGCTATGCCGGTTAGAAATTAAAAAAGGCCATTCCCAAAGCGCATTGGATTTATTACAACAGCATCCGGACTTGGTATTGAACGATCAAGGTCTTTTAATGATGGCAAAAAATAGTGCACAAGCAACAGGGCGCAATGATTTGGCCACAGAATATGAAAATACCTTGCATCAATTAAATCAAAAAAATGAATTACAGTAGTGGAGCCCACAATGAATACAGCAATCTTAACAGATGAAATAAAATTGCCTCAGCAAGAAGCTATAGGCATGCAATTAGCCAGTATACGTCAGCAAAAAGGCTATACAATCGAATATGTAGCCAACAAGCTTCATTTACGAGTCAGAATAATTGAGCTAATAGAACAAAGCCAATTTGATTTGCTTCCTGAGTCAGTATTTATCAAAGGTTATTTACGTGCTTATGCAAAACTTCTAGGTGTGTCGCCGGAGCCTTTTTTGGCTATTTTCAATCAGCATTATTCTGTTGAAAAGAAAGTTGATCGTGCCTTATGGCAAAGTAAGCGCGAATCCTACAAAGCAGAACATTTTATTCGTTGGTTTACTATAACTTTTGCTGTTGGCGCTATTATCGCAATCAGTATGTGGTGGCATAATAATCGAGAACAGCTTCATTTTTCTAAAACTGTTTCCGAACAAAGTGCAGCAGAAGAGACTTCTTCATCAAAGCATATTGCAGTTAAAGAAATTAAATTAACAGATATCGCGGCATTGGATAATCTGATAAATCCTGCACCGCAAATGTCGGCGGCGGAGGCACATAATGAGTGAAAAAATTCAGGCCATTAGAGGCATGAATGATGTCTTGCCCGAACAAATAGGGGTATGGCATAAAATAGAACAATTATTCAGAGAGTGCCTTACCTCTTATGGTTATCAAGAGATACGATTTCCTATCGTTGAAAACACGCAACTATTTAAAAGAACCATAGGTGAAGTAACAGATATTGTTGAAAAGGAAATGTATACGTTTAGCGATACCAATGGCGACAGTTTGACATTAAGACCAGAAGGTACGGCCTCTTGTGTTCGCGCCTGTCTGGAGCATGGATTGCTTTATAATCAGCAGCAGAAATTATGGTATATCGGTCCCATGTTTCGTCATGAAAGACCACAAAAAGGGCGCTATCGTCAATTCACTCAGTTTGGTGTTGAAGCCTTTGGCATGACGAGCTTTAATATAGAACTCGAATTAATTGCTATAGGGTATCGCTTATGGTCTCAGTTAGGTTTTGCTAACGAAGTCACCTTGCAAATTAATAGTCTGGGTGAAGCCAGTGAACGAGCAGCCTATAAAGAAACTTTGGTTTCTTATTTTCGTACTCACTATGAGCTGCTGGATTCAGACAGTAAAAATCGGCTAGATCGCAATCCTTTGCGTATCCTTGACAGTAAAAACCCTGCATTAAAAGATTTGATTGCAAAAGCTCCAAAATTAATTGATGTTTTAAGTGAGCCAAGTAAAGCTCATTTTCAAAGTTTTTGTAAGGGATTAGATGCCTTAGGTATTCCTTATGAAATCAATCCTGTTTTAGTCAGAGGTCTGGATTATTACAGTCATACCGTTTTTGAGTGGGTAACAGATAAACTGGGAAGCCAGGCAACTCTTTGTGCGGGAGGACGTTATGATCAATTGGTTGAACAGTTAGGCGGTGCATCGACACCTGCTGTTGGTTTTGCACTAGGAATAGAGCGCATCGTATTATTAATGGAAACGCTAAATCTTACTGCAGTAGAAAATAAAAACCATACTGTTTTTATCATTGCAAGTGACTTAGAGGCGGTTAATAGAGGATTACAATTGGCCGAGCGTATTCGAGATGAATATCCTCACTGGTGTGTGATAACTCATACAGCAGGCGGCAGCTTTAAAAGTCAATTTAAGAAAGCAGATAAAAGTGGAGCCCAGTTGGCCTTGATTTTAGGTGAGCAGGAAATAGCACAAGGCCTGGTTGGCATCAAGGACTTGCGAAATGCAGCAGAGCAAATTACAGTAGAGCAAAGTAAGTTAAATCAGGTTTTAGCGAATTATTTGGCCTAAGAAAGGCAGGAGATAGAGATGTCTGTTTACATGACGGAAGAAGAACAACTGGAAGCAATAAAAAAATGGTGGAACAAGCATGGTAATAAGATTCTGACTATTGTATCTGTCGTATTGCTCTGTATTGCAGGATATCGATATTTTTATTGGCACCAGCAAAAAATGTCACAACAAGCATCTACTGTCTATGAAAATATGATGGTGTCTTATTCGCGGCATAATTTTAAATCGGTAAGAGCTTATGCAAATGAATTAATAAAAGATTATGGACATACTGTTTATGCCGATGCCGCGCATATGACCTTGGCCAAGGTCTTTATTGAAAAAGAAAAAATAAATCGAGCTAAAAAAGAACTTTATGCGGTTTCAGAAAAAGCTCATATGCCTCAATTAAAGCAAATAGCCAAGATTCGTTTGGCACGAATTTTAACTGTCGAAAAAGAATATGGTAATGCCTTGAAAGAATTAAATGCAATGAATGATCCTGCCTATTTATCCGTAATTAATGAACTCAAAGGGGATGTCTACAGTGCTACCGGAGAGTTTGATAATGCGATAAAAGCCTATCGTATGGCAATGAGTGAAGCAAAAAACAATGGTATGGGGAATTCATTTTTAGAAATGAAATCTAATGAGTTAGCAATTAAAACACAAAAAATCATCGCTAATGAGCACCAGAAAACCACATAATAACGCTTAACCAACAGGATTTAACATTGATGAATCATAAACTATTAATACTTGCTCTTTGTACTTTAGTGCAAGGCTGCAGTAAAATTGATGATTACATGCTTGGTAAAGATAATACGCCAAAGCCAAAAGCGCTGGAGCAGATTACAGCCAAGATCAATACCACTACAAAATGGTCTATGCCAGCAGGCACTTCTTCCAAAGGGCATGGCTATTTAAAATTAAAACCAGTAGCTAATAAAGGCGCTATTTATATTGCCGATCAAAGTGGTTTGGTTCAGTCTATTGCACAATCATCGGGAAAAATTTTATGGTCACAGCCTTTAAAAACCGGATTAGTTAGCGGTCCTGCGATAGGTGATGGCGTTATCGCAGTAGGAACTAACCGATCCTCTTTGGTTTTATTAAGTCAAAATGATGGCAGCAAGTTATGGACAGCAAAATTATCAGGAGAACTTTTGGCTCCTCCTGCCATTGCGCAGCATCGTCTGATTGCCAAAACAATAGATGGTAAAGTCTATGCTTTTGATTTAAAAACAGGAAAACAATTATGGATGGTGGAGCATGGTGCACCTAATTTGATTTTAAAAGCCAGCTCATCCCCTGTTGTTATGGATAATCTTGTTCTTATTGGATTTCCTGATGGAAAATTAGATGCTTTGGAATTACAAACAGGACGTCTTTTATGGCAAAGAAGTATTGCATATGCAACTGGTGCCAGTGATGTAGAGCGTCTTGTAGACATTGATGCTGATCCCATCATTCAAGGTGATGTGGTTTATCTGGCAAGTTACCAGGGCTATGTTGGTGCTTTGTCTTTAGACAATGGTGAATTTATCTGGCGTAAATCAGCTTCTATTTATAAAGACATGACCCTACATTCCAATACGCTTTATTACACCGATAGCAACGACGTAGTATGGTCTTTGAATGCCAGTACTGGCATGGTGAATTGGAAACAAAAAACCTTAAAAGCACGTGATGTGACAGAACCTGTTTTATGGGGTAATTATTTAATAGTGGGTGATAAAACAGGCTATTTGCATTTTATAGAACCTCAAACAGGTGAGTTTATTGGCAGAACTTCATTGTCTTCTGGCGTGAGCATTGCCCCTATAGTTATTGGAAAAAAACTATACGTATTAACAAATAATGGATTATTAAACCAATTGATGGTGAGTTAAATGATACCTGTAATAGCATTGGTTGGTCGTCCTAATGTAGGAAAGTCGACATTATTTAATAGAATTACTAAAACACAAGATGCTCTGGTTGCTGATTTTCCAGGGCTAACAAGAGACCGGCAGTATGGTGAGGCCCAATTTGAGAATAAAGCCTTTATCGTTGTTGATACAGGTGGAATAGGTGTAGATGATATTGAAGTTGATACTTTAATGTCGAGACAATCTACTATCGCCTTACAAGAAGCTGATGCAGTTTTATTTATTGTAGATGGTCGTTCTGGCTTAACAGGTATTGATGAGCAAGTTGCTACACAATTAAGACGTTTAGGCAAGAAGATACATCTGGTGATCAACAAAACAGAAGGTTTAGATGATGATATCGTTTCTTCTGATTTTCAGTCTTTGGGCTTAGCTGATATCCATTGTATTTCTTCTTCGCATGGCAGTGGAATCGCTTCACTATTAGAAGACGTACTAAGTCCCTTTTCTGCCTATTTAGAAGATGTTGTTCCTGAGGAAGCGATAAAAATTGCTTTTGCAGGACGCCCCAATGTTGGAAAATCAACGCTGATTAATAGAATCTTAGGTGAGGAGCGTGTGGTTGTTTACGATATGCCCGGCACCACTCGCGATAGTATATCCATTCCTTTTGAGCGTGATGAACAAAAATACATTTTAATAGATACGGCTGGGGTACGTAGAAAAGCAAGAATAGATGAAAAAATTGAGAAATTCTCTGTTATTAAAACCTTGCAAGCAATTAAAGAATCCCATGTTTGTTTGCAGGTTCTGGATGGAACAGAAGGCATTACTGATCAGGATATGAACCTGTTAGGCTTTATCATCGAATCAGGAAAAGCTTTAGTGATTGCGATTAATAAATGGGATGGGCTTGATGATGAGCATAAAGAGTGGATAAAAAATGAGCTTGAGCGCAAGTTGCAGTTTGCCACCTTTGCTAAAATTCGGTTCATTTCTGCTTTACATGGCAGTGGTGTGGGTACTTTGTTTAAAGACATAAAAGAAGCTTATGCATCTGCTACGCAGTCCTTTTCTACGCCCAGATTAACACGATTATTACAAGACATCAGCACCAAACACACGCCGCCTTGTGTTAATGGCCGACGTATTAAGTTACGTTATGCTCATCTTGGGGGGCATAATCCTCCGGTTATTGTGATTCATGGCAATCAATTACATGCATTGCCTGAAAGCTATAAACGTTATTTAAATAATGAGTTTATCAAGCATTTGGGATTAGTTGGAACACCTCTAAAAATAGAGTTTAGGGGAGGGGATAACCCTTTTGCCAATAAGAAAAACAAACTCTCTCAAAGGCAAGTGAATAAGAAAAAACGATTAATGAAACACATTAAAAAGAAAAAGTCCTGATTGGTTTCTTTTGCAAAAAATTGGGTTCTTACAGTGCAGGGTTTTATACTAGGGATTCCTGCGCTACTGCTTTTTTTAGGTTTATAAATACGAAGAACTTACAAAGGCTCGAACAACAATTCGGATCCGTGTGTTTTACAACTTATACCTAAAATGTTATAAAAAAATTATATCGCGCGCGGTACGGCTATTAATTTAAAGGGCTAAACCATTTTAACTCTACTGAAAAATTGATCTCAACTGGATCTGTTC
>PEQM01000034.1 GCA_002786205.1 Legionella sp. | reverse complement strand
AAGATCCGTTTTCATTTTTTATCCTTATAAAACAACGGACAAAAGATACGGGGTTTTAGAAATTAATCAATAATGGCTGCGTAAGGTGAGTTATATCATTTAAATTTCAAGTTACAATATAACATTGTCTCGGCGTTGTTTTTGCGACGGATTATTCTTGCCCAAGCGCATACGAGTCATGCAAGAGCTTTAATAATGATAGAATCCCCGCGCGTGCGGGGATTACCACGGAGAAGACCAATCAATTGACGAGGTGCCAGAGAGGTAATTGGCTTGCTTTTGCGCAAGAAGTTCCTCCATTAAGCGCCTTGATTTTGTCGCTCTTTGATTTCCGATAATGTTTTACAGTCAATACACAACGTAGCAGTAGGACGTGCTTCCAGACGTTTGAGGCCTATTTCTACACCGCAAGCTTCGCAATAGCCGAAATCGTCATTTCTTAACCGCTCAAGCCCGTCTTCAATTTTTTTAATTAATTTGCGTTCGCGATCTCTTGTGCGTAATTCAATACTGAATTCCTCTTCTTGGCTGGCTCTATCCGAGGGATCTGGAAAATTGGCTGCTTCGTCTTTCATGTGAGTCACGGTACGATCAACTTCTTCCATTAGGGATTGACGCCAAGCCAATAATATTTTTTCAAGATGAGCCAGTTGTTTTTCATTCATGTACTCCTCACCTTCTTGTTCAAGATAAGGTGTAATTCCCATGCTACCTATTGCGTCGTTTTTCACGGTATATAGTCTCTCATTGGTTTGATACGATAATTGTTCAGTCATTTTAGCCCCCGTGTCATCAATGAAACACAAAGCGGCTTGGTTATATCAAAAAACAGTGATGTCATCAATCATTTAAAAAAGAGAATCACTTTAATTTCATGTAGATAACCAATTTAGTATTCTTAACCATTATAACAGTATTATAAAGGTTTCCAACCACCGCTTATCCTATCTTGGCCTGATAAATCTTGCCAACATTGCACATTAATATAACCTAATTTATTAAGTATAGCTTGTATGGCTTCTTTTTGATCGTATCCGTGTTCAAGTAACAGTAATCCTCCGGGTTTCAGTCGCTCGATGCTTTGCGTGCTGATGAATTGCAAATCAGCAAGCCCCGCGTCTTCACTGACCAATGCGCTTCGCGGTTCAAAAAAGACATCACCTTGGGTTAAATGAGGATCTTGTGCTGCGATATAAGGTGGATTAGAAAGGATGGCATCGTAATGTTGTGGCGGTAAGGAGGTAAACCAATCAGAATGATACCACTGAATGTTGGTTAGTTGATGTTTGCTGCCATTGCTTTTTGCTATGGCAAGTGCTTCCAGACTTTTATCACAAGCATGAATACACCATTGAGGACGTTCGTGAGCTAAAGCCAGGGCGATAGCACCACTTCCCGTTCCCAGATCTAGCAGTTGTATTGATGCTGTCTGGGGTAGGTATTGCAGCGCTATGTCTACCAACTGTTCTGTTTCGTGCCGAGGAATTAAGGTATGTTCATTGACGCTTAGTGACAAGGACCAAAATTCACGTTCTTTGAGAATGTAGGCAATCGGTATTCCTTGCGCTCTTTGTGTTATAAATTGCTGGTATTTATTTTTTTGACTAGCAGTTAAGGCTTGCTCTGCAAAAGCCAGTAGGTAGGCTCGGTTTTTATTGAGTACACGAGCCAATAAAATTTCTGCATCCAGACGTGCATCAGCGAGCTGATGCTCTAAAAGTAAGGATGTTGCCCAGGTTAATGCCGTACCGATGTCATTCATGACGACCTAATTCAGCCAATAATTCAGCATGGTATTCTCGTTTTAGCGCATCAATAACCAAAGACAAATGGCCTTCCATGACATCATTTAACTGATAGATAGTCAGATTAATTCGATGATCAGTTAAACGACCTTGAGGGAAATTATAAGTGCGTATACGCTCGGAGCGATCTCCTGAGCCGACTAGTGATTTTCGTGTTTGAGCTTGTTCTTTTTTCTGCTTGCTTTGCTCAGCATCTAATAAGCGTGATTTAAGTAAAGACATGGCTTTGGCACGGTTTTTATGTTGCGAACGTTCATCCTGGCATTCAACGACTACGCCAGTGGGAAGATGAGTAATACGGATGGCAGAATCTGTTTTATTCACATGCTGTCCTCCCGCGCCTGAAGCACGATAGGTGTCTATGCGTAAATCTTCTGTATTGATTTGAATGTCATCAATTTCCTCGACTTCTGGCATGATGGCTACAGTACATGCAGACGTGTGCACTCGACCTTGTGATTCTGTTTCAGGTACGCGTTGTACTCGATGTGCCCCTGATTCAAACTTTAATTGTGAGTAAACAGCATTCCCACTAATCCGACAAATAATTTCTTTGTAGCCGCCATGTTCACCATGATTGGCACTGATAAGCTCCAATTGCCATCCTTGATTTTCAGCATAACGACAGTACATGCGATGTAAGTCTCCCGCAAAGATGGCTGCTTCATCTCCACCTGTGCCAGCTCTTACTTCTAAATAGACATTGCGTTCATCATCGGGATCTTTGGGAATAAGATGCCATTGCAAGGTCTCATCCAGTGTGTCTACCTGTTGTTTTGCTTCGTCTAGCTCTTCTTTGGCAAGATGAGCTAACTCTGCGTCAGCACCGGTTAACAGTTCTTCTAATGAGGCTACATTGTTTTGAGCTGATAAATAGGCCTCGTAACATTGTGCTACAGGGTCTAATTGTGCATATTCTTTGGATAAAGCTTTGAACTGATCTTGATCAGCAATAACACTGGCTTCAGAAAGCAGGTGTCCTACTTCTTGAAAACGCTCTAGCATCTGTTGTAATTTTAACTCAAGAGATTTCTTCATAAGATATTGGGTCTGTTGTTGTAGTAAAAAGATAATGAGCCAAGGACAATAAATCACTGCGGTTGTCTAATGCTGCCTGTTTTAATCCTTGAGTTGGGTAGTGCATGAGTTTATTGACAAGGCGCGCTGAAAACTCGTTTAAAACCTGGCTTTGGTCTTGTCCTGAGGTTAATTTTTTTAATGTTCTTTGTAATTCTTCTTGTGCTACTTGTTGCATTTTCTGTCGGTAGGTAGCAATAACATGATTGGCTTTTTGTGCTCGGTTTCGCATCATGTAATGGTGGACTTCATGCTCAACTAATGCTTCTGCAGCAGACGCTGCTTGTTGACGTTCGTTTAGACCTTGCTCAATCCGGTGTTGCAAGTCATCGACATTGTACAATGATACGGTGTTTAATTCACCGACGTTGCTTTCTATATCACGAGGTACTGCCAAATCTAAAAAAAACATAGGCTTTTGATTTCTCTGGGTTAGGGCATGCTCCACCATATTTTTATTGATAAAAGGTAAAGGGCAGGCTGTTGCCGAGATGACAACATCTGCATGTGCCAAGTATTGAGGGATATCTCCAATAGATAATGCTTTGCCACCAAATTCCTTGGCTAATTTTTGTGCGTTTTCCAGGGTTCTACTGGCTACCATAAACTGATGAATGCCTTTTTCATGCAAATATTTGGTTACTAAAGTAGCTGTTTCACCAGAACCGATAAGAAAGACGTTTGATGGTTTATTTTTTTGGGTTTGATTAATAAGCTGTACTGCTGCATAAGCGATGGATATGGGGTTGTTGCCAATACCGCTGCGTGTTCGGATACGTTTTGATGCGCTGAATACATATTCAAAGACAGGTCGTAATCTTTTTTTAACCGTACCAAGACGACAAGCTTGCTGATAAGCCTGTTTCATTTGTCCTAAAATTTGTGGCTCTCCTAACATCATCGAATCCAGGCCACTGGCTACGCGTAAGGTGTGTTTAATGCCTTGCGGTCCTTGGTGCACATAAAAAAAGGGCATGACCGTATTTTCGGGTAGGTGATGCTCTTTAGCAAGCCAATGAGCGAGTTTATCTGGTTCCTCTGTATCGCAATAAATTTCTGTGCGGTTACAAGTAGACAGAATGGCTGCTTCATTGACCGCGGGCAAATTCATTAAGCGGGTGAGAAGAATGTCTTGAGTAGCAGGAACAGACGCCACTTTCTCACGCACTGCGACTGGCGCAGTTTTATGATTCAGTCCGCAAGCCACAAACACCATAATAATCTCAAAACCAATGAATCGAATAGACTGTTATTGTAACGCACATCGTTCAATAAGTAAAAATGGTTGAACTAAACCGCTGAGGTAGAGGCTGCCGCTTTATACAATGAATTGGTCGTATTTTAAATAACCTGATTCTTTTTTTTGATAATTATGCTATCATTGTGATTTTTTTTTATTTTATCGGTGTTATCTATGAGCGATAATGAAATTCTTAGTCCAGAACAGCAAGATGAAGGGGCAACTGCTTTGGTAAGCGAAGAGGGCAGTCCTTTACAAATCTTTGGCAAATTATCCAGACTTTCTTGGGAAACAGCCGCATCCTATTCGTTTAGTATGCAAATGGGGATGCTGGTTTATTTGTTAAGTCAGCTCAATGATGATGAGGAACATTTGGCTGCGATTACTTTAATTACGTCATTGCTTAATTCTTTAGTTGGTATTGGGGTAAGTCCACTATTGGCAACAGCTCTGGTGGCTGGTAAGGAGCTTGGCGAGTTACGAGAGGCGCAAAAAAATGGAGAGTCGGATGAGCTATTGCAACTAAAACGAGAGCATTTGGCCGCAGCTTTTGGTAATGCCCTAATTCTTTCTATGGTCACATCACCTGTCATTATTGCCATTATGGTCAATGCAAAACCTTTGCTAGTTCATGGTATGAATCAAGATGAAGCTGTTGCTGAAATTGCTTCTTCCTTTATTAAATATTATTCCTTGGCTATTCCTGCCATTATGGTACGCATTAGTGCGGACAATATTCTTTTTGCTTTTGAAAAAACTCGCCCCGCCATGATCTTAAGTCTGATTAATTTAAGCTTGGGCATGTCTTTGGGGAGTGTCTTGGCTTTTGGTAAATTGGGGGCGCCTAAAATGGGCGCGACCGGTTTATTGGTAGGATGCATTCTTGACCCATGGCTCACTGCGGCTGAATATTTAATTTATTTGGCAGTGACGCCAGAATTTAAATCTTTTCCATTTTTGCAGTGGAATAAGCCCTGGCATCCCTATTGGGGCCAATTAAAAGAAATGACCACTTACGGTGGTTCTATTGCAGCCAATATGACCGTAGAAACGACATTAAACCTGGTCATCAATCTTTATGCCGGTATTGTGGGGGTAAGGCAACAGGCTGCCTTTTCTTCTATTATGCAATTTTCGTTGTTTTCTTTTTTATTACAAATTGCTTTTGGGCAAACGGCAGCACAAGAAATTAATAGAAAAATTGGCGCTTCTCAATTTGAGCTTGCCAGTCTGGCTGGAAAAATGGGGATCGCCTCATTGATGGCGTATATTTTGCCTGTGTTGATTACTTTTTCGGTCTATCCACAAGTGCTTTCTCTATCGGCATCGCAAAATGGTCAATCATTAAATCAAATTCTTCAGTCTTTAGCGCCGATTATGTTTGCCGGTTGTGCTTTTGATGCTTTGCGTTTTACCTTATTACAGCAATTGCGTGTTTTAGGTGATGATCAGCGCGCTACAGCCATTTCCATGGGAAGTATTGTCATTGGCATAGTCTTGTCTGGTGTCTTGGGACTTAAAACAGAGTTGAATATTAATGGGGTAGCCGCTGGGTTTACTTTCAGTACCGGTCTTGCTGCTTGTATGCTATTGCTGCGATGGATAAGTCGAATTCAAGCGAGTTCAATAGAAAAAAATAAAGCTGAAGGTATCGATTCTGTTTCGGTGGCCCGATTGTCTTTTTTTAGCAGCGTAACCATCAATTCCAGAGCAGGATCAGAACAAGATGTTGAATTGGGCGTCACAAATCCAATTCATTCTGTGGAGCTCGCGCGGTAGAGTCTATCAAACCATCGTCTTGCTTTTGGCAATGAGATGGTTTGAAATGGCGCATTTAGGTTAAATTAGTGGATTTTTATAGAGTTTAGTGGGAAAATTAAGCCCTTTTTATACAACACTTGGCCTTTGCAGTGAAAAAAAATCAAAATAAAATGGAGAAAAAAGAGTCTAATCCTCTTCGCATGTCAGCATTGGCTGCGCAAAAAAAAGGCAAGGAATATGCCAAAGAAGTATATCACTACTTCGCAGATACAGATGAGCATGGCAGACATCAAAAAAATAGCCGCACTATTGGGCATGCTCTAATTACGAAAAAGCCTACCGGTGAACTGGAAGCTACTCAATACGCAATAGATCACAATCCGGATGCCGACTCTGCGGTAGTGCGTGAACTGATTGATATTCATCAAGTTGCCAACAATCGAACTACTTGGTTTAGGGCAAAAGATTTAGCAGGAAACAAGTACATTTCAAAGCGCTCTCTAGCCATAAAGACCAATGAGCAAGATGCCGAGTTGCGTTATTTTTCGCCTTACGAATACGATTCGGATGAGGCTGATGAGTTGACCGATGAAGAGCCTTTAGTATTGCTTCGAGACGATTTAAAAGCCGAACACCAGTATTTGGCCTCTATGCCACCGAGAATAAAGCAAAGCTCGGTGGAGTTGGTTGCTGCAAGTGTACTGCAGCGGGACTTGGATGAGAAACGAAGCATAACGCAAAATGAGGTTATGGGTCGGTCGGCTAAAGAGGATTTTAATGCGTTTTTGACTACAATGAAGGATGCATTATCACCGCGATTGATTCTTATCCTACAACGATGGCAACAACATAACTCCTTTACCGAGTTTAGTCCTGAATGGTTGCATAAGATTGCACATTCTTTAATGCCTATTTCAACTAACCCTGCGTATAATCCGCAGCACGCGAATAATCTTGCTGCCGCAGCCAAATGGGCTAACACCGAAATGATGTTATCAGAACGGATTGCCAAATGGTTTGCATTAAGAGAAGAAGGTGCAAAAATAACCGTAGATTCATTGTTTCACTTGTTACTGGGCAGTGAGCTGATTGAGCGTATTAATTTTCAGGTTACCGTTAAAATAGACCAGCGTTTCATTCAATTTATACAAGACATTGATGTTTTAAAAGAATACCCTTTATTTCGTAAAACCAGTGATTTGGCGCAAGCGATTGCCATCGCTGATGCGATTTTTCAAGAAAAAACCCCTGCTTCTATACAACGTGTAGAGATTGTTGCTCCGGCTAAGAACCCTGCAATGGAAGCTTTAGCCAGTCAAGAGACGATAAAACATCAAGTATTATGCCAATCAGCCAATGTATTCGTCTCGCCATCAGAAGCCAATGCATTTCATTTGCTCTCATCTCATCCTGATTTCAAAGTATGTAGACAAGTACAAGAACATCCGATCGGATTCACCACCGAAGAGCCTTATTCTGTCGCATGTATTATCGATGTGGAGACGACAGGCCTTCATCCTGAGACTGATGAAATTGTAGAGCTTGCGGTCATCTCGTTTGCCTATTCTAAAACGAAAGGGATTTTGGGGGTCTTAGGTACTTATAATGGGTTGAATGAGCCTCAATCCGCTTTGTCTGAGGAAGTCAGTCTCCTTACGGGCATAACAAACGAACAACTGGCCGGGCAGCGTATTGATTGGCATGCAGTTAGTCGACTATTGACCCGTAGTAAATATATTATTTGTCATAATGCTCAATTCGATAGTGCATTTTTGCTTCAAAAAACACCGGCGCTAATTCAAGAGCAGGTCCGTAAAATTCCATTTGCCTGTACCAAGATGGATATTAATTGGTTTTCCAGAGGGGTTCAAATTAGAAAGCTGGATTATTTAAATTTTCATTTGGGTTATGTTTATAATGCGCATCGTGCATTAGGCGATTGCTGGGCTACGCTTAATTTGTTAGCTAATGAAGCCGGTGTATTTGATGAGTTGCTATTTAATGCTCATAAAAAGCATATGTATTTCTTTTCCAGTGCATTAATAAACAGTGCCAAAGAACCAGCGCCTGTCTCATTAGAGCGCACAGTAGATAAAAGCAGCGCTTCATCGGAAGAAGTTTTAAATGCATATCAATTGCTTTCATCATTACCCTATCAATACAAAATCTACAGCGTCGTGCCAGAACCAAGGCCTGTGACTGATGTGGCTGGCGCTACTGGCGATGTGGGTACGCTTATTGAGATACAAACCAGCGGTAACAATTACTTGAACGACAGCATCACCGCCATTGCATTACTTTCTTTTGTCAGAGCCAATGGCGAGCTAATCGTTACTGACGCCTATGCAACGGCAATTACCCGAGATAATAAAGCGCAATGGGATAGTGTTAATGCCATTCTTGCCAAAACACAATATGTGATTACGCATCAAAGTAATATGACCAGAAAATTTTTAGAGTTTTGCTGTCCCGATACCATTGCAAACAAGATACAACGCTTACCTTTTGCCAGTACTGCGACTGATGTTGACTGGAAAAGCAGACGTATTAATGAAACCCGATTAGACTATCTGTCTTTTCATTTTGGTTTTTTCCTCTCTTCATCTCAGTTAATGTCACAAGCCTATGCGGCATTGAATTTACTGCGCACAGTGCCTGGGGTTTTCGATGAGTTAACGAATCGGTTGCATGCCAATACCAATATTATTTTGGCATGTGGTTCATTTACTTATGCCTTGCGTGATGAACTAAAACAAAAAGGCTTTCAATTTTCATCTGGAGCAGGAGCTATGGGTAAAGGTTGGTGGGCTTCTATGAATGATGAGCAGGCCGCTACTGTTCGCGATTGGCTGTCAAGAGAAAAAAACAAAGTGGCAGGAAAGAATGAGGTTTTTGTCAAACGCATAGATGCATTTGCTCGTTATTCTATACGAGCAGAATTTAAAGCTTGCGACATGAGGGGACAAACCTCTCGGAAACGTCCAGCAGATGAGACTATTGTTAGGACGGGTCCTGGTTTAGGTGGCTGATATTTATAAAGGTTGATGTATAGCATGATTGAAATTGGAAAATGGAACACACTGACGGTCATCAAAGAAGTTCCTTTTGGTGTCTATTTAGATGGCGGTTCAGCAGGCGATATATTATTGCCTAAAAAAGCGGTTCCTAAAGGAACAACCATTGATGACAAAGTAAAAGTTTTTATTTATTTTGATTCAGAAGATATGATTATTGCTACCACCAGACGTCCTTATGCTCAGGTGGGAGACATTGCTTTATTAAAAGTGGCTGATGTTAATATGGTGGGTGCTTTTCTTGATTGGGGGCTGGATAAAGATTTGCTAGTCCCAAGAGCGGAGCAACAGCGTCCCATGGAAAAAGGCAAAGCTTATCTTGTGTATGTAAAACAAGACCATCGAGGTCGCATTGTAGCGAGCTCCAAACTGAATTATTGCTTGGATCAATTGCCGCTGCCATCCTTTAAGCCTGGACAAGAAGTCAACTTGATTATTGAAGAGACGACTCCGCTGGGGCGTAAAGTGATTATCAATAACAGTTATTGGGGATTGATACATGAGGCAGATATTTTTCAGACGCTGCATTATGGTCATCAAATGCCTGGATATATCAAGGCAGTAAGAGATGATAACAAAATTGATGTAGCGCTTAGGAAGATGGGGCAGAATAGAATTCATGAATTGGCTTCTCGCCTGCTGTTGATGTTGCAAGAGCAAGGCGGTTTTTTGCCTCTACATGACAAAAGTGATGCCGCTGAAATAAAGCGCCTGTTAGGTGACAGTAAAAGCAGCTTTAAAAGTGCTATTGGTCATTTATATAAGCAAGGAAAAATAATCATTGAAGCACAGGGTATTCGTCTAACGGCCCCTAAGGATTGATTATTTTGCTCTTTGGGTGCGAATAGGCTAAGATCAGGCCCTATTTTTTTTATGATGTTTTTTTAATGATTGCACTAAATCAATTAAGTATGGCTTATGGCCAAAAGCTCTTATTTTGTGAAGTAAATTTAAATTTGAATACTGGCCATGCTTATGCATTAGTGGGTGCCAATGGGTGTGGAAAATCTACTTTTTTTAAACTGATTACTGGTGAAGAAGAAGCCAGTATGGGTGACATTACCATTCCCAAAGATGCAACGATTGGTTGGTTGAAGCAAGATCAATTTCGTTACGAAGACACCATTATTTCCGATATCGTATTGCAGGGTAAAGCTAAATTATGGGCTGCGATACAAGAAAAAGAAGCCTTATTTGCATCGGACACCTGGACGGATGAACAAGGCTTTAAACTTGCGGAACTGGAAGCGATTATCCTTGATGAAGACGGCTATAATGCCGCTACGGCGATAGAAAATATTTTATCAGGCTTAGGGATAAGCAGCCAATACCATAATAAGCCATTAAAAGCATTATCCGGTGGATACAAATTAAGAGTATTACTCGCACAAGCTTTATTTCAAAATCCATCCATCTTGCTGCTAGACGAGCCAACGAACCATTTGGATATTTTATCTATTCAATGGTTAGAAAAATTTTTAAAAAATGAATTTAAAGGATTAGTCATTTTTATTTCACACGATTTGGAATTTATTGATAATCTAGCTGATTTTATTTTAGATGTTGATTATGGAGAAATACGTAAATATTCGGGTAACTACAATCGTTTTCTTGCTGAGAAAAATTTACTACAAGAGCAAAAATTAATCGAAAAGAAAAGTGCTGAAGAAAAAATTGCGCACATGCAACGCTTTGTTGATCGGTTTAAAGCCATTGCTACCAAAGCAGGTCAGGCTCGTTCACGGATGAAAATGATTGAAAAAATTGAGATCCCTGACATTATTAATTCTTCCCGTGTTGCGCCGCACTTCCAGTTTACCCCCAAACGTCCATCCGCCAAATCAGTATGTAAAGTGCAAGGATTAAGTAAATCTTATCAAAACAAAGAGTTATTTAAACATTTGAATTTTGAAATTTTACGTGGCGAAAAAATGGCCATTCTTGGTGCCAACGGGCGTGGTAAATCGACACTGATAAAAACCATGCTGGATTTGGTATCGGCAGATGAAGGAAGTGTCTCTTGGGGGATGGAAGTTCGGATTAGTTATTTTTCTCAAGATCATCATGAATTATTAAATTATTCGAGCAGTGTTTTAAGCTGGTTAAATGATTTGGCCACAGGAATCTCAGAGCAACAAGTGCGTCGTGCTTTGGGGAACGTGTTATTTAGTAAAGATGATGTGGATAAAGACATTTTAACTCTAAGTGGTGGAGAGGCGGCCAGACTTTTACTTGCTAAAGTCATGTTGGAAGCGCCGAATGTTTTAATCCTGGATGAACCAACTAACCATATGGATTTAGAAAGCATAGAAGTCTTGGCTAATGCACTTGCTGAATACAACGGAACCGTAATTTTTGTCAGTCATAACAGACATTTTGTTGAGAAAATTGCCACAAGAATTGTATATTTTCCTGAAGAAGGGAATGTGAAATATTTTAACGGCACTTACGCAGAATGGATGGACGCGAGCGCATAAAAAAGACAGATGTCTTATCTTTTTGTGCATGGCATATTTTTTTATCATGCACAGAGGTAAAAACTTTTTGCAAATCAACTTATTGCTTAGATGGCGGTGTGATTTCTTATCCATTTAGATCTGGCTTAGGCTGATGTTGTAGTTTTATTCATTTGCCCCTCAAAGTGTTTTTAAATTAAATTAATTGATTTAAGTTAAACCGGTATTATGTTATCATCTCTGGTTTTTATGCTGATAAAGGTTAAAGATGAGAGCTGATGATGAAAAAACTGTTTTAGAGACCGCAGGAGAGTTGTTGTTTTCGTCTTTACCATTAAGAGGCGAGTTGTTTAATAATCTTGCGTCTTTGGGATTTTCTCAGATGACTCCTGTTCAGGCACAAAGCCTTCCTTTGATGCTTAATCATCAAGATGTCATTGTTCAGGCTCAAACAGGTAGCGGTAAGACTGTTGCTTTTGGCTTGGCCTTATTAAACGCGATTAAAATGGCATGGTTTCAGCCCCAGGCATTGGTGCTTTGTCCTACCCGAGAATTGGCTGAGCAGATTAGTCAGGTCTTACGGCGTTTGGCGCGCCTTTTACCCAATCTCAAGGTGCTCAATTTGTCAGGCGGTATTCCCATGCGTCCCCAGGTTGATTCTTTAAGATATGGTGCTCATATCATCATTGGTACACCTGGAAGAATACAAAAACATTTAGAGAAGGGGACTTTAGTACTCACGGGGCTGCGCACCTTGGTATTAGATGAAGCCGATCGAATGTTGGATATGGGCTTTTTGGAGCCATTAAAAAAAGTGCTTTCTTTTTGTCCTGAAAAAAGACAAACCTTATTGTTTTCAGCAACATTTCCTCCGGCAATTATCGAATTGGCAGGGGAGTTTTTGCATCATCCACAACAAATAAAAGTAGCAGAGAATCATCAGGTTTTAGATATTACGCAAACCTTTTTTGAAGTCTCGCAGCAGACAGACAAGTACCCACTTTTAAGACGATTGCTGTCTCATTATCAGCCTACATCGACTTTAATTTTTTGTAATACCAAAGAAAAAACGCAAGAGGTGGCCTCTTTACTAAGTAAAGAGGGTTTTCATGCACATGTGCTGCATGGCGATCTGGATCAGGCGGCTCGAGATCAGGCGGTCATTCAATTTAGTAATCACAGTAGTTCTATATTGGTTGCAACAGATGTTGCTGCTCGTGGTTTAGATATTAAAGCACTACCGGCCGTAATTAATTATGATTTGGCTTTTGATTCCGAAGTGCATATTCACCGTATTGGTCGTACCGGTCGTGCAGGGTGCAAAGGAATTGCCTTGAGTATCACCACACCTAAAGATGCTCAACGTTTGTGTCTGATTGAAGAAGCATTGGGAACGGCGCTGGAATGGGGTAATGAGGCTGCATTACAAGGAGAGAGTGCTGTTCAGGCTTTAAAGCCTCGTATGGTGACGTTGCGTCTTATGGCTGGAAAAAAAGACAAAATTCGTCCAGGAGACATACTGGGTGCTTTAACAAAAGATGCTGGATTGGCCGTAGACACTGTAGGTAAAATAGACATCTCAACTTTATATTCTTATGTGGCTGTTGATAAAACGGTTGTCAGTAAAGCTTATACACAGTTTAATCAAGGCAAACTAAAAGGCAAAAAAATCGCCGTACAGCAGCTTCCTTAACTCTTTTGCAAGTGATGTGAGCGCCTTGGGTTTTAAAATTATTAGGATGGCTGTCTTATCGATTCATCACATTTGGAATGGGTTAGGGAAAAGTCCTATTGAAGTGTAGATTGCCCAGTAGGTGTCAACTGTGGCTTTTTGGTGAACGTGGTGAATGGTTATAAAAACAGGTGAGCCTATGGAGTAAGAATTGCTCAGTAATGAGGAAGCAATTTTACCGATAGGCCTATGAATTATAGCTTATGTTGCAGGATGCTCTCTGTTAATTTGGTGTCGTTCTGTTCATCAGCTCTGCGCTGGTTGCTGATGAAATTCAAGCAAAGTAAAGCTTGATTTAGAGCGTTTTCATTCTTAGAGATGAGCTTAGTGTCATCTTTATAGATGAGGTCATTGCCTTCTTTGGCTTTGGCAATATATGGCGTTGCCCAGTCTTCATAAACGGTTAATTCGGCCACTATTTTTTTTGCAGCAGTTACTACCTCGCCATTTTTATATATTTCTTCTGCGTCTTGCAGACTGGCATGTGTTTGTTTTATTTTTAATTGATCACGATCTTCATCCAGGCAGGAGGCGACGCTGTATTTTCCGTTTCCCTTGTCGACAACCAGGCCAGTATATCCTTTTACAAAAAGATTATGGTAATTGTAGAGCACGCTCAACCCTTTGGATAAATCTTTGGCAAATTGAAAGGGCATATTATTGTGCTTGGCGCTGATAAATAAGGAGGCTGAGTTGCAGCTCAGTAGGCTTAGCGTGATACTTTTGTCTTTAGGGATGAAGTTGTGGTCGCCAATGTAGGTTGCAAAAGTATACGCAGAGAGATCATAGCTGGAGGGTTCTGATAATCCTATGCAAAAAGGAAAGCCTTCAGCATGGACAAGAATTTCATCGCCATCCTTTAATTGCTGACCAAGCGTCTCAATGCTTTTGGTTTCATATAAATAATACAACTCAGTCTTGGACTTTTTATTTTTTTTGGCGAGTGACTGGGATAATTTTTGAGTGGATTGATTGATTTCTTTATACACCTTGTGTAAGGTGGCTTCATCCCTTGCGGTTACTACTTTATTTTGCGTTTTCGGATTTTCTGTTAGCAGTAAGTGATATTGCGTCATTTGTATTTTCTCCCAATCAACAAAGCATGAAACACAAACAAAGAACACTGTATGTATTTTTTGAGCAACTAGAGACAGTATAAATTATTTTCATCTATTAAGAAACCCCACTAGACGTGCGGCTCATCTATTGACTTCGCCGATGACATGGTTGCATAACTGTTTATCATGTTCATTGATAGGCCGTATATGGCGCATCTTGAGCTATCGGCATTAAAATTTTATTTTTCCCCTGAAGCACTCAATGTGCGGTTAATAAATACATTTTGTTTGATTTTCATTATTTCTCTCTTGTCTACCAATCAGAAAACGGATATAAAATGATATCAATCAAGACATGATACAAATTTGTACAAGAGGCTTTAAAAACAATGAAAAATACTTTGAAATCTTTGAATGAGGGTGCCCTACAATATCATAGACAAAAAACAAATGAGGCCTCTACATCGTCATGCGATAGTTTGGACCTCACTCAGGCTTTAGAGGAAGCAATAGCCCAAGCGGGTCCTGCTGCGCCGTATAAGGTTTCTGATCCAATACCGACGAGGCTTCTTGCCCCTTTCCCCAAGCAAAATAAGGTTTCTGCATCGTCATGCGATAGCGAGAATCTGATTCAGGCTTTAGAGGAAGCAATAGCCCAAGCAGGTCCTGATGCGCCGTATACAGTCTCAGATCCAATACCGACGAGGCTTCTTTCCCCTTTTCCCAAGCAAAATAAGGCTTCTGCATCGTCATGCGATAGCGTGGATCTTATTCAGGCTTTAGAGGAAGCAATAGCCCAAGCAGGTCCTGATGCGCCGTATACGATTTCAGATCCAATACCGACAAGGCTTCTTTTTTCTTACTCTATTGCCAATGATGTGGCCGCAGCACAGAATACGCTGGCCATGCAGCCTCGTTATGGCGCGTTTTTTACATCATCACCTGAATCTGAATCAGAAGCAGCCCTTGATACAGCGAGTAGAAATGCCATTGCAAAGTGATGCTCAGGTGTTAAAAAGAGTGGATGAATAATTCAGGTCACTTTTCCCCTCACGCATTCAAAATCTGATGAATAGGTACTCCTTCATTGTTTGTGAAATTCATGTAGTAGAGCGGACTCTATTTTGGGGTAGGTGAATTTAAAACCCAGCTCATTCAGGCGGTGAGGGAGTACTTTTTGGCCTTTGAGGAGCAAATAACTACCCATTTCACCAAAAAGAATCCTAACAAGAAAAGCGGGTGTTTTAAGAAAAAGGGGTTTATGCAATGTTGTTGCAAGCTGCTGGGCAAACTCTTTTTGGGTGACAGGGTAGGGGCTTGTGATGTTCACCGGTCCGGTTAGCTGTTGTTGTGTGATAAGAAAATCAATGGCATGGATTAAGTCTTTGTAATAAATCCACGACAGGATTTGCTGACCATTGCCCAAAATACTTCCCAATCCCAAACGAAAAGGGAGTTCCAGTTTTTTGAGCATGCCTTCACCTTGTTTTAATACAACGCCAAATCTTAAGACAGTGACGGGGATTCCTGCATCTTGAGCAGGGTTTAAAGACTGCTCCCAGGCAAGTCCTATCTGCTGTAAAAAATCATCAGATGTTTGAGGCAGAGCTGTGTTTTCATCAAAAGCATCCGTACAGGTATCGTATGCACCATAAATCCCTATGGCATTGGCGCAAAAAAAGCGTGGTTTGGCATCATAATGAATAAGCCAGTTCAGCAGTTTTTGATTGCTGTCCGTGCGTGATTCGATAAGCTCTTTTTTTACCTTGGGGTTCCAACGTTTGTCGCCAATACTCGAGCCGGTTAAATTGAGAATGATATCGTATGGTTTGGCATCATGTGAGGACAAATCCTCCCAGGTCAATTGCGTAATATCTTTGGAAAAAGTCAGTTTCAGTTTTTTTAAGCTACGCCCCAGTACACTTATCTGGTATTTTTGGGCAAAGTGATGTACTAATGTTTTGCCAATAAATCCAGAAGCTCCTGCGATAAGCATTTTCATCGTTTAATTCCTTAAGTTATCGAAGTGAAAAATCATCTTGCCAAATTTGATTCAGTCCTTCTTTGTAATTTTTATATTGCAAAATAACATGCAACTGCGTTTTGATTTTTAAGTTGGCAACTCGTCGGCTATTTGCATAAAACTCTTTTTCCATCGGAGATAACTGGGCTTTTGCAAAAGGAATGAGTAGCGGCGGTTCTTTGTGCAAAAGCTTGGCAGCATACAGCATCACGTCATGAGCTGAAGCGGGTTCATCATCAGACACATTATAGATGGCTAAAGGATGGGGTTGTTTCATCGAGGCCAAAAGAGTGCTGACAATATCGTCCACATGGATGCGTGAAAATACCTGATTTTCTTTAAAAATACTTTGTTTTTGGCCTTGCATCAAACGCTCCAGTGCATTGCGTCCTGGTCCATAAATGCCGGACAATCTAAAGACATGCAGTGGCAATTGGTGTTGTCTGGCCAAAGAAAGCCAATCTTTTTCTGCTTGCCAACGGGTAATGCCAGTTGGCGTGTGAGGGATGCACTCACTTTCTTCATCAACCCATTTTCCCTCATGATTCCCATAAACCCCGGTCGATGACAAGTATCCAATCCACTGTAGGTATGGTGCTTGATTTTTAATGAGATCTGCACAGTGATTTAAAACAGGATCACCAAAAGCTTTTGCAGGTGGAATGCTAATTAAGAGATGGGTTGCCAGGTTTAAGTGACGCTCTATTTCTACCAAATCAAAATCAATCAATTTGAGATTTAAATGATTCTGCTTTTGTTTTTCAGGTGATCGAGAGGTGCCAATGACGTGAAAGCCTTGTGCGATTAGCTTATGGGTCAGTGCTTGTGCAGTATAGCCAAAGCCAAAAATGAAAAAACAAGGGTTCATAAGAGAGCCTTTTTGGTTAATTGCTGGTAATAGTCCAAGGCTTTTTGGCGCGACTCACTGTGATTTACAATGGGTTTGGGGTAATCAATAGTTCGATAGAGGGAAGTCGCATTTTTGGCCTCCCATGGCGCATGAATGCTTTTATTATCTAATAAGGCAAGCTCAGGTACCCAGCGACGGATATAAAGGCCATTGGGATCAAACTTTTGACTTTGGAGCACCGGATTAAAAATACGAAAGTAAGGCGCTGCATCAGCGCCGCAGCCTGCGACCCATTGCCAACTGGCGCTGTTATTGGCTAAATCCGCATCAAGCAAGGTATCTAAAAACCAATCAGCACCTAATCGCCAATCGATGAATAACCCTTTCGTAAGAAAGGACGCCACAATCATTCGTACTCTATTGTGCATGTATCCAGTAGCCCAAAGCTCCCTCATGCCTGCATCGATAATGGGGTAGCCTGTCATGCCTTTTTGCCATTGTTGCAGTAAGGCATCATCATTGTGCCAGGGAAAGGCATCGAAATCTTTTTTGAAATTTTCATCGGGCAAGGAAGGCACATGATAGAGTAAATAATAAGAAAATTCGCGCCATCCCAGTTCAGACAAAAAGTGTTCGGCCCCGGCTAGATCACAGTTTTTATCCAGTTTGGCATATTCAATAGCCCTAAGAATAGCCCAAGGACTGATTTCACCAAAATGTAAATGAGGAGACAGATGGGAGGTGGCTTGTTTTTCTGGAATATCCCGGTTTGTTTTATAGTTTTGAAGATGTTGCTGGATAAACTCATTCAATCGTTGTTGTGCACCAAGCTCGCCGGGTGTCCAATAATCAGGAAATTGTGATGCCCAGTTAAGGCGAGGCAATAGTTGCCATTGGTCTAATTCATCACTATTGGCCTCTATGGCGCCGGGTTTATGGGTGATTAATTTTTCAGGTTGAGCAGCAAGCTGTTGTCTACAGGTTTTCCAATAGGGCGTAAATACTTTAAAAAAATGACCGTTTTTATTATGAATGGTCCAAGGCTCATTGAAGAGGCTGCCATTAAAACTAAAGGCTTGGGTTCTTGTTTGTTGTAGTGTTGCCTTGATTTGTTTATCGCGTTCGATACTCTTTGGTTCATAGCAACGATTCCAATAAATGGCATCAATGTCTAAAGTCTTTACCAGCTCTAAAATAATAGCTAATGGATTTCCCTTTCTGAGTAGCAGTTTTAGCCCCAATTGGGTAGTAAGCGAATTATTCAAGGCATGAAGACTGTGATGAAGCCACCAGGCTTGCGCTTCGCCAAGAACGCTGTTTTTTTCATCCAAAATATAAAGTGGAATAACCTTGGTGTGGTTCATGCAAGCTTCAAAAAGCGCAGGATTATCTGCTAATCGTAAATCTTGTCTAAACCAGACTAATGCATGACTCATGAGATTCTTATTCCTGTCATTTTTTTAAATCACTTATGATGCCATTTTTTTTTTAAGTTCGATATGAAAAAGGTTGTTTCCCTTAAGCAAAAACATCTAATTATTTGCACAAGAGAGATTGGTTTATGTACTGTGCGTTATGTCCGGTAGCAATTTTGATTTGCGAGCAAAATTTGATTTAGAGAATAAAACGCAGAACGCAAGTATTGGGGTTATAAAATATTAGTCTGGATGTATTGACCCTTGATGGTTGTTTCATGCACAGGGTTTTTATGGTAAGCAATCCCCACAATCAGCCACTTTGTGGCCGACCGTGGGGATTTAATCATCTGTTGGTAAGAGATAGATTACTATATCCGTCCGGGTCACGTTTTTCGCCATTAGCTCTTTTTTCAACGTGTTGATAGTCTTGTATATCGTTCCAGTTACCCCAATCCCATCCACGTTGGGTAAACAGTCTATGTGGTAAACTGCCCTCAGTTATTTTACCTTCGATATAAATTAATAGAATCATGCTATGAGGTTTGAATAAACTCATACTCACACCAGCAGAAATGCAATGGGCTTAAAATAGCTAAAGAAATTTTCTTTTTGGCCGCTAACAATAATGAAGCAGTCTATTCATGTTTGAAAGGAGGGGCCATGGATATCATTCTTCAAGGAGAACACAACGAGCATGAAACGCTGGAAAGTTTAGAGCGTGTCTTGCAGTTATTTAAAGAACGGTATCATATTCAAGGTTATAGAGAAATTCATTTGACGGTTACTTTGCTAGATGATCAAGGTGAAGATGTAGAACTTATTGATACGGCAACCAAGGAGCCTTATCGAATTTTTAAAGTTTACAGAGAAGGTTATGAGTTAACTGAGCGTAGGGGGGTTCCTGTATTGCGTTTGGTAGTAGATAATACCAACTAAAACCATGAAATGGATAACTGATGTTTGGAGCCGCTTTTGCCGTAATTTTAACTTTGTTTTTGGTTGTCGGTCTGCATGAGCTAGGGCATGCTTTGGCTGCCTGGAGTTGTGGCATTAAAATCAAACGGGTTGCAATTGGTTTTGGGAAACCGGTTATCCAATGGACTACTTCTTCAGGCTGTGAATGGGTGGTGGGCGTATGGCTTTTAGGTGGCTACGTTCGCTTAGATGACACACGCAATGGCTTAGTGCCGGCAGAAGATAAGGCATCTTGTTTTGATCAAAAGCCAACAAGAATCAAGTTGATGGTTTTATTAGCGGGTGTTGCTATCAACGGCCTGGTGGCCTGGTTTGCCTTGATAGGTGTTTATTATTGGGGATTGCCGTATAGAGCACCTGAGGTGGCTTTAGTGCAGCCTGGCAGTGTTGCCGCTTATGCTGGCTTGAGAGCACAGGATCAGTTTATTGCCGTTAATGCAAAAAAAACACGATCTTGGGAGGAGGTTGGGCAATCTTTATTGCTTTCCTGGGGGGAAAAAACAATACCTGTTGTTATCAGAACAAGCGATGGCGCCGTGAAAACAAGGGTGTTGAATTTAAAAAAGGCTTCTTTATTGCCTGCTCATTCCTTATTAGCCAGTTTAGGGATTAGTCCTGATAAAAAAGCGCCTGTCCTTCTTTTTCATTCCCCTTCTTTGAGAGCTGCCATACAAGATGGCAGTGATGCTCTAGTTCATTTAAGCTATTTTTATCTGATGCTATTAAAGCAGCTTTTGTGGCATGATCTGCCATGGTCTTTTCTTTTGGGGCCATGGGGGCTGTTTGTGCTCTCCATACAATCTTTTAGTGAAGGGCTGAGCATCTTTGCTTATTTTATCGCAGAGCTTAGCCTTGTTGTGGCTTTACTTAATGTATTGCCTGTTCCTGGGTTGGATGGGGGGGCGATAGTATATGCTTTGCTGGAGAAAATAAGAGGACGTCCTATTAGTATCGCTTGGGAAATATTACTCTACCGCTTCACGCTCATTGCTTTATTTTTACTGTTGGTACAATTGCTTAAAAACGATTGGATGCGTTTATATCTTATGAGTTAATGGCACGGGCGCTGCACCAGACTTCAACAGTCTGAGCGCCTGCTTGCTTGAATTGTTTGGCGAGTTGATTGGCAGTATTACCAGTGGTTAACAAATCATCAATTAAGGCAATATGAGTATGGTGCTGCGGATTTACTCGAAATGCCTGTTGCATGTTACTTGCTCGCTTGCGTTTATCTAGCTCCATTTGCGGCTGGGTGTGGATGGTTTTTTGACACAAATCGAGGTAATAGGGGATATGTAACTGCCGAGATAAGAATCGTGCTAACAACACGGTTTGATTAAATCCTCGGGTGCGGATTTTTTTAGGATGCATAGGCACCGGAATGAAGCATTGCGGCAAAGGGGTTTGTCTTTTTTGCCAGCCATTTAAAATCAGTTGACCAAAGAATGAACTCAAGTAAAGTCCATTCTTATATTTAAAACGATGCAATAAGCCACGTAAAGGTTCAATAAAGGGATACATGGTGATGGTTTGATTAAACCAGGGTGGATTTTTAATGCAATGACCACAAATGGGATGATGGCTTTGTGGCAATGGATAAGCGCATAAAGAGCAGCCATGCGTCAGGGTCGGGAAAAAAGCAATGCAGTCTTTACAAACGGCCATGTTGTCTTTATGAAATTGTCGGCATAAAACACATAAAGTAGGCAGATGCATCTTCTGTGCTATACTAGAAAGCTTATGGCGCATGAGCGTTGGATTCCTTAATTTTTTTCCGGTTTTATAATGGCTGTCCTCAACGAAATTATCAAGTCTTTTAATAAGCAAGCTCGTACTTATGAACAGGCTGCTAAAGTGCAAAGCGAGATTGGTACTCGCTTGTTAGAGCGTTTGCACTACATTAAGCTCAATCCACGCTACATTTTGGATTTAGGGTGCGGCTCTGGCTTTTTTTCACAGGAATTGGCCAAGCTATACCCCAAGGCACGAATTATTGGTGTTGATTTGGCACAGCACATGCTGCATGAAGCGCGAAAAAAACAAACCTGGCGTCGTAAGTGGTCTTTATGCTTGGCTGACATGCATCATTTACCCTTTCAACAGGGCATGTTTGATTTGGTCTTTGCCAATCAGGTGATTCATTGGAGTGCCTCTTTAGAGTTGGTTATTCGAGAATTGAATCGAGTGATGAGTGCCAAGGGTTGCTTGATGTTTACCACCTTGGGGCCTGATACCTTTAAAGAATTAACTGCCAGTTGGGCCGATGCGGATGACTACATGCATACCAATTTTTTTCCTGATATGCATGATGTGGGTGATTGTTTGCAAAAAGAGTATTTGATTGATCCTGTTGTGGATATGGAACGTTTGACTTTGCATTATGAGTCCTTGCCTCATTTAATCAAAAGTTTAAAAAATCAAGGGGTTAAAAACATTAACCCACAGCGAAATCCTGGCTTAACCGGCAAAAGTGCCTGGCGCTCTTTTGCTGAACATTATGATGAGTTAAAGACGAAAGAAGGCAAATATCCTTTAACCTATGAAGTGGTCTATGGTCATGCCTGGAAAGGAACGCGTCAAAAGATTGCGCAAGGTGTAGAAGCATATATTCCCGTCAACAGTATTAAAATTAATAAACGCAGCGAGGACTAGAGCGTGTTGACCATTATTCCCCAGCGCCTAGGTGTCTCGGCTTGTCCGAGGCATCCAGGAAAATGCTCAATGAAGAACAAAAGTCTTCGTATCAATCCTCCCAGGCAGGATTCATTTTCTCAATGAAATTGAATTTCCACTGCTTAGACCAATTTTCAAAGCGCTTTTCACGGCGAGCAATTAGCTAGCCTGGATAGCGCTTCAAAGCATTTTAACCATTTAGGGCGTATCGCGGACAATTGAGCTCGGCGTTATCCACCTCATTTTCAGTTGCATCACTCGTCTTTTTCGCTAATGCAATAATGTGCTCCTTTTTTGACGAATGAAAAAAACTGGTTCCTAAGCTTACATACGGTACCTCATCATTTGCAGCCTTAATCTTTGATGCATTGTTCATTGGCATTGGAACCATCGAGGCTACGCTGTCCTCTGCTTTGGTCATTTTTCTAATCCAAAAGTCTATGCCTAACAGTAACGATGCACTTCCTGCAAAAAAGGCAGATATTGCGCATAAACCAATGATTAATCCAATTGGAGGCAATCCAATCCCTGCCGCGACCAATAATTCTGTTAGCAACCCTACTCCAGAGTAGGTCAATGCAGCATTAACCATTGCATTGCTTGCGATAAAAAAAATTCCAAAAGGAGCATAAGTCGTCGCTTTCATCGCTTGCCACTTTTCACTTAACTGGTCACAAAATTTCGCCAAAAAGAAATTGTAAAAGTAAAATTCGGTAAAGGCGCCAAACGTGAATGAAATCGACACGCCAATAATAAATGCAGGCAGTGCTGCTACGTGAAGCGCGATTAAAACTTCGGCCAAACCTAAGGTAAACAATAAACTTAATGCAATTACATTTCCTGCGGCAATCACATGGCCTAATATCTTTCCGGGTGTTAATGATGATTTCCATTCCAGGAAAATGTCTTTTAAGCTTGTTTTTTCTTGTACCTTCGGATCATCAAAACCTTGCAACCAGGTTTCGACTTCTTGAATGGTCATAATTATCGCCACGAAAACACCTGATGCTACGGCTAATGCGGCCATGGGTGTGGCCATACCAATGGTAAATGCGGTCGCTCCAAATAAAAGACCAGTGACAACAAAAACAAATATTCCGGCATAATAACTAAATTTAACCCATCCATGGAGTGGCGTGTCTGGTTTATTTCGTGTGATCCGTTCTAAAAATCCTTCCAATAGCTCAACATTAATAAAAAAATTCACCATACCACTACAGAAACCACCAAGACCCAAGGCCATAATTTGCCTAAACCCTGCAAACACACGACTTAAGCTAAGTGCGCCACCGACGATGCCTTTAATGAAAAGATCCACAGCAATATAATTTTGCAAAGCGTTCCCTAATGCACCTAACACAGAGATAAGATAAGCCAAGATTTTTTTGGTTTTTTTACCCAGAGTGATGCTCATGAAAATGCTCCTTTACGAATGAATAATTATTCCATATATTAGAATAATTATTCATTGTGGTCAATAGAAATATTTTTTTGCCATCGGATTTGTGATAAGATAAATCCACTGTTTTCCCTGGAGTCGCTGATGCAATCCACAACCCATGTGCTGCGAGAAATTCTTTTAGAAGGTAATGCAAGGACACAAATTGAAATTCGCCATGCGTTGGAACGGGTAGGGATCGTGATCAGTCAACCAAAGATTTCTCGCTTATTACATCAAATTGGCGCAGTCAAAGTGATTCATCAGGACGGTAAAACCCATTATCGTTTGCCTTATGAAACAGGATTGATTCACGAATTAACCACCACTCAAGAAAAAGCGTTAATTAAACAATGGGTATTAGACATTTCATCCAATGAAACGTTAATTATTATTCATACCACGCCGGGTGCTGCTTCAATGGTGGCTCGAATTATTGATCAGCATCGGATTAATCTAGACATATTAGGAACCATTGCGGGCGATGATACGATTTTTATTGCCGCGAAATGCAATGCGCAGATCGCATTGATCATTAATAAAATTAGTGAATTGCTTAATTTATAAGCTATTTTTTTTCAAGAGTAATATATTTTAAGTGAACGCGCTTTAGTTCGATACTATTTGGCAATATAAATACTAAACAGGTCATTTATCTACCTGTCTCATTGAGCACTTTAAAGAGACCATGCAGCCTACCAAACTTTGGTTAAAAACAAGCAGCATCTAAACTTTAACAATGACGCCAGCTAATTAATGATGGAGAGGCGAGTGGCGATCCTGTAAAATGGGATGCATCAGCATTTCTTAAACCAATGCAAAAAAAACTTCTCAAACAACCGGCAATAGATCCCGGATGCTCTTACTGCACCGTTTCTTCTCATTTCCCTCAGGAGCGGCTGAATCGTCGCTCCAGTTGTTTTTGGCCCATATGTTTTTTCCCAGCGCTGAGCTGCAAGCAGGGGTGTTTTGTTGACATCGGTTCGTTTTAGTGCCTGCTCCCACATCATCCCTTCTTATTTGATCTGATTACTCAAGAACATTGCGATGAATGTTAATTGGCACTGCCATAAGGGCGTGTAATGATTTCAAGAAAATGGCCATCAGGATCGAGAAAATAGCAGCCACGTCCACCATCGTTATGATTAATTTGTTGTGGTTTCGTTTGCCCAGGATCAGCCCAATAGTTCAGTTTTTTGTGTGTGATACGATTAAAAATTTCATCAAATTCTTGCTCGCTGACAAGAAACGCAAAATGTCGTGATTTAATTTCACCTGCTGTTGTTCTGAAATCAAGGCTCACCCCATTATTAGTTTTAACCACAATAAAGGGGCCGAATCGCGTAGGGGAGGGTAGACCCAATATTTCTGCTAAAAATTTCGCGGAAATCTCTGCATCTTTGGCTTGGATAATTGTATGATTAAGTTCGATGGCCATAAAATTTATTCCTTCATCAAGGCTTGGGATGATCAAAGTTTAACACGTAAAAGAATTTAAATAACGAGGACATATGCTTTTCAAGCACTGTAATATCGATAAAACCGATAGAATAAATCGTATAGTGATAGGTATTATCTTATTTTTCATACATGCAAATAGTAACAAGCTGCTGCGTATCATCTATGGTCAAGACAGAGATACCTTGAACAATTTTTTTTTCGCAAACAAAGCGAGAAAAGTTGATTGAAAACATTGAGGATACCGCGTCAACTGGTGAGATCTAATATTTCTAGGAACACTTCTTTCAGGTCACATTGGATTGCGGTATACCTCTCCCAAGCCGAGGAAGGTAGGCGCTGGGGAGCAATGGTCAAACATGCCCTAGACTTTCATTGGCTCTGGCTGCGTTGGCGTAACTTTATTGTTAAGGTGATCAGATCATGAGCTTTGTCACCAAAAGCGTGCAAGCAATCCAAAGCATGGTTGTAATGGGTATTAATTTTCTCCTCTAATTCGTCTTTGCAAAACAAGGAGGCATAAGTGCTTTTGGCATTACTGGCATCTGAGGCGCGGTTTTTACCCAAATAATGCAAAGAGGCATAATGATCCAGATAGTCATCCTGAATTTGAAATACCAGTCCCAAGTGATGAGCATAAGTGAGTAGTTGATTTTGTAATGCGAACGCAAGATTTGATTGAGCTGCCAATACCATAGTAAAGCAGGCACTGATTAATCGTCCTGTTTTTAACTCATGAATGTATTGCAAGCGCTCTTCGTTAACCTGTTTTTTTGATAGCTCCGATAAATCAAAACTTTGCCCACTGATCATGCCTTGGGTGCCACTTGCTTTGAGTAGTTCTTGAGTGACCTGGATTAAGGCTTTGGCGTTTAATAAGGGCGTCAGGTGTTTTAGCAACAACTCAATAGCCAATACTTGCATGCCATCACCCGTCAAGATGGCAGTGGCTTCATCAAATTGCTTATGACAGCTGGGCTTGCCTCGCCGAAAATCATCATTGTCCATGGCTGGTAAATCGTCATGGATGAGCGAGTAACAATGAGTTAATTCAATAGCTACGGCAATCACATCGATAACAGGTAAGGGAACATCACATAAAGCACCTGCCAAATAAGTCAAGACGGGTCTGATTCGTTTGCCGCCAGGGAACAGGCAGTATTCAGTTGCTTCCCGAATTAAAGGCGCAGGGATATTGCTTTGTTGCAAGAGCTGTTTAAGAACGCCTTCATGACGCTGCACATAGAAATCAATCACAGTTTGAATCATCCTTTGGCTTTTGGCTTAATTGTTCTATTTTTTGTTCGGCTTGAGCAAGAATCGTTTGGCAATTTCTAGCCAGGCCAATGCCTTTTTCAAATTGTGCCAAAGAATCTTCCAGCGTTAATTCGCCTTTTTCTAACTGTTTGACTATGTTTTCCAATTCATTAATGGATTGTTCAAATTGAATGGCTTTGCTCATGCGATGTCTTCATGATGGAATAATAGCACCGATTATACTGAGCTAAGCACCAGCTTGGCAATGCACGATGTGTAGAAGGGCTGATGGTATTGGGTAAATTACTTGGACTAGGTTTGCTTTTTTGAGTATGCAGGCCGCATTATAAAAAAAAATTCTGAAGCGATGAAAGGCTTTCTGCTGTGTACTGACCAGCATTTTCCCCTGTTTTACAATGAACCTTCGATGGTGGCTGTTCAAAAAACTCGTGGTTACTCCTTTGTTAAGGCATGCTATATTGGGACAAATTGATGTAGACGAGTTCTTGTGGGATAAATCTGACTTGCAAAGCAATTTTGCGACTTGTTCTTCTTCACAGATTTTTAAAAAATAAGCATTGGTATCGGGTGTTGAACAGATAAGGTTCGAGATGAAAACAAAAACACAATTTGTATGCTCTCAATGTGCAGCCGTTTTTAAACAATGGGCTGGACAATGTGGGCAATGTCAGGCTTGGAATTCTATTATAGAAGAAAGTCTGCTGCCGAAAGCTTCAGCCCGCAGTGGTCAGTGGGCCAATCAACGTTCGGTCATCACGGCGGTGAATGACGTCGTTATTCATAAAGAATTACGTTTGGATTGTGGTTTAAGTGAGCTAAATCGTGTCTTGGGTGGTGGCTTGGTTTATGGATCAGTAGTCCTTATAGGCGGGGATCCTGGCATTGGTAAGTCTACGTTATTAATTCAAACCCTGGCCAGTTTATCGCAGCAAGAGGCGGTATTGTATGTCACAGGAGAAGAGTCTTTACAGCAAGTGGCTATGCGTGCTCAACGGTTGGGGTTGCCCTCAGCCGGACTTCGTTTATTGGCTGAAACGCAAGTAGAGGCGATTATCGCCCATGCACAGAAAGAAAAACCCAAAGTATTGGTTATTGATTCTATACAAACGATTTTTACGGAGTCGATTAGTTCCGCACCGGGTGGTGTGAGTCAGGTGCGTGAATCAGCTGCTCAATTAGTGCGCTATGCAAAAATGACGCAGACCGCTATTTTTTTAGTGGGGCATGTGACCAAAGAAGGCGCATTAGCAGGTCCTCGTGTTTTGGAGCATATGGTAGACAGTGTATTGTATTTTGAAGGACAAAATGACAGTCGTTTTCGAGTCATTAGAGCGATAAAAAACCGATTTGGTGCGGCTAATGAGCTGGGTGTGTTTGCGATGACCGACAAAGGACTTAAAGAAGTGGCTAACCCTTCTGCTATTTTTCTGTCGCGACAACCAGAGCCTACGCCGGGTAGTGTGGTCATGGTGACTTGGGAGGGCACACGTCCCATGCTGGTTGAGGTTCAGGCTTTGGTTGATGAGGCGCATGGCCAGCAAGCCAAACGGATTACTGCCGGGCTAGAACACAACCGATTGGCTATTTTATTGGCTGTATTACATCGTCATGGTGGCATTGCCATGTATGATCAAGATGTGTTTATTAATGTGGTCGGCGGGGTAAAGGTTACTGAAACCGGGAGTGATTTGGCTTTGTTGGCTGCTGTGGTTTCCAGTTTGCGCAACAGAGTTTTTGATACGGATACGATTATTTTTGGTGAAGTGGGGCTGGCTGGCGAAATTCGTCCGGTGCAATGTGGGCAGGAGCGAATTAAAGAAGCGCAAAAACATGGTTTCAAGCGCGCCATTGTGCCTTATGCCAATGCACCCAAGCAGATGAAAGAGGATTTTATTATCGAACCAGTCAAATATTTGCGTGAGGTTTTAGATAAGCTGTAATGGCCTGACAAGTCAGATTGTGTCATCCTCGTGTGGGGATGACACGAAATGATTATGGAAAATCTGACTTTTCTTCCTAAATCATATAAAAGATGGTGAATAGATACCACAAAGCAAAGCATGCACGTGTCTTGAGTGGTCTTATTGAAAAAGGTGAAGATCACACTAGACTTAATAGTATGACCAATAACGTATAGCCTATTATGGATATCACTCCTTTTTTTAGACTCATGGTAGATAAAGGTGCTTCTGACTTGTTTTTTAGTGTGGGGGCTCCTCCGCATATAAAAATTGAAGGCATAACTTCGCCGATAGGTCACGCAGCCATTCAATCCCATCAATTGACCGAAATTGCCCGTTCTTTAATGAGTGATTCTCAGCAAAAAGAATTTGAATCCACCTTGGAGCTTAATATTGCTTTGTCAGTGGCAGGTTCTGGTCGTTTCAGAATTAACTTTTTTAAACAGTGTGGTGAAGTGGCTATGGTGGTGCGTTACATCAAAGGCCATATTCCAAGTATTGAAGAGTTAAAGCTGCCTTCTTTATTGCAAAAAGTCATTTTAGAACCGCGAGGATTGGTCTTGGTGGTGGGTTCAACCGGTTCAGGTAAATCAACCACCTTGGCATCGATGATAGATTATCGTAATCAAAATCATCGCAGTCATATTCTGACCATTGAAGATCCCGTAGAATTTATTCATGAGCATAAGAAGTCTATAGTCAATCAGCGAGAAGTGGGGATTGATACTTTAAGCTATGACAATGCCTTAAAAAATGCCATGCGTGAAGCACCTGATGTCATTTTGATTGGGGAAATCAGAGATCGCGCTACCATGAAGTATGCAATAGCTTACGCCGAAACAGGTCATTTGTGTTTGTCTACCTTGCACGCGAATAATGCCAACCAGGCTATAGACCGCATTGTGAATTTTTTTCCAGAAGAGGGAAAACAGCAAGTGCTGACCGATTTGTCGTTAAATTTACGTGCAATCATTTCGTTACGTCTGATACCGGGTATGGATAACCAACGCATCCCGGCGGTAGAAATTTTATTAAACACGCCTTACATTGCCGACTTGATTGAAAAAGGAAAAGTAGAAGAAATTAAAGAGGCGATGTCTCGCAGTAAAGAGCAAGGCATGCAAACGTTTGATCAAGCCTTATTGCATTTGTATCAAGAAGGAAAAATTTCTAGCGAAAAGGCCATTCATTTTGCAGATTCCAAGAACAATGTAGGCTTGCAAATTCGGCTGAATGAAGAAAAGAATTTTGATTCGGCAGGGTTAACTATACAGCCTGATGAAGACAAAAAGATTTAGCGAGTCTTCATCAGCAGAAGGTGATTAAGCCAAATAATCATGCACTACAGTTCCATAAGGTAAGGTCAGGTCGGATTGAATATGCAAGGCACTGACTACGCGACGGACAGGCAAGGATGCAACCGGAGCAAGTGCGTGGTGTGCCAATTCCAATTGAGCCGGACCACTCCATGCCCCCTTGACGACCACATCGGTCAAATAATATTCTACTAATTCACAAATACGCACGCTGCCATCCACGTGAGGGATAATTTTTAATAAATAATTCGGGGATAAAAGTGACTGTGTCACTTGTGCAATATCTAATGCTTCATATTTATATCCCATAGTGCCAGTGGCAATTCTAAAAGGGCCATAATCTAAAGTGCCGATTAAAGTTTCATGAACTACTGCCAGCTCTGGCATGGCTAATTTTTTAGGAAAGCCCCAAATTTCTCGACCACTGGCTATAGGTGGATGATCATCTAAATACATGGCGTGAGAGTAGCCCCCTGTTTTTCCTTGAAAACGGACAGGAATAACTTGTCCTGCTTCGGTATAATTACCAAATCCTGTGGAATCAGGCATACGGATAAACTCAAATCTGACTAATGGCTCAGTAACTTCTAAAGGTTCAGGGACAATCTCTTTCAATAACTGCAAGTCTGTTTCATAGGTGATAATTAAAAATTCCCTGTTTAAAAAACGGTAAGGACCACGGGGATAGGCGGGGCTGGCAAAAGGCATGGCAAAAGCTTTTTCTTTAATTTCTTTTTTATTCATGAGTCTTCCTCTTCATAGGACGTTCTATAGACATGTCGTGTAGCGCAATCCCATTTCTTGCATCAATGGGATTAAGCCATGGCGATTTTTTGATTGCTCGCATACCATCTTTATAGCCCTTATCCAGACGCTCTTTGATCGTGTGATAAGAGAATTCATAATCTTTAGATGACAGCTCGCTGTTGTCTTCTTGATATAAAAAATGAACTAAAGAGATGGTGGATTGACGACCCCGGGCGAGACATAATTTTAATTCAGGTTTCTCTTTTTTGGAGGGAGGAATATGCTGAGAGAGTAAATGGATGCTATTTTTTAGTTCTTGAATTTCTTGATATAAGCTCAGCGTTTGATGAAATTTACTTGAAAATTCAATGTCTTTTTTTCTTTGCAATACGTCATCAAGAGATTGCGGATTTAAGCCATAAGAGTTAAACAAGTTCACCATAAAACATAAAATATGTGTTTTTTCTCGGTGGCTTAATACATAACAAAGAGGGCTGTTATTGGAAATACCGCCATCCCAATAATATTTTCCGTTGATTTCTATGGCAGGAAAGGAAGGCGGTAATGCACCACTGGCCATAATATGTTCTGGGCCAATTTTTTCTTTTTCCGAGTCAAAATAAAGCATTTCACCACTTTCTACTTCAACTGCTCCTACGCTCAAGCGCACTGTTTTTTTTGAATTGATGCGATCAAAATCAACAAACTGTTCGAGAGTACTGCGTAAAGGCATCATGTCATAAAAACTGATGTTGTCTGCTGAGGGCGTGTTTAATCCGGGATAAAAGAGGCGAGGAGAAAAAAATCCAGCTTGACCGAATAGGGCGGCGGAGTGTGCAGAAAGCCAATGTGCCACTTTTTTAACTGGCAGGTAGTCTGGCCAAGACAGCGCCGAGAGTGGAGCATGTGTCGCAATTTTTTCCCAAAACTGGTACATTTTTTCTATGCGAAGATGCTCAGGGTTTCCAGCGGCAATCGCGGCATTAATAGCACCTATAGAGGTGCCAACAAACCAGTTGGGGAAATAATGCGCTTTATCCAGGGCGTGTAAAACACCGGCTTGATAAGCCCCCAATGCGCCTCCGCCTTGAAAGGCACAGACTACGTATTGGTATTGAGGTTTTTCTTTCTTGTTTTGCACTTTAGGCATAAGTTACTCCATAAACCATCCATGGCTCACTATCAAAGATTGCCCGGTTAGTGCATTGGATTCAAAAGAAGCAAAAAATAAAGCAGCCTCGGCCACATCGTAAGTAGTTGTAAATTCACCATCTACGGTGTCTTTTAGCATGACTTTTTTGATAACGTCTTCTTCACTTAGCCCCAACTCCCGTGCTTGTTCGGGAATTTGTTTATCAACCAGGGGGGTGCGAACAAAGCCAGGACAGATCACGTTAGCACGGACATTGTGAGCAGCCCCTTCTTTAGCGACTACCTTGCACAAACCCAATAAACCATGCTTGGCGGTGACATAGGGCGCTTTAAGGACGGATGCTTCTTTAGAATGGACTGAACCGGTATAAATAATACTGCCGCCCTTGCCGGCATACATATGCCTTAAAGCCGCCTTAGTCGTTAAAAAAGCCCCATCCAAATGAATAGCAAGCATTTTTTTCCAGTCAGCAAAAGCAAGCTGGTCTATTTCTTTAATGATTTGTATTCCCGCGTTGCTGACCAGAACATCAATACTGCCAAAAACGTCGGCAGCCTTGTCGATGCCATCATTCACTTGCTGCTCATTAGTGACATCCATAATAACGGCTAAAGCTTCTCCTCCTGCTTTTTGGATTTCATCAACTACGGCATTGGCTTCGTCTAAATTCAGATCAGCAATGACTACTTTGGCTCCAGATCGCGCATAAATGAGTGCAATTTCTTTTCCTATACCACTGGCAGCTCCTGTGATGAGTGCGACTTTATTGGCTAATTTCATTCTATGTCCCTATATGATTGATCTCGTTTTAGTATAGAACAGATTTCTAACGGGGTGATTTTTAAGGTCTGCTTACGAGAACAGACCTTAGTGTCTGAGCGTTAACGGTATCGATGATAATAGCCTCCTCGGTAATAAGTATTACGGTAAGCAGTGCCATAATAGGCAGGGCGGTAGTAAGCATTGCGGTAGCCATACCCACCATAATAGGTATTGCGATAATAAGCAGGGTACCCATAACCTCGATAATAAACATTTCGGTAGTAGGGGTAGTTATAGCTGTAACTTTGGCCAATAGAATTGCCAATCAAAGCTCCTGCGCCAGCTCCAATTGCCGTGCCAAGAGGTGTTCCTCCTGAAACAGCATAACCAACACCTGCGCCTCCAGCTGCGCCAACAGTAGTTCCTACCTGGGTGCTAGTACATCCGGTTAGACCTATAGCACCTAGGCCGATACAGAATGCTGTGCTAATTATTGTCTTCATAATGATTTCCTTTCTTTTCATTAATCCCTTTACAATAATAGTACAAAAAATGACTAAAAAGATAAAATAATGGTCTTCTTAATTGTTTTGTTTTTAGGTTGGCTGGTTTGGGGGCTGAGCAAATATTAAGAAGATGTTTTACTCCTGGGCGGTTTATCCGGTAGTATAAAGAAAACAATTGAAAAATGAGGTGGTTATGTTTCGAGGAAGCATGGTTGCATTAGCAACACCTTTTAAAAATGATGAAGTCGATGTATTCAAACTTCGTGAGTTGGTAGAGTACCATATTGAAATGGGGACTCAAGGTTTAGTCGCTGCTGGTACGACAGGGGAGTCAGGAACCTTATCACATGAAGAAAAAGTACTGGTTATTAAAACCGTGGTAGAGCAGGCGAGAGAGCGTATCCCGGTGATTGCCGGTACCGCCATGAACAGTACTAAAGAATGCATTGCATTAACACAAGAGGCAATGGCTTGTGGTGCACATGCAGTCTTGATTATGACCCCTGCTTACATCAAACCTACTCAAGAAGGGCTGTTTCAGCATTACAGTGCGGTTGCCAAGGCAGTAGCGATTCCTATTATTTTGTATAATGTACCAGGACGAACTGCTTGTGATTTATTACCAGAAACCGTAGCCAGACTGGCAAAAGTGTCCAATATTATTGGCATTAAAGAGGCGACAGGGCAGATGACTCGCTTACAGCAGATCTTGCGTCTTTCAGAGCATACGATTGATGTTTATAGCGGTGATGACCTGACGGCCGCTGCCTGGATGTTGGCTGGTGCCAAAGGCGTTATTTCTGTTACTGCTAATGTGGCAGCGAAATTAATGGCTAAAATGTGTGACAGTGCTTTAGATGGTGACAGTGCCATGTGTTTGCGAATACAAGAGCAGTTGATGCCTTTGCATGAATTAATGTTTGTTGAAACAAACCCTATTCCTGTAAAATGGGCCATGCAAAAAATGAAGCTTATAGACGGTGCCTTGCGTTTGCCTTTATTGCCACTGTCTGCCATGCATCAGGAGGCTTTGGCGGCTGTTTTGAACGATTTGAATTTAATTTAGTTTTTGAGGAATGTTGTGAAACGATTGAGTGTGATAGTGGCAGTACTAGGTATTTTGGCTGGGTGTTCTAAATATTCAGGTAATGCGGAGTCTTTGTATTTGAATAGTCATAATGGCCCGTCAATAGAGGTGCCGCCACCGTTGACTAGTGCCAATATAGGACACTTTTATGATTTGCCTCAAGAATATCAGTCAGCCATTGTAGATATTGAACCGCCAGGTGAATGAAATGTGCCATTGAGGGGGATGTGATGACGCCATTAGATTCAGGAGAGTTGCCCATTATACAGGATTTGTCTCGACGGATTGTCGATGCACAGCAACAAATTCGTATTCTGGATAGTATTAAATGGGATGAGACAGTCAGGCAAGATTTCTTTAAACACAAAGGAAAAAAATTGCCAGCGGTGGACAAGGAATATTATAAAAATAAACCCCTGCCTTTTGATGTGGTCGACAAACAAGAAGAATTTCGTCTTATTTTGCGTGATGCCCAAAATCAATTAGGACAATACGCGCCAGTGACTCGTCTGATGCGTCGTCAATGTGAAGAATACAGTCGTGCTGCACAAATGCTGGCATTGCGCGGTTCTCCTTCGTTTAGTGAATTGGCTATGGAGCTTTATGGCAGTCCTAACGATGTCTTTTATGCTGGCGGACCGCGAATGTCGCAAATGGGCACTTTGCTCTTCGATGTATTGTCCAGCTTAAAAGTGCAACTGCAATCGGAAGCCGATATCAAGCAGTATACTCCCTCACAAGCTCAGGAATTGTTACAAGAGCGATTAGGTCATTATTTTAATAAACACCCGAATAAAATTACCGTCATGATCAGTGATGGCATGGTGGCTGATGCCTCTGCAGGAGCAGACAGCATTAAGCTAAGTCAAAATGCCATGTTCAGTGACAGAGATCTTCGCTATTTGGAAGTCCATGAAGGTTGGGTTCATGTAGGAACCACTTTGAATGGTGCTACGCAGCCTTATTGTTTTTTTCTCTCTAAAGGCTCACCTTCTTCCAGTGTGATACAAGAAGGATTGGCGGTGATCACGGAGGTGGTGACTTTTTCATCTTACCCTGAGCGTATTTTGAAAATTACCAACAGGGTGATAGCCTTGGATATGGTCACTCGCGGTGCTGATTTTTTAGATGTTTATAACTATTTCATCGAGTGTGGCATGAGTGAGCAAGAAAGTTATAATCAGTCCGTAAGAATTTTTCGTGGCAGTACGCCTACCGGAGGTCCATTTACTAAAGATTTGTCCTATGCCAAAGGATTTGTTTTGATTTATAATTACATCCGTTTTGCGATCAGTCAAAAACGTATTGACGCCATTCCTTTGTTATTTGCCGGTAAGGTAGTGCTCGATGATTTGCCCTTATTGGTTGAATTACAAGCGAATGAATTGATTACGCCACCTCTTTACCTGCCACCGCCATTTCGTGATTTGGCTGCATTGAGTGCCTGGATGAGTTTTTCATTGTATTTAAATCAATTTGATCTAAATCAAATTCAAAAAAGTTTTCGTTTTTTATTGGGATAGCTTTATAGCGATATAACATGAGAGTTTAAGGATAAATTAATAAATTCAGACTAAAATAAGGATATACACACTGATGGGGAGTGTTTTGATGCCTTTTAATGATTTATTAACAACAGTTCAAGAGCTGGATATCCACAGCTTAAATGCCGAACAACAGCGGCAAGCAGCAGCAGCGCTGGATGCTGTTTTGGCGCTTGATTCAACGGATGCGACTGCTTTTCCTCAAAAATTGAAAGACCATTGGTCATTTTGGGAGTTTGTAGGCGTTACTCTCAATGAGGATACGTCACCTGATTGGCCGGCAATCCAAGAAATCCAAGTGGCAATGTCCGTGCTTCGTGTTCGCTTGGAGTTAAAAGAAGCTCCAGAGGAAGTGTTATTGGCTATTCTTGCTAATAATCAAGAAGCGTGTGCAGCCTATTTAGATAAAAGTTTAAAGGAAAGAGACGAAGGGATGGTCTTAAGATCTCCTCTTGCTGATTTAAGGGAACAATTAGCCCCTTATATAACAGCTCAACTGTCTGTACGTCTAAATACGCTGGTTAATCAGTCAGAGTCGCTTGAAAACTTGACGGCATTGCGCACTGCAACAACACTCTCACAGAAAAAAGAAGCGCTGAAGAACTTGATTTTTTCAGCGGTGAATACTGCTTTAGCAGAAACATTAGCAGAAACATTAGCAGAAACATTAGCAGAAACATTATGGCAGAAAGCCCAGGAGCCTGCACAAAAACGTCAGCAACAGTTGATGATTAAGCAGATAGTGCGGAATATTGCAACGATGTCATTTCAACAATTAGAAAAATTACAGCAAGCCAGCGCTGATGAAATGGTTTCGTTGTTGGTGCAATCACAACCTGGTCTCACCCGGCCTGATGAAGCTTCAATTGTTCAGATTAAAGACAGCGCATCAAAGCGATTACAGGCAATACGCCAGGATGAATTAGCAAAGACTTTGGACTACATTAAGAATAAGATGTCTTTATTAACAGTACTGAAGATAATTGGTGTCTTGGAAAACTATCCGACTTTAGAAAACCAGAGAGCAATACTAAAACAAAGCGAGTTGGTTGTAACACCTGATTGGATAGACGAAGAAAGTTATCTTTGTGTGCGCAAAGCACTTGTTCGCCGTGCTTTTGCTTTGCAAGTAGAGCAACATCTTTTGGGAAGTGCCCAATCTCGACAGTCCTTAACCCGTTTATTTGCCTCCCTGCCTTTAGAACAGCAGCTAAAGATATTGTCTGAAGAAGGCGCTACCAGGCAGCTTATGGATGCTAAAGATGCCAAAACCATACAACAGGTCGTGGGCCTGACATTGGATGCGGACATGGTTCATGATTTACTTGCTGAAAATGTGATTTGTGAGCAAAAGAAAGTCTTACACAGTACCGTATTGGCTCAGTGTAATTTAGGTTATTATGACGCTAAAATCATCGTACAAATTAATAAACTATTACATTCTCTTAGTCTTAGTGGGCAGAAGCAACAAAAAATCTGGGACGATTTGGAGCTTTGTTTAATGCCTTACAGGATGTCATCTGAGGACAAAAATAGACTAACTAAAGAATGTGAGGCGCAACAGGCTTTACATGGTGCTTTTCAAGCCGAAACAAGACAAGCGCCAGCGATGGTATTAACAATACTATTGAATAATAGGATTGAATTACAGCCAATTAAACCGGATACAATTAATGAATTATTAAAGGACAGAAAGACTAAGGAGGCGTTCATTCAGGGTCTTTCTACATATGCCAAAAATCAAAAAATCGCTGCGCAATGGCTGAACAAAGTAATCTCTTTTGAACGTCTTCATGCTTTGCATATTCAGGATGAGTTGCTTGCTGCGAAGAATGACCCTGAAGCGCGCGAGAGATTATTGTTGCCTGTTCGCGAAAAAGTCGAACAGATTACCAAAGAGCATGAGGGTCTGGTTAGTCTTAGTCAGCGGTTCGATGATTTGGATACCGAATGGGACAGTCATGTTTTGCATAAACAAACAGACGAAGCTCTGGTGTTAAAACAAAAAGAGTATGCAGGATTGCTAGAGCAGGTAAGGCTTACTGAGGCTAAATTGGTGCGTAATGCTGCGCGCTTGCAAGAATGTATTGACCAGTTACCTCAATCAAGTCAAGGCGAATATCTAGCGATTCAAACCATCCGCGATCAATGGCTTGCATCGCAAAAGGCATTAGACCATTCCATTGCGCAATACGGTAAATTAGCAAGTAAAATAACATCGCTACTACAAACCATTGAGAATATCCGGTCGCAAAAAGAATGGTATGTCTATCCGGCAGAGGATGTTACTGTGCAGTCTATTTCGCAAGCAGATTTGGCTCAATTGCGAACAAGGAAAAACGAAAACAAATCAAATGAACCTGGTAAACGCGGAATGCTTACTGGTTTGACACGAGATACTCATCCACCGGTGCTAAAGAAAGTCACACTGGAGCCAGGTCAGTCTATTTTGTATACCGTCACGACACGTCATGAAGAAGAAAAGCCTAGTGAAGCCTTATTGGCTCAGTCTTTGCTTCCTTCTCGAACACTGTATCATGGTAAAAAAGAGCAGTTAGCCAAATCTTCCGGTTGGAAAGTTGAGCTAGTGCAAGGCCCTCAGCCAAAATCACCAGCGTATGAAAAAGTGAATGTCTATATGGATATGGCTTTGGCTTTAATTCAGGCGCATGGGGGCGTACCAACTAAAAGTTATCCCCTGTATTTAAAAGGGGGGAATAAGCAAGAAATGGAATTGTTATGGACTGCTCTGATGATATTGGGCAAGGAAAAATTTCATTTTAATCAGGACGCCCTTGTAGTCAGGACTGGTTTTTTTGACCCAGAGCAAGTGATGAAGCCAGGTTTATTATACGGGCAATCATTTACGCCAGATTCTTGTTATCATCAAGTGTTTTCTGATCCGGAGGCGCAGGTTGTATTAAAAAATAAATTGCTGGCGGCTGATCAAATGATAAAAATGCAAAAGCAAATGGAAGGTGCCCCTACAGACCCCTCTTCGGTACAACGCTTTAAAGAGCAAATGAGTAGTATAAAAACCAAAAAATTATTAAAAGAAGAAGAGCAAGAACAGGGGAATGCTTGGGGAACCAATCCAGGTCGTTCTATTTAACAAGGATTGAAATTGAATAAAAACCAGTTAGCGATAGGTGTTTTTGATTCAGGAATGGGTGGCCTGACCGTGCTTCGTGCATTACAAGCTTACCTGCCTATGGAGTCTTTCATCTATTTAGGGGATACAGCCCGTCTGCCGTATGGCACTAAAAGCCCTGATACGATAAGGCACTATGCGGTACAGATGGCTCGAGTTTTGGTAGAGCGGCGTATTAAAGCTTTGGTGATAGCTTGTAATACCGCCACGACAGCCGCCTTGCCTCATTTGCAAGCCTTACTGCCTGATATTCCAGTCCTGGGTGTCGTAGGACCTGGAGCGCAGGCGGCGGTAGCGGCAACAAAAAATCAAAAAATTTATGTTTTGGCAACAGAAACCACCATCGCATCACAAGCCTATCATCAGTTAATTACTCAATATTTACCCAATGCAGTAGTTGGTGATAAAGCATGTAGTGTATTGGTTGCTTTGGCCGAAGAGGGCATGGTCAATAATACAGTGGCCAAAGAAGCATTAAAACATTATTTGGCCGATTTAAAAGATGAAGATGCTGTGTTGTTAGGATGTACTCATTTTCCTGTATTTAAAGCCCTGCTGCATGAATTATTGCCACCAGGTGTTACTGTTGTCGATTCTGCTCAAGCGACCGCCCAATCCTTGCACGAGACATTGCAGCAGCATCATTTGCTTAATGAAGGTGTATCCGCTCCACGGAGACAGTATTTAGTAACTGACTCTGTAAAACGATTCCAAAAAGTAGGACAAATCTTTCTGGGTACTGCCTTAAAAACAGAAGAAATTGAGTTAATTGATGCCTAGGGTCAGCAGACCCTAGGCTTACAAAAATCGTCATTATTCCTCTGAATAGACACCGAAAATCAATATTCCTCTTTGGCTGGTCTATTCATTAATTGCAAAACGACTTCTTCGGGCGTACATTCCTTTTTTAACAAAGCATTGATTTGTTCACAAATCGGCATTTCTATTTGCTGCTCTTGCGCTAAAGCACAAATTTGTGCGGCATTGTATTTGCCTTCTACTACCTGGCCAATGTGCTGTTCTGCTTCATCAATCGATTGACCTTGGCCAAGCAAAAGGCCAAAACGGCGGTTTCTTGATTGATTGTCAGTGCAAGTCAATACCAAATCGCCAACGCCTGCTAATCCTAAAAAAGTTTCTTGACGTGCACCGAAACTTAAACCAAGTCTTGTCATTTCGGCAAGACCGCGAGTGATTAAAGCGGCTTTTGCATTGGCGCCATAACCTAATCCATCGCTAATACCACAGGCAATAGCCAGAATATTTTTCACCGCACCGCATAATTGGACGCCGATCAGATCATCAGACAAATAAGCACGGACATTGCCATAATGCAGCAACTGATGAATTTTTTGCTGAAAAGACGCATTATTGCTTGCTATGGTAAGCGCCGTCGGTAAAAATCGTGCTACTTCTTTGGCAAAAGAAGGGCCAGAAATAACGGCAACAGGAAAAGCATCGCCAAAGCGCTTGGCAACCAGTTGATGTAGCAGCTGATGGCTCAGCGGGTCAACCCCTTTAGTAAGCCAGGACAAACCATCAAGCGGTTGCTTTAACTGTGCTAATAATGCAGCAAAGGCATGCGATGGCACGGCAATAATGACCTCATCTGCCTGTTGAACGCATTCGTTAAGGTTTTCCATAGGGATTAAGGTAGCGGGAAAAGCAACACCAGGCAAATACTGATGATTGGCTTGGTCTTTTTGCATTTGCGCTACATGTTTTGGCTTATGCCCCCAAAGCAGTACCTGATGACCCATTTGTGCCAGATGAATGGCCACGGCGGTGCCCCAAGAGCCGGCACCTAATAGAGCAATGGTTTTCTTCATGGCTTAATTAATGGTTTCAGCAACAGGTGCTTTTTCAGCCAGCTTTTGCATGTACAGCGCATCAAAATTAATCGGTGCCAATACCAATTGCGGAAAGCTGCCATGAATCACTTGAGATGTAATCGCCTCACGCGCATAAGGGAATAGAATATTAGGGCAAAAGCTGTTTAGTAGATGGTCTAATTGGTTTGCCGGCGCATTTTGGATAGTAAAAATTCCCGCTTGTTTTACTTCAACTAAAAAAGCAGTTGCTTTTTGATTGGCTACGGTGGCCGTGATGTGGAGTATGACTTCATAAACGCCAGCTTCTAGCTGGTTATGAGAGGTGTTGATGTCCAGATTCAACTCAGGCTCCCATTGTTGCTGAAATACTGCTGGGGTATTGGGTGTTTCAAAGGAAAGGTCTTTTAAATAAATACGCTGAATCATGAATTGCGTTTCATTGGCGTTCATGTCGTTGGGTGTGTTTGCTTCAGTCATAATCAATTATCCTTTTAACAAGTGGTCTAAGTTTCCTTGGTCTTCCAAGGCATGTAAATCATCGCAGCCACCAATGTGTTGGCCATTAATGAAAATTTGCGGCACGGTAGTTCGGCCATTACTCTTAGCTATCATTTCTTCTCGTAATTGAGGCTGCGTATCCAGACTAATCTCAGTAAATGATTGCTTTTTTTCCGTTAATAGTGCTTTGGCTTTGTGACAATAAGGACAATGTCCTTTGGTGTAGATAATAATGTCTGCCATGAGTTCTCCTTATTTTTTTACTACCGGCAGACTGGCATTGTGCCATGCCATCATGCCACCACTTAAAACCAGCGGATTGAGTCCTAGGGTTTTTATTTTGCTGGCCACTGCCGGCGCACTTTGGCCACGGTTACAAACCAAAACCAGTGATTTGTTTTTGTATTGGCTGAGTTTGCTGTCATTTATGTCATCTGCTGTCATGTTGATGGCATTGATAATATGGCCTTTTTTAAAGGTTTCTTTGTCTCTTAAATCGATGATTACTGCCAGATCGTTATTGATTAAATCAATAGTTTTCTGTGGGCTAATTTCTTTGGCCTTTTTTTTCTGACTTAGCAGCTCATTAATGATGACACAGATGAGAAGGGCCACAAAAGTCAGACAAAGCGACCAGTGGTTGTTAATAAATTGACTTAGTTGATTCATAATACACTCGGTATGTGTTGGTATGGCAAAGATTATCTCTATAATAGCCTATAAAGGCAAGTTACTGTTTTAAAGCACTTGCAGAAGGTTTTTTTAAATACACATAAACAGCGCCTAGTCCTCCATCTTTGGCCAGGGCACTATGAAAGGCCATGACTTCGTCAATCTGTGGTAGCCAACGATTAACCAGATTTTTTATGATGGGCGGGCTTCCTGTCTGTCCCCCTTTGCCATGAATAATTAATAAACAACGTTTTTGTTGTTGATACTGCCTTTCAATAAAATGACACAAAGAATCTCGCGCTGCTTCTGCATGCAAACCATGTAAATCCAATCGGGCTTCCCATGGGATAAGTCCTTTTTTTAATGCCTTAAAGCGCTGGGGTGAAAAAGAAGGGTGGGCGTAAGACAAGATCGCGTGAGATGTAATGTTTTCCTGGATAAAATCCGACAAATAATAGTTTTTAGCAGGCTGAACAGTCGGGCTTTTAAGCGAGGCGCGTGGCTTGGGTGGTGGTTTTATTGTCGGGGATGTTTTTATTTGGGGTGATTTTTTTAAGGGTTTGGTGTCTGCTGCATGTTTACGAAAAAGTGCTTTGTCTTCATCTGAAAGAAAATCGTCAGCCATGGCATTATTGGTGATTATAAAAATCATAGATAGTATTGAAAGCCAGCAAAAGGATCAAGACCCCAAGAGACATCTTGCAGTAGATGAGGTACAATTTGTATTTTACTCATGATGAGTAGTGGTTTTTTAGGAGTAAAGTCATGGTACATCATATCATTAAAGAAACCGATGAATTGGTCAGTGTCCTGGATTTTTTGCGTTTTAGCTTATCTTGTGCCAATGAAGCCCAGCTTTATTATGGCCATGGAACGGACAATGCGTGGGATGACATGCATTCGCTTATTTTAAGAAGCCTTTCTTTGCCTTACGATATTGATCCCATGCTGTTGTATTCCAAGTTGACCTCTAGTGAAAAAAAATATCTCTGTTCTCAACTGGTGAAAAGAATTCAGCAACGTGTTCCTGTGCCTTATTTGATTAAAGAAGCTTATTTTTATGATTTGCCTTTTTATGTAGATGAGCGAGTGCTCATTCCGCGCTCACCTATAGCTGAACTGATACAATCCCAATTTTCTCCCTGGATAGAAGAGGAGAATGTGTCTCACATTCTGGATTTATGTACGGGCAGTGGCTGTATTGCAATAGCCTGCTGCTATGCTTTTCCGATGGCATCAGTTGATGCGGTAGATATTTCTTCTGAAGCTTTGGCGGTCGCAGCAATCAATAAAGAAAAACTGGAAGTCAGTGAACAATTAACCTTAATTGAGTCGGATTGCTTTACTCATGTCCCTGAAAAAGCATATGACATCATTGTCAGTAATCCACCCTATGTCAGTAAGGCCGAAATGCAAACCTTACCCGATGAATACCGTCATGAGCCGGTTTTGGCTTTAGAAACCACTAATAATGGCTTGTCTATAGTGGAAAAAATCTTGCATAATGCCCATCGGTATCTCAGCGAGCAAGGTATTTTGGTCATTGAAGTAGGTAATAGTGAGCAAGCATTATGTGATGCCTATCCGCAAGTTCCTTTTACCTGGCTGGAGATGAGCAATGGGGGCGAAGGTATTTTTGTCCTGACCAAGCAGCAGGTTGACGAATATTTTAACAAGGAAGCTTAATCGTTTATGTCAGGCAATACCCTGGGTACTTTATTTAAAGTCACCACTTTTGGTGAAAGTCATGGTGAGATGATTGGCTGTGTGGTTGATGGCTGTCCTCCTGGCCTGGCGTTGAGTGACGCTTTAATTCAGCCCTTTTTGGATAAGAGAAAGCCTGGCCAATCGCATTATACGACACAGCGTCGAGAAGCCGATCGCATTCGTATTGTATCAGGTGTTTTTGAAGGCAAGACGACAGGGACTCCTATTGTCTTGTTCATTAACAATCAGGATTGCCGTTCCAGCGATTATGATGATTTAAAAGATTTGTTCCGTCCTGGGCATGCAGACTACACCTATCATAAAAAATACGGCCACCGGGATTACAGAGGTGGCGGGCGTGCTTCCGCCAGAGAAACCGCTGCTCGTGTGGCGGCTGGTGCCATAGCAAGGTATTATCTGAAGACTGTATTAGCAATAGATATAGTTGGGTATTTGGCTCAGATGGGTGAATTACTCCTTGATTTTGAAGATGAGATGGAAATTGCGAACAATGCTTTTTTTTGTCCTAACAAGAGACAAGTTGAGTCTTTGGAGCATTACATCACCGGCTTGAGAAAGGAAGGTGATTCTATCGGCGCGCGTGTGACTGTTTTGGCTCGAGGCGTGCCAGCTGGATTGGGTGCTCCAGTATTTGATAAGCTGGATGCCGATTTGGCTCATGCCATGATGTCTATTAATGCCGTGAAAGGTGTGGAGATTGGTGCCGGATTTTCGGCAATCACCCAACGGGGCAGTGTGCATAGAGATGAAATGGATGCTTCTGGATTTCTAGGCAATCAGGCAGGCGGTATTTTAGGGGGGATTTCCACTGGGCAAACGATAGAAGTTCATTTGGCCTTAAAGCCAACCTCCAGTATTGTCACCCCAGGTAAAACCATAGATACAAACGGTCATGAGCGTACAGTCATCATTAAAGGTCGACACGATCCCTGCGTTGGGATAAGAGCTGTGCCTGTTGCTGAAGCCATGATGGCGTTGGTTTTGATGGAGCATTATTTGCGCCATAAAGCACAATGTTTATAATACATTCAAAGAGGTAGTCATGAGCAGACCATTAAATATAGCAATTGTAGGTGTCACTGGAGCCGTGGGTGAAACTTTTCTTACGGTTTTAGAAGAGAAAAAATTTCCCATAAAAAATTTATATCCTTTGGCTAGTGCACGTTCGGTAGGAAAAACCATTCTTTTTAATAACCGGCCACTTGATGTACTGGATGTGGCTGAGTTTGATTTTAGTCAGGCAGATATTGCTTTATTTTCAGCAGGCAGTGCGGTGTCGAAAGAATATGCTCCTAAAGCGGTTTCTTGTGGGTGCATTGTGATTGATAATACCTCTTGTTTTCGCTATGAAAAAGACATCCCTTTGGTCATTCCTGAGGTGAATGCGCATCAAATAGTTCATTATGAGAAAAGAGGGATTATTGCCAATCCCAACTGCTCAACCATTCAAATGCTGGTTGCATTAAAACCTATCTATGATGCGGTAGGCATTGAGCGGATTAATGTTGCAACCTATCAATCGGTGTCAGGTACTGGAAAAAAAGCCATTAGTGAACTGGTATCTCAGGTGGGGGATTTATTAAATGGTAAACCGGCAAAAAAAGTAGTGTATCCGCAACAAATTGCATTTAACGCCTTACCTCACATTGATCAGTTTGAAGACAATGGCTATACCCGAGAAGAAATGAAAATGGTTTGGGAGACACAAAAAATTCTGGAAGATGATACCATTAAAGTTAATCCTACTGCGGTGAGAGTTCCTGTGCTGTATGGTCATTCAGAAGCCATTCATGTTGAGCTTAAACAGCCATTAACAGCAACACAGGCACGTGCTTTATTGATGAAAGCACCAGGTGTTAAAGTAGTGGATAATATAGAAAAGCTGCAATACCCCACGGCGATTACCCATGCGGTAGGTTGCAACGAGGTCTTTGTGGGTCGAATACGACAAGATATTTCTCATCCTCAAGGCCTGAATTTATGGGTGGTGGCGGATAACATACGTAAGGGGGCTGCAACCAACGCCATACAGATTGCAGAGATATTGCAGCAAGAATATTTTTAATTTTTTGCACAATAAGATTATAATAAGGCTACAATTAATATAAAAAAGACATTTAATTTGTACATGGTGTGGTCATGGCAATCAATGCTCCATGTACAAGCGATGACATGGTTATTATTATGCGAAGAAAAGTATCTATATCTGGCCGTGATGAGCAAGACAGAGCGAAATCTTCTCCTAAGGGCTCTAGCATGCTTGTTGCTGAAACTAAAGCAATGGAGCGTAGTCGACGTTTGCGAGAGCAAGAAGGAGAGCGTTATCTGGCACGAGTTAATGCCCGCGATCATTCTCTAGAGGAGCCTGAGCAATCAAATCCGGAAGGGGAGTTACAAAATAGTATTTTACAGCATCCTGAATTAGACAGTCAGCGCTTTGATGGTGTTGACCCTAATTTAAATCCTGAACCACCATTAAATACAGCGGCACGCAGAGAGTTTGATAATGAAAGGCGTGAACAGGAAATGGAAAAGCAACTACGCTTAGGCAATATGCCTAAATTTAGCAATGCACCGAAACCATCGGGATTTTATTGAGGGATTAAATGACTATTGCAAACGATATCATTAATCGCAAAATGCCTGAATTTGACATGTATTTAAAAGAGGGCAATTCTTTAGATGATATTGATGAGTATGGATTTACCCCTTTAATCGAATGTGCGATTACCAGGCAGCTGGATATTGCCAAGGCTTTGATTAAGCGGGGTGTCGATGTCAATAAACCAGATGTTGCTGGACGTACCCCTTTGCATTGGACGGTGGATAACAATGATGCGGACATGACGCGCTTGCTGCTAGAGCATGGTGCCAATGCCAATGCCTATACTCGAAATGGGCTTTCAGTATTGGTCTATCCGGTGCTGCGAGGTCAAGACCCTATCAAACAATTGCTCTATGCGCATGGCGCTAAATTAGATTTTGCACAAGATTTTATCCAGGGCAAGCTTCTTGGCCATCGTTTTGAGCTGCAAGGTGATGTCGATATCGTTAATGCCGAAGGGCAGTTTATTGAGCTGGATTACGAAGGTTTCATCCTTGAGTTCACTGTTGCCATGATTAAAGACTCCTTGCGGCGTTTTACCTCTAGTTATTCAGTACGGCACCTGCGCGAGCACTTGCCTCCTTTGTTTACGGTTATTGATGCCTATACTGATGCAGGAGAGTTGTTACGTTATCAACAAATGCCTCATTTAGGTACTCAGGAAAAAAAACACATCCAGTATCTTTTACAGAATGCGCCCATGCTTATTTTACCCGCAGCCAGTCGAGGACATGCCATGTGCTTTGTTCGTTACAAGCAATGGTGGGCTAAAATTGATCGCGGAGAAAACAGTTTAAAAGAGGGCAGTATCAATATTTATCGTATTACGAGACCGGAAGAAATTAATCTGTCTTTTATCGAAGCTTTTTTATATAAAAAACAAAGTCGTCGTTATTTTCATCAAGTGATTAATCAGCAATTAGGCTTGTTGCCTATTGCACAAATACCGATGAGTTCTCAAATTGCAGGCAATTGCTCCTGGGCCAATGTACAAGCAGCAGTTCCTGTTGCCTATGCTTTGCAGCAGATGAATCAACAGCAGCAGTTTAATCCTAACGATGCTTTGGCATTGTATGAAGAATGGGTGGAATGGGATAAAGACCGGGCACTTGATGATTCTATTCAGCGTTTTTATTTAGCCAATACCGTACGACAGGCCAGCATTGCAGCCATGTTGGGGGGCGTGTTATTTCAAGCCTGTAACTATAAATATAAAACTCATATCGAGCGCGCTGAAAAAATGCTCAAAATTTTAATGAAACCAGAGTATTACTATATTTTGAAAAGTTATCTGGAAGAATATTGTATTGAGCGTTTGACGCCTAAAGGCAATAATTTGTTAAAATTACTGGATGATTGTGGCATTAATCCAGATATTAATGTCAATCCTGTAGCGACAGAGCTACACTCGAGATAAAGTGAGGGCATGATACATGCCCCTGATTTTTTATGCTGTTTCGGCAAGGTCGAGATCGCTGTCCTCTTCATCAGAAGATTCACTAAGATGATTAAATTGCCAGGCACAATAGCCAGTTGCTATGCCGGTAAGAATAAGTCCCAAAGGCAATGCATTCAGATTGCGGATTAGCAAATAGCCCATCAAAATAGACAGCAAAGAAGAGCCAAACAGCCTAATCGTATTAATAAAAGCCACCGCAAGTCCGGTGTTTTCTTTAAAGTCGCTTAAGGTCAGTGACATGGTTGGAGGAGCGCAGACACTAATCCCTAAATTAGAGAGTAGGGCAAAAGACAAAGCCAATAAACTAAAGCCATAGTGCATATTGCAATACAGCATGGCAAATCCACCCAGACTAATTAAGGCACTGCCAAGATAAATAGTCGTTCCCATCGAAAAAAGTTTACGCAGACCAATCCCAATATAATTGCCTAAGATAATATTTAAGCCGTTAAAAATAAAAATAATTCCGAAACCTAAAGAGGTATAGCCTAACTGATCAATGATGAGGTAGGACGAATTGATAACGCTAAACATCACGGCAGTAAAGCTTAGCATCATGATAAAAGAACCATACCATAAGCGAGATATAGGCAGTAACTCTTTATAGGAGCCCATCACTTTTGTGATAGAGAAGGATTGTTTGGGAGGTGTCCAAAAAGGAGATTCACATAAGCCGTTTTTAGTTTGAGTTATTAAAATTAAAGCAATAAGTCCCATGACAATAAAATTGGCTTGCCAGCCGAAATAGGTGAAAATGATTGAACCGATAACGGGGGCTAAAATAGGCGAGCTTGAAACAATCATTGAAATGTAAGATAAAATTTTAGCTCGTTCTTCTGCATTTTCAAAATCTCTTGCAGAGGACATGGCAATAATATTGGCACAACACAAAGCCACACCTTGTAAGGCACGTCCTAGAATTAATACATAAATATTGGGTGCATAAGCACAAAGAATGCTCGCAAAAGCTGCCAGCATCAAACTGCCTGGTAATAATTTTTTACGACCAAAATGATCAACCAAAGGCCCCCAGGCCAATTGAGTGACACCGAACAAAAACAGGTAAATACTTAAAGTTAATTGTCCCAAACCCGGTGTGGCATTAAAATAATGGGTGATATAAGACAACGAAGGCTGATACAGGTCAAAAGTCAGTAAAGAAAATGCAGAGAGTAGCCCCACCAGCAAGAGGGAGGAGTAAGGACGTGACATGGTTTATCCCTTTAAAAAAAGTGGTTGACATTGTAACAAATTGTTCTTGAATTTTAAATATTCTTGTCTAAGTTTCCTCTGCATATGACCGTTCTTTTTGTCATCTACAGCGCTGTCTTTCAATTTATCCAAGCGTTTGCTTTTATTTGCATTGCTTAGCCGGAATAAAAGTCCTTTTAGTTGGTGGGATTTCAGTCATTTTTTCACAGAGTATGTTTTTTATGAAAATAACATTGAGGTTTGGTGATGTTTTTTTCATTGGTTAAGGTCAAGGTGATCATGCCGCATTGATCAGTTCGGTAAAAAGGAATGCCTAATTGTTTCAAGGTGGTTTCTGTTTTTTTATGTGGAAAATGAAAGCGGTTGTCAAAACCAAGCGACGCGATGGCGTAACGAGGTGCAGTTTCTAATAAAAAACGTAAAGTCGATGAAGTTTTGCTGCCGTGGTGTGCTAAGACAAGGATATCTGATTTTAAGCGGTGCATGGCCTGTTGCACAAGATAGTCTTCTGCTTCTTTTTCTATATCGCCGGTTAATAACAGGCGGTTTTGTCTGGTGCTGATTTGGAGTACGCAGGAATTGTTGTTTTTATTTTTAAAAGGAAATTGGATGGGGAGAAATTCAAAATGTACATCATCCCAATCCCATGCGGAAATATGGTGGCAGTGAATTCCGCGGTGATAGTACTCGGGATCATTGACGATTAATTGTTTAACCGGTATTTGCTTTTCTATGGAATGCAAGCCGCCACGATGATCTTTATCCGGGTGACTTATCACTATGGTGTCAATGATTTTGATATGACTAAATTGATAGAAAGGCACAATCACCAGTTCACCCATATCACTGCCATGGAAAAACAAATCACCCGTATCATAAAGCAAAGTATGGTGCTGGGTACGGACGCTTACAGCCAGGCCTTGACCTACGTCCAGTATTTGCACTAAAGCTTCTCCATATTGAACAGAAGACTGAGATGGAAATAAGGGAATGATACACCATAAAAAAGCAAAAGGTTTGAAAGGTTGGATGGGTAATAAAATCCATAATAACAGCCCACCCATCAGCGCAATCAGTGCACTGGTAGCAGTTAGTGAGTATTGAATATTGACAAAGGCCAAATGTTCTATCCACGCTAGCCCCCAATAAAGCCAATGGATAAGGCAACTCAATAGTTTAATAAGCACCCATGAGCCATTGAAAGGATGAATGAGCAGCAGCAATAAAGACAGCGGGACAATAAGAAAGCCAACCAAAGGGATAGCAAATAAGTTAGCAAGAAAACCATTGATAGAGCCATAAGAAAACCAGTACAGTCCCAAAGGAAAAAGGCCAATCAGGCAGCTTAGCTGTAAAGCCAGATGCTTTTGATAGCCTTTGAGCGACCAGCGTTGATGGGTTAGTAACAGACAAAGGACTGCCAGAAAAGAAAAGTAAAATCCTTGCATAAATACCGCATGCGGGTCTAAACACAAGACGCCAAATAAGGCATACCGCCATACTTGCCACGGAGTAAAGCATCCTAAGCCAATGTAGCGAAAAGAATAAAGAAAACATCCGGCCAGGGCTCGTTGTACGGGAGGCTCAAACCCTGCTAAAAAAGCATAGGACAAGGTGAGTAAGAAGCTCACTATGCTGGCAAATGCCGGGGCAGGAAGAAGCAAACAGCCTTTAGTATAAAAAGACCAGAAAAAACGGCTTAAAATGAAAAAAAAACCAAAAAGCAAGGCGCTGTGTTCACCTGAAATACCAAATAAATGGACCGTGCCAGTGCGTCTGAACAGTGCCCAATCGTCTTGGCTGATATGTTGGGTATGGTTAATCGTTAGTGCTTCGATAATTCCTGCAATCTGTAAATCAGGTACCAGGACATTGATTTGTTGCATTAGATAGTCTCTAAAACAAAGCCAGGGATGTTTGCTGATGTTTTGTTTTTTTTGCTGCGTTCCTTTTTTGATGTAGCCTACCCATTGGATGTGTTTTGCAGAGAAGCTTTGTTCTCGATCACGGCTTCCAGGGTTATAAAAATTTCTTGGTTTTTTTATTTTAACAACGAATTGCCATGTCTCAGCGGCATGAATCATTTTTCTAGCCTCATACCAGGAGAGGTGCATGCGTGTTTTTACTGGATGACTATTGATTTTTGTTACCTGGAAATCGAAAGAAACAGTTCCATCATTTTCAGTGGGCAAAGACACGACATCGCCCTCAATTATCGCGTTAGAAAGAACAGCATGATGCTCTACTTTATGTGGTGCAACCCAGCACTGATGCAGCAATGCCACAAGGAGGCCAGATAAAAAAAACAGTACAAGACGATAGCAGCAATCAATAAAAAGAATGCAAAATAAAGCCAATAATAAATACAAATGAGGTGAATAGGCAAAGAAAATGCCTATAAAAAAACACAATACGTCCATTGTTCAAGGTTGGAAAATCCATTAGCACTCTACTTTACTGTATTAAAAAAAAGATTGCAAAAAGAAGTGGACAATTGTCCACATGCCCGTCTGTTGTTTAATCTGCTTTGTGCTTGCTAAAGGAGGTTAGCTCCCCCCTTTAGCTGAGCAAAATTTGTCCTAACTCAGTCAGGGTTTGTTGTAATATGGAAGGCTCTTGTGTGGCAGTATGAGGCTTGAAAAATAGCTGTTCACTCGATGAATGTACTACTCTTTGGGTCAATGAATTAGACTTTAGTATCTCATCAAATCTGGCTAAACATGCATCGGTAGAAGGCAGTTGCGAATCAATTGTTTCATTGGCAATGTTTAAGGTGCGTAATTCGCTAACTGATGAAGTTGACAGAGAGCTGTCAGAACGAGATCGAGAAAACACACTGCAAGGTGAAGAAACGGGTTCTACTTCCTGTAAGGCTGTAGGATCAAAAAGAGTACAGTGGTCTGTGGATAAAAAGATACAGGCAATAGGCAGCTCACCACCTTGATCAGCCAAACTCCATTTGGCAACAGGAAGAACACAAATACAGTCGTCACTGGCATAATTTTCAGCTACTTTTTTCACTACGGATAAAGACAAATAGTAAGATTCCATGAGCTCTTTGGCATCCTGGTCTTTGGTGTCTCTGGACAGAGGAAAAATCATATAGTTTGGCGCGCTTTTTTTTCTAGCCATGAGCACTTTAAAATCGTCACGAAGACCGAATAAATACATGGCCTCACAGGTGAAACCACTGTTTATTAATAAATTCTGGTAATGCTGGCTGAACTGCTTTAGTTCAGGAATTATGAGTTCTTTTTTTGGCATATCGGATTCTCCTTGATCAACTGTCTTTTAATATGTTACCATGAGCAATAATTAAACACAATTGATTCGAGAGTTAATTTTGGAACAGTCTAATATAATGTCGGGTTATACTGTAGTAGAGCATGATTCGGATAGCATAGAACGGTCGCTAAACGATCAACAAAGCTTTCCGGATTTAATTTTAAATTGGCAGTCTAAGTGGGATACTGCAACGCAGTTAAAAATTAGTGAAAAAAATTGGTTGCGTTTAATTCAGTTATTTAACGAGTTCGTATGTTTGCTTGCCAGGAAAAGTCAAGAAAACAACTTGTGGGGTAAGGAATTAGCCGATTCAAAAAACATTTTTACGCCCCATGCCGTGCCTCATGGCGACGAAATTAATGGCCATGCTTTTGTGCCGCAATGCAAGGAAAGCACCATCTTCCAGCGCTTGTTTTTGCTGAATCATGAGGGAAACAGTGAGCGGCTCACGGTTTATGAAAATGCAACGGCAGCATACAGACGTTTTCATCCTCAATCCAACTGGGCTTTACTGGATAACATGTTAACACACGCATTAGGTTTTCTTGCGCAGTTAAAGCTGTCTTTAAAAGAACCTGTTGACTTGGATAATAGGTTAACCGTAGAGCAAGTTATTCCTTACCTGGGTGAATTTAGCAGATGCTGGGGTGAAGTAAAAGACCGCGTATTAGCAGAGCAAGCAACCTTGCCTGAAAAAACAATCTCTTCGTTCTATGAAATAAGTGAAACGGATTTGCATCAATTAAGTGCTCATCAATTGACGTGCGTGGTTCTGGAAGAGAGCAATCATGAAAGCCCTTCTTTACTGCTACTGCGCATTATCGCACAACAAGCGCTGTGGGTGAAAGTGCAGCAGGCCTTTCAAAAGGGAACTTATCTTCATCGTTCTGATCAGGCATCAGATAAAATGAGATGGCTGCAATGGCTTCATCGAATCTATGATGAAACGCTTATAGGGCAAGCGCTCAAACAGCAGATTGGCTTTAATAGCCAATTAATGAGTGAAAACGCTTTCATTGAAGAAATTAATAAACAACAAAAAGAAGAAATTCAACTTTTAGAGAAGGCTAAAAGCGAGGCATGTCAATTACTAGAGCAAGAAAAAATGAATACAGAAGAAATAATGGGCACGCTAAATACAATACAAGAGCGCTGCAACAAATTGAAAAAGCGTAATCAAGATACTGAAGCCAGGCTAGGAGCGTTTGTTGACAAATGCAATGCACTAGAGTCAGAAAAAAATAAAGCCATGGGCCAATCAAAACAGTATGCCAGTATAGCAACACAAACGCCGCAGGAAGTTGACGCCCCTCCTGCTGTTGGGTCTCAGTTGGATGAGAACTTAGAAAAAAATAAAGCCATAGGCCAATCAAAACAGTATGCCAGTATAGCAACACAAACGTCTCAAGAAGTTAGCCCTTCTGCTGTTAAGCCTCAATCGGCCTCTATAGGTGTTCAAACTCCAAACTTGCAGTCTAAGGATCTTGCTGCTGTCGCGAGAGAAAAACAGCGACTAGAAGAGCTGGCCTCTGTGGTTCATTACATAAAATTAATCAAAACCAAAGCAGAAAACTTAAAAGAACGAGATCATCAAGCAGCTTACAAGGCTGCAGAAAAACTAATAACTGATTTGGATAAAGAAATAAAACATTATCTTGCATACAATCAATCACTGCCTGAGTTTAAAAAAAGATGTCAGACTCATATCAAAAAGGCGGGTGAGGAATTAAAACAATGGCGAGGTTGGGAAGGCGTTTTGTGGCGTACTTTGCATTGCATTTTAAATTTAGGCTGCATGATAACGAATGGAATTGGTTATACTGAAAATAAAGAAGTGACCTTGTTCAAGCCTACGAAAAGCGCGGAATTATTAGAAAAGTTAAATAATGAGATTTCCAGGATGCCTTAAATTGTATCCTGCGTGATAAAAAAGCGCCGCTGAAACGGCGCTTTTTTATTGGTTTTTACTTTGAATTTCTTGTTTTACTCTTGTCTTGAGAGCGAGAAGTGCTATGGCGCCCTGATTTCATAGCCTGTGCTGTTTTGGCATCGCGAGTTGGCTTTTTATGTGCAGAATGGTATTTTTTTGTCGGTTTTACGTTGTGTGTCGCTGTCGGTACCTGGTGTTGTGGTTCAAAACCATCAATTTCTACACGCGGTAATTTTTGCTTGATGAGCCGCTCTATGGCCTGTAGTTGATTGGCTTCATCGGCACTGACCAAAGACAAAGCCAAGCCAGATGCGCCAGCACGTCCTGTACGGCCAATGCGATGCACATAATCTTCAGCAATTTGTGGCAAATCAAAATTAATCACACAAGGCAGTTGTTCTATGTCTAGTCCTCGTGCTGCAATGTCTGTTGCAATGAGAAGATGCAGTTCGCCTGACTTAAACGCTGCCAATGTTTTGGTTCTTTGTGATTGGGACTTATTACCATGAATGGCTGCGGCATGAATGTGCTCTTGTGCCAATTGTTTCACCAGTTTGTTGGCCCCATGTTTGGTCTTGGTGAAAACAATGGTTTGGCCTAATTTATTAGTGTGTACTAAATGACTTAATAATTGTGCTTTTTGTCCTTTATCGACAGGATGTATGGTTTGTTTTATTTTTACTACCGCCGTATTGCGCGGTGCCACATCAATTTCCACCGGATTGTGCATCAATTCTTTGATCAGTGAGCGCATGGACTCAGAAAAAGTGGCAGAAAACAATAAATTTTGTCGTTTGCCAGGCAGTAACTTGATAATGCGTTTAATGTCATGGATAAATCCCATATCCAACATCCGATCAGCTTCATCGAGTACCAGCGTTTGAACCTGGTCTAAACGAATGGCGCGGTTTTGGTGTAAGTCTAAAAGACGGCCAGGAGTGGCTACTAATAATTCTACTCCGCTACGTAATCGCATCATTTGTGGATTGATTTTGACACCACCAAATACAACAGCAGAGCGTAAGGTGAGAAAGCGGCCGTAATTGATGATGCTTTCATGTACTTGAGCAGCCAGTTCACGCGTGGGGGTAATGATTAAAGCCAATGCTTGATTGCTGCCTGCTTTGGGTTGGGCCTCTAGTTTTTGTAGCAATGGAAGCACAAAACTGGCTGTTTTTCCTGTTCCTGTTTGAGCCGATGCCAGTACATCTTTGCCTGCCAAAACAGCAGGAATTGCTTGTTGTTGAATAGGAGAGGGCGTTTCATAGCCTTGCTCTTCTGTAGCTTGTATTAAAGGTTTAATTAAACCGAGTTGTGCAAAAGTCATAAATTTCCTTGGAGGTAGAGCAAGCAGTGATGCCATGCTTTAAAATAAATAATTAATCCCAAGCCAAATAAGATTCTATGGGGGCATCAGAGGATTTGGATGGTGTGGTTTTTTTTTGTTTGCACCTGAGCGCTTGATCGGGATTATTCAATGCGTCATCAAGTGCCACAAACTTGTATCCTTGCTGTTTATAAAGGTGGATTAAGTCAGGCAAAACATAGGCATTTAACAAATTGGCATGGATTAGTAAAATTTGTGTTTTCTCAGGATGATGATGGTATTGATTGTATTCTTCTGCCTTTAGTGTTTGTTGCCAAATAAAATCAAGATAAAAAGGTTTTAATTGTTCCAGATAATCTCTTCTTTTTAGTTCAGGGACAGACAATAAGCGTTGGTTGAAGGCAAAATCTTTACTGTCTATGGTAATGGGGGCAACATAGTAGTGTCTTTTGGCCAGATAACACAAGATGGCGTCTTTTTTAGCACCAGAACTCATTGCCAGATAGGGGTAGCGAAAATATTTTGGTTTGGTTAGCACCGGCTTTAACAGTACATCGGCTTTTTTTATTTCCTGAGCATACTCTTCCACACTGAGTCGATTTAGATTGGCGTGTGAATAAGTGTGGTTGCCTAAACTAAATCCAGCGTCTTTAAATTCATGCAAAATAGGCCAGTTATCATGACGGACTTCACTGGCAATAATAAAGCCTGTGGCGGGGATGTGTTCATGCAACATGGTATCCATCATCATTTTAAGATGAAAGTTTCTGTATTCGCCAACAAAGGGCAAATCATCTATGGTGAGTGCTATGGTTTTTTGCTGTGCAAAAGAAACCTGACAGGCAGTGATATAGAAAACAAAGAGAAGCAAAGCCTTTACGACAAGGGAACACATTTTCATCAAAATCAATTAGAACCAAAAAATAAGAAAAAAACAGATTGTACCAAAAATTAAGCGAAATGGCTTATCATTTAATCAAATATTATTAAAAAAGCAGCAGAAAAGTACTGCTGCTCGTCAATGATTAACGTAAAGAAGGAGAATCCGCTTCCGTAGCGGCTTCTTTTTTAAGAGTGCTGCTGGCTGCGGCTGAGGATGATGAGGCGCTAGAACGATAAAACATGCCACCAAATAGACTGCTTAATCCAGCGGTTCCGCTGTGCTCTTTATGAGAGCTGTTCATTTCCTTGTTTTCTTTTTTATAGCGTTTGTAAGCAATATTTAATCCTTCTATCCTGGTTTCGTAAAGTATGTCCTGGCTAAGCTTTAAGGTATTGATTAAAGAGAAGCCATCAATTTTTGATAAGGGGTGTTCACCTCTGATTTGCTGTGCTTCGGTGGTGAGGAATAAAATAAAATGTTGTGCCGCATTCACGAGTAGTTCTATTTGTTCTGGCTTAACAGCATGGTTTAAGAGGCTGTTCAGTCTGTTGTGTACCAATGAACTGGTGTCGGTAAAATTAAGCAGTCCATTTCCATATTCCTGACTTATTTGCCCACGTACTATGTGCATGGCTCCGGCGAGTATTGCGGCTTTCATAGAAGAGGGCATACGTAGTTCAGAGAGCGAGTTTAAGGTCTCCATGATTTGTTCCAGGAACTGCAATTGACATGCTCGAACTGGATTTAGTAAAGTAAATTCAGCGACATTTTTTCTGGCCAATTCTTCTGTTTTTAATTGACCCAACTCTCTTTTTAGTGCATTCCATTCAAAGGGGATGGAAGGATTTCCTCGATTAAAATGAGCGCCCATACTGTCATTCCATGCTTCACCATTGTCAGTAAAAAGGTCCAGATCTGATTTGAAGTAGTTGCGCTCTTGTTCATGACTTTCTCGCATGAGTTTGACAAGAAATTTAACGTCACAATTTTGTAAAGAGTGATTTCGGTTGATACCATTAGACGAGTCATTTTCATTGAACAGCAGCGATAAAAAGTGATTGAGATACCGGTAGCAATTTTTATATTGTAATTCGCTTGGTTTTTGTGTGGCGGTAATACCCATGTCTACCAATAAGCGGCTTCTGAGTAAGCTGCCTGTATGCATGATAGTGAGGTCATTGGTAATGAGGGTGACCATTAAAGACATGGCGCCATAAAGGACCTGTGCCATATCATAGCGAAGAATAGCCAGGATTCGTTGTCCTTCAGCGTTATTACCCCGATGTTTTGTTTTTCCTGTTGTTGCAGGGGTACGCAGTCTTTCATCCAGCTCTTTTATCACATCCTGGAGAAACAGTAGCTGCTCTTTTCTTGGTGAAGAAAGTTCATTAATTGATTTTTTATTATCTCTCTCCAGCATGATAGAAATGGTTTGAGAATAATTGTTTTTCAGTTCGTTGTAATCCTTTAAATTAAACGTCATGTCAGGTCTCCTGGATCCATTACAATGTGTTGATTTACTCACCGCCTAGTGTAAACGAAAGTGCTCTTTGCGTCATGTACATATTTGTTTTAATGCAGGCCCTTTTTTGTTGGTCTTGTTGAGCAAAGAATAAGACTATAGAGTGCGCTTTTTATTTATTGCTCTGTACATGACAGGTTTTTTTGTTATGTACAGAGTATTTATTGCAATGGCTGCTGAAAAAAGAATATTACTGTTGTAATATGGCGCACTAATTAGTGAGCATGAAGCAGCGCAATGCACAAGCCCGTGAGCAAAGTGAAGTCTATTGAATCGTTTAACGGCCATTAAGGCATGGTTTGCTGACTTGGCTTATTTCCCGTCTACATCGTTAACTTGAATATATAAGGAGTGAGTCATGTCCAATGACAAATTGAGAATAGATAACATATTGAATAGCGCATTATTTCATGGCGTGCTTGGCACAGCCACAGTAGCTACAGGTGCGGCAATAAGAGGTAATTCAGTTAGTAATGAAGCCGTAACTGTGTTGGTTGGCGGTATGATTACTGGCGCCATGGCTGCTGTCATTGGCTGTGCTTTACAACCTGGTCCTTATTCTAGTAGCGAGTTACGGCTAAAGCTTGAACTATTGCAGATTGGCATTAATGTCGCTGCTTTTTTCTGCGCCCCAGCAATGGGTGAATTGGTCATGAATCTTGATGTACCATGGGGGCGAGCTCTTCTCGATGAACTTATCGGTTGTCTCACTATAGATGCTGGGCTTTGTGGTGTGATAGTAACAGCAGGTGTTGGTTATGGTGCTTATAAATGCGTCCAGCATCACTGCTCCTCAAGCTTTTTTAAGCCTGCTGAAGGGAAGGTAACGGTCCAATTACCTACTCAAGATCTGGAGTCTGCTGTTTCGCTGCAAGAAGTGGTTGTTCAACCATAAGACGGCTCGGTTATGGCTTATTTTTAAGGCTGTTTGTTGATTGGCAGCCTTGTATAATAGTGCTTTTCACCACAATATTGCGGTTTTTAGACTGCATTTTAAGTTAACTTGCGGTAAAGAAATAGAGAGCAATGGGACTCAAATGAAATCGTGTTCAATAAAGATACCAATGCACTGTAGTTTTTGATATAATTTCCCCCACCTTTTTAGGCCTTGGTTAGGAGTAACAGTGTCCCATTCAGTCACAGTCGATTCAAAGCCCCTTGTCCCTCGTGGCGACCTGATGGCCTGGGTAGTTTGTCTGTCTGCTGGTTTATTTTTTTTATATGAATTTTTTCAGCTGAATATTTTTGATGTCATCAATCAACCCTTGCGTCGTGATTTTGCGATTAATGCAACGCAATTAAGCTGGATGTCGAGTGCTTATCTATGGGCCGATATCTTGTTTCTTTTGCCTGCGGGCATCATCCTTGATCGCTTCTCTACACGTAAAGTCATTTTTCTTTCCATGTTGGTTTGCGTGCTGGGCACAGTCGGCTTTGCTTTGACTCATAATTTTTTAATGGCCTGTTTTTTTCATTCCCTGACAGGAATAGGTAATGCTTTTTGTTTTCTTGCCTGCATCGTGCTGGTCTCTCATTGGTTTCCGCCAAGAAGGCAGGCTTTGGTGGTCGGGAGCCTCGTTACCATGGCTTTTGTTGGGGGGATGATGGCTCATACTCCCTTTGCTTATTTATACCACGCCGTAGGGTGGCGTAATGCCTTGTTAATCGATGGTGCAGTCGGGGCTTTATTGCTAGGATGGATTTATTTTATTGTGAGAGACACGCCCTCTGGGGCCTTGCCAAGAGAGTCGGCGAGCAAAGGCTCAGTAGTGCCAGGTTTACTGCATGCCCTGTCAAACAGGCAAAATTGGTTGGCAGGTCTTTATACTGCCGTTTTAAACTTACCTATTATGGTGTTGTGTGCTTTATGGGGTGCCAGTTATTTACAAGTGGTTCATCATTTATCTGAACGCATGGCCAGCAACACAGTTAGTCTTATTTTTCTAGGTAGTATTATCGGTTGTCCTTTAGTGGGCTGGCTTTCAGACAGACAAGGAAAACGCAAACCACTGATGATTGCCGGTGCGATAGCTACGTTGCTTGCTTTGATTCCACTATTTATTCAAACCACTTTGTCGGTTGCTGCCTTAAGCCTTATTTTTTTCTCTTTAGGCTTTTTTTCCAGTACGCAAGTGATATCGTACCCTTTAATTTCTGAAAGTAATACATTAGAAAATACGGGCGCCTCTACTGGCATCGCGTCTATCATTATTATGGGCGGAGCCGGAGTAGGGCAGATAGTATTTGGTTGGCTTATGACTCATCATGCGCAGACCAATCATTATTCAGTAGCAGATTTTCAATATGCGCTATGGATGTTTCCTGTTGCTGCATTGGCTGCTTTGATTGCCATACTATTAACTCGTGAAACACACTGCAAACGATACAATATTGGAGAGTAATAATGCAGCTAGCAGGGGACTTTAGAGGTTGTAATGACAAGACTTGTGCTTTTTTATTGCCATGGATAGTCTGTTTGGCTGCCACCATGTTTTTCTTTTATGAATTCATACAAGGCAATATGTTCGCTTCTATTGCAAGTAATATCATGCAAGACTTCCACATTGAAGCGGACAAAATGGCTTATTTATCCAGTATCTATTATTTATCCAATGTGCTTTTTCTTTTTGTGGCAGGACTTGTTCTGGATAGATACTCTATTAAAAACACCTTACTTTTTGCGATGTCCTTGTGTGTAATCAGCACCATAATTCTTGCTTGCTCCAGTTCTTTCTCTGTCGCTTTATTATGTCGTTTTTTAACTGGTATCGGCAGCGCTTTTTGTTTTTTAGGTCCTGTCCGTCTGGCATCGTATTGGTTTCCTCCTAAAAAAATGGCTTTTGTGACCGGAATTATTGTTACTGTCGCCATGACAGGCGGTATGATGGCTCAGTACCCGCTGACCAAATTGGTTTCTTATGTAGGTTGGCGACAGGCAGTATTGGATGTGGGGATGTTGGGTTTTTTTCTATTGGTATTTATGGCCTTCGGCATTAAAGAAAAAAAGACAGAACAAACGGCGGTAATGAACATCCCGGAGGTGTTGCTTGCAGCAAAAAAAGCTTATTTTAATCCACAATATCTAAGAGCCGCTTTGTTTGCCAGTTTAATGAATATGGCTATTGCTGTATTTGGTGCCATGATGGGAAATTTGTATTTGGAGCAGCGCCTTCATGTGAGCTCTGAACAAGCTGCATTGGTGAATGGGATGTTGTTTTTAGGGGCTATTTTAGGTTCTCCTTTGCTAGGTTTTATCTCTGATAAAGCAGGATTACGTGTTTTGCCGATGAAAATAAGTGCATTGGCTTCAATAGTGACTGTATTGGCCGTCTTGTATGTTCCAGTATCCGTGATACAAATGGCTTTTTTATTTTTCTTATTAGGACTTTTTACTTCGGCACAAGTGATTAGCTATGCCTTGGTTGCAGAAAGCAGCTCTTCTTCGATGACAGCGACAGCGGTGAGTGTGGTCTCTATTGTTACTCAGGGCGGATATTTGGTTTATCAGAATATATTCAGTAAATTATTAATTCACTCTGGTGCAATGGAGTTAGTCAATGGCATCCCTATTTATTCTTTGACCGCTTATCAGCAAGCTGCATTGATTTTACCTTTGGGTTTATTCATTGCATTTTTTGTGCTATTTGGTTTGAAAGAAACATACTGCCAACAAACAGGAAAATAAAGGTGACAGGACGAGTTTGTATTTTATTAATGGATTCATTCGGGATAGGGGCCAGTATTGATGCGGCTCGCTATGGTGATGAGGGAGCCAATACCTTAGTGCATATTTATGAGGCCTGTGCAGAAGGTAGGGCAGATATAGAGCAGGTGCGCTCAGGCGCATTACAATTGCCTAATCTAGAGCAGTTGGGTCTTTATCATGCCACTGTCGCCAGTTGTGGGCAGCCTTTTGTAAATTTGGCTCAGTGCGCGACACCTGCCGGATATTTTGGTTATGCGGTTGAGCAAAGTTTAGGTAAAGACACGCCTAGCGGTCATTGGGAGTTGGCAGGGGTTCCTGTGTTGTTTGATTGGGGTTATTTTCCAGATACGCCTCATTGTTTTCCTAAAAAACTGATCGATGAATTGATTCTAAGAGGACAATTGTCTGGTGTTTTAGGTGAAAAGCATGCTTCAGGAACTACTATTCTCGATGAGTTGGGTGAAGCACATCTGCAAACAGGAAAACCCATTGTTTATACTTCGGCAGACAGTGTATTTCAAATAGCAGCGCATGAAGAAACATTTGGCTTGGAACGATTGTATGCCTTATGTGAACTGGCAAGGGAATTGGTTGATGAATACCAGATAGGGCGCGTGATTGCGCGACCTTTTACAGGAAAGCCGGGCTCTTTTAAACGTACAGCAAATCGCAAGGATTATGCAACCTCTCCCCCTGAAAAGACCTTATTGGATTATTTAAAAGATGCGGGAAGAGACGTTATTGCTATAGGCAAAATAGCTGATATTTATGCCCACCAAGGTGTTACTCAGACGATAAAGGCCGATGGCAATATGGCTTTATTTGATGCGACATTAGAGGCCATGAATAAAGCGCCTGCAGGCAGTTTAATTTTTACTAATTTTGTTGATTTTGATTCTTCTTATGGACATCGACGTGATATAGCCGGTTATGCCGCAGCCTTAGAGGCTTTTGATGCCCGCTTGCCCGAGTTGGCATCTTTATTACAGCCTGATGATATTGTTGTCATTGCTGCCGATCATGGCTGTGATCCTACTTTTCCAGGCTCAGATCACACACGAGAGCATATCCCTGTTTTAGCCTATGGACCTGGTTTAAAAAGCCAGTTTATTGGGCGACGAGACAGTTTTGCTGACATAGGCCAAAGCATAGCACAGCATTTAGGCTTGGCGCCGTTGAAGCAAGGCATTTCCTTTTTGTCTTAATTCAATCAAGAGTGCGGCTAATTTGATAAAAAAAAGACGTGCTCTTGATTTTTTATGAATCATCCCCATATACATTTTTTTCATTTAAGGAATCTATTTTGGAACAATATCGTGGAACAACTATAGTTTCTGTGCGACGTGGCAATCAAGTCGTTATTGGCGGTGATGGACAGGTCACCTTGGGTAATACGGTCATGAAGGGTAATGCGCGTAAAGTGCGTCGTCTGTACAAGGATAAGGTGATTGCCGGATTTGCTGGCGGCACCGCCGATGCGTTTACTTTATTTGAGCGTTTTGAAAGTAAGCTGGAATTGCATCAAGGACATTTGGTTCGTGCTGCTGTAGAACTGGCTAAAGACTGGCGAACAGACAGAATGCTGCGGCGACTTGAAGCTATTTTGGCGGTAGCGGATGCTAAAGCATCTTTAATCATTACTGGAAATGGTGATGTCATTGAACCGGAAGAAAGTTTGATTGCTATCGGTTCTGGTGGCCCATTTGCTCAGGCGGCAGCAAAGGCGCTGATGGAAAATACACAATTATCTGCTAAAGACATAGTGCAAAAAGCCTTAACTATTGCAGGCGAGATATGCATTTATACGAATAATCATTTAACTATAGAAGAATTAAACGATGACAGTAAATAGTTCAGTAATGACTCCTCGCGAGATTGTACAAGAGTTGGATAAGCATATTATCGGGCAAGATGAAGCCAAACGTGCAGTGGCGATTGCCTTACGCAACCGATGGCGCAGAATGCAAATACAAGATCCGGTATTGCGTAATGAAATTATGCCTAAAAATATTTTAATGATTGGCCCTACTGGTGTTGGTAAAACTGAAATTGCGCGACGGCTAGCCAAGCTTGCAAATGCGCCTTTTATCAAAGTAGAAGCGACTAAATTCACTGAAGTAGGTTATGTCGGCCGGGATGTTGATTCTATTTTGCGTGATTTGACTGATACGGCGATCAAGCAAGAACGTGAAATGGCCATGAAAAAAGTGTCTCATTTGGCAGAAGATGCAGCTGAAGAACGGGTATTGGATGTGCTGTTGCCTCCAGCTCGAGGCAGTATGGCTCCTAATGAGAAAGACTCAACAGCCCGTCAGGTATTTCGTAAACAGCTAAGAGAAGGATTATTAGACGATAATGAGATAGAAATTGATTTGGTAGCCGCACCTATAGGCATAGAAATTATGTCGCCTCCAGGTATGGAAGAAATGACCAGTCAGTTGCAATCCATGTTTCAACAAGTAGGCAGCCAAAGAACAAAAACACGTAAAACAAGCATAGCCAAAGCAATGAAAATATTACGTGAAGAAGAAGCAGCAAAATTAATTAATGAGGAAGACATTAAGGCGCGCGCGATAGAAAGTGTGGAGCAAAATGGAATCGTTTTTATTGATGAAATAGACAAGGTTGCCAAACGAAGTGATCAGGGAGGAGGGGATGTATCTCGTGAGGGCGTTCAACGAGACTTATTACCCTTGGTAGAAGGAACAACAGTATCTACTAAATATGGCATGGTAAAATCTGATCATATTCTGTTTATTGCATCGGGTGCATTTCATGTGGCCAAGCCTTCCGATTTGATTGCAGAACTACAAGGGCGATTGCCTATTCGTGTTGAATTGTCTGCATTAACGGTGAATGATTTCATGCGGATATTAACCGAGCCTAGTGCTTCTTTGACATTACAGTACAAGGCCTTAATGGCAACAGAAGGGGTTGAGTTGCACTTTGATGAAAGTGGTATTCAACGAATTGCTGAAGTCGCCTGGCAAGTTAATGAACGAATGGAAAACATAGGTGCGAGGCGTTTGTATACCGTCATGGAACGCTTGTTAGAAACCATTTCCTTCAGCGCCACAGAACAAACAGGTGAATCTATTGTTGTAGATAAGGCTTTTGTGGATAAAAATCTGAATGAACTGGTCGCCGATGAAGATTTGGCCCGTTATATTCTTTAGGTTTTTGGGTTCGGCTTATTCAAGAGTGTATCCTGAGTAGGTTATTAAAGATTTGGCATGTTCATTAGTTGCTATTTTTTTTCATGAGATAGACAATACCTCTTTTTTAAAAAAGAGGTATCTCATGCAAGCGCCTTATATTCTCGTCTTATATTACTCTCGAACTGGTGCCACAGCGGAATTAGCGCATTATATTGCCCGTGGCATTGAGCGAGTAGATGGTCTGGAAGCCCGTATACGCACGGTTCCGCCTGTTTCTCCTGCTTGCGAAGCAAGCATGCCTGTCGTTCCTGATGAGGGAGCACCTTATGTTGACTTGGATGATTTGCGTCACTGTAGTGGTCTTGCCTTAGGAAGCCCCACGCGTTTTGGTAATATGGCTGCGCCACTAAAATATTTTTTAGATACCACCTCTTCATTGTGGTTGGCCGGTGATTTGGTAGACAAACCAGCCTGTGTCTTTTCATCTTCAGCCAGCATGCATGGAGGACAAGAAAGTACTTTACTGTCTATGATGTTGCCATTAATGCATCAAGGAATGATGATGCTTGGGTTGCCTTATATTCATGAAGCGCTCAATAATACAACCACTGGCGGTACACCCTACGGCGCCACTCATGTGGCAGGAGTTGCTAATGATTTGCCTCTAAGTGAGGATGAAATGATTTTAGCAAAAAATTTAGGTGAGCGTTTGGCTCGAGTAGCAAAAAGGTTAATAAAGTAATGAAGATTCTGAGCTTTAATGCTAATGGCATTCGTGCTTCGGCACGTAATGGATTTTATGATTGGCTTGCAACTGAAAATTTTGACTTTGTCTGCATTCAGGAAACGAAAAGTCAGGCCAATCAATTGGTACCACAAGAACAGTTTTATCCAGTCAAGTATTTCTGTGACTATTTTGATGCACAAAAAAAAGGCTACAGTGGCGTGGCCATTTATGCCAGGAAAAAACCATTAAAAGTAGTTAAGGGTATTGGTTATGATTTTTGTGATAATGAAGGCCGTTATATTCAATTTGATTATCCAAAATTAAGCGTGATCTCTTTATACTTGCCTTCAGGAACCAGTAGCGAAGAAAGACAAGGCGTAAAATTTTCTTTTTTAGAGCGCTTTGAGCGTCATCTGGTTGAGTTAAAAAAAGAAGGCAGAGAGTTAATTATTTGTGGTGATTATAATATTGCTCACAAAAAAGAAGATTTAAAAAACTGGCGGAGCAATCAAAAAAACTCAGGCTTTTTGCCGGAAGAGCGTGCCTGGATGGATAAACTGTTTGGTGAATTGGGATTCGTGGATGCTTTTAGAGTGCATAATCAGCAAGAAGAGCAATACACCTGGTGGTCTTATCGTAGTCGTGCCTGGGAAAAAAATGTAGGATGGAGAATTGATTATCAGGTTATTACCCCAGGCCTAAAAGATCATGTAGTGGACAGTTTTATTTTTCGTGACGCGCGCTTGTCCGATCATGCTCCATTAATGATTGAGTATAAAGGAGAGTGGTGTGTTTAAGTTGGCCAGTTGGAATGTAAACTCTTTGAAAATTCGCCTTGACCAGGTTTTAGATTGGTTAGCAAAAAGCCAGGTCGATGTCTTGGCGCTTCAAGAAACGAAGTTGATAGATGAACTTTTCCCTAAGGAGCAGTTAGCAGAAGAAGGTTTTTACTGTGTGTTTTCAGGACAAAAAACTTATAATGGCGTTGCCTTGATCAGTAAAAAACCCATTACAGAGGTGCAGGTAGATATTCCTGATTTGATTGATCCTCAACGGCGAATTTTGGCAACAACGGTTGCGGGCATGCGTATAGTCAATTTGTATGTACCTAATGGAGCCGCGGTAGATTCAGAAAAATACCAATACAAGCTAAACTGGTTAAGCAAAGTGACGCAATTTTTAGCGGAACAGTTAAAACAATACGAAAAAGTCGCTGTGGTAGGCGATTTTAATATTGCTCCACAAGACATTGATGTGCATTCACCCAAAGAGTGGGAAGGCTGTGTTCATGTAAGTCCGGCAGAAAGAGACGCGTTTGAAGGCATTCTTCGCTTAGGATTTCATGACAGTTTTCGGCTGTTTCCACAGGAAGACAATTCATTTAGCTGGTGGGATTATCGAGCAGCAGGATACAGAAGAAATAGAGGACTGCGCATTGACCATGTGCTTTTAAATGATGCTTTAAGTGCACAATGTACCCGTTCTGCAATAGACAAGGAGCCACGAGGAACAGAGCGACCTTCGGATCATGCTCCGGTCTGGGTCGAGTTGGATATTTAAATTGCTTTACCAAGTATTTTCTGTTATTGTTTTGCATCAATTGTGTAGAGTATGGTGCCTGGCAAAGTGTTCAGGTGGCGATATTCAGGAAAATTATAAGAGAGTGGCCTTATGAAAAAATCAATTCATCCTAATTATGAAAACGTTAAAGTAACATGCAGTTGTGGCGAAGTATTTGAAACACGCTCCACATTATCTAAAGATTTGAGTATAGAAGTATGCGCTTTATGCCATCCTTTTTATACAGGAAAACAAAAGCTGGTTGATACTGGTGGTCGAGTTCAAAAATTCCGTGATCGTTACAATCTTCGTTCACAAGCTGCAAGCAAAAACGCTTAATTCAGAAAGCCTCATATTGTACTCTAAGAAAAGGCACATCGATATTGTGCCTTTTTAATTCAGAGGATAAGATATATTCTGAGACTGCATAAAGCATAACGCGTTATAAAAACCCAGATTTAGAGAGAGAATCGTTTTGACTGATGATGTTTTCAAACAGCGTGCATTGGATTATCATGAATTTCCAATTCCTGGCAAATTAAGTGTGCAGGTTACCAAACCTACCAATTCTCAAGATGATCTGTCACTGGCTTACACTCCCGGTGTTGCAGTTCCTGTTTTGGAGATTGCAAAAAATCCTGACACTGCCTATCGTTTCACGAACAAGGGAAATTTGGTTGCAGTGATTTCTAATGGTACTGCTGTACTAGGATTAGGTGATACCGGAGCGTTGGCAAGCAAACCTGTTATGGAAGGTAAGGCGGTTTTATTTAAACAGTTTGCTGATATTGACGTATTTGATATAGAAATCGATGCAACTGATCCACAATCATTTATTGCAATAACTAAAGGAATCTCCCCCACTTTTGGTGGTATTAATTTAGAAGACATTAAAGCCCCTGAATGTTTTGAAATCGAGCAGGCGCTTAGCGAGCAATTGAACATTCCCGTGTTTCATGATGATCAGCATGGAACCGCTATTGTTGTGGCCGCAGGATTGCTCAATGCATTAGAACTGCAACATAAAAAATTATCTGAGGTCAAGATTGTTTGTATTGGTGCTGGTGCTGCGGGGATTGCTTCCATGCGGCTTTTAGTTGCATTAGGCGCCAATCAAAACAACATGCTATTAGTTGACTCACAAGGTGTTATTCATTCAGAGCGTAATGACTTGAATGTTTATAAGTCCGCGTTTGCACTAAATACTCCTTGTCGCACTCTAGAAGATGCTCTCGTCGATGCCGACGTCTTTATTGGCGTTGCTAAACCCAATCTGTTAAATAGCACGTTGCTTAATTTAATGGCTCCCAAGCCGGTGATTTTTGCTTTGTCTAATCCTGATCCGGAAATACGTCCAGAAGCGGCGCATCAAGTACGAGATGATTTAATTATTGCAACAGGACGAAGTGACTATCCTAATCAAGTAAATAATGTGTTATGTTTTCCTTATATATTTCGTGGCGCATTAGATGTAAGGGCTCGATGTATAAATCAGCAGATGCAGATTGCTGCGGTGGAAGCCATTCGTAGTTTGGTGCATGAGGCAGTTCCACAAGAAGTAAAAGATAATTATCCAGGTGTTGACCATTGGGATTTTGGTCCAAATTACATTATACCCAAACCCATAGACCCTCGTTTAAAGGCAAGGGTTTCTGCTGCTGTAGCGCAAGCTGCAAGAGACAGCGGCGTGAGTCAATAAACCGTTTAAATAATAACCGGGGTTCTAATCGCTGTTTATACATATAAACAACGCTGACCTGTTTAGGAGAACTATTTTGCATATAGACATAGACAATCGTAAACATTTTGCGCTGATTGGTTGGATTATTTGTGGGTTGGGTGCCGTTTTTTACAGCTATGAATATTTGTTGCGTATTGCTCCTAGCGTAATGGAGCATTCACTGCGCACTCACTTTGATTTGTCTGCAACAGGTTTTGGCTTGCTTTCTTCGGTTTATTATTTTGCTTATGTTCCTATGCAATTGCCTGTTGGCGTCTTGTTAGACCGTTATGGTCCTCAACGTCTACTTACCTTTGCTTGTTTGGTTTGCGTAGTTGGAACCTTTCTTTTTACTGCAACCAACAGTTTTTATGTGGCGGCAACCGGTCGCTTTTTAATGGGCTTGGGTTCGGCTTTTGCCTTTGTAGGGGTGTTAAAGCTGGCCACCATCTGGCTCCCTGAAAATCGTTTGGCTATGGTTTCTGGTATGACTTCAGCACTGGGTCCTATAGGTGCCATGTTTGGTGATAATTTCCTGGAGTATTTTATTGAGCAAAGTGGCTGGGTTAAGACACTTAATGTGATTGCTTTTGCTGGTATTGGATTAACCATAGTATTATGGTTTGGTATTCATGATAAAAAAGGCAGATACAGACAGCATGGAACTATCTCTGATTTAAGACATGGTCTTATTGATTTGGGTAAGATTATTCGTAGTAAACAAATTTGGGTCAATGGGATGTACGGGTGTTTAGTATACTTGCCAACGACCGTGTTTGCCGAATTATGGGGAATCCCCTATTTAATGCATGCCCATCATATGTCAACCCAGGCTGCAGGCATTGCCAATTCTCTTCTTTTCCTGGGCTTTATCGTTGGTGCTCCACTGATGGGTTATCTATCCGATAGATTGGCACGTCGCAAATTTCCTATGCTTTTAGGTGCATTAGGTGCAGCCGTGATCATGATGGTTATTCTTTATGCTCCGGGTCTGAATGAAAGAACCATTCAATATCTTATGTTTTTATTGGGGCTACTCTATAGTGCTCAAGCCATTGTATTTGCAGTGGGGCGCGAGCTTAGTCCGGGTGAGGCTGCAGGTACTGCCATGGCGGTAACCAATATGATCGTGATGTTAGGTGCAATGTTCTTACAGCCTCTGGTGGGCCATTTATTAGATTTTAGTTTGTCAACCCATCACGATAAATTATTGAGCACTAGTACCGTTATTGACAATGTTCAGAAACTATACAGTATTGTCGATTATCAATTTGCTTTGTCTATTATACCCTTAGGGATATTAACAGCAGCTTTATTAACGTTATTTTTAAAAGAAACGCACGCTCATGCAAGAAAATAATACATTGAAGAACAAGCATCTGATTTATGGCAGTGTTATTTGTTTTATCGCTGCCCTTTTTTATTGCTATGAGTTTGTTTTGCGCATTATTCCTGGTGCGTTACAAACAGAGCTTAGTATTGCATTAGGTCATATATCAGCCACTACCTTTGGCCAAATATCAGCCTTATATTACTTTGCCTATTCGCCAATGCAATTACCAGTGGGCATGTTAATGGACCGATTCGGACCAAGAAAACTGCTCACTTTTGCATGCCTTTGCTGTACTCTTGGTTCATGGATGTTTACTTTGACATCATCTATGTTAGTGGTTAGTTTAGGCCGTTTTTTAGTGGGCTTTGGCTCTTCATTTGCTTTTGTTGGTGTGCTTTCTCTCGCTTTGCATTGGTTACCAAAACGTTATTTTTCTTTAGTGGCTGGGCTTATCACTACCTTGGGAATGTTAGGTCTTGTTTATGGTGAAGTGAGAATTACAGAGTGGTCTGAGCAAATAGGGTGGGAAAAGGTATTGCTGGCTATTGCTTTCATCGGATGTATTTTAAGTGTATTGATTTTATCGATTGTAAGAGATGGCCCCCAAGGATTTCAATCACATAAAAATCCCTTACCAGAGTTCTTTCGCAACGTACTCAAAGTATTAATGGCTCCTGAAATATGGCTTATAGGTTTTGTCGGAGCCTGTTTGTATACGTCTTTGTCGGTTTTTGGTGAGTTATGGGGAAAAACCTATCTGGAGCAAGCGCATCATTTGACCAAAGTACAGGCTGCACGGACTATCTCTTCTTTATTTTTAGGGTGGGCTATTGGCGCGCCTATCGCAGGCTATATTTCAGATGTAACAGGAAAAAGAGTGCTTCCGCTGGTGATAGGCGCGGCCTTATCGCTCGTTTCAGTGAGCCTGGTATTGTACTATCCTCATCTATCCTATGCTCAATTAAATGGCCTATTATTTTGCTACGGCTTATTTAGCGCAACAGAAATTCTCGTCTTCATTATGGCCAAGGAAAGTACTGGAGCGCAATTATCAAGTACAGTTTTTGCGGCTACTAATATGATTGTGGCGATGGCAGGTGTTATTTTTCAGCCTTTAGTAGGAAAGTTATTAGATACCTTTGGTGACAGCGATATTGTCAGTGGCGAATATATTTATACCGTAGTTGATTATCAAGTGGCTTTATCGATATTGCCTATTTCTTTATTGCTGGTCATTATCTTGGCTTTTTTTATCAAAGACCCATTAAAATAAAGCGAGAAGCTCTTTTACAGGCTGCCTTAACTGCGTCTGGCAGCTAATCCAACGCGCCACAGGAAAGCTTTTTATCGTGGCTTTTTGGTAATGTTTGCGGGTGAAGAGGGTGTCATGATTAGAGATAAGCACTCGAATTCCTCTTGTCGCGCTCTCTTCTGCAAGTGCTGCCAACTCTATTTGATCTGCCTCGTTAAATTGTTTTTTTAAGTAGGGCAGTGGCTTGGTTTTATCATTTACCGGTACGTAGGGTGGGTCACAGTAAATCACATCACCAGGCTCCGCCAAGCGAAAAGTATCCCTGAAATCATGATGAAGAAATTCTGTATTTTTACATTTTTGATGAAAATAAAGCATTTCTTTCCGTGGAAAATAAGGTTTGACATACAATCCAAAAGGAACATTATAAATGCCTTTAGAGTTATAGCGGCATAATCCATTATACCCATGCCGGTTTAGATAGAGGAAAAGGGCAGCGCGCTCTGGAGACAGCGGCAGGCTATTGAACTGATGGCGCGCCTCATAGTAATATTCTTTGTCATTTTTCTCAGGGGTAAAATACTGTTGACAGTAATCGATGAATGCCTCTCCCTGCTCTTGCAGTATTTTAAAAATAAACACTAAATCTGCATTGCCTTCTGCCATGAGATAGGCTGGATAGTCTGTATTCATAAAAATAACGCCAGAGCCAGAAAAAGGCTCGATAAGCCGTTTTCCTGGCGAAAGCATACTAAGCACTTCATTAAGACAATTGTATTTACTACCTGCCCACTTAAGAAAAGGCCTATATTTAGTCATATGGGGGAATCATTTCAGTTTTGCGAAGTATCGCTTATTTTAGATAAAAAAAATAGGGGGACAGTGAACAAGGAGCCAGTAAGTCCTATCCAACGGCATATTATAAAACCAAAATACCTACGTTCCACGCTTTATGCTTTCAATGTTGGCCTTAAGTTTTTAAAACTTCAATTTTTAGTTACCATCACATAAGCAACAAGGTGCTGGGCAAGGGTCACCGGGGTAAACGTTGCATCCACTTGGTGTGGTAATTGTAGTGCAATTTGTTTGTGATTCGCTGCATGGTGATCCACAATGATAATCTGTAGCGAAACTCATAGGTATAGAACTTAAATACATAAAAACAACGATGGTGAATATTTTCATGATCTAATCTCAAGGATGCTTTATATTTAGCTTAGCCTAAAAATATTGTCATGGCAACTGCGTTTTAAGTTAATTCTTTTATAAGGGGGTGTACACACATTATCGTTAAGAGCGGTCATATGTCTCTTAAGTTTAATACTGGCATCGATAGATGTAGCACGTGGAATAATATTGAGCGCGATATGCCTCAAGATAGCATAATTTTCTGGAAGGCTCTTTTCTAATTCTGCACTCATCTACTCAAAAAGTAATATCCAAGTTCCAATTCTACGAGTTTTTGACTTGGTTCGTGCAGCGTTTTATGAGAGGCTGGGGCAGAAGTTTTGCAGGTCTACTTACCCTTTTGCTTAAAATGGAGAATATCATTGCTAAATAAGTCTCTTTTGTTGAATTTTAGACCATGCTCCTATTTTTTGTATGGGAAAACTATTTAAGTGGGAATTGCTGAAACAAACATTTAAGGGTTGCGCCCTTAACTATAAGAAAGTAATATAAAAATCAATGTAATGATTTACCACGTTCATCTACACGCCATGTTTAGTGCATATTGAGCGATTTTGATTTAAAAAAATGAATCAATTCAGTTGGTGATTAACCGGGTTACCGGAATTGCTTCTTTGTCAAAAGGCTGCTCCAGGGGTATATTTTGAATTCATATCTTGGATTAAATAAAAATACGTATTATTGCAGCATAGTATGTGGTTCGGCTTTGTTTTTAGCCAGCTGTGTCAATTACATAGGATTGCATTCCAAGCAGCATTTGAAAAAGCCTGAGCAATTTACAACAGAAAAAAGTATCATGGGTGACAATGGTGCTTGGCCTACAATGGATTGGGCTAAGCAATTTGACAAGCAGTTGCCTTCTCTTATCGAAGAGGGATTAGCAAACAACCCGAATTTGCAAACTGCTGTAGCACGACAAAACCAAGCCGCGGCTTTGGTCGATGCGGGAAATTCCGCTCTATTGCCCCGCATTACCTGGCATAATCTGTCTTCACGCAACAAAGCAGTGTTTCAAAGAGCTCACTTATTGCAGAATCTTGGACTAACTGCGGTTAATTTTCGTTATGAGCTTGATTTTTGGGGCAAAAACTATTCTCTCTTGGCTCAGGCTTTATCTGAACAGAAAGTAAGTCAGGCGGCGCTCTATCAATCCGCACTCATCTTATCTACTTCTATTGCCACCTTATACAATGAGCTGGATTATGAGTACCGTTATCAAGAGGTATTGTTAGAAACTAAAAAACAAAGAGAATTATTTAATCAAATTACTCAGCGATTACGGCGTACTGGTTTGGCTACCGATGTTCAGGTTTATCAGGCACGTAATTCTTTTCTTGACGTGAAAACCCAGCTGATTGCTTCAGCAAGCAAAATACATAAATTAAGACAACAATTAGGCGTATTGTTAGGCAAAGGGCCGGATAGAGGATTGAGCATTCATCGCCCTCAGTTGGCCTATTTAAAAGCGCCTCGATTGCCTAACCAATTACCCTTGCATTTATTGGGACGTCGTCCTGATATAGTTGCTGCTCGCTGGCAAGTAGAGGCGTCTTTGCATAAAGTAAAATACGTCAAGGCACAATTTTATCCTGACGTCGACTTGTTAGCACTGGCGGCAAACTTTTCTTTGGGCGCAGGGCCTTTATTTAGAAATACAAATCAATTCCTAGGTTATGCCACTGCCTTGACTTTGCCCCTTTTTGATGGCGGATATCTTCGCTCTCAAGTCAAACAAAGCTATGCAGTACTTGACGAGCAGATTGCCACATACAATGCCTCGTTGAATCAGGCTTTAGGCGATGTTGCTGAACAAGTATCAGAAATTCATTACATAGATCAGCAGTTGGTGATGCAAAATAAAGCACTGAGTGCTGCACGTAGCGCTTATCAGTTAGCGCAAAAGCAGTATGATATTGGTTTGGCATCGCAGCTTGTAGTCCTGGATACTCAGACACAGTATTTATTAGAGCAAAGAGCACAGTTGCAATTAATTAAAATCAGACGAGACTTGCAAATTGCTTTGATTAAATCCTTAGGTGGTGGATTTGAAGAGCGCCTCTTGCCTACGCCAAGAACAACAGCAAGCCCTGATCATCGTTTAAAAAAGGACGAACATGTTTAAGACTTTAAAATCTGCGATGGCTCCCACCCATTCAAGGCAGCAAGTGCTTTTATTTAGATTGACGTTATTTTTTATTATTGCGGCATTGATTTATTTTTTTTATTGGCTTTTTTATGCCAGGCATTATGTCTCTACTGACAATGCCTATGTCAACGGTAATGTCATCCCAGTAACTGCCTTGGTCGGTGGGACTATCGTCGCAGTTGATGTCAATGATACGTCCTATGTGCATACTGGACAGCCTTTGGTGCGACTAGATGACACAGACAGACAAATAGCTTATGCCAATGCCAAAGCTGAACTGGCTTTGACTTTACGCCAAACCCAGCAATTGTACATCAAAAACAAAGGCTTGCTGGCCACAATAAAACAAAGACAATTGAATTTAAAGCAAGCCAGTCTGGATTTGAAAAGGCGTCAACAAGCCATTCATGTAGGAGGGATCTCTCAAGAGGAATTAAATCATGCCCAGGATGCATTTCAAATACAAAGTAGCTTATTAACCAATGCACAAGTGGAGTGGCGAGCAAATAACGCTTTAATTAATGGCGTAGCCATCCGGGAGCATCCTAATGTAAAAAAAGCAATCACTAATTTACGTGAAGCCTATTTAAATTTAATAAGAACCACAATAAAAGCGCCTATTTCAGGCTATATTGCCAAACGTTCAGCACAAATTGGTCAGGTAGTGGCACCTGGTAACCCTCTTATGGCGATAGTCCCTTTGGAAGAGCTATGGGTTGATGCCAATTTTAAAGAGCGTCAGTTAAGAGACATTAAAGCCGGACAAAAGGTGACTTTGCATGCTGATGTGTATGGCCATTCTGTAACGTATCATGGATGGGTTTATGGTTTTTCAGGCGGTACTGGAACGGCATTTTCTTTATTGCCCGCCCAAAATGCGACAGGGAATTGGATAAAAATAGTTCAAAGATTGCCTGTTCGTATTGCTCTAAATCCAGCAGAGCTAAGGCAGCATCCTTTGCGCATTGGCTTGTCAATGGAGGTTACGGTAGACCGTTCTTCCATGATAACTTCACAACCAACAATAAACTATGCCAATAGCACCACCATTTTTAAAGATCTGGATGCAGGCGTGGATAAGGTTATTGACGATCTTTTTCAAAAAAATCTGCATCAACCCAGCGAAGAAGATGACATGTATTTGATAACGCCTCAAGGGAAGCCGCTTCAATGAGTTCTGAATCGGCACTTCCTCCGTTGCAAGGGAAGCAACTGATCCTTGCTACCATCGCGGTTGCATTAGCAACTTTTATGATTGTCTTGGATTCTTCTATAGCTAATGTGGCCATCCCTACTATTGCAGGTAATCTGGGGGTTTCAGTGAATGAAGGGACTTGGGTTATCACGCTTTTTGCCGCAGCTAACGCCATTACCATCCCGTTAACCGGATGGTTGACTCAGCGCTACGGTCAGGTGCGATTGTTTATTAGTGCCATTGTTCTTTTCCTATTGGCTTCTTTTTTATGTGGTTTCGCTTCTGATTTGTCGTTTTTATTATTCGCACGTATCTTGCAAGGATTGGTTGCTGGCCCATTAATTCCTTTATCGCAAGCTTTGCTGCTGTCAACGTATCCTAAAGAAAAAAGTGCTTTTGCCTTGGCTTTATGGGGAATGACGGCAACAGTTGGTCCTATTGCAGGTCCTACTTTAGGAGGATGGATTACCGATAATTACCATTGGAGTTGGATTTTTTACATCAATATTCCCGTGGGTTTTTTTGCTGCAGCGGTTACCTGGAAGTTGTTTAAAACGCGTGAAACGCCTACTTCGCGTTCCGCCATCGATACCATAGGCTTAGTCCTTTTATTCATCTGGGTTGGCGCATTGCAAGTGATGCTGGATAAAGGCAATGACATGGGGTGGTTTGATTCTTCGACTATTATTATTCTTGGTCTGATTGCGGTGATTGGTTTTTGTTATTTTTTAGTATGGGAGCTTACTGTAGAAAATCCGGTTATTGATTTAAGACTTTTTAATAGACGCAATTTTGCTGCTGGTACTATAGCCATCTCGGTTGGTTATGGCGTGTTTTTTGGTAATTTGGTTTTATTACCGCAGTGGATGCAGCAAGACTTGGGTTATCCTGCCATTAGCTCAGGTTTGGCTATGGCGCCTTTAGGCTTTTTTGCTGTGCTTTGTTCTCCTTTTATAGGTCGCTTTTTAGTCTGGATAGATGCTCGGGTTTTAATTACGTTTGCTTTTATGCTGTTTGGTTTGGTTTTTTATTTACGCTCTTTATACTCGGTGGATATAGATACCTGGGCTTTGGTTTTGCCTACTTTAATTCAAGGTATTCCGATGGCGATGTTTTTCATACCCCTGACCGTGATTATTCTTTCTGGATTGCCTTCTGAGCGGATTGCCGCTGCTGCTGGGCTGTCTAATTTTGTTAGGGTGTTTTTTGGTGCAATAGGAACCTCGATAGCGACGACAATATGGACTAACCGCTCTATAGTCCACCATGCACAGTTGAGTGAGCAAGCGACACCATATACGCAGAGTTTTATGGATTACATGAGTTCTTTGCATCATCTTTTGAATGTTGATTCTGGAGGACAAAGAATGATAGTTAATCGCATTATTAACCACCAATCGAATACCTTGGCTATAGACGATATTTTTTTTATTTCCGCATGGATTTTTATTTTATTGATTCCCTTAGTATGGTTGACTAAGCCTGCTAAAATGGGCATGACAAAAATAAATATGGATGCTCATTAAAGGGGAAGCTATGATGACCAACGCTTATGATTACTCTTTTGCGACAACAGCACAATCTTTGCTCTCATTAAAAGAGTATGAGGGCAAGGTGATTCTGGTGGTTAATACGGCTTCACGGTGTGGGTTTACCCCTCAATATGCCGAGCTGGAAGCACTTTATCAACGTTATAAAGATCAAGGTTTAGTTATTATAGGCATACCCTCTAATGATTTTGCTCAACAAGAACCCATGGATAATGAGAAAATAGTTTCATTTTGCAACATTCATTATGGTGTGACTTTTCCTGTTGCAGCCAAAACAGTAGTCACTGGCAAAAATGCCCATCCCTTTTATTTATGGGCAAAAAAGACTTTAGGCTGGCTTGGCGCGCCTAAATGGAATTTTCATAAATATCTTATTAATAAAGAAGGGGAGTTAGTCGATTATTTTTATTCATTTACGCCACCGCAAGCACCTCGAATGCTTAAGGCCATAGAAAAAGCGTTGATACCTTAGGCGCATTGTTTGCTCCATGGCTTTGTCGATACGATGCTCAAATCTTCATATACGTGCATATACACTCTGGTTCTGTGCTTTGATGTTTCCTCGCCACGTGAGTTTCGAAGCGGTCTGATGAATTCACAAAATAGGCTTTATCTTTATAAAAATTACTGCCACAGTAGGATGGATGAATATGAACACCAGATTCTGGTAGTCTAAAGTCATGTCGCTTGCGATTGGTGAAATTTGTGCAAATTACAGTCTTTTTCTTTTTGCCAGAGTAATAGTGCCTTTGTCTTTTTTTTGCGCTCTATAGGTGTTTCAGTCGCATCAGTCAATACTACTTCATATTCCATATCACTTTTTAAAAAAACTTACGACTGGGTAAAAAAAATCAGCGCGTTTTATCAAAGTGTCTTCAATCCACTTAATTGTTTTGTAAGCAGAGCGTTCAC
>PEQM01000033.1 GCA_002786205.1 Legionella sp. | reverse complement strand
CTTGCTGTTCACTGTTCCTCTAGCATTATCTGCGCGTGCACTAGTTGAAGCGGACGAAAAATAAATATTGGGACTATTGTCTATATGGCCTGCAATTATAGTAACTTTATTATCAGGACTACTGATCCAAGAACGATGCTCCAGTATTTCAGCACCCTTAAGTTCCAATGCATAACTAGATGATGTAGCAGCAAGTGCTCCGATTAAGATTAATTTTTTCATTATTTTCCTTTTATTGGACGTTGCGGTACGTTCTTTTATTACTTAATATTGGGTTGGATTTTGAATTCCATTAATTCACACTATGTTAACTAAATATTAACTGAGTGTTTATCCAAGTGTAACTGCCATCTTTTTCTACATTGAAAGGCTTTATAGAAACCCACCATAAGTTATTTTTATTTTTTATGCACGAATATTTTCCTATTTTCCCCCCAAGTATAGCTTTTCTATAATCTTGGGCTTCAAATGAGCTATTTGTGATGTTGGCATTATGTTTTAGTTTTAAATATTCGTTTTGTGCTGCACTCAAAGCGTAGTCCTGTTTATTAATATTATAAGTCTCAGAGCCAATCATATTATTAATAGTTATTTGGGATGGCGCAGAGGCCTTGGCGTTTTTATAGGTGTAAAACACGGCTTGTTTTATATCGTCTTCAGAAATATATAAACTTGGGAGTGGATTATAATAGGTTTGTTTAATTACTAAACTTCCTCCCTGAGCTTGGCAGAAATTGTTTATATCATCATAAGGTCTTTCTATTCTACTGGAGAGCAATTTAATATTGATAGAATTTTTGGAGGTTTCCTTATTATAAAAGCCTGTAGTGCGACCAAGCTGATCAGTAAAGCGCTCTCTCATAAAATCAGCTAATGAAGTATTTTTATATTTTAGAGCAGCTTCTTTCGATAAAGGCCTCTGGCAACCGGCACATATTTGATTATCTATCATTGTGCATGAAGATATGACAGAGCTTATTAAAAGGGCAGGAAATAACTTTTGAAATTTACTATTTACAGAATACATACTTAACAATCCAAGCTGTCAAAAATTAAATTTACTTCCTTAAAGTGTCTACATTGCGTCTACACGAGTTTTCTAAACTTTCTAAAACTACTTGATTTTATTGGTGGGCCCACTAGGATTTGAACCTAGGACCAACGGATTATGAGTCCGCTGCTCTAACCAACTGAGCTATAGGCCCGAACAAGGTGTTATTTTAAACCTAATTTCAAAGATGTTCTACTATTTTTTTATTTTTTTTCAATGTGGCAATAGTGGGGTATTTAGCCGCTGTTTTTTTAAACAGCGGCTAAATAATTAGCCTTCATCACCTTCTAAAAAGCTTCTAAGTTTTTCTGAGCGTGAGGGGTGACGTAATTTTCTTAAGGCCTTGGCTTCAATTTGACGAATACGTTCGCGAGTGACATCAAATTGTTTGCCTACTTCTTCCAGCGTGTGGTCGGTATTCATTTCTATGCCGAAACGCATACGCAGTACTTTGGCTTCACGCGGGGTCAGTGTTTCCAGAATCTCTAGCGTAGCTTCTCTTAGGCCTTCTGCTGTTGCCATATCAATAGGGGATTCAATGTTATTGTCTTCAATAAAATCACCTAAGTGTGAATCATCGTCATCACCTACAGGTGTCTCCATGGAAATTGGCTCTTTTGCTATTTTTAGAACCTTGCGAATTTTATCCTCACTGAGTTCCATCTTTTCTGCCAATTCTTCTGGTGTTGCTTCACGTCCTGTTTCTTGTAGTATTTGTCTGGAAATACGGTTGAGCTTATTGATGGTTTCAATCATATGTACAGGAATACGTATGGTTCGTGCTTGGTCAGCAATAGAACGGGTAATGGCTTGTCGAATCCACCAGGTTGCATAGGTGGAAAATTTATAACCACGACGGTACTCAAATTTATCGACTGCTTTCATTAAACCAATATTACCTTCTTGAATCAAATCAAGAAATTGTAGGCCACGGTTGGTGTATTTTTTTGCAATAGAGATTACCAGTCTTAAATTGGCCTCAACCATTTCTTTTTTAGCACGGCGTGCTTTTGCTTCGCCTATGGACATTTTGCGGTTGATGTCTTTTATTTCCATAATGCTTAAACCAAACTCTAACTCAAAAGAAGCCAGCTTTGATTGTAGATGTAAAATGTCTTCTCTGTATTCTTCTATGCGATTTAAATCCAGTTTTTTGGCATTCTTTGTGAGAACAGAATCAAGCCATTTTAAGTCGGTTTCTTGCCCTGGAAAGGTTTCGATGAACAGTTTTCTTGGTATGCGTGCTCTCTCAATACAAAGACGCATAATATTACGTTCATACTCTCTAATATGATTGCGTAACTGTCGAAAATGGCGAGTTAATCGGTCAACTTGTCGTGAAGTAAGCTTTAACTTTAAGAATGATTCAGACATCAATTCGATAAGACTCGCTGCTTTGACATTGCTTTTGCCAAGCTCTGCAACGGCATTGATTGCATTAGTGTAATTGTCTCTTAGCTCATCAAAATAAATTTTGGCTTGCTCTGGATTAGGGCCATCATCAACTTCACTTAATCCGCCTTCTCCGTCATCGTCTTCGGTATCATCTATATCAAGAAGGTCATTACTTTGTTGCTCTTCATCGAGCATGGAACCAATACTGGAGGCGGGTGCGGATTCGTCATCCACATCTGCAAAACCGCTGATAATTTCATTCAAGCGAATTTCTTCTGCAAGGAAACGCTCGTAGTCTTCCAGAACCAGCTGAATGGTTTCGGGGTAGTGTGCAAGCGATTTAAGAACTTGATAAATGCCTTCTTCTATACGCTTGGCTATGCGAATTTCGCCTTCACGAGTGAGTAACTCAACAGTTCCCATTTCGCGCATGTACATTCTGACAGGATCCGTGGTTCGGCCTGTTTCTTTATCTACTGATGCCAGGACCATGGCGGCTTCTTCTATGTCTGGCACTTCTTCTGTATTAAGTAATAAAGCCAGTTCATCATCGCTAGGTGGTAGCTCGAATACTTTGATGTTCATGCCCTCAAGCATACTAATGATTACATCAAAGTGTTCAGTATCTACAATGTTGGGAAGTAGATCGTTAATTTGACTGTAAGTCAGATACCCTTGTTCTTTACCTAGGCTGATGACTTTGGTAATTTGTGAGCTTTGCTGTTCATGGTCATTCACTTTCATAGTATAGGCACTTCTTTTAAAGACGATTGAAAATTGCAAATTTTTTGATTATAGACTGGGTTAATGCAACATGCCAGTGTTTGTATTTTTTATTTTATATATACTTAGTGTTCATGCTTTTTCCTTAATAGTTCTTGCAAGGTCATTCGTTCGGTTTCAGATAAACCCTGTTGACCTGATTTTTTTATTAATTCTTTAATAATCAAGTCGTTATTCTTTTTTTGTAAAAAGAAAATAATATCCAGGAATTCTTTGTCCTGCTCTTGTTCGGGTACTTGATGCTCCCAAGATGCCAATTTGTTAATGGCTTCAAAATAGCTGCTGTCTCTCCATGCTTCTACCAAAGATGCTGTATTTGATTGAGGCGCGTTTTTTAAGTGTAGTAGTATTTGTAATAAAATGTGATGTTCTTTGTCATTAAATAAAGCAAGATCGATTGCATTTTGATTTTTTAAATAAATTTCTGGATTTTGTAATAATAAAGCAATGGCTATTCTTAATGGGGAGCGAGCAATAGCAGCATTAGATTCAATTGGTGGGGGTTCTTTGTGAGGGGAATGGATTATTGCTTGTAATCTATGTGCTTCCATCCGAGTTAAGCGTGCCAAATCATCTAGCATTAATTGTTTATACGGGCCTTCTTCTATTTTTTGTAATAAAGGATTGGCCGCATTAATTAACTGGGTTTTGCCTGCTGGTGTACTTAAATCAATGGCATGAGATAACGTGTCAAAAAATAAACGATTTAAGGGGAGGGCGTTTTTCGTTCGTTCTAAAAAGGAGGCTTGTCCTTCTTCTCGGATTAGGCTATCGGGATCATGTCCATCAGGTAAAAACATAAAACGTATATCCAAACCGGAACCTAAGTGACTTAAACTGCTTTCCAAGCCCCGCCATGCTGCTTGTTTTCCTGCGGCATCGCCATCAAAGCAAAAAAGGATGCGCTGCGTGTGTTTTGCAAGCAGCTTAATATGATGTGCACTGGTTGCCGTTCCCAAAGTTGCCACCACATTATTCACGCCATGTTGTGCTAAGGCAATCACATCCATGTAGCCTTCTACGATGATAATGGAATCTATGCTTTTTTGTTGACTCAATACCTGATGTAAGCCATATAGTTCACGGCTTTTTTGAAATAATATGGTTTCTGGTGAGTTTAAATATTTGGGTTTTTGTTCTTTTTCCAAGACTCTGCCGCCAAATCCGATAATGCGACCTTGACGATCGTGTATAGGAAACATGATGCGGTTACGGTATCGGTCGTATATCTTGCCGTCATCATTTTTAATCAGCATGCCTGTAGTTTGTAATTCATCAATAGAATTGGGAAATGCTTGTTCTAATAAATGCCAACCTTCTGGAGCAAAGCCTAATTGATATAATTTGGCAATAGATCCGCTAACGCCACGGTTTTTTAAATAAGCGACTGCCGTCTGTCCTTCGTATTTTAATTTTTTTTGATAGTAATTACTTACTTTGGCAAGAAGCGTATACAGTTGATTAAAATTTTGCTTTTTTTCTGGAAGGCCTTCTCTGGGAACAGTTAATCCTAAACGATTGGCCAGGTGATCAATGGCCTCAGGAAAACCAAGATGCAGGTAATTCATAACGAAACTAATGGCATTTCCAGATGCGCCACAGCCGAAGCAATGGTAAAATTGCTTACGGGCAACTACATTAAAAGAAGGCGACTTTTCATTGTGAAAAGGACAACAAGCCGTATGGCTGTTGCCTCTTTTCTTTAAAGGCACGTAACTGTCTATCAGTTCAACAAGATCAGTACGATGTAAGATCTCGTCTAAAAATGGCTGAGGTATTAAGCCAGACATTAACTAACTCAATTGAGCCTTGATTAAGCTACTGACTAGCGCCATGTCGGCTCTACCTTGTAACTTGTTTTTTAATAGAGCCATGACTTTACCCATATCAGACATTTTTTCTGCGCCTGTTTCTTTGATAGCTTCTTGAATTAAAAGGTTTATTTCTTCGGAAGAAAAAGGCTCTGGCATGTATTTAGCAATAATTTCAAGTTCAAATTGCTCTTGAGCGACCAAATCATCGCGATTGGCTTTTTGGTATTGAGCTATGGATTCTTTTCGTTGTTTAGTCATTTTATCTAAAATAACGAGCATACGGTCTTCATCAACATCAATACGTTCGTCAACTTCAATTTGTTTTACTGCTGCTGTGATTAATCTTAAAGTGCTGAGCACATTTTTATCTTTGGCGCGCATGGCATCTTTGATGTCATTAGTAATTTGTTCTTTAATATTCATGTTCGTTCCTTAAAATGCAGGTAGTGACGTTATTTGAAGTTTCTTTTTAAGGCGTATGATCAAGCGGTATGGCAACACCGATTTAAATAAAATAGGGTTTTCCCAAGTAAAAAAGCAAAAGGCCACCTGAGAGTGACCTTAAGCATTTTATTTTATGTGAAAGAACACCTTATTTGCGACGGTGTTTTGTTCCACGACGCGATGAAGAGACATCACGAGAAATCTTTTTTAAATGACGTTTAACCGCTGCTGCTTGTTTGCGTTTGCGCTCAGCAGTTGGTTTTTCATAAAACTCACGGCGACGTAATTCAGTTAAAATACCGGCTTTTTCACAAGAGCGCTTAAATCGGCGCAGTGCATATTCTGGGTTTTCGCCTTCTTTTACGCGAATTGTAGGCATTAAACTAATCCTCTGGTTATTTTATCTCATAGATGGTGAATTCTAGTGCCAGATGAAGCCCTCGTCAAGTTTAATCTGATAACTTTTACAGATATTTTATTAAATAATGGTATAATCTGTGCTTTATTTGTTAACGTTTCGTTTGGGGTTGGGCATGAGAGTATTAGGTATTGAGTCTTCTTGTGATGAAACAGGTATTGCGATTTATGATTCAGAAAAAGGTTTGTTGTCTCATGCCTTACATTCCCAAATAGAAACTCATCGAGTACATGGGGGCGTGGTTCCTGAGCTGGCATCACGTGATCACATCAATAGATTAATTCCTCTGCTGGATGAGGCCTTAGCCGGAGCGGGGCTTGCTAAAAAAGATTTGGATGCGATTGCCTATACGGCAGGACCTGGTTTGATTGGTGCGTTGCTAGTGGGTTCTTGTTTTGCAAAAAGCCTCGCGTATGCATTAAATATCCCGGCTTTAGGTATTCATCATCTTGAAGCTCATTTACTTGCTGCCCAATTAGAAACACCGACATTAAGCTTTCCTTTTCTTGCTTTATTGGTTTCTGGGGGGCACTGTCAATTAATAGAAGTCCGTGCTTTAGGAGACTACTCTTTATTAGGCGATACATTAGATGATGCGGTAGGAGAGGCCTTTGATAAAACAGCAAAGCTTATGGGTATTCCTTATCCTGGCGGTGCTGTTTTGGCTGATCTTGCTGATCAATGTGCGAGTACGCCTTATCGTTTTCCTCGCCCTATGACGGACAGGCCTGGTTTGGATTTTAGTTTTAGTGGGTTGAAAACGCATGCATTAACAACGTGGAACAAAAGCAATAAAGAGTCCCAAGATCGTCTTGAAATAGCCAAAGCCTTTCAACAGGCTGTAGTAGAAACTTTAGTGATTAAATGCAAACGTGCTCTGGAACAAACACAGTATCATCGCTTGGTAGTGGCTGGCGGAGTGGGGGCTAATAAATCTTTGCGTTTGGCCTTACAAAATCACATGGCGGCAATAAAAGGCGAAGTTTTTTTTCCGGCTATGGAATATTGCACGGATAATGGTGCGATGGTTGCTTACGCAGGCTCTTTAAGGCTGATGTTAGGACAGCAAGATAAAGACTGGGCTGTGGCAGTTAAAGCGCGTTGGCCCTTAGCAACAGAGGCTTTTAATTGAAGAATAATTCATACTACAGTAAGTCTTGTTTGGAATGTTATTGCAAAGTCAAATTGCCTTATCGCTACGGTCTTTTCATCTTAATGAGCTGACCATGCTCTTATTTTTTTGAAAGCGGTCTGTTGAATTCGGCATGCTTCTTGAATGGAAGAGAGAGGTGAAGAGAAGGAGACAGATGATGATGCATTTAATGAGAGGTTTGCCTTTGGTGATTTATGTAGGAATTTCATTTTATCATAGCCTCAGCGCTCTTTTTTAAGTAGCGAAGATAAGCTCATATTGTAGCGCGTATGATATAGAAAAGATCAACTAAAATGATGAAACAGACCAGGGTTGCCTGTTTCATCATTTTTAACTAGGATGCTGCGGTGTTAATGATGACTCTAATTGCTTGTAATCTTAACGTGGCATGCTGGATGTGATAGACGCCTTGATTTTTTTGTTCTTCTATAAAAGAGATCTCTTCATCTCGAATAGCAGGATTGATTTTTTGCAAGGCTTGTAAACGAACCAGCTCTTGAGTTCTGTGCTCACTCATCTTTTCTTCTGCAAGAATCAATGTGGCCTCCATCTGTTGCTGGGCTAATATTTTACTTTTAGCCAGCATGTCTTCAATAGATGATTGAATTTGAGTAATAATAGGATAACCCAAATGACGTTTAATGGATTGGCATAGGCTATTTAGTTGAGTGTAACTTAATATTTGGCTTAGGTTTTTACCTGTTGCATCGACTAAAAGACGAATAGGACTTAAAGGTACAAAGCGATCGAGCTGGAGCGTTTTCGGTGCTGCACAATTAATAGTAAAAAAAGTTTCTAGAAAGACTGCCCCTGCTGGAATACTTTTAATGGCAATACTTGCCAGGGTCGCATTACCGAGCTCACTTTCAAGAATCATTTCCATGGCCTCACTGACCATAGGATGTTCCCAGCTCAAAAATTGAATGTCTTCGTGAGCCAAAGCTTTATTTCGTGAATAAGTGACAACATTCCCTTCTTCACTTAATCCAGGGAAATGCCCCATTTTCATATGACCAGAAGGGCGTAAAATTTCACTGTGTTCAGAATGATGCTCATGCTCTATCCCATATTCTTGAAAAACTTTACTCATATAGTTTTCAAGATCCAGAACATTTTCTTCTGCTTCAATTTGTTCTATTAATGCCAATGCAACAGGCATATTACAGGAATTCATTTCCAGTAATTTATCTCTTCCTTCTTGCAAACTGCGCTGTAGTTTTTCTGTATGTTGCTGGGTATCTTGAATCAGCGTGTTAAAATCTTCTTGGTTTAATTGATGTTGCTGAATAAAAGGATTTAAGCGTTCTGCAAAATGTTCATAAACAGAAAAACCAATGGCACAGCTTTGTTCAAATAAATGTAGTCCTTCGTGATACCAGCGAAAAAGAAGTTCTTGTGCGGTATCGCTTAAGTAAGGTACATGAATATGGATAGTTTGTTGTTGTCCTATTCTATCCAGGCGACCAATTCGTTGTTCTATTAAATCAGGATTCATCGGCAGATCGAATAAAACCAGATGGTGGGCGAATTGAAAATTACGACCTTCACTGCCTATTTCTGAGCAAATGAGAGTCTGGGCGCCATTCTCTTGAGTTGCAAAATATTCTGCTGCCCTATCTCTTTCGATAAGAGATAGCCCTTCATGGAATGCAATACTGCGAATACCTGCTTTTAGTTTTAAATAACGTTCTAAAGCGATGGCAGTTTTTGCTTTAGAGCAAATAATTAATACTTTTTGAGGGGCTAGATGTTTTAGTATTTCGTTTAACCAAGGGGCTCTGGGATCATGTTCTAGCCAAAACTCATTTTCTTGTAAAGCACTTTCTGGATAAAGGGGATCAAGACTATTTAACTGAGCTAGAGAGCGGTACACGGCTGGGTTGGGTAAAGGATAGGATTGGAGTATCCGTTTTGGAAATCCTTGAATAGCGGCGCGAGTATTACGAAATAAAACGCGTCCGGTGCCATGCCTGTCCAATAGTTGCTGAATAATGGTCATTGTCTGAGTAGAACAAGAGCTACCCAGATACTGTTGGACAGCAGTCAATAGTGTTTCGGGTAAAGGCTGCTCAAGGTGGGCTGTGTGAAAAGTCAGTAAGCTTTGTACCAGCTGATTGATTTCTTTATAGCGTAGTTCTTCTTTTTTAAAAACGTTAATATCGTAAAAACGGGAAGGATCTAGTAAACGTAACCGCGCAAAATGACTGTCTATTCCTACCTGTTCGGGGGTCGCGGTTAAAAGGAGTAGTCCTTTAGTCGAGGCAGCGAGTTTTTCTATATAGGCATACTCAGGGCTTATGCTTTGTTCTGACCATTGCAAATGGTGAGCCTCATCAACGACTACCAAATCCCAATCAACTTGTAATGCCTGATAGGCTGCCTCCTGATGATTCATGAGAAAATCGAGGCTACATAAAACCAAATCTTCGCTGTCGAAGGGATTGGCTTGATTGGTACTTTTAGTCCAGGAAAACTCATTTTGCTCTTCATCATCAAGCTCAGAAGACACTTCATTTAAAGTATCATAACGATTTTTATCCAGGATAGAGCAATGAATATTAAAGCGTCGTATCATCTCAACAAGCCATTGATGAATTAAACTTTCAGGCACGACGATTAATAATTTTCTTGCTCGTCCTGTATGTAATTGATAATGCAAAATCATACCCGCTTCAATAGTTTTCCCTAACCCGACTTCATCGGCGAGTAACACACGTGGTGCATAACGTTGTGCAACTTCGCTTGCTATGTAGACTTGATGAGGCAAGTGGCTGGTTCTTGCTCCTAGTAATCCCCGGACTGGAGACTGCTGCAAGCGACTTTCATGGTTTAATGTATCGATTCTTAATTTAAAAGACTCTAATTTATCTAGTAGACCGCTGTATAAACGTTTTTCCGGTGAATTAAATTGGATAAAGCAATTTAGAGACAGCTCGGTAATATGAACCTCTTCATTAGCTTCGTTCACGCCTGAATAAATCATTAGTCCCTGGTGTTCATTGACGGCGGTAATAGTAATTTTATTATTTTCATTCGTGGTAATTTCTTCGCCTTCTTTGTAAATAATGCGACTTAAAGGTGCATTATTGATGGCATAAATTCGTTCTTCTTCTGCGGCAGGAAATTGGATGCCAATTTGGCGTCCTTCTAAACGTGTAATAATGCCTAAACCAAGCTGAGACTCTGTATTGCTAATCCAACGTTGACCTATTGTGAATGTCATAAAGCAGTTCCTGTATAAAAATAGAGCGTTCCTTGCTTCATTTTTCCATTAAATTTGTTTAGTAATTTTTCTAAGCAGTTGATTATCAGTATGAAGGTGTGATTGTATCAATATTTGATAAAAATAGTCATAAAATTTCCATTAGGATGCTGTTTGATTTTAAAAAATAGAGAAATTGTTTTTCATCACTTGAAATCGCAAAAAATTAGTTCTTGTATTTTCAGAGCGTTATGATTAAAAATAAGAGGTAAAGGATTATTTTTACTCTTAAGGAGATGCTGCTATGGTTACAGAAGAACAAGAGTTGGCTAAGCTGTTAGCAACCGTACAAAAGAAACCAGAAGCCCTTGTTTGTGCTGCCCAAGCAGCCGCTGAGGCAGCAGAAGCAGATTCCACTTTAGAACTTCATTCTAATTTAGATGAAATTATTAAAACCAAACAGCACATAGCGGATGTCAAAAGAAATTTAAGCATTATTATTGATACCATTGCTAGTAATCCAAGTATGGTATCGCGTGCAGCAGATGCATGGGGTACATGGCCTGCATGGAAAAAAGTAGGAACAGGGTTGGTATTGACCATGCCGCCTTTATTCATGGGTGTTGCGGCAAGTATTGGAACGTTGCTTATTTTAGGCGGAGCCACAGGTGTTGCTTATACTACCGCAGGCATTGTTCTTGAAGATCATCACTCCTGTAATACAGACCTCAAACAAAAAATCAAAGATGGAATTTCGAGCATTGCTGATATTTTGGAAATTACTATTGTGGCTTTGGATAAAATCAGATTTCGCTTGATGGCCGAAATTAATAAATTCAAAGAAGAAAATTATAAATTAGCCACCCAGGTTTCTAATCTTCAGGATGAAACCAATCGATTGGCTAATCAAGTTGAAGAGCTAATTGAAACCAGCGATCATTTGCGAACACTAAAAAAACGCTTAGAGGATGAGGCTTTGGCGTTAAGGCAGTCGAACTCAACGCAACAGCAATTGATACAAGAAAATCAGGAGCAGTTAGAGAAGGTTACGCATCAATACCAAGAGGCACAAAATTTACTGACAACACAGGTGCATGAGCTTCGTACTTTGAGGCATTCCATGACCACTGAAGTAGCAAAAGCCAAACATGTATCGGACTCTCTACAGCAAGTTGTTGCTGTTTTGTCTGGGCAAGTCTTGGAGGAACAAGCACAAAAGCAGGCTTTCGAGGCTAAATTGGCACAGTTACTACAATTAGAGTACGCGAGTGCCTCTCAATTTATAGATCGATTAAATCATACGCAAAGCGAACTGGAAGAAGTTAAAGTTGATTTAGAAAAAAACAACAGTCGAAATTATGCCTTATTGGATAAACAAGAACGCCTGATTTCACGTTTGGAGGCATTAGACTTGCAAGCGGTTAGTGACGCCATGAATAAACGCAGCATAGCAAGTAGAGCCAGCCCTTTTTTTAGTAGACTGTCAGCGATTAAAGTAGTAGATGAAACCCAGCGATCTTTTGCACCATAAAATTGGTGTGTTAATACCTGGGGCAATGGTCAACACGCCCCAATGGATTAGCACGAACATGAAAAAAAATGAGGCATACAGTTGTCTTAAATGTAAGCCAGGTGAACTTGACATGGTCATTTTCTTAAGTTAAATTGATGACTGTTTGCGGGAGAGATTAGTTCATTCTAACGCCGAAGGAGCAAGTTTTCCCCATAAACTCTCAGGCAAAAGAACCGCATACAACTTATCATCTGGAGAGCAAAAGAGTTTATCTTTTCACCGAAGAAGCAAGTCATTTTGACGAAACTTTCAGGTACCATAACAGACGGGGCCAATAATTTTTCTTTTGGAGAAAATGATGGTTCCTCAGCGGTTTTGTTTTTTTCAGTCATCCCAACCCGGGATTAAAAAAATTTATAAGTGGACAAAAATAGGGCATGATCTTCGACTGGGATATGCTCTTTTAAGTCAGGCCATGGGGCTTGATCCTTATCTATCAGCCAAGCATTTAAGTTATCTACTACCGACGATAAGTTTTCTTTGCTCCTTAGCTGATCAAGACCAGGCTCATGATAAGAGAGCACTTTTTTGGGCCATAGTGAATGGGGGGCAATGTTATAGTTTGGAGCTTTCCGATTTCATGCCCTTAACAGTAGGTGCATATGGTCTGGATTGTTACTTTAGTCATCGCAATGACCAATTGAGAATAATTGAAGAAAATGAATTTTTACAATCGTCTGCTTTGAGCAAGCTGATGGCAAGATATGCAGAAACAATCTATTCAGTGGTTATTTTAGGTGCTGTTTCATGTCATTTGTTTAATCAAAATAAAGCGGCTTTGGTTTTATTTTTTATTTCCTTGCTTGGAAAGCTACCTTACTTGCTTTATGACCAGCAGAGTTTTTATTTTCCTTCTGTATTCAATACGATGCTGATGTCTTTTTCCCCTATTGGTCTTTTTTTTGCGAGTAAAGATGATTTTAGCCTGGTATTTGGCTTGTTGATGACAACGGGCGTTATTTATCTGATGTCAGAGGGAGCTACTGAAAAAAAACAATGTGATGGCGTATCGCAGACAGAGGAGAGGTGTCAGGTTGATTCAAATCATATTTCATTAGTCTGATATTTTTGGGCGCTTGCCAGGCATTACAGTTTTTTGTTATGCACAAAGCAGATTTTTTGGAAATGGCAACATATTAAGGTAAAAGGCCAGTCTGTATTAAGAGCAGACTGGCCTTTTTTTTGGAGGGGAAAGACTATTTATCAGATGATTCTTTAGATAAAACCGTGTCTTTTTTACGCGAGTCTTGCCTCATGGGGCGATTTTGCTGTCCATTTTGATTGTGATTATTTCTTTTGCGCTGTTGATTGGGTGCAGAAGAAGCAGTGTTATTTGCATTATTGGTATTTGGATTATTGGTATTTGAGTTAGTTCTGGATTGTCCTGAACGTTTGCGACGTGCATTTTGTGAGCGACGGTCATTATTTTTTTGGTATGGCTTGGCTCCAGATGGATGATGGCTGGTTTTTTTTACTGGCTCAGAAGCAAGCGCCGGAGTTGTTACTGAGCTACCAAACAAGCTACTCCACAATCTTTTAATAAAGCTACTTTGCGGATGTTTAGCTATTTGATGTTCTGCAAAAGATTTTACTGCCGGTTCATCTTGTAATGTCGCTTCTTTATCCTTGCCTGTGATTTGTAGTTCAGGCTGTTGGATTAAAGAATAGCTGGGTTTTTTAATTTTACCGACATTGTCTTCTTTCAGGCGGGTTATAGTGTATTGAGGCGAATGCAAGTAAGGATTTGCTACAATAATAACGCTTACACCATGTCTTTTTTCAATTTCTCTGATAAAAGCCCTTTTTTCATTCATGATAAAAGTAGCCATTTCAGGGGGGAGTTGCACCTGAATTTCAGCGGTCTTTTCTTTTAGTGCTTCTTCTTCAATCAGACGGGTAATAGACAAGCCGTGCGATTGAATATTACGTACAGTACCTCTTCCTTCACAACGAGGACAAACCTCCTGGGCACTTTCACCTAAAGAGAGTCGTAGACGTTGACGAGACATTTCTAAAAGACCGAATCGTGAAATACGTCCTACTTGAATTCGCGCCCTGTCTGCCTGAAGGGCTTCTTTGAGACGATTCTCGACTTCACGTTGATTTTTGCTTGAACTCATGTCGATGAAGTCGATGACTACCAGGCCACCTAAATCACGTAAGCGTAACTGACGTGCGATTTCATTGGCCGCTTCTAAATTGGTATTGACTGCGGTTGCTTCAATGTCCGCTCCGCCAGTTGCTTTAGCAGAGTTTACATCAATAGAAACCAGTGCCTCCGTCCGGTCTATGACTAGTGCACCGCCAGAAGGCAACATAACCTGACGTTGAAAAGCCGTTTCGATTTGGCTTTCAATCATATAAAAATTAAATAGGGGGATGCTGCTATTATACAGCTTCAAGTTAGGTAGAAACTCAGGTTTAACCCGTTCTATGTATTGCTTGGCTTTAATATAAGATACTTGATCATCGATAATAATTTCGCTAATCGATTTACGTAAGTTGTCCCTGATGGAGCGAATAATAACATCGCCTTCTTGATGAATTAGAGAAGGAGCCAGTTCAGTATTGTAGGCATGCTTAATGGATTCCCATTGATTGCAAAGCATACTCAAGTCATCTTGTAGCTCTTCCTGGCTTTTACCAACACCCGCGGTGCGAATGATGAGCCCCATGTCCTCTGGCAGGTCTAGTGCATTGAGTGTTTCTCGAAGTTCATCTCTTTCATCACCTTCGATGCGTCGAGAAATGCCGCCAGAGCGTGGATTGTTTGGCATAAGGACCAGATAGCAGCCTGCCAGGGTAATAAAAGTGGTGAGGGCTGCTCCTTTGCTGCCACGCTCTTCTTTATCTACTTGAATAAGTAACTCTTGTCCTTCTCGGATGAGGCTTGTGATAGGTGGTTTATCATCGCCAAAATCATCTGGATTTTTGCTTAAATATTCTGGTGCTATTTCTTTAAGAGGTAAAAAACCTTGACGCTTTGAGCCATATTCAACAAAGACAGCATCAAGACTAGGCTCTCTTCGAGTAACGATCGCTTTGTAAATATTGCCTTTTTTCTTTACTTCGCCTGGACATTCAATATCCAAGTCAAACAACTGTTTGTCTTTAATCAGCGCAACACGAACTTCTTCAGTTTGTATCGCATTAATAAGCATTTTTTCCATTGGTGACCCCATAATTAGGGCGCTAACCTCTTTAAGAAGAGACAGTAAAGGCTCAATACTTGAGTTGATAAAGCAGCGCATGCATAAAATATACTATTCAGCCTTGATTACTTACTCTTTATGTAAGAAACAGGGCAATGCTTCGTATAGAAGGCCTCGCTTTTACTTTTTTCATTATCATACTCTAGTCTCTTGCATTCGGTACATATTTACCAAAAGCAGAGAACTGATCTTTAATAACCCAATCCTAATGCACAGACCATACGCATGCCCCCCTTATTAAAAGGCGCACGCAAAAGACTTTTTAAGCTCATTCATGCAAAATAGTTGCCTGAATAGGAATTAAACGTCCGGGATAATCGTTTGTTATAAAAGCATGTTTGCATGCGCAGGTATCTGTTGAATTTATAATCAATTTAGTTCAGGTATTGGGTCGCTTCCTTTTATCTACTATCTTTAAATGATGAAAGCGCGTCTTATTTTTGCCGATATTGAATCGACTAATAAACTTTTTTTCTATTTATACGTTATAATTCGGTTTGCAAGGGAACCTTCCCATGCAGTATAAGATAATACCAAAAAATTCACGCTCAGCAAACAGGTTTATTCATAATGAGTGAAGTCAGCTATAAAGAAATTAGTTTTGAAGAAGAAGGGCAGCGCCTTGATAATTATCTAATCAAGATACTAAAAGGGGTTCCCAAAAGTCATATTTATCGCATTATACGAGGTGGTGAAGTCCGCGTGAATAAAAAGCGATGTCAAGCAGGGTTAAAGTTAAAAGCGGGCGATAGAGTTCGTATCCCTCCTGTTCGTTATTCTGAACCTAAAGAAATATTTGTTGGTGATGTATTGGCAAAACGCCTTAATGAGAGCATTATTTTTGAAAATTCAGGATTATTAGTCATTAATAAGCCATCTGGAATTGCTGTACATGGAGGTAGTGGACTTCGGCTGGGTGTGATCGAGGCGTTAAGAAAAACAAGGCCTGATTTGCCTTATCTGGAGTTGGTACATCGTTTGGATAGAGAAACTTCAGGTTGTTTATTGCTGGCTAAAAAAAGAAGCGTGTTGCGAAGTCTTCATGCCTTATTAGAAGCGCGTGATGTGCAAAAAACCTATTGGGCTTTGTTAACGCACCCATGGCAAGGAAAGAAAAAAATTATTGTCGATGCCGCTTTGGAAAAAAATACATTAAAATCAGGAGAGCGGGTGGTTTCTGTACAAAAAGACGGGAAGGCATCTGAGACGGCGTTTATGCTACTTGAAAACTACCAACAAGCCTGTTGGGTAGAGGCAAAACCTAAAACAGGACGCACTCATCAGATTAGAGTGCATAGTGCGCATTTGGGGCATGTGATTGTTGGTGATGAAAAATACGGCTCTCGAGCCGGAGAGGTCGAGGGAATCGATGGAGCCGACCGTCTTTATTTGCATGCGCGTGCAATACAGTTTACTTTAAATGGGGAAAACCATTCATTTCAGGCCAATTTAGATGATCGGTTTGCTAATACACTAAAATTATTGCGCGAAAGGAGCTCAAGAAGCAATGAGTAATCCATATCAGTTGGTAGTCTTTGATTGGGAAGGTACTATTTCTGACACATTAGGACTGATTTTACATACCGTAACTGCTGAAGCAAACGCTTTAGGTTTTGGTTCTGTCGAGCCAGCCGAGGCCAAAAAATACGTAGAATTGGGTTTGGTTCATGCACTTAAAAAATTGTTTCCTCGTCTGACTTTGTCTCAACAAGAAATATTGTTGCAGGCGATTCATAGAGCAATGGTTTCTCGTCCTTCTGAAGTGTGTTTAATTCCCGGAGCAAGAGAACTGATTTTGCAATTACAGGAGGCTCATATTGATTTGGCGATTGCTTCTAATAAAGGACAGCAATCACTACAACGTGCCTTGCAAATTACTCGTTTGGACGATGTTTTTAAGGTCATTCGTTGTGCAGGACAATTACCCGCTAAGCCATGTCCTCAAATGCTAGAAGAAATAATGAATGTATTTGGTCAAAATGCCCAAAGTACATTAATGATAGGCGATTCACCAACAGATATTGAAATGGCACGACAGCTTCATGTTCCTGCCATCGGTATTGATTTTTATAATCAAAATGCTCAAGCATTACAAGCAGCGGGTGCTTTGGCTGTGTTCAATAATTACTATGACGTGGCTCATTTTTTATGCCTGCCATTAACGTGTACAGGGAGTAATCAGCAGTGAATAATTTTACCAGTCTACCTAACTTACTTACATTAGCACGCATTGTCTTGATACCTGTCCTCGTGATTATTTTTTATTTACCATTTAAAAACGCAAACTTGATTGCAGCATGCCTCTTTGCTGCTGCAAGCTTTACTGATTGGCTAGATGGTTATTTGGCGCGAAAATTAAACATGACTTCTCCTTTCGGTGCTTTTTTAGATCCTGTGGCTGATAAGTTATTGATTTCCACCACATTGCTTTTATTAGTGGGCGCGAAAGAAATTGACTATATTACTATCCCTGCCTTGATTATTGTTGGGCGAGAAATAGTTATTTCTGCTTTAAGGGAGTGGATGGCTGAAATAGGAAAAAGAGCCAGCGTGGCAGTGGGATATATAGGTAAAGCCAAAACGGGCATTCAAATGTTGGCATTAATGCTGTTACTGGCGTTTACACCGTTTGCCTCTTGGTGGGGTACGATTGGCTTTGTTTTGCTTTATGTGGCAGCAATATTAACTATATGGTCTATGATTATCTATCTCTCTATTGCATGGCCAGATTTAATGAAAAAAAATTGATTTTTAGTGTTGACAGGCTACGTCATTCCTGTAAAATGCATCTCATAGTGACGCGGGAATAGCTCAGTTGGTAGAGCACAACCTTGCCAAGGTTGGGGTCGCGAGTTCGAGTCTCGTTTCCCGCTCCAAATTAAAGCGACAGAATCGTCGCTTTTTTTTTAGAGTTTTAAGGTAGAACGGCTGTGTGGCAGAGTGGTTATGCAGCGGCCTGCAAAGCCGTGGACACCGGTTCGATTCCGGTCTCAGCCTCCAAAAATGCCCAGGTGGCGAAACAGGTAGACGCAAGGGACTTAAAATCCCTCGGGAGTTAAATCCCGTGCCGGTTCGATTCCGGCCCTGGGCACCAATTACTTATTTTTCTATAAAACCCTTCTGTTATTCCATTAGATTTAGGCTTTTTCCCCATTACGACGTACTATCCAGGTTGTTTTTTTATTAAGTCATAGATGGAATCAACAATAATTTCTGGCTGATATATCTGAATAAAGTGACTGCTATTTTTTACGTTAACCTGTACGGATTTATTTGAAGTTTTACTTAATTGTCTTTGAAATGATTGCCAATCGTGCTCCATTGATGCGGTAAAATATCCTAAATCCTTTTCATTTCCAGCAGTTAAAACAACAATCGGAAGATTACCAAAAGGATGGTCACCTTTTCTAAGTATTTTTTCTTTAACAGATTTTAAACTAGGGGTAATGCCTAACGCCTCATAATAAAAAGGTTCTGTTGATTTAACATCCTTGCTTGGATAATAATTTTGAAATCGATGCCATTGCAATAATTGATATGTTGAAGAATCTACCAAAACCATTCCACTAACCAATTCTGGATATGTAAGTGCAAAATCTTGCGCATAAATTCCACCATGAGAGTGTCCTACTAATATGTAGGGTGGTGAAACAGCAATTCTCTCCAGTAAGTCTTTTAAATTTTAAACCACTATTGATGCGGTCAATGGCACTGGTTTTTTATATTGTTGGCTGTATCCATAACCTGTCTTGTCATAAACCACAACATGAGCAAATTTCGCCACCTTCGGAGCAACTTTTTCCCACATACAATGAGTATTTCCTGAGCCAGGTAGAAAAATAACTGTGGGATGATTTTTATTAAGAGGTAATCCAAATGATTTTACGTATAACAAATGTCCATCGACCTCGATACACTGCCCTTGGTTAAATTTCCCTACCCTAGCGCAAGAATGATGAGCTGCACCACTGTATTTATCCGCACTTACGTTATTTGCAAATACTAAACAACAAAAAATTATTCCTATTTGGTTTATCTTAAAAAATAATTTCCCTATAATCATTTGATTATGTCTCCTTATGAGCTCACATAAATAAAAAGGGGGCTTTCTCAAGAGCAGTATACCCCCTGCATAGAGGTTGGGGTATCTATATGTACTGGAGCTCCTCTTATCAAGCGGAAGTATTTTTTATGGCTTTGATTTAATTGCATGTAGCATTTAGAAGGTTTATTTGACAACCGACGATCTCTCATCATGCTCATTGCTATCCTCTGCTTTATCATGAGTAAAATTTCAACATAGATAGACTGAGGTTTGTATTTTAATTTTTAAAAAATGATCTAAAATTAATTACTTTTGTTATTCAAACTAACAACTTAAACCATTTTGTATTCGGAGTAGGTGTCATTTATGAATTAGGTTTTTTTTACTGATACACCTTATCAATAAGATATTTCATTCTTTTTCTCGTTTGCTATACACTTGCAACCTCAGAATTTATTTTAATAGACCTCTAATGAAATCTTTAACACATGAAACGCTCTAAAATAAACAAAGATGACCTCAACCTGCAGCGTGCTATTTTTATACAAATATTACAAGCCACCTGGAGTCGCTTTAGATCCGTCGATCAAACAACTCAGCAATTAAATACTGCAGGATTTGACTCTGTTGAAATTCATTGGGATGATGCTCATATGTTTTACAGTTTTGAAGCTATCCGAGTGTAATGTGGCTATTCTTGCTTAGTGACTAAAGAGGAATAGCAATTGCTATTAAATGATTATATAAACTAATATCTAATTTCTGTAAGGTATACAATCATATGTCTTTTGATAAAATAGTTTGTGTGGGGAAAAATTATCTTGAACATGCCAAAGAGCTTGGCGATGCAGTACCAGAAAAACCTGTATTGTTTCTAAAGCCTGCAAGTGTCCTTAAACAAGCCTCCGGTTGGGGGGAGCAAATGCATCTTGATTTTTCTTTTGAAGACACCGCAGTACAACCCGAGTGCGAAATTGTGCTACGCATGGCCCATGATGGGTATAGAATGACATCTGAAGAAGCTAAAAATGCCGTTTCAGACATAACTCTTGGTCTAGATATGACTTTAAGAACACGCCAATCGGAACTAAAAAAACAAGGCCATCCCTGGACTACAGCAAAAGTATTTAAAGATGCTGCTATTCTTGGCCCATGGATTCCCTTTAATCAGTTTAATGACTATATGGAGACGGAATTTCAGTTGCTTATTGATGGCACCCTTCGGCAATGTGCTAAAGGAGCAGACATGATGATGAAACCAGAAGATTTAATCGTTTATATTAGCCAATTTTTCCCTTTAAAAGCAGGGGATATTATTTATACAGGAACTCCCGCGGGAGTGACTTCGATATCAAGACGTACTACAGCTGAAGTGCGCTGGAATAATCATTCCTACAGTGTAAAATGGGAGTAGTGCTCAATGAGGTATTTATTTCACATGCAGATTGCCAAAATTTTTTAAGATAAGCCAATCGCTTCCAGGTGTTTTATAATCATTATTTTTAGCAGTACGCGTCGCTGTGTAGTCAGAAGATGCGGTTATTTTCTGAAATACCACCCCTCTCTTTTAATGTCTAACTGACTGTTTAATTTGGGGGAAATTAGTTTATCCATTACGCTTGAAATTTTAGGCAAAATACCGTTCATCTTACTCGATCTCTGAGTTCGATCTAGGTTTTTTATTAAACTTTAGGTTCAAATATTGAGCACAAAGAAAAAGGAAGGTATAATACCGGTATAACTATATACTGATAAGAAGTATCATGAACTCATACTACACCATAAAAAATACTGGATTTTGTATCATGGTTAATGGCATCAAGATAAGTCCTGCCTTGTATCAGCCAACACCAGAGGGTATGCAACAACTTTGTCAACATTATTCAGGGAAGTATGGCATTAGTTTACACTGCTTGGATTTACGTCCATACATGGACAGTGGGGATAATATTTTTCCATTTTTTAAATTTTTATCACAACATCCCCTATTGCTTGACATGGAAGAAAATGAGACAAAAGGGATTGTTCTTACTCATGGAAAGTATCATGCAGTTCCTGTCATGCTGCAAAAAAAAGAGGGAACTTTGCATATTTTTTCTTTTGATTCGACCGCAGGCTTTCGAGTGCAAGGCTATTTTAGAATCGCTGCACTTTTTCCCGAAGCACGGTTTTATTTAAATGCAGGTACCAGACAAGCTGATGATGGGTCTTGTCTAACTGATGCAGTTTGTATTTTAAAAGAAGCTTTACAATTGCCTGACATGGTAACAATGCTGGAATCTAAAATATTCGCCGAACACAGAGCATTTCAATCCTCTTTCTTTAGGACGATTGAACGCCCTAGTAATTTCTTTTTGTTTAAAATGCCGGAGCCATTGTTATTCACAGCACAAGTATCGAAATATATCACTGAAGCAGATGCTGATCTTAATGTGATGCTACGCAATGGGCTTACTTTGAGAGAGTATCGTGATAAATATGTTTTTCAAGTCAATTTAATTAGTGATGAAGCAGTAGGGCAAGTTAAAAGTATTAACAGTTATCTTTATGTGAAATCTGGCGAGCATAAAGCCGTATTGGATCAAATTCAGGCGAATGATTGTACTGAAGATGATCAAGAGGTTATTGATTGCATGAACAATACTTCATCGTCTCCTCGCTCCGATGATCGCGTTCGTTGGACTGCATTGTCACGCTAAACACATAGATGCTCTTTGTAAGGGATGCAGAATTTCCTAACGTTGTAGAACGTCTTAAAGCGGCCATCTCCATTGAGTTTTAACGCGCCTGTTTATTCAGTTAAAAGCAGGTGTGTTATCAATTCTGAATTAGGGTTTTGGATGATGTTTTCTTTTTGTGTTTTGGAAAGCGTTTTAATATAACGCTCAATGCGCATGGCTTTTTTTTTATCTCCGGATATTTCCCAGCTTTGAGCAATTGCAACCGCTTTAAAGCTTCTGGTGTATTTGCTTGCTTTTCCTGCCAGATGATTTTGAAAGCGCTTTTCAAGATTGTCTGTGTAACCAGTGTAATAAGTTTGGTTGCTACATTGTAATATGTATACCCAATAAGTTTTTTTAGACATAGACTCAATCAGGTTGATTTATATTTTGCTGCGGTTCATTTTTCAAGGACAAACAGGTTTTGAGGTAGCTAATTTCCTTTTGAAGCGCCTTGATTTTTTTTCTCCATAACAAAGCAGCAAGACTTAGAGAGCATGCAACAACTACAACAGTATATCCGGCAATCATTATTTCTGCCTCAAACATAAGAGTATCCATGGTGTTGAATAAAAGGTAATTTTATCATGAAATTACAAGCTTGAGTTAGGTTCTTCCGCTATATAATTCTTGGAGTTTTTTCTAACTGCTGTACAATAGAATTTTATTCTAAATAATTCTCTTTATGTTTAAACCACTGGCTCTATTTATAGGGTTACGCTATACGCGTTCTAAAAAGAAAAATCATTTTGTTTCCTTCATTTCTTTAAGTTCTATGTTAGGTATAGGCTTGGGAGTGATGGTGCTGATTACCGTTTTATCAGTCATGAATGGATTTGATATGGAAATTCATAAACGTTTTTTTGGCATGGCGCCAGAAATTACGGTGACAGGGATAGATGATCGATTAAGTGATTGGAAATCTGTAGCCAGAAAAGTGCAGCATGTCGCTGGAATTCAGGCTTTAGCACCTTATGTCGCAGGGCAAGGTCTATTAACTTATGAAGGGCAGGTGTTGCCAATCATATTAACAGGCATTGACCCCCAGTTAGAAGAGTCAGTGACTCATTTGAATAAGAAACTTATTGCGGGCTCCATGGGTGATTTAAATCATTTTGGTATTCTTCTGGGCAAGGGATTGGCTGACAGTCTAGGGGTTATGCTAGGGGATAAAATAACGATTATGATTCCGCAGGCTACAGTGACTCCCGCAGGTATGATTCCTCGCTTTAAACGGTTTACAGTAGCAGGTATTTTTTCTGCAGGCTCAGGCTTTAATTTTGACACCAAGTTGGCTTTCACTTCTTTAAATGATGCACAAAAATTAATGCAGTTGGGAGCCGATGTTAGTGGCATTAAATTGAAAATTAATAGTGTGTATCAAGCTCCTGAGCTTAGTGCGCAATTGTCTTCTATTTTAGGTGAGGCTTATCAAGTAGGAAATTGGACTCAACAATTTGGTGCTTTTTTTCAGGCTGTCAAAATGGAAAAAACCATGATGTTTATGATCTTGCTACTCATTATAGCTGTAGCTGCATTTAATCTTGTTTCTTCTTTGGTGATGGTAGTTAACGACAAACAGGCAGAAATTGCCATATTAAGAACGATAGGTGCTACCCCTGCTACTATCTTATGGATTTTTATAGTGCAAGGCATGATGGTCGGTATAGTGGGTACTTTGTCTGGTTTGGCGGGAGGTATTGTTCTTGCTAAAAATGCGACAGCGATAGTGAATTGGCTGCAATCGGTATTTCACGTTAAGGTTTTGTCCTCCAGTATTTATTTTGTTGATTATTTGCCTTCACATATTTTATGGAGTGATTTATGGCAAGTGTGTGTTATGGCATTACTCATGAGTTTTGCTGCAACCATTTATCCCGCCTGGCGCGCTTCAAAAACCATGATTGCGGAAGCATTACACTATGAATGATTTTATTTTAAAAAGTGAAGATTTATATAAGTCATATAACGATGGCGCAACCAAAGTAGAAGTATTAAAAAAGATCAATCTTTCTATTAGTAAAGGCGAGCGCTTGGCTATTATTGGACCTTCTGGTTCAGGAAAAAGTACTTTGCTTCATCTTTTGGGGGGGCTGGACAAGCCTTCTTTTGGTACTGTCTGTCTGGATCAGATTAATTGGCAAGGGGTTAGTGAAAAGCAGCGATGCCAATTGCGCAATAAAAAGCTTGGCTTTATTTATCAATTTCACCATTTATTGCCAGAGTTTACCGCTTTGGAAAATGTCGCCATGCCTCTATTGCTGTCTGGAATGGATGTACATGAGGCACAAAAACAATCGGCTGCTATTTTAGAGCAGGTTGGGCTTCAATCAAGACAAGAGCATAAACCTGCTCAGCTATCAGGAGGTGAGCGGCAGCGTGTAGCGATAGCACGTGCTTTAGTACATCAACCGCAATGTGTTTTGGCCGATGAGCCGACTGGGAATTTGGATCAAAAAACAGCACATAAAGTTTTTGACATGATGTTAGCTCTCAATAGGCAAAGAGATACCGCATTGATTATTGTTACCCATGATGTGGAATTGGCGCACCGGATGGACAAGGTCTTAATATTGCATGAAGGGTCTTTAATCGTACAAAATGAACACAATGCGGCGCTATAGACAGCCGCATTGTGTTGTCAGATCATTAATAATCTGCATGTCCTGGTGTGCGAGGGAAGGGAATGACATCTCTTACGTTATTAATACCCGTTACGTAACTAATTAATCGCTCAAAACCTAAACCAAATCCTGCATGGGGCACGGTACCATAGCGGCGCAAATCACGATACCATGAATAATATTCTTTATTTAATCCGCACTCATCCATGCGTTGGTCTAAAACATGCAAGCGCTCTTCTCTTTGGCTTCCACCGATGATTTCACCAATTCCAGGAGCGAGTACATCCATGGCGGCTACTGTTTTTTCATCCTCATTAAGGCGCATGTAGAAGCTTTTAATGTCTTTGGGGTAATTGGTTAAAATAACGGGTTTTTTACAAAAGGTTTCCGCCAGATAACGTTCGTGCTCTGACTGTAGGTCTACACCCCAACTGATAGGGTAATCAAAACTTTGCCCAGAGGCTTGCAGATGGTGAATGGCATCTGTGTAGGTCATGATTTCAAAATCAGCATGGGCCATTTGCTCCAGACGTTGCAAACAGGTCGTATCAACAAATTGATTGAAAAAGGCCAAATCATCAGCTCGTTCATCCAGAACAGTCTTACACAGATAACGTAACAGATTTTGGCTCAACTCACACATGTCATCCAAATTAGCAAAAGCAAGCTCTGGCTCTATCATCCAAAACTCAGCCAAGTGACGACTGGTATTGGAATTTTCAGCTCTAAAAGTAGGGCCAAAAGTATAGACTTTAGACATGGCCATACAATAGGCTTCAACATTGAGTTGCCCTGATACAGTAAGAAAGGTTTCCTTACCAAAAAAATCTTTAGTAAAGTCTACTTGTCCTTGCTGATTTTTGGGAATGTTCATCAAATCCAAGGTAGAAATACGAAACATTTCACCTGCACCTTCACAATCACTGCTGGTAATAATCGGGGTGTGAACCCAGAAAAAGCCGCGTTCATGAAAAAAGCGATGAACCGCTTGAGCCAGACAATGGCGAATACGAGTGACCGCGCTGATGGTATTGGTTCTAGGGCGTAAATGGGCGACTTCTCTTAAAAACTCTAGCGTATGACGTTTGGCCTGAATAGGGTAGCTGTCAGGATTTTCTACCCAGCCACTGACCTCAATTTGTTCCGCTTGCATTTCAAAAGATTGTCCTTTTCCTTGCGATGCAACCAGCTTGCCCGTAGCTATTAGAGAGCAGCCTGCATTGAGTTTGACTATTTCATCATGATAATTAACCAAGGTGTCGGTCGCAACAATTTGAATAGGCGCAAAACAAGAGCCATCATGCAGGCTGATAAAAGACAATCCGGCTTTAGAATCGCGACGCGTTTTAACCCATCCACGAACAGTTATCGTGCTCTCAACTGCTATTTTACCTTCTAAACAGTGTTTTATAGCCACTATTTCTGTCATCATATACTCCAAAATTCACATCTAAAATGCGATGATACACTAAAAAAATGTAGGGGGAACAGCATGAGGCGAAGTCTTTTATTTCTTGTCTTACTTTTATTCTCTTTTATGGTGCAAGCAGAGGATACGATATTAAAATTATATAGACCTTTTGGGGATGATACAGAAAATAATAAACGGATAATTACCCGTACGTTGCAAGGAGATTGTTTGTCTCAGTCTAAATACATTGTGCGTGAGGATGCTTGGCGTTGTCATGCGCAAGGTGTGGTTTTTGATCCTTGTTTTGTTAAAGCAGCACCCAGGCAGAAAAATCTTTTATGCCCCCAATCACCGTGGTCAAACGAAAATGTGCAAATTGAAGTAAGCAGCGCACTAAACAATGAAGGCCATGAATTGCTAGATATGTCTCGTACTTTTCCTTGGGCTATTGAGCTTATTGACGGTGATAAATGTCAGGCAATAGAAGCAGGAGAAGTATATGACTCATTACCGGTGCGGTATCGCTGTGCCAGCAAGAACATTTTGATTGGCCGAATTCAGCGCTGTGATCCGGCATGGAGTATGTTAGAAAAAACATCACAACAAGTGGTGACGGCGCAACTTAAAAGAGCCTGGTTTTGATTATCAATCCGGTGCAGCCAATTTAAAAGCAGGTAAACTAAGGCAGTATGCGTTGATTTGATTGATTAAAGGATAATTGTCCATACAGAAATTAAAACGATGGGCATTGTATACTTGAGGGATAAGACATAAATCAGCCAGGGTAGGCGCGTCACCAAAACATACAGGCTTCGTGCGTTGAAACTGTTTTAATTTTTCTTCAAAGGCATCAAAGCCTAAGCGTAACCAATGATGGTACCATGCTTGTATTTGTGGCTCTGAAGCAGAAAAAGATGTTTTTAGGCAGTTTAGGGCTCGTAAATTATTTAAAGGGTGGATATCACAAGCAATAAGCAATGCTAAAGAGCGGACATGCGCTTTATCCAATAAACTGTCTGGAAGTAAAGGCTTTTCTGGGTAGCGTGCGTCTAAATATTCAATGATGGCCAGTGACTGATGTATTATTTGCCCATGGTCCTCCAGGCTAGGGACCAATTCTTGAGGGTTTATTTGATGATAAAAGGGGCTGTGCTGCTCACCGTCATTATTAATTAGATGCACACTCACTTTTTCATAAGCCAGCTGTTTTATATTTAAAGCGATACGCACACGGTAGCAGGCAGTAGATCGAAAATAGTCATAAAGGATCATGCGAGACTCTGGTAAGGTTTGATGGTTTGATCTATGGCGCCAAACAGGGTTTGTCCCTGTTCATCAAGCATTTCTATACGAATATGGTCTTCAAAACGCATAAAAGGAGTCATGGCTTCACCTGATTCAATGAGTTCCAGCATTCTTCGTTCGGCAATACAAGACGACCCTTTGCTTCGGTCTTGATTAGAGACAGTCCCAGATCCAATAATAGTTCCTGCGCCTAATGTTCTTGTTTTTGCGGCGTGACTTATGAGTTGAGGAAAAGAAAAAGTCATGTCCACCCCAGCATTGGGTTGGCCAAATAACTGCTTATTTAAATAACTTAGTAGAGGCAGGTGTACTTTTTTTCCATCCCAATGTATGCCTAATTCATCTGGTGTGATGGCTACTGGAGAAAAGCTGCTAGCTGGTTTGGAATGAAAAAAGCCAAAGCCTTTAGCCAGCTCATCGGGAATGAGGTGACGTAAAGACACATCATTCACCAAGACAAACAATACAATATGTTGGCTTGCCTCGTCCGCTGTGACGGCCATCGGTACATCATCGGTAATGACGGCAATTTCTGCTTCAAAATCGATACCATAAGCTTCATCACGGACGAAAACAGGATCATTAGGACCAATAAACCCATCAGAACCACCTTGGTACATGAGTGGGTCAACCCAAAATTGTTCGGGTAATACAGCCCCTCGTGCCTTGCGCACTAACTCGACATGATTGACATAAGCACTGCCATCAGCCCATTGGTAGGCGCGCGGCAGGGGCGCGCTGCATTGCTGGCTGGAAAAAGTGATGGCCTCTGCTAATAAGTCTTTATTTAATGAGTCATAAATCTCTTGTAGCAAGGGTGCTGTTGTTTTCCAATGGTCCAGCGCGTATTGCAAAGTGGGGGCAATATGAGGTACTTGAATGGCTTTAGTGAGCGCCCGATTAACAACGCAAAGTACACCATCTCGTGCAAGCGGTGATTTTAAAGTAGCCAGTTTCATAAGCGATTCATCCTCAAAAGTAGTTTTCTCAATTGGCTTTTAACGTGCCTCTTTTTATCTGATCGCGCTCTATGGCTTCAAATAGCGCTTGAAAATTCCCCTCACCAAAACCTTCATTGCCTTTTCTTTGAATGATTTCAAAAAAAACTGGTCCAAATGTATTTTCAGTAAAAATCTGTAATAACAAGCCATATTGAGACTCTTGTTCACCATCAATTAAAATTTTTTCTTCTTGTAGTTGATGCAGCGGTTCTGTATGCCAGGGCAATCGCTCTTGAATCATTTCATAGTAAGTGTCTGGTGTACTAAGAAAAGAAACGCCTTGATGTCTTAGCGAGTGCACAGTGTGATAGATGTTATCGGTAGTTAAAGCAATATGCTGTATGCCTTCCCCTTTGTATTCATGTAAAAATTCTTCAATTTGTGAACGATCATCTTGTGATTCATTTAATGGAATTTTTATCTTTCCACAAGGACTGGCAAGGGCTCTACTAATCAGGGCGGTCATTTTGCCTTTGATATTAAAAAAACGAATTTCTTTAAAATTAAAAATAGATTGATAAAAATGAGCCCATTGATCCATGGTGCCTCTGATGACATTGTGAGTCAGATGATCAATAGTAACTAAACCATTTCCGAGGATTTCTTCCTGGGTGTTTGTATGCCAATCGCCTCCAAAAGGTTGATTGGTATCATCGACAAAGTAGATGACACTGCCACCAATGCCTTCGATGGCAGGTAAGTGATGCGGTGCTGCAGATTGGTCTTCAAAAGGAGTGGCGCCCTTAGCTAAGGCATGAGCCAGTGCTTTTTGTGCGTCTTTTACTTTAAATCCCATAGCGCAAGCACCCGGTCCATGGGTTTGGGCGTGACGTTGTGCTTGGCTGTGCGAGCTTGCATTAACAATAAAAGAGATATTGCCCTGTTTAAAGAGGGTAATGTCTGCATGACGATGCGTTGCAGCAGGATGAAATCCCATTTTAATTAATTGTTGGCACAGGTAGTCTTTATCTGGGCCTGAAAATTCTAAAAAAGCAAAACCATCTAGTCCACAAGGGTTCTCGTCAGTATGCATAAACTCTCCTTTTAGTGCATAGCGTTGTTGTAACATCATGTTTTGTATACAGCCATGAAAGCAAGTCTAAGACATTTTTTTCATTAGATCTCTTCGGAAACCCTGCTGCCGAAGAGGCCTATGGTCTGGTTTTTTATTTAGGACGGACTAAAAATAATCCATCGGCTATAGGTAACAGGCTGATATAAACACGTTGGTCTTGCTTTATATGGTCGTTTAGTTTTCTAATTTCTCGTGTTTGACTTCCAGTATCAAGAGGGTCAATCACTTTGCCACCCCATAAGACATTATCAATCGCTATAATTCCTTTGGGTTTAATCAGTTTTAATGCCAGTTCATAATATTCAATATAGTTTGTTTTATCGGCATCAATAAAAATAAAATCAAAGGAATGCTGCCAGCCTTCGTTTAATAAAATATACAAAGATTCTAAAGCAGGACCTAAGCGTAATTCAATCTTATGCTCCTGTTGTGCTTTTTTCCAGTAAGAAGCTGCATTTTTTGTCCATTGCGCACTGATGTCGCAAGTGATGACTTTGCCATGATCGGGAAGTGCTAAAGACATTGCCAAAGCACTATAACCTGTAAAAGTTCCCAATTCTAAAACACGTTCTGCTTGAATACTATGTAATAAAAACTGCATAAATTGCCCCTGCTCAGGCGCAATTTGCATCGCAGCCAATTCCATCTTGGCTGTTTCCTGGCGTAATTCGCTTAAAACAGGATGCTCCAGAAGCGATTTATCCAGCACGTATTCATATAATTCATCAGTTAAAGGCAATTGTTTCATTGTTCTCTCAAATTCAAGCCAGACATTCCTTTGCCAAGGTATCGGCTATTTCATTTACAGGACTATTCTTTTGGGCGGAATAGGTGAATATTTTAGTTAAAGAAGTATAAATGCCATCAATTTGTTGGGTGATGTTTTCATCAGGCGTATGCAAATACTTCGCTGCAGCAAAAATTAGTCCACCTGCATTGATAACATAATCAGGCGCAAACAAGATGCCTTTATCATGTAACAGCTGCCCCTCTCTGCTGTGTGCTAACTGATTGTTTGCAGCGCCAGCAACAATAGTAGTTTGTAATTGTGGAATGCTGTCTTTGTTTAAAATCGCCCCTAAAGCACAGGGTGAAAACACGTCGCAAGGTACTTTATGAATTAAAGAAGTTTCAACAGCATTGGCTCCAAACTCAGCTACCGCTTGTTCTACCCGCGCTGAAGAAATATCTGCGACAGTCAAGCGGGCACCGAGCTGATGCAAATAGCTTGCGAGGTTATAGCCTACATGGCCTAAACCTTGAATGGCTATATGTAATCCTTTGAGACTGTCTTTATTTAGTTTAAAAGCAACAGCCGCCTGGATGCCGCGTAATACGCCCAAGGCCGTAGAGGGAGATGGGTCTCCTTGATATTTGGAAAGGCTGGCTACGTAGGGCGTGTGTTCTGCAATGACATCCATATCTTCTAAAATAGTGCCACTGTCCAAGGCAGTGATATATCGACCATTCAATTCATTTACAAAAGCGCCAAAACGGTGCATGTAGGCGGTTCTATCAAAGGTGCCTTGCGGTTTGATGATGACTGCTTTGCCGCCACCAAGCGGCAAATTTGCCAATGCTGCCTTATAACTCATCCCGCGCGCAAGGCGCATAGCATCTTGAATCGCTGCTTGAATAGAGGGGTATTCAATAAATCGACAACCGCCTAAAGCGGGGCCTAATTTGGTGTTATGAATGGCAATGATTGCTTTCATCCCTGTTGCTGAATCTACTTTAAAATGTAAGTCGCCAAAACCATGCGTTAAGGCATAGTCAAGAAAATCCTCGTCTGACAGCGTGTTATTGTTTATTAGTGTTTCAACCGCATTCATTTCAGCTCCACATTAAGTATCCAAGATTTTTATAGTATATCAATCTTCACCTGGTTCGTCAGGAAAATAATAAGGAGTTTTTGGTGCAATAAAGACAGCAAGATTTCAGATCTCTATTTTTTATGGCACTATAATTGTAGAAATTCAGAGGAATAATATGCTTATTTTAGAATCGGTAATTGGTCACAGAGGGGCTTGTGCTTACGCTCCTGAAAACACCATGGCTTCATTTATGAAGGCTTACGAATTAGGGTGCCGCTGGATTGAGTTTGATGTCATGTGCAGTCAGGATGGTGTTCCTTTTATTATTCATGATGACACTTTAACAAGAACAACGAATGGCAAAGGAAAAGTAGGTCAGGTGAGTGCAGATTATTTGAAAGGATTGGATGCTGGATTGTGGTTTTCCAAATCCTTTGCTAAAGAGCCTATTCCTCTGTTGGTTGATTTGATTCAATGGATAGATGCAATGGGCATGTGCGCCAATGTGGAAATTAAACCTTTTTCGGGGACGGAAAGAGAAACCACTCAAACGGTGCTGTCTTTATTAAATCATTATTGGCCAGCAAATAAATCGGGTCTTTTAATTTCCAGTTTTTCCTGGGAAGTATTGCTGTACTGTAAATCAATAGCACCTCATAGACCTTTAGGTTTTTTATTGCATAAATGGGACTCCAGCTGGTTTGAAAAAGCACAACAATTGCATTGTTATTCTGTTCATTTAAATCATAAAATCTTAACCAACGAGCGGGTTAAACAAATAAAAAACAAGGGCTATAGGGTGTGCGCATATACTGTGAATAAGAAAAAACGTGCACAGCAATTATTGTCATGGGGCGTGGACAGTATTTTTAGTGATTATCCGGGTTTACTTAAAGCCTCATCCGCTTAGAAAGAAAATCTGGATGAGACTAAGTATAAGGTTCGATGACAAGTATTTCAGGTCTTATAATGACGCCGAGTTTAGCTTTTATGGTTAATCTCTGTACATGACAAAAGAACCTGTCATGTACAGAGATGGTTAATAGCAATTTATTGCCTTTCAATGAGCGTGTTTTATTCTCTTTTTGTAGATAGGGCTCTTCTTTTTTTGTGTACAGACGGATTCCTAAGCAGATGAAACAGTTAATTTACTTTTAATTGGGTTAGAAAAGGGTTTGGATTTGGTTTGTGATTTAAACGGTATTGATACACTATGGAAAACGCCATCACATTTTTTAAATAATTACGGGTTTCTTGCCATGGTAAAGTTTCAATCCATAAGTCCATGTCTTTGGATGAACTGTTTTGTATCCACTGAACTACTTGTCGAGGGCCTGCATTATAGGCTGCAGCAATCAACATGGGGTGATTGGCAAAGCGCTTGGCCAGTTGTTGTAAATAGGCAGTACCTATATGAATGTTTTTTTGTGAAGTGAATAATTGATCTTGATGCGCATAGTCGATTCGACTGGTCTTGGAGACTGCTTTGGCTGTAGTCGGCATGACTTGCATTAATCCTCGTGCGCCAACGCCAGAAACGGCATCTTCTCTGAAACTACTTTCTTGACGAATGATGGCATAAACAAATTCAGGCGGCATATTGTATTGTTTGGCATAATTTTCTACCAGCTGCTGGTATGCCAAAGGAAATCTCAATGCCAGTTTATTGTTTAACAGTTCATTGTTACTTAAGTAAACGGATTTGCCATGCCATTGTAGTCTTGTTGCCACCCAATACACCAAAGTACTTGCTTCTTCTTTTGGTAATTCGCTAATAAAATCATTGAGTAACCTGGAGGCTTGCGTGTAATTTTTGCTAGAGTAATAGCTGTCTATTTGGTTGATTATGGATTGATAAGCTTGCAATTGAGATAAGTCTGTATTGATATGCTCATTTTCCATGCTTGGTTTTTTATGTAGTCTCTGGCTGGCTAAAAAACCGTAATAGTGTCTGTTTCTGGATAAGGGTTCATACAGTGTTTGAGCTTGTTCTTTTTGTCCTAAAGCTTCATGAGCGCGTGCTAACCAATACTGCCAGCAAGGCTCATTTTTATTTTTTGCTTCTTGAATTAAGGCAATGACATGATGCCATTGGTGTTGTTTCAATGCATAACGAATCTGCCAATCCATCACGATTTCTGTGCGATAAGAGGGTTTGACTTTGGCAAACCAGTTTGGTGTGTCTTCATTGCCACGCATGGCTTTGTATAATGCAACATGAGCAAGAAAAGACTGTTGATCTCTTTCATTCATGATGTGCCTGGTTTTAGGTTGCTGCCATAGTTTAATGGCTTGCTCCATATCGGTTGAAACCAGACGCTTTAGGCCATAGAGATAAAAAAGACTGCTAAATTCATTCGGCTCCAATCGGGTGATAGACTTGGGATTTTGATGAATCTGAGACAACAGATCTGCTTCTTTGCTATGGGGTATTTTATAATGCTTTAAAAGATACCGTGCCAGGTGCAGGTTGCGTTTGTCTAAAGCCAGAGCCAGGCGTTCTGTAATCAGTTCTTGTTTAAACAGGCCATTTTTTAAAAACAAATCAAATAATGTCGTGCATGATTGAGGTAAGGATTCACTGGTGAGCCAAATGGATTTGGCATCACGAAGTGCCTCTTGTTCATGGCCTAAATGATAATGTGCTATGTGATTAAAGCAGACCAGATTGATATCGCGAGAGGGCTGGTAGTATTCGGTATAACGAGGCCAATCTTTTAGCCGAGCCAGCTCATACAGCCATTTGTCACGCAATTTATTGGCCAAGGGTGTACTTTCTTTTACAAAGGCTAAAAAGGCAGGATCAGGTGCTAGAGGCAGTTGCTGATACCATCCCATAAAAGAATGAAATCGTTCCATATATGCGCTGCCTGTCAAAGCATGGGATTGAAAAAAACACAGTAGGCTACAAGCTAAAAAGATTAGTTTTTTCATATGAATTTTTCAAAAATTGCCTTGGTTATTATTGGTGACACGGGCTAATGCCTGACGCATAGCAGTAATAGTTTTTTTATAATCAGGACTGTTAAAGATAGCAGAACCAGCAACAAATTCTTTTGCTCCAGCTTGTGCCAGGCTCGCAATATTAGTTGTTGTAACCCCGCCATCAACACAAAGAGGCAATTGCGGATATAATTGGTGCAGCATGGTGATTTTATTCAGTACAGCGGGGATTAGTTTTTGTCCGCCAAAGCCAGGATTAACGGTCATAATTAAAATAAAATCAAGCAGGTGCATACACCAGGGCAAGAATTCAATAGCGGTTGCAGGATTTAACACCAAACCTGCCTGGCAGCCATGTTGTTTAATCAATTGCAAACTGCGATCTACATGCAGGCTGGCTTCGGGATGAAAGCTTATTCGTTTTGCTCCCGCTTTGGCAAACGCTTCGATTAAAGGATCAACAGGCTGAGCCATTAAATGCACATCAATGGTAATATCGGGTGTTCTACGTACTAAAGCTTCACAAAACAAAGGACCGAAGGTTAAATTAGGTACATAATGATTGTCCATGACATCGAAATGAATATAATCTGCGCCAGCTTGTAATACAGTATCAACTTCTTCACCTAGGCGAGTGACGTCTGCGGCAAGAAGAGAAGGTAGAATGAGGTAACCCATAATGTATCATCTGATTAAGGTAATGAGGATATGATAAGCGCTATAAAAAAAATAGGCTAGAGTTAAAACAGAATCTTTCTTTGCAAGTTTAATCCTTCGTTTGGAAATTTGAGCCATTTGTGATAAAATCACAAGCCTAAAGTTTAAACCCTATCATCCTAATCCTTGTATTTTTAGGAGTGCTTCATGAGTCAAAACTGGCCTACCAGAGAGCAAGATTTGCAAACTGCGCGCATTATCATGGAAGAATATGCCAATCAAAAAGAGAGTGATTCTTTAGGTCTGTTTGAAGTAGTGGTTGATCAGATTGAAAAAAGAATGAATTTGCAGTTGTCAGGTTGGGTGGTTATTCTGGCACGGCATTTTTTATCCACTTATGGCGTGTCACAAGGCGATTTTATTACAAGACAAGTGATTAGTCGTTGTATTACTCAAGAAGCCACTGTGCATTAATAATCTGCTCTGTACATGACAGGTTTTTTTGTTATGTACAGCGAATAATCTGTTGTAATTACTCATCGTTTTCATCGAAAAGCCCTATGGGTCTCACTTTGAGCGAGATGCACTCAAATCGGCCTTTTTCCCTAACCTATTCAACATGTAATGAATAAGTCCCATATTTTTTATTCTGCTGATGGCCTTTTGCTGTTTTTATTGCACCTAAATTAGGAGGCGCTAAAAAAAGTCTAAGTACCGTTTGTAATTTTCCTTATAATCATTAGAGTTTTGATACTGTAGCAGTGCCTGATTAATGGCAGGCATTAACGAGGCTGCAGCATTGCTTATTCCGATACCAGCCCCGTAACCATAACTATAGGGTTTTCCTATTACTTTAAGAGTTCCAGATGAATTGGAAGCCCAATACAATGCCGTAGGATTATCTAATAACAGGTAATCTATGTCTTTATTGGTTAATGCTTTGATTCCTTCGTCATCATCAGGATAGGTGACGACGACAAGATTTTTAATGCCCATGTGATTGATTTGCTCTTCATAAATAGTGCCTTCATCAACGCCTATCCTTTTTCCATCCAGAGCATTTAATTGAAATGGGTTGGGTACAGAATTGTCTACATTGGTTAAAAAACGAGAATAACTTAATGCATAGGGTAAAGAGAAGTTAATTTTTTTAGCTCGCTCAGGTGTTATGGTGATGTCGCTGACGGCCAAGTCTATTTCATTATTCATCAGTGCTGGTATTAAATTCATCCATTTCATTGGTTTGAATTGGCATGTTCGTTTTAAGACAAGACAGATGTAATTCATCATGCTGATGTCATACCCATATAATTGCCCTAAGCCGCCTTGTATAACATAAGGGGGGGTATTGCTATCCACGCCGATGACAAGTAATGAGCTGTCGGACGAGGGTATAGTGGACGAGGGTAAATTGGGTATCTTTATTACCGGCTGTGACCAGGCCCATGAGGTGTTTAATAATAAGAATAAACCATTTAAAAACAAAAAGATGGATTTAAATGAAATCATAAGTAGACCTTATTTATAATTTATAGTTTAAGTATAATCAGAATCACGTTATTGTGTAGAGAGTCCAAATCAATTAATTGTTTTATTCTCTTTTATGGCAGAAAATAAATTATTCCACATACCCCCATTGTTGTCCTCAAAAATTGGTTATCTGGAAAAGCTGATTCCCTTAGCCCCTGAAAGCTTGCATGCTGCTTTGGAGCGTTTAATGCTAGTGAGCGATTATGCTTGTCATCACAGGCAAGTATTGCAAGAACTGATTACAGAAAATCCTTTGCAAAAACGTACCAGGGAAGAGTATTTTTCTTCCTTAAGTACTTTGTCTTTAGAGCAACCTTTAGCACTTTATAATGCAAAATTGCGCCAGATGAGACAAAAATACTGGTTGCAGTTGTTATTGATGGAATACGCTCAGTATTCTGATCTGCAGCATACTTTAGAGGCCTGGTCTGATTGTGCAGATGCTTTGGTAATGCATGCCTTAAGCTATAGTCAACATACTTTATCTAAGCGATACGGTATGCCACGTGATGAACAAGGGCAGAGCGTTTCATTATACACGATTGCTATGGGCAAGTTGGGCGGAAGAGAGCTTAATTTTTCTTCGGATATCGATTTGTTATTTGCCTATGATAACGAAGGTAAAACTGATGGGGAAGAGCAAATAAGCAATGAACAGTATTTTATTAAAGTGATTCAACTGTTTATTCAAATCATGCAAACCATGACTAAAGAGGGCTTTGTTTTTCGCGTTGATTTAAGATTACGACCTAATGGCGAAAGTGGTTCCTTGGCTTTAAGTCTGTCATCTATGGAGACTTATTACCAGGAACAAGGTCGTGATTGGGAACGTTATGCAATGGTTAAAGCGCGAGTGATAGAGGTTTCTCTAGAGAAATCTTGTTCATGGTTTGATTATTTGATTACGCCTTTTGTGTATAGACGATATGTTGATTTTAGCGTGATTGAATCTTTGCGTGGCATGAAAGCCATGATTGAGAAAGAAGTACAGCTCAATCCGTCTTTAAATGACATCAAAAGAGGTCCAGGTGGAATAAGAGAAATTGAGTTTATCATTCAAAGTATTCAGTTGATTCGTGGAGGAAGACTGCCTAAATTACAAATTAAGAATGCGCTTGAAGCCTTGGCTTGTTTAAAAAAAGAAAAACTATTGCCTGAAAGTGATGAGTTAACAGAAGCGTATTTGTACTTTCGGAGTATGGAAAACATACTGCAATCGATTGCTGATCAACAAACTCATGCTTTACCTGACTCTGCAATAAAACAAGCACAGTTGGTTTTAGCCATGGGGCATGCATCCTGGGATGAATTAGTTGCGACCTTGCATCGCTACCAAGAGACGGTGAGCCAGGTATTTCGTTTGATGCTTGGTCAAACGAATGCGTATAGCAATGAGCAGCGCTTGATTCATTATCAATTAAGCAGTCTGTGGCATGGTCCCATGGAGGCCGATATGGCGGTCAACTTGCTGAGCAGTTTAGGGTTTGGCAACGCGTCTTATTGTTATCAAATATTGCATACTTTTCGTCATGGCGCACGGTGTCGGCGTTTGTCACAAGTGGCGCGATTACGTCTTGACAGGTTTATTCCGCTGTTACTGATGGAATTAACTCGTTATGAGCAGACTGATTTGCTTTTACAACAAGTGCTTTTGTTATTAGAGCAAATAGTTGGTCGTAGTGCTTATTTGGCTTTATTGATTGAAAATACCGCTACCTTACAGGAGGTTTTGTTTTGTTTTTCGCAAAGCAGTTTTATCTCTTCTTTATTAATTAAACATCCATTTCTATTAGAGATATTTTTACAGCAGAATCTTGATTGGCAGCCTGTATCTTTGGATGTGCTGGAAAATCAATTAGCAGAGCAATTGCAATCGCTTGCGACCATGGAGCAAAAAGAAAACCATTTACGTCAGTTTAAGTTAACTCATTGGCTGTTAGCTGCTCGTGCTGAAGTCCATGCGCATTGCTCTGCATTAGCCATCGGGCGTTTTTTATCTGATGTTGCCGAGGCAATAGTCAAGCAAGTGGTTTTATTATCAAAAGACGAGTTAAGTTTGCGTTATCCAGAACTTTGGTCTGATGAAAATCAATTGGCGCTGATTGCTTACGGTACTTTGGGTAGTAGAGAGATGAATTATACATCGGATTTGGATTTGGTTTTCATTTATACGGCACAATTTTCTACGGAACCTTTAATGACGCGGTGGATGCAAAAGACAGTCTATAAACTGACAACCACGACCCAACTGGGTCGCTTGTTTGCCGTTGACACACGCTTAAGGCCATCAGGTTCTGCAGGCTTGTTGGTAAGTCCTTTGGTGGCCTTTGTAGAGTATCAACAAAAAAATGCCTGGATTTGGGAGCATCAGGCTTTACTCAAAGCACGTGTCTTATTGGGCAGCGACACCATAAAAAATGTATTCCATACTTTGAAAAGAAACATCTTGCATAGTGCTCGTGATGGCCTTGCTTTGTATCACGAAATAGAAAATATGCGTGTAAAAATAGAAAATAATACGGAACCCAAAGGGATTAAACATGGCATGGGCGGCTTATTGAATTTAGAGTTCTTTATTCAATATTTGGTGTTGTATGCAAGGCATGAGAGTTTGGCGTCAGTTACCCATCCTTTAGAGCAGTTGGAACACATGATGCGCCTGCATTGGCTAAGGAAAGAAGAGTCTTCCCTGTTAAAAAATGCATACATTCATTATGTTGGTTTATTACATCAAGACGCACTGGGTTGTGCTGTTGTGGATAAAGAGTTTTTTTCTGAAAAAGTATGTCAATTGTGTCAACAGTGGTATCAAAGCCATTTAGATATCCAATAGGCTCTTTGTTAAGAGAGATCTATTGGACTCCGCGGCGAATTTAGGCTAAAGCGGGCAGGTTGATGGCTGTAACTCATCACTGTTATTAATAAGAGGTGATTTTAAAGCCTGCCTCTTCGCTTGTTGAGGGCAGTGATAAAATAAGCCCATTTTATTCGAATTGAATTTTGAACTATTGCTTTCCTGGTGGGGGATAATTAAAAAAAAGGGCGGTAAGACAGGCAAGATAGCGGCGCGTGTCTTTTGAGTGGTCATGGGATTGGAACATTTACGAGTACAGTACCAGGCCAGTAGAACCAATAATAAACCAAGTCCAATGGGATAGGTTTTTATTGAATGCTCTTTTTTAGGCGGAGACAGCTTTTGATAAGTAGTGTTTTTGGGGGAAGGGGAAGTTTGAAGTATGGTCTCTATTTTGGGTTTGCTGTGGATTTTTTGCCATACGGTGGGTGAAAGTACAGCAGGACCTTCTGACAGCCCTCGCTCAAAGGTCAATTGATTTAATGTGCATGCGATAAAGTATTTTTTTCTGATTTCATTGCGATAAGTGGTTATGATGCTTTGTTGAATGGGGAATACATCTTGTATGGCGTGAGCGATAAGGCGCGCAGTACAATCCATTAGGAAATAATGAGATAAATTCATTTTTTCTTGCAAATTGGCCAAGATAAAGCAGGCACCATTGATTTCATTCCAATGGGGTGTATTAGAGAAATCCCAAGGGCCACCACTAAAAACAGGCTCCATGTCATAGAGAGCAAATTTGAATTTTCCTAATTCTACGCGTATTTTTTTTAACGTTGCAATAACAGCGTTTTCTTGATGAAACTTGGCGACAAGAGACTTTTTTGCAGTAGCTGCAAGTGTCGTGGTTCTTAAGCATTTTATAATGAAGTGGTTTGTGGTTTGATGTCTTTGCTCTAATTGTTTGATCTCATGATGGAGGTATCGCTGCATGATATCCAGTCGGTCTGCAATTTTTATGAATGTCTGTGTATCCTGAATGGAGAGTCTGGAGGCTCTTACACTGTGATATTCATCATGAAAAATAAAATCAAGCACTCCTGGGGCACTGTACCCATCGGCGCTATTAGGAAGAGGAATACCAGGAAAAGGCATCCCTATATCTCTGTAGCGTTCTAGACTTCCTGCGCGAATGTCTTGAACTGTTGATACCCCTAAAACCGGGTTTAGTCTGACAGGAAAAGGCAGCGCAATATCAAGCCATGTCTGAAATAAGCCTAAACTGACAATCAGTTCTTCCTCATTTTCTTCCTCACACAAAGAAAAAGGGTGCAGCCTAAGTGATTTGATGCGTTGAGTTATCGTTTGCGTGGGGGGCTTTTGGGGGGAAGTCGGTGAGCCTTGTTCTAGCCAGAAACCTTGTTCAAACAGCGAAAGCGAGCCTGCTTTTTCATATAATTTTTTTAATTGTTCTTTGGGATTCAATTGGATAAAACCTGGCTGAATGAATTGAAAACATTCCAGGAGATATTGCTGTGCCGTAGGGTTGGGTAATTGATTGGAGAGAAAAAGAGGAACAAAGCTTAGCCTGACATGATTGGATTGCAGTTCGTTGACTCTTCCCCATAATTTTATCAAAGTCCCAAATTGATGGGCACTAATTTGTTCTTGCTGTAGAGCTTTTAAGGCCATATAAGGGAACTTGGGGTGATGAATTAATGAGTCTTTAGTTAAAAACGCGGCAGGAGCGCGCATGATTTGTTGTAATGTATCTTGATAATGTATTTCAAGCGGCTGCATCTGCTGTAAAACAAATTGCTTTTGTTCTGGTGTAAGATGCTTGGTAGTGTTGATAAAAGCAGACGATCCCTGTAACAAATTTTTCATGGCAGTTAAAAAGCAGGCAAATCCTTATTCTGCGGGATAGCTGATAATTTATCAATCTGTTGTTGAATGATATGATTCATTTGCTGATAGCTCGATGTATTACCATAAGCGCCCCAAATACGTTTGACTATCCAAAGTTCTGAGCGTAATTCCTTAATAAATTTTAAAGGTGACGTATGGTCAGGGTTGGTTAGTTCTTTTTTCAATAAGGATAAATCGCTTGCACTTAGATGCGATTTTTCCAGTAAGTGAATGGCCAAAACTTTGTCTTGTTTTAAACTGCCAGGTAATTCACGAAGGGCTTTTATTTCTTTTTTATATTCCGCTAATGTGCTGACACAAGGAAGGTTATTGTATGAGCAAAAGGGCTTAATTTGCGTTATTTCTTCCAGATAACGCGTTTTACATTCTGCTGTTTGTAATAGATACAAGTCACATACCACATCGGCATAGTAATGAATCAAATGTTTTTCTTGATTGAAAGCGGCAAAGTGGTATTGCTCTAATGCGTACTCAAACGGAGTTTGGCCGGTTGCATTTTTCGTATGTAAATGCATGGAAAAAAGAGAAGCGGTTTCATGGCATCGGTAAGTTTTTGTCAGCAAGGCCGCTTGTAATGGAGTGCAGGTGCCTTGAATGGTTGCAATCACTTGGAAGACAGTATTTAATTTTTTTACTGATGCGTTTTGTATGGCAGTACGGACCGCTTCAGAACAGCCAAGAGTGCTGATGTATTGATTAAACTCGTCCATAATGGTGTTTCTAATCGTGAGTTCATTGTCTTTTGCATAGCACCTAAACTCAGGGATAGAGAGTAATACTTGCTGTAGCTCCGTCATTCGGGATGAAAAAGCCCTTTCAATCAGCGATAAAGTGGCATGTGTTTCATCTTCGCTGTTTAACGCATTAAGAGGTTGTTTTAAAGTAAATTGGATTAACTCATGAGGAATCACGGCTTGTTTTAAGAAACAAAACCATTTTCTTCCTTGAAATACCGCATCCTTATTTAATGCTTTATATGCATTTCTTTCGTTTTTATTTTGATAGGCCTTGCTGCCATTGACAAAAAAAGAAGTTCTGGTTGGCCAATAATGGTTCTTTGATGCTCGAATATCAGGAAAGTCCAATAAATCACGAGCAATAATAGCAAAATAGTGATTGGTATAAAAAAATTGATTAATACGTGCACCATTACGGCTTGACATCAATTTATTGGCAAACATTAAATCATGATCAATTTTAAAAAAATGAAAACAGGGTTTATTGTTGTTTGTCAAGGTGATGTAATAGCCTATATTGCCTTTATGCAAGTCATCTTCTTCAAGACCGTAAGCTATAGTAAAAAGGTCTGCTAGTGAATCCATGTCCAGTTCTACTTGCCCACAATCTTTGGCTTTTTGCAGATGGGTAAAAAAATTTTGTGGTAGGGTGTCTAAAAAATTAAAACCAATACCAATATCCATACTGGCTATTTCTTGCATTTTTTGTATGTTGGCTGCAATTTTTTTCTCGCTATGATAAGTCAACCATTCCTTATCATAAACCAGTCGAGCCAGTTCAGCATGGCATTGTAATTCTGGCGGCAGTTTAGCTGCGGTGAACTCTTGTTTTGCTTGTATCCACTCCTGACAATAAGGGGTTAGCTGGTCAATCAAGTCCGCATCTGAAAACGGATTTGCCATAGACCATGATACTCTTTCATTAAAGTAGCGTTCTATGCGTTTTTCATGTTGTATGATTTCTTGCTCTATGGATTCGATTAAGATGTGGGCTAATGGTTCATCCGTGAGCGCTTTTTTCCATTTACTTTCTATAGATTCTATAGCTTGAATCTGTTGCAGCCAGGTGTTGAATTCAGTAGCCGAAAACACAGAAGGCAAAGAGGAGTTGTTACTTTGAGCAAAAGGGAGTGAAGGATGATTTATTCCTAATAGTATTTTACTGGCGTGTTCAGTCGCAATCCCTGCAATATGCCCATCGTCAGTGGTTATGATGTCTTGTTTTAATGCATGTTGAGGCTTACCACACAGGTTAGCCAGTGCGCTAAAACAAGCTTCTAATTTAGAGGCCTCTTCTCCTGCTTTGCCAGGGAATTTATTTTTTTTAAAAATAACCGGATGTGCAAGTCCTTGGCTATCATAAGCAATCGTGTTCTTGTGGACTTCATGTCCGCTAGATTGATTTTTTTTATGGTTAAAACCTATAAGTCTGTTAATTCTCATGAGTATAAAATTAAGATACCTTATGTTGCCAATAATAGACTATGTTTGGTCAGATTGAGTATAAAAAGTTATAATAAATAAAAAGGGGAGTATCATTGGGAAACCTATTGGAGTTGATTACACTATGAAATAAGACGTTATGCCATTCTTGTGCGTGTTGCGAAGCCATCTTCATCACCGGAGATGGTTTCGCAACACGCACAAAAAAAGTGTTTTTTCAATTTTAGATTGGCATAACTGCTTTGTTATATAATAGTGCCAGCATATAAATCATAATCATCACTGTCACTAATGACAGCATTCAGCAAATCGCCAGGCTTGACATGGAGTAACCGAGGCAAGTAAACGAGACCATCTATTTCTGGTGCATCGCTCTTACTGCGTGCAATAATTCCATCGTCGGTGACTTCATCAACAAGAACCTGCTGCACCGTACCTATTTTGGCTTTGAGTCTGTCTCTGCTTATTTGAGCTTGCAGTTGCATGAATCGATGATAACGCTCTTCTTTAATCGCTTCAGGTACTGGGTCAGCTAATTCATTGGCTTTAGCACCATGAACGGGAGAGTATTTAAAACAGCCCACTCTATCCAGTTGAGCTGCTTCTAAAAAGGACAGCAATTCTTCAAATTCACTTTCTGTTTCGCCAGGAAAACCGACAATAAAGGTAGATCGTAAGGTAATGTCTGGACATACTTCTCTCCATGACGCAATGCGTAAGAGTGTATTTTCGCTGCTTGCAGGCCGTTTCATGGCTTTGAGCACTCTTGTACTGGCATGTTGCAAAGGAATGTCAAGATAAGGCAGAATTAAGCCATCACGCATTAAGGGAATAATCTCATCCACATGAGGGTAGGGGTAGACATAGTGTAAGCGGACCCAAATTCCTAACTTGCCTAATTGTTCACATAAATCATAAAAACGGGTACTAATGGTTTTTCCTTGCCATTCTACAGATTGATAACGTGTATCAATTCCATAGGCGCTAGTGTCTTGAGAAATAACCAATAATTCTTTTACTCCGGCTTCTTTTAATTTACGGGCTTCTGTTAGTACTTGTGTAATGGGATAGCTTTGCAACTTACCGCGCATGGTAGGAATGATGCAAAACGTACATTTTTGATTGCATCCTTCAGAGATCTTTAAATAGGCGTAATGGCGTGGAGTTAACTTGATTCCCTGCGGTGGCACCAGTTGGGTAAACGGATCTTTGGGGGGAGGAAGATGTTGATGTACTGCTTCAATTACTTCTTCATAGGCATGGGCACCGCTAATGTGTAATACATCAGGACAGGCTTCCTTAATAAGGTCTGCTTTTGCTCCAAGGCAGCCCGTTACAATGACCCGGCCATTTTCTGCCATCGCTTCTTTAATGGTGTCTAAAGATTCTTTGACCGCGCTGTCGATAAAGCCACAGGTGTTAATAACTACTACACCAGCATCGTCATAGCTTGATACCAAATCATAGCCTTGGGCGCGCAATTGAGTAATGATTCGCTCTGAATCGACCAGAGCCTTAGGGCATCCTAAACTAACAAAGCCTACTTTATGATTCATATAAATTATACACTGTAAAAAAAGTGAACGAATTATACCTCTTTTTTTATTTGTTTGTCGATAAATTATAAGTGGTGAATGTTACTTAAACGACTCTGTTTTTTGTAATAAAGCAGAAAACTCCGATGCAGACAGTTCTCCTGCTGTGGTTAAAGAAGGTCTTGCGAGGCCGTCTTGTGAAAAGAACAAATAGGTGGGGGGCGCGATGACATTAAAATGGCGCATGATTTGTTTGTTTTGCGCGGTGTTTTGTGTAAGGTCTACTTTGATAACAACCCAATGCGCTAATTCTTTTTCGATTAACGGATTACTAAATACGGTGTTTTCCATCACAGTGCAAGATGTGCACCAGTCAGCATAAAAATCAAGTAAGACAGGCTGTCCTTTTGCTTCACTTATTTCTTTTTTTAAAGAAGCCAGCGAGTATTGGTTATTCCTGACTGAAGTTGGCGCTGCTGCAGAGGATTTATTTAACATGCCAAGAGGCTGTAGTGGATCATGAGCGCCCATACTGGTGCCAATTAAAATCAATAAGCCATAGACAAACAAGATAAGGCCGATACTTTTATGAAATAGCTCTTTATGGTTCGAGGCCTGTGTGAAGGCGCCAACAAAAATACCAGAGAAAATTAACAAGCAAGCCCAAAAAAACATGGTGAGTGCAGGAGGAAGGATGCGGGATAATAAAAAGAGAGCAACACCTAAAAGAACAATGCCAAAAAATGCTTTAACCGCATTCATCCAGCTGCCCGCTTTAGGTAGTAATTTGCCTGCGGAGGTCCCAATAATCAACAAAGGGGTCCCCATTCCCAAACTTAAACAAAATAAGGCAAGACAACCTAACAGTACATCATGTGACTGAGCGATATAAGTCAGAATGCCGATAAGCGGTGCAGTAACACAAGGTGATAAAATGAGCGTCGAAAGACAGCCCATCAAAGCTGCGCCAAGATAGTGACCTTTGCGTTTGTCATTATTGGAGCCTGCAATTTTTTCTTGCCAGTGAGAAGGCAGTTTAAATTCATAAAAGCCAAACATAGATAAGGCAAGCGCAATAAACAGTGCACTAAAAAAAACAATAGCCCAAGGGTTTTGCATGTTAATTTGCAGATTGGCTCCTACCAGTGCAATGACAGCACCTACTGCTGCATAAGTAAGTGACATGCTTAACACATAACTCAAGGACAGAAAAAAAGCTTTTGGCGTCGTGATGTCTTTTCCATGCCCTACAATGATGCCGGATAAAACAGGAACCATCGGTAAAATGCAGGGCGTAAAGGCTAAGAGTAAGCCTAAGCCATAAAAAACCAGCAGTACCATAAAACCATTGTGTTGAGAAAAAATTTGCGCCATGGCATCTTCTTTGGGTTGAGTTGCAAGAGAAGGCATTTCATCAACTGCTTCTATCAGGGCCTTGGATAAAGCCAATTGTGTATCAATGGTTAATTTGATTTGTTTTGTCTCTACAGGATAACAAAAACCTTCATCAGAGCAGCCTTGATAAGACAGATAGAGCAATGATTCACCAGGATGAATGCCTAACACGTCTACAGGAACAGTTAATTCATTCCTGTAAATGTGATAAAGGGTGCCTTTCTTATCGGTTTTGGTCACTGATGGCGGTAGCCGCAGGGTACCTAAAGTGACATTGCTGATTGGCGCAGGGATAACGTGAATACGATTGCTATACAAGTAATAGCCTGGTTGCGTAGTCCAATTCAAAGTAAATGAATTGGGATGAATTTCTTTGATTGCAACAGGAAATGCCTCTTTTGAAGGTAGCGGTTCACAATGAAGGCTGCAAGAAAGAATTAATCCGATTAACGTAAGCAACCATGGTTTCATAGAGTCTCTTTTTTTAAAAATAATTGATATGGTATAAGACTTATTATAAAGCCCAATAGGCTGATAAAAAATGCTAAAAATAAATTTTTTTATAACCCTTGAAATCAATTTTTTCATCCCCACATGCTAGTCATCAAATGATACATTGCATCGGTTAGTCCGTATTATTGAGTGAACTTAAGTTAATTAATCAGGAGATAAAAGTATGAAAATTCGTCCTTTACACGATCGTGTTGTTCTTCGTCGTATGGAAGAAGAGCGTACCACAGCAGGTGGTATTGTGATTCCAGATAGTGCCACTGAGAAACCTATGCGTGGTGAAGTGGTTGCTGTAGGTGCTGGTAAAGCATTAGAAAACGGTGATGTTCGTGCTTTGGCTGTAAAAGTGGGTGATGTGGTTTTGTTTGGTAAATATTCAGGCACAGAAGTAAAAGTAGATGGTCAAGAACTGGTTGTGATGCGCGAAGACGACATCATGGGTGTAATTGAGAAGTAATCTAATCGATTGAAGGAGTGAAATAATGGCAAAAGAATTACGTTTTGGCGATGAAGCGCGTCAACAAATTTTAACAGGTGTTAATATCTTAGCTGATGCAGTACAAGTAACTATGGGGCCACGTGGTCGCAATGTCGTTTTAGAAAAATCTTACGGCGCTCCTACTGTAACAAAAGACGGTGTTTCTGTAGCAAAAGAAATTGATCTGGAAAACCGTTTTATGAACATGGGCGCTCAAATGGTTAAGGAAGTGGCTTCCAAGACTTCTGATACCGCCGGTGATGGTACGACAACAGCGACTGTTCTTGCTCGTTCTATTTTGGTTGAAGGTCACAAAGCAGTTGCTGCGGGCATGAATCCAATGGATCTAAAACGCGGTATAGATAAAGCAGTATTGGCTGTGACTAAAAAATTACAAGAAATGTCAAAACCTTGTAAAGACAATAAAGCCATTGCTCAAGTAGGAACTATCTCTGCTAACTCTGATGAAGCCATTGGTTCTATCATTGCCAGCGCAATGGAAAAAGTGGGTAAAGAAGGGGTTATTACTGTTGAAGACGGTAATGGTTTGGAAAATGAATTGGCCGTTGTTGAAGGAATGCAATTTGACCGTGGTTATATTTCTCCTTACTTTGTTAACAACCAACAAAATATGTCTTGCGAAATAGATCATCCATTCATTCTTTTGGTTGATAAAAAAATATCCAGTATTCGTGACATGCTCTCTGTATTGGAAGGCGTTGCTAAATCAGGCCGTCCTTTATTGATTATTGCTGAAGATGTTGAAGGTGAAGCCTTGGCTACTTTAGTAGTAAACAACATGCGTGGTATTGTTAAAGTATGTGCTGTTAAAGCACCTGGTTTTGGTGATAGACGTAAAGCCATGTTACAAGACATCGCTATTTTAACTAGTGGTCAAGTCATTTCTGAAGAAATCGGCAAGAGTCTTGAGGCAGCAAGTTTGGAAGATTTAGGTAGTGCTAAGCGTGTTGTAGTAACTAAAGAAAACTGCACTATTATCGATGGTGAAGGTAAAGCGACTGAAATTACTGCACGTATTAGTCAAATTCGTGCTCAAATGGAAGAGACTTCATCTGATTACGATCGTGAAAAACTGCAAGAGCGTGTTGCTAAATTAGCAGGTGGTGTGGCCGTTATTAAAGTAGGTGCTGCAACTGAAGTAGAAATGAAAGAGAAGAAAGCTCGCGTAGAAGACGCATTGCATGCTACTCGTGCCGCGGTAGAAGAAGGCATCGTTGCTGGTGGTGGTGTTGCGTTAATTCGTGCACAAAGAGCATTGGACACTCTAAAAGGTGACAATGACGATCAATCTATGGGTATTAGCATTCTACGTCGTGCGATTGAAGCGCCTATGCGTCAGATCGTTGCAAATGCTGGTTATGAAGCCTCTGTTGTTGTCAATAAAGTAGCTGAAAACAAAGACAACTATGGTTTTAACGCAGCAACTGGTGAATACGGTGATATGGTTGAGATGGGTATTCTAGATCCAACTAAAGTAACTCGTATGGCATTACAAAATGCTGCTTCTGTAGCCAGCTTGATGTTAACTACAGAATGTATGGTTGCTGATTTACCTAAGAAAGATGAAGCTTCTGCTCCTGACATGGGTGGCATGGGCGGTATGGGCGGCATGGGCGGTATGATGTAAGCCTCCTTACCCCTTTAAAACCCGCCTTAAGGCGGGTTTTTTTTATTGTAAGTTTATGGGTATCCGTTTATTACGCGTTTTGCATAAGGATGTACTATGCTTAAAACACAAGACAAAGGAGGCTCTATGAATACTATTATGAAGCATTTGGAAGTGGCTTTGGCAGACACCTATGCCTTATATCTAAAAACACAAAACTACCATTGGCATGTAAAAGGCCCACAATTTAAAAGCTTACACGAATTGTTTGAGATGCATTATAGAGAATTGGCGGAAGCTGTAGATCAAATTGCAGAACGGTTATTAATGTTAGGACATAAAGCCCCTGCCACCTTTAATGAATTAAATCAGTTAAAAACCATCAAAGACGGTGATTCCAGTTTAAGTGCTGATAAAATGCTAAGACAGTTGACTGAAGATCATAATACTTTGGTTCATGATTTAAACCAAGCCTTGCAAGTTGCTCAAGCAAACAAAGACGAGGGGACAGTTAATTTGCTAAGCGAGAGAATTGCAGCGCATCAAAAAGCGCATTGGATGTTGGCTTCCTCACAAGAACAGTAATCATGACCAGCAGAGCGGGTGAAAATTTGCTCTGCTTTGTTATTTCAAACTAAAAAGTAGCCGTGTTACATTGTAGAAACAAGTTAATAAAAGAGAGTAAATAAGTTATAATTCAAGATGTTATACTAAATTTTCTCATGTATTAAGTTGTCAGTAAGGATTACGATGTTCACTTCTATAGGAAAAACACTCAATAAAAATTTTTTATCCCGAGCACCTTATCGCTCGATTGCTCTTCGTACAGATACTTATTCGCTGTATGTAATCAATAAAGCATTTAAACAGTTTCCTGCATCTTGTATGGCAACCCGCCTTAATCTGGAGCTAAAAGAAGCGATTGTACTGAATCATTGTATGGAAGCAGAAAAGTTGGCCAAGAAAGAAAGTAGGCTGGCAGCGATAGATGCGTCTATTCCTAAAGCATGGTCTTTGGAAAAAAAAATTAGTCATGCCAGTCTATTGCGTCAATATTACGATCCCAGAGCAGTCATTACTGCGCATCCAACGGAGGTACTCTCTGATGAAGGCCTGGAAATCTTACAGCGTCTGGTAGCTGATGTAATGGCTCTCAAGCGTTACCAACGCGGTAGTGCAGATGCAATCGATGTAGAACAGAGAATTAAATTCGGTGTCCAAAATTTTTGTCAAATGCCTCTGTTATCATCAGTAAATTTGACGCCAGAAGAAGAAATTTTGCGCCAAAATCGTTATTATTTGCACATGATGGCTTCTTGGCCTGACTTTAATAAAAAAGTAGTTGCTCATTTTGCAGACGTACATCAAGGGGATAAGGCGGTTGTAGAGCGTTTATTGACACCCGCTAATAAAGTTTTGTATCAACCACGTAGCTGGGTGGTTGCAGACATTGATGGTAATCAAAAAAAATCAGTAAAAACCATGTCGATCATGGTATCTAGTCTGCAAACTGCAATCATCGATTTTTATCTACGTCATACTCAGTCACTATTGGATAGTGTACCGCAATTAGAAAGCCCCTTGTCTTATTTACAACGCTGCAAAGCAGCCATTGCGGCTGGAATTTATTTTAATGCCCCCAGTTCAGAACAAGCAAAAGTACGTTTTATTCATAAATTAAATCAACTACTCAATAGCTATTCACCAAAAAATTCAGAATATCAGTCATTGACTTATTTGCGTGACATGGTCGATTTGCTGGGGTTTTGCGGGAATTTAAAACAATACCTTCGTCAATCCAGTACGGCAAATGAAATGGTTCTTGATAATTTTGCAGCTGTTTTATCAACGGAGCCAGAAATTATTTCGCTACTGACCGATGAACAGGGGGTGGTTCGCCCTTATTCTCTCTGTTCTTTAGCAGAGAAAGAGTTGTTTCACCGTTATTTGCGTACGGACAGTAAGTATTTCACTTTGCTAAAAAATGCCACACATTTATTAGCTGCTGCGACGGTACGTGAATTGGATATGCTCTCTTTTGTCAGCCAGCATCAAGAGAATTTTTCTTATATTTTGTCAGATACTAAAAATACATTAAGTTTGCGTGAGGTTAGTGTGTTATTTAGTTTTGCATTGTATAGAAACAATCAATTGTTCATTGATCAAATACGCTATACGCCAGTGAATTTAATTCCTTTATGTGAAACTTCAGCGGATTTAGCCCGATTACCTGAGATTTTTAAGGACATTTTGGATGATCCTTATTTAAGAGCAATGATCATTAAGCATGGTGAATTTGTCTATGTACCAGGCCCTAGCGATTTAGGGAAAGAAAGTGGTGAGTTTGCGCACATTCGATTAATTCAGGCAGAAAATATTTTAGAAAATCTGCTAGAAGAATATAAGAAAAAAGATCCGCGTTTGGCAAAGGTACAATTAAGGGCATTGAATGGCTCTGGTAATGACAGTCAACGAAGGATTTCTCAGTCATTTTCTCAATTGTTTGCTACGTTTCAAGGCGCAGATGCTTCTCGTTTAACAGGATACGGCGCTTATGCCGCGTATGTAGAAAATACAGCAGGGCAACCTTCAGAAAATACGATAAGAGCGCGTGAATTTAATACGTTGGCGCAACATTATCCTGAAGCCAACCAAGTGCTTTCCATCTTGGTAGAGCAAGCCATTGATTCATACAAAGCTTATAATGAACATCCTGCTGCAAAAGCCTTATTTAAACATTTAACCATTCCAGAACTTGGCCCTTGGTTGAATACCAGCTCTCGCGGGGAGTCCAAAGCCGCTACACCTAAAGACATTCTTAAAAGTCGCGCCATAGGTTTGGTTAATTATGAAGCGATGACACGCATTCATATTCGTAGAATTATGAGTGCCAATGGCTTGGTTGATTTGCCTTCTCATCTTCATACTGTTTTCCCCGTGTTATATCAACAATCTACCGTGGTGCGAGAGCTGGTTTTAAAGGTTCTTTGCGCTATTGCAACAAGCAATATGCCTCGTGCCTGGAAAAAAGTGCAAGGAGATGTTCCTTCATCCGTACAAATAAAGCAGTGGGCTGATGAATACCAAAATCCTGCAATTGAAAAACAGCACCATCATGTGCTTGCTTATTTGGAGTACCGTTCACATTTAATTTTACAAACCATGACGTTGTTTATGTCCGAAGCAGAACAAAAATACAGCCGTTACCATTTAGAAAATAATCCCCCCTTATCGAAGCCATCTCATGTATTGGCAATAGAGGTGCTGGACATAATGGCTGTAGCCAATAAAGAATGGGAGCCTTTAGTACAAGAGCTTCGGACAGAAATATTGCCAAGATACCAACGATTGGAACATTGTTTGGATGTCTATCAGCAATGCACTAAACCTACTCAGCTCATGATAGAAAATGTAGTTTTGGCTTTAAGAGGCGATCGTCGAATCATGGCAGGGCCAGATTATATTAGTGAAATAAGGGCGGTGAATCAAAAAATGGTCCCTGTTTTTGCTGACGACCATGCAATGGAAGCCAATTCTTCATTGAAAATGAATTGACAGAGGATGAGATAAAGCCAATGGATACTGCCTGGGTAGAGAAAGTAACGGAACTGCAAAAAATAAAATCTTGTTTGGCTATCCGTTATCAAGTTTTTGTAGAGGGACAAAAAGTACCCATTCACGAAGAAATTGATGGGCTAGATTCACTTTGTGAGCAGTATTTGTTGTGGTTTAATGGTTTTCCGGTAGGTACTGCACGCGTTCGTTATATACAAGACAGTGCTAAAATCGAACGCGTAGCCATAATAGAGACTTATCAGAAACAAGGATTAGGGCGTATGTTGATGCTTTTTATGCTAAAAGACATACAACAGCATCCTCAAGTCAAGCGTGTAACGCTTGGGGCTCAAACGCATGCTATATGCTTTTATGAAAAATTGGGGTTTACTATTTGTAGCGAGGAATATCTGGATGCAGGCATTCCTCATCAAGACATGCAGCTTTATTTATAATAGTCCCTCGAGACAGTCAATCTGCACTCAAAGCAGATTTTTCCCTACAGCATTCAACTTGTGGTGAATGGATACTGTTTTATAATGCAGCAATCAAGTAAAAAATGCGTAAAATGCTTGCACTCTAAAATGACCTGAGCCAAAATAAAAGCTATTACTTTATCGAAGATCTTTATTTATTAGGCTTCTTTGGAAACGCTACTGTCGAAGCGAATTGCTTTGTCGATACACGGCTCGAATCCGCATGTACTGGTTTGTACACTCTGATTTTGTGCCAGGTGTCTTTCTTTGCAACCCCTCTTTGGCACCGAGTTGCTGAAGCGGTTTATTGAGTTGATGACAATGATCTTAGTCTATGGGGAGAGTTTAATGCGTTACTATGTGAAACTACTGATTACATGCAGTATGTTTTTTTTGGCTGGATGTAGTCTTACGACAAGCTCTAATCCTACAGGGAGTATCTTTCAATTTGCTCCTCCTCCAGCAGAGATAAATCTTGCTCAATCGGTACAAGATGCTTTATTGCGCAGTGGCGATCCTCAAATCAGTCAGGTTTATGTGCAAACCAATCAAAATGTTGTGGTTTTAAGCGGCTATGTCAAAAAGATTCGTCAAAGTGATACGGCAGAGCAAATTGCCAGTCAGGTTCCAGGGGTGGGGCGTGTTGAAAATCGTATTATCATTCGACCCTAATCGTTAAAGTAGATTCTCTTGAGGGCAGTAGGCGTTTTTGCTGCCTTTTCATCTTTGCTGTATTACCCTCAAGTTCATTTTAATTGTCGTGGACTTGTGTTGGCATCCTGACGGATAAAAATTTATTGTGTCGAGGAAGTGGTGTACTGTAGGGGGCTCAATAGGAGAGCGGCATTACAGGTGCTGATGTGGATAAAAGAAATTTTTATACCGAAAATCGGTTAAAAAAATGTGAAAAATCATACAATGGGCATTTGCATGCCATTGATTTAGCGAATACAACACCTTTAAAAACCATTCCACATGTTCCATTGAATGTTCGATACAGCCACATGATTACTCTTGAAGAAGATACGGAGAATCAATCATGTCGGTGGTATAAAAAAGAAATGAATCATGCGGTGACTGCGCGAATAGAATGCTTAACTCAGGAATTTTTACGTCTTCTTATAGCGCGCCAGCCAGAAACTCGTCTAGGCTATAATTCATCAAACCAGACCTATTTCATACTTTCTCAAGAAATACCCCATTACAGCAAATTGCGTTTTCAAAAAGAATCAACTGGAAGAGTATTGAAAGGGCTGGGCGAGATTGTTATCGGTGCTTATTTTCTTCATGAGGTTGATTTAAAAAATGGTAATATAGGCCTTAATGCAAGTAATGAGGTATGTAAAATAGATGGCGATTGGGCTTTTGCCTGGAAGAGCGCTCCGCATGATTATCCTATTCAAACAGCCAGAATTCAGGCGGAAGAAATTCAGCAGTTACCTTATTTGAAAACCTACCAATGCTACAACTGGTTCGATTTGGTGAGAGAAGGACAGCCGTCTGACCGGAGTATTTTTTTCAATTCTGATATTGTTGACAACCAGGATTTTACCGATGAAAAATATCTTACTGCATTTAAAATCTTATTAATCCCTGATAGTTATTTCATTCAGTGGGTCGATTTGTTTTTTTCATCTGGCGCCAGTCAGTACACGGAATTTTTAATTAATAGGCGTAATGAATTATTGGCTGAAATGCAGCGCATTCCTCAGTTTGTAAATTACATGCAAACCAATAAAGACTACTTGATGCAAGAAAGTCTCTCTTTTATTGAGCGAATGAAATCTTTTGTTATTAATGGTCGCTGGTCTGTTGTTTCTGAGGAGTATAAAGAGCAATTTGCTACGGATGTAATCACCCAATTTGAAGAGCTGTATGGGGTATTTCATCTTCCTGTTCACCATGGCTTAGATAGCATATCATCTGCAGCATTAACGCCTGTGAATTCGGCCTTGTCTTTTTATATGTCGCCTTCATCCAGCATTTTTGATTTGAGCAGCATGGAAAGCTCTTATCAGCAAGAGGCGCTCATTTTTGATGAAGAATCCCCCGCTTTATCGCTGCCTGCTGTTATTGATTGCGGTACTTTCGCCCATTACATGTCAAGTTGTTGCTTCGGTTTGTTTAAGGTGCTAAAAAAAACCAAAAACGACAGCGCGACAAATCTGCCATCAAGTCAGTTATCCCGTTAGGCAGAGTCTCATACGACCCGAACAATGAGTTTAAGATTTACAATTCGATAGCAATTTGATCGCCGATAGTTTTAGTGGTTCAATAGGTTAATTTTCTTTTGAACATCGAACTAACGTTTAAAACCCATTATTGGGGTTCATACGGGATGAAGAACTCTGCTTCAATGGAAAGAATACTAGCTCCTGATGGTAGAGCATTGCCCCCTGGCCGGGATCCTGGTAAAAAAGGGGCTTGTTCAATTTTTAACCTCTCGCGAGTTTCGCACTTAGCTCATATGGCCTGAAGCATTAAGATTTTGATCTGTTCACGAATTGCGTTTTAATCACACACTAATTTTGTTGATATATTGTAATTTTTTGCGTGATACGCAGTCACCACGGCTGATGGCGATAAAGGTTATTTATCAAAAGAAAAAACGATCGACCATTTTGACCAGTTTTTTTTAAATCATGGAGGCTTCGTAGAAACGGTGATTGACCAACTAAAGACAATTTGCCATATCGACCATTCAAGACATAGAAAACCTGATAATTTTATTATCAATTTGAACTCTGGGCTTATGGCTTATATATGTGAATCAAAAGCCGAAATATTGATGTTCCCAGTGCCAAAAAGTGCTTATTCTTCAGGTGCGAACCATAAGAGAGGTAAGAGTAATGGGCTAGGAATTAGGATTAATAGCACTTTAGCACTTTCAATGAAAGACCGAGGCAAAAAAAACGTCTCCAGAATAGGTCTCTTTCTCTAAGGCTGTTGCACAAATCAGGCAGCCTATCGAAACGTTATTCGGGGGGATTAATAGAAAAACAAACATCCAAGATGCTGGTCTAGTCCGCTCCGTTGCTGCCTTGTGGGAAGAAAATATGTTTATTTCGACTTTTGATTCACATATATTTGCACTTTTATCAGTTGTAGGATGTGTATGGGTGTAACAAACAAACACGCATCATGATGCTCATCATCAAAAAAAGCTAACAGATGTGGAAGCGGATAGAGTAAGATTGTGTCCTTTTGGTTTTTCATGAGAATATAATTGTTAGTCTTAACTACTACTGATTTGTATCAGTGTCATCATCTTGAGGGGTTAATTGAATGCATGACAAATGCCTTACAAGCCATTCAGAACCCACAAGCAAAAAATTTCCCGAGAGAGGTTTATCCACTCACGCAAGGAAAAAATTTTGGCCTGATGTTGGCCTTTGATAACTCCGAATTATTATTAGGATATAAAACACTGGTTCTTTCTCCTTTTGCACGTCAAAACGGACTTAATGCGCATCAAGGGGTAGTCGTACTTTTAGATGCAACTACAGGGCGTCTTAAGTGCCTATTAGATGCTTCAACCGTTACAGGATTAAGAACCTCAGCCGTCAGTGCGGCAGCTACAAATGCCTTAAGTAAAAAAAATGCAAGATCACTAGCAATCATTGGCACAGGATATCAAGCAGAAGAACATTTCAAATCTATTCGGCATGTTCGATCAACTATCGATACGGTTCATGTATATGGGCGAACACCTGCTTCGGTCGAGCGTTTTGAACATTTTTTGAGGTCTGAGAACGTAAAAAAAGTAATTGTTCATTCTAATCCCATGGATGCAGTATGCGATGCTGAAATTGTAACTACCTGTACGAGTGCCAAAACGCCATTTTTAAGCATTGATAATTTTCAACTTGGTACACACATCAATGCAATCGGCTCCTCTAGGCCTGGCGCTCAAGAAGTGATACTTACAAATCGCAACTTTTTAAAAATATACCTGGATTCTAAAGAAGCATGCTTTTTAGAAAGCGATGAAATCACTTTGCCTATTAAAAATGGAGCACTGGATTCTAAATTCATTCTGGGCGAGTTAGGAGAATATCTGCGCGGACAGATTCCCGGGCGTGAACATGAAAATGATATTACCGTATTTAAATCAGTAGGATTAGGTATAGAGGATGTTTATGCCGCTCATTTTTTTTATCAACAAGCGCTAGAATTAGGAATTGGACAGCAAATTAATTTATGAAAAACGATAGTAACATGTATCTTAAAAACTTTATTATTCGAACCCCTCTTCTTGAATATTTCGGAAACCATTCGCATCTGACAGGTAAAATTTACCTTAAACCAGAAAATTTACAAGCGTTTGGTTCCTTTAAAATTAGGGGAATTGCGTCTGTTATAGATGCTTATCCAGTGGAATATCTTCAACATGGGCTTGCTGCTGCAAGTGCAGGAAACATGGGACAAGTAATAGCTTTTGTGGCTCAACAGCTTAAAATACCCTGTCAAATTTTTGTTCCTGAAACAACACCTGACATTAAAAAGGAAAAAATAAAACAATTCGGTGCGCAAGTTATTGAAAAACCTTTTGAGCAAATTTGGGAGATTGTTGAAGGAAATATTCCAACTACAGATAAATTATTTATTCACCCTGTGTTTTGCCAAGAATTATTAAATGGTTACGAATCAATTGCTAAAGAAATCATTGAGGATTTACCCGATTTGGACGCGATCGTGATTCCAATTGGTGTGGGTGGACTGAGTATAGCAATTGCTCGTGTCATATATGCTTATAATCCAAATATTGCCATTTATACTTGCGAGCCTGAAACAGCAGCACCTCTTAATGCTTCATTGAAACAAGGAAAGCCTGTTATCGTATCAAGACAACCTTCATTCGTAGATGCCATTGGTTCACCGACGGTTCTTCCCTTTGTTTTTGACCAGTTAGCACCGATAATTCGAGATAGTTTAGTTGTAAATACCAACCATTCAAAAAAGGCTTTCATTGATTTATTGCTTTTAAATAAGCTCTTATGCGAAGGTGCTGCCGCTTGTAGCTTTGCTGCAAGTTTAGGCCTATCTAGACAACAGAAGCATCAAAAAATTGTCTGTTTGCTAACTGGTGGTAATTTAGCAACTCACACAATACAATCGCTTATTGATGAATCCATGCTCCCTTGACGTGGTCAAGCAACTTTGTGCAACCTAGTTAAGCCGCGTTTTTCATTAGCCCCCAATATCTGCTTTCAAACAGATTCGGACTTTGATACCTCAAAGATGAATGCAATCTTTGGTTGTTATAAAACATCGTAATGTAATCCAGAATATCCTGTTTTTCCTCACGTCTGGTTTAGTAATTACTCCATTCCACCCGTTCATCTTTTAATCGACCAAAAAAGCTTTCGGCTACGCTGTTATCCTGGCACTTGTCTTTTCTGCTCATGCTACCCACAAAACCATGCTTTTTGAGTAGTTACAAATTATCTCTTAACTGGGATGCCCAAATCAATTAAACCACGTCATCCCGGCCAAGGATCAGCATGGTTACTTTTTTTTCGTAAGCAGGTGATTAATGCAGGGAATAAAGAAAGTATAATAATGCCATATAAAGCTGCGGTGAAATGCTCTTTAACAAAGGGAAGAGAACCTAAAAAGTACCCTAAGCCCAAAAGAGCGCCTATCCATAAAAATGCACTTAATACATTGTAGATTAAAAACTGAATACGACTCATTTGTCCTATGCCAGCAATAAATGGGGCAAAAGTCCTAATAATAGGGAGAAAACGCGCGATGATGATCGTTTTTTTCCCATGTGTGATATAAAACTGATGCGCGCGCTCTAAGTGCTTTTTATTAAATAACCAAGAGTCTTTTGCTTTGAAAACTTGAGGCCCAATCCATTTTCCGATAGTAAAATTTAGTTGGTTACCTAAAATGGAAGCGATGACTAAAAGAGCAAACAATAATATCACATTAAAAGAGTTATCAGGTTGTGCGGCGATGCTTCCGGCAGCAAATAATAGAGAATCACCAGGAAGCAGCGGTGTGACAATAAGGCCTGTCTCACAAAAGATAATCAGAAACAGCAGCAAGTAGGTCCAAAAACCATAGGTACTCACAAAAGTATTAAGATAAACGTCAATGTGGAGCACACTGTCGATACAATGAGATAAAGAGTTCATGAGTTGCCTGTTAATTTTCTAGTTTAGTGCCATATAAGCGATCTCCTGCATCGCCTAATCCCGGAACAATATACCCTTTTTCATCCAAATATTCATCTACCGCTGCGGTGAAGACGGGTATGTCTGGATGTTCATGATGAAAGGCATCCATCCCAGCTTGAGCAGCAAGCAGGCATAAAAACTTGATGGATTTGGGGCGAAGCGCTTTAATTTCATGTACGGCGGCAATGGCTGAATTGCCCGTGGCAAGCATGGGATCAACGACGATGACGTCACGATCATGAATGTGTTCTGGTAATTTGAAATAGTATTCAATCGGTTCTAGAGTTTTAGGATCGCGGTAGAGTCCAATGTGTCCTATCCGCGCATTGGGAACTAAGTTCAACATGCCTTCAACTAAGCCATTACCTGCTCTAAGAATAGAAACAAAGACCAGTTTTTTTCCTTTTAAAACAGGAGACTGCATGGTTGTGAGCGGTGTCTGAATGGTTTCGTTTTCCATTTCCAAATCGCGTGTGACTTCATAAGCCAGCAGCATGCTGACTTCATTCATTAAGGTGCGAAACTTAACCGTGCTGGTTTCATCTTTACGCATTAAGGTAAGCTTATGCTGAACCAAAGGGTGAGAGATGATTACTAATTTTTTTTGTTCCATAATAATTCCTTTATTAAAACACGGTACCGTCGCTAATAATACTTAAGGGCGGTGTTCCTTGCGCTCGTTTTTGTTGTGCTATACGTCTTCCCGCCTGCCAGGTTCCTCCTTGCAAAATTTTGGCAAGGGGTAATGAGTGGCTGGTTTGTTTCAGTTGGTTTCGGATTAATAGTGCTAGTTCATCGAGTAAAGCCACGGTTAAAGCGCGCCATTCGACAATGAGCTCTGAGCCTGGTTCATGTGTTAGTGAAGCTTGTTTTTTGTCTTTTAAGGTTAATAGGCCGGTGTCTATTAACAAGCCGCCATTGCGGTATTCAGGTAAGCCGGTCAGCGCATCCATTTGCGTGATTTCTATGCCTGCACGCTCTAGTGGTTCCATGAGTGAATAAGTCAACCATTGAGACAACTTATGAAAAGGCATAAACTCTGAACCAGCTTCATTGGATTTTAAAGCAGAATGTAACCAGACATCACCTAGTGGAATATTGGCAAAATGGTGGCGTGCCGGCCATATGCTGTTAAAAGCCTGAAGAACGTGGCTAAAGAGTGTTTTTGCAGACAGCTGCTGGCGCGAAACCAAAGACAAAATAAAAGGATAAAAGTTTCCTAAACGTCCGTCTGCACCAAAAAAAACAGGGTTATTCTGGATTGCCTCTCCTAGCTGATGCAATAGGTTTAAACGGCCTTGTATCCCTTCTAAAGGATTATCCGCTGTGACTTGAAAAATACATTCCAGTTCATTTTTTGTCAGAGCAAGCAATTTACTGGCATCGACTCGATAAGGATGATTGCTTTGCGCACTAAAGCATCCGTTTTGATAGGCGGCCAAACTGGCCAATGCCAATCCTTCAGAGCGTGCGTAATGATTGCCGCTTTTAGCCTCTTGGTAATGCCATTGAGTTCCTGCGCCTGCATCTAAAAAGACACTGATAATGACCAACTCATAAAGAATGCGGCCTTTTTCCTCTTCGCTAACAGCAGCCAGTTCGGTTAGTAAAGTACCAATTCTATCTATCCCATCAATTTCAAAATGACGCCATCTGCTGTGATAAGGAATCATTAAATCCGGGTAGTTTTGCTGGATTACCTCTACTATATAAGCAGCGGTGGAGTCCATCTTGTCAGCATGAAAAGTAAAATAATTCAACTTATCTTTTTTTGCCAATTCAAGAAGATGCTTTGCTTTACTGCGAATGGTGCTTAAATCAAAAAGGCTATTTAGTACATTCTGCTCTTGTTTATTCATGCAAGCTTCGTCCCTTTACTTGTGCCAATTCATTGATATCAACAATTCTATCGGGCGAGTAATAACCTGCGGCACGTTTGGCATCCATTTCTACTTTAGCATCAAGAGGTACCAATTCATCAGGGATGGTAACTCTCTCTTTCACTTCTATTCCTGAGCGTAATAGCGCATCATATTTCATATTAGACATTGAAACAAAACGGTGAATTTTAGTAATCCCTAACCAATGCAAAACATCAGACATCAGTTCTTGAAAGCGCATGTCTTGTACGCCAGCAACACATTCGGTTCTTTCAAAATACTTGGCTGCCGTATCGCCGCCTTGTTGTCTTTTTCTTGCGTTATAGACTAGGAATTTAGTCACCTCGCCCAAAGCGCGTCCTTCTTTCCTGTTGTATACAATTAACCCTGTTCCCCCGCGCTGAGCGGTTTCTATGCACAATTCTATGCCATGAGTCAGATAGGGGCGGCATGTACAAATATCAGAACCAAAGACATCAGAGCCATTGCATTCATCATGAATACGACAAGTAAGCTCTACATCAGGATTGTGAATTTTGGATACATCACCGAAAAAATAGGCAGTCAAGCCGCCGATGGGAGGTAAAAAAACATCCAGGTCACTACGAGTAACCAGCTCAGGAAACATGCCTGCTGTCTGTTCAAATAGAGTACGCCTTAGTCTGGATTCAGATATCTTAAAACGTTCAGCAATACCAGGCAGATACCAAACTGGCTCAATGGCTGCTTTGGTGACAACCACATCACCTGATTCATGTAAAATAATACCATCTGGCTTAAGTCGGCCTTTTTGAATGGCCGCATTAAGCTCCGGCATATTAATATGTGCCTTGGTTACTGCAATAGTTGGGCGGATATCAAAACCTGCATTTAATTCCTCTGCAAACGCGCTGGCAACCAAATGTCCCCAAGGGTCTATAGATATAATTTTCCCAGGTTCGCTCCATTGCTTGTGCGGGCCTATGTTTTCAGGGGGTGTGGTATTGGTTAAGTCAGGCACATGCTCTGCATCCAGAACACCGGCGGCTACTGCTAATGCGCGATAGACAGAATAAGAACCAGAATGAGTTCCAATGGCATTGCGGTTTCTAATGGTAGTTAATGAGGCAACTACAGGGCCTCGCTCCTTGGGATTTTCAGCAAACCAGTTGATTTTAAAAGGGGCAGCAGTATGACCTGAAGGATGGGAGGATAAAATGATATGTCCTTTTGATTTTTTTTTAGACTCATCTTGTGTCATTGTCTTAATCCTTGTAAAGCAAAAAAAATAGTGGGGTAGGTGCCCGTCTCCATTGCACGGGCTATCATAGCAGAAGAATATCGAGGGTAGAAGATCTCTGTTATTTTGCTAACTTCTGTTTTAACGCGTTCAATAGACAGGATATAGATACTTATTTCGCTGCTTGTAGTTGTTTATGATTCCTTGTCAATCAGGACAAAATGGGTGTTCCATGCGGTTGTACGGTTAATGGCTCTTTCAATTAATAACTCATTGGTAGGATCATCCAAGCCTAAAATCAGTTGTTTTTGCTCATAATCGAAAGAAACCACCTCAATGTGATTTTCTTTTAGCCATCGCTGTGTGCGTTTGGTCAATTGATTCAAGTTGGTAGTCAAAGGCAGTTGACTCTTATTCACTAGGGGTAATTGGTATTGTTCTGACAATAAAGTCAGTAATTTTTGCGAAGAGATGTATTTTTTTTGGCATAAAATAGTGCCAAGTCGTTGACCTGTCTGATTTTGAATAATGAGCGCTTCGGCTAGTTGCTCAGCAGAGAGTAGTTTCTTTTTCAATAACAGATCGCCCAATTTAGGTTTGTAAGGTGTTAAAATAGAGCTGCCTGGAAAGAGGTGATCGGTTTTATCCCATAGCATGCTTGATGGCGTAGCAGAAGAGGCCATTGGTTTACCATAATAAGAAAGATACGCTCTGATTAAGGCATGCAAATTGACGATATTGCCATAAAAAGTACGAGGTATAGAGAGAAAGGCTGGCAGCCAATGATAATAAACCCGTTTGACGGCAATAAAGCGTTGAATCATGCGTTCCATCATAATGCCAGTGGCAATCACGATAAGCCACCATACCCAAGGATTATAATTGAGTTGTTCTTGTAAGGACGGGTATTGAGGCAGAGCATAAGTCAATAAGGAATAAAGCAGCCAAAATAAAAAAATGAAATAGCTGAATCCATTGACAAAATGAGTATAAAAAGCTTTTCTGTCATGAGCCAAAGTAAAGCGAAGACGCCATTCTTTGGGCCATCTGGTCTGTCGCCACTCCTGAAATACAATACCTAAAATCCAACGGGTTTTTTGTCTGACCGCTTGTTTGTATGCTAAAGGAAATAAAGCGCGTGTTGCAATGTACTCTTTTGTGAGTTTTTGTTCATAGCCTTTGCGAAAAAAACGACGTTTTTGCCAGATGGTTTTAGTGATTTTCTGAGTTACAAAAACCGGTTTAAGTTGATGTATGCGTAAGGCTAAAGAGGTATGGTAATCTTCAGTGAGTGAGTCAGTAGAAAAAGGCATTTTAGTAGTGGGGTCTTCGATGACTTGCAAAGCAAAACGGGAAAATGCAGTTCCTACTCCTGCGGAGGGAACATGTCCTTTAATGGCTTCGCGAACGATAATGTTTTTAGTATGTATTTCGGCAAATTCATCAGCATAGAGCCAGTGGGTGAGCTTGCTACTAGATACAGCCAATGGAAAGACTGGAATTTGAATCATATCTTTGCGTGGAATAAGGTAATTGTATAGTTTTAATGACAATGGATGAATGATGTCTTCAGAGTCGTGAAAAACAAAGATATCAAATTTTTCGCCAAGACTGTGTTCAAATTGACGGATATAATGGTAAATGGTGTTTAAATTAGAAGCTTTGTTAGTAGGGCCTGGTGTAGAACCTATAATACAATGGATATGACTCATTAAAGAAGCAGCCTGTTGTACCTCTTCTATGGTGTGTGGATCATTAGGATATAAGCCAACGAAAATATGATATCTTTTGTAATCTATGGCATAACAATTGTGTTTTAGCATGGTGCCAATGACCCCTGCCTCATGCCAGCAGGGTACTAAGATAGCGATTAATTGCTCCTCTTTATGAGCCATTTTTTCATAGGTTAATGGGGAATAGAGGTGTTTTTTTCTTAACCGCAAGAGATAGCGAATCCAATAATACACATCAAAAAACAGGTCGTCTAAACCCGACAGAATGAAGACTATTGCCAAAAAAGACAAAAAGTACCAAAACATAAAATAAGACGTTACTATCGTATGATGAGTCATTAGAGTTTTATATAAAATAACAGTTGGACTGTGTTGTTAATATAATATTTACTGTAGGGATTTTTTTGGTTTCCTACAGGTAAATACATGCCGTTTATGTGTTCAAATCGTAATTCAAGGTGATAGCGATTGGATGGAATAAAACCAATTCCTGGACCTATTTCTGCAATATTATTAAAAAAATCTCTGTTGGTGTCTTCAATAATCCGTCCACTTAAATACAGGTTTACCAGGCTGCTTTGGTATTGCAACAGGTGGAGGCCTTGATGCGTTTTCATAGTCCCTATGATGTTATTGTGATAACGAGAAAAGTAGGTGACATCGCTGTATAGCGCACCATAGTAGGAACAGCAACCAGTGAGGTTGTTGTAATAGGCGGGCAAGTTTCCCCATTCATTAAAATAAATAAAGCCACCTCGAACGTCATCGCGCCAACGTTTTCTATTTTGTGGAATTAAATCATAAGCTTTTCCTATTTCAGCATAAGCTGCAAAAGGAATGGTTGATACAGGTGATACTTGCCCACCAAGACCAATAATTTGTACATTGTCTTCATAAATCTGTGGCACTTGTCCTGCATTAATGGATTTATTGTCTTGTGTACGCCTGAAAACGACATACTCTTTGGCACGCCAGGAGCCTGTTTGTTCTATTCCTGCGCGTGCCAGCATGGGTATAACAGTTAAATCAAAACGACTTTGCGAAAAGGGGGAAAAGAAAAATTCACTAAAATAAGGGGGGGGTAGTGCTTTGGTTTGATAACCTGCCAGGTTAGTTAAGGCTTGTTCTGCTTTAAGCTGTAGAGGCTTATCGGTTGTTTTAGTGGCTTGATTAAAGTAGTGATACGCTCGATAAGAGTAAGGTGTGATTGGAGTAGACGCGGTTTCCATGGCATATAAGTAACCCAGTTGCAGAGCAAGAGAGGGAGCTTGGGTTTGAGCATAGGCTCTTTCAAAATAAGCAATGGCTTGTTTAGGATGAGACAATTCAAGAGCAAGATAGGCGCCTTCTTTTAATGCGACAATCTGATTGGGATAATGATTTATAATGTACTGAATTAGAGTCCAGGCCTCTTTTTTATTAGATGCTTTTAAAGAGTAAAAGTTTGTCATCAAGCGATATTCTTGAGTCGTTGAGGGCTGAAGTATTTGCTTTGGTGCTTGCACAATGGTGGGGGCGTTACTGATAAGCGGGGTGCTCTGTTGGTATTCATAAACGGACTCTTGTTGATATTGGGGCAGTATAGAGGCCATTTTTTGTAACATCTGCTGTGCTTTTTGATTAAAAACCAAAGAAGAACTTTGAGTCAGCTGGGTAAATAGCAAAGAGGCTTTATCCCATTGACCTTGGTCGTAATATAATTGTCCTAATTGATAAGTGAGTGGGGCATGTGTGCTTTTTAATTGATGAAGACGCTCCAGCAGAGGCAATGCTTTTTCAACATGATGAGCTCTAAGATACAACTGACTTAACTCTTTTAGAGCGGGTTCGTAATCAGGGTTTTGCTTTAATATAATTTTTAAGGCGGAACGAGCGGCTAAAGGATTGCTTTTTTGTAGCAGATAATAACGGTCCATTAATACGTTAAGATCGCGTCGAAAGTAGAGGGCATCTTGATGAGCTTGCAAATATAAAAAGAAGAAAAATACAAAACAAGCAACAATGAGGCTAAGATATTTGATCAATCTAAACATCGTAAAAAAATATTATCCTTAATATTCAATACGATGTCACTATACCTTAATCATTATGAATAATCATTAGTTTTATTTTAAGTGTAGAAACCCTGACACAAGGATATTTCTGTGCTAAATTTATACAAGTTAGACTAATAAAAGAGCCTGCGATGAATACTTTCGTTTCTTTAGGTTTGGCCTTTTGCATTATTTCTTGCAGCGCCAATGCCGCAACAAGTTCTCAACCGGTTTCGTGCATTACCCCTCAATTTAGTGCTTCAGGCTCCCCGTATTGGAAATCCATCGTTTTAAAATTGACCAATAATTGTGGAAAAGCAATGAATTTTCAAAATGCAAAAGTTACTTATCAGTCTAAAACAGCAGTTAATACTAATTTTTGGGGTGATTTTTCACCACTGGCATATCCTGATAATGTGTTGAATATAAGCTCTCAACCGCAGGGGAATGGTTCGTATACGGTTACTTTGAATATGCATTTTCCTACCTATTCGACAGCTTCTTATACTTTGCCCAAGGGAAAATCCATTCAATTGAAATATGGGGTGAGTTCCGATGATCGTATTGATGGAACGACAGTTGTCTTTTTGAATTCAGTTGCAGCCACAGGCTCTTTGAATATAAAAAATAACACAACCAAGCCTTCGGGGGTAACATCAACCTATGCTTTGGTTCATTTGACGCTGGATGGACAAAAGGTGAAGGATGTGCAAGTACCTTGGAATACCACTGTATTGGTAAATAATTTAAATACAGGAACCTATATGGTTGCTGCGGAAAATATAGTGGACAGCAGTAACAAAGTATACAAAGGGACGTCTTCTCCAGGCAGTATTACAATTACTGAAAATAATGCAGCTAATATTACGCTTTCTTACGCAGCCATGCCTGCAGCGGAAGGCAAAATCAACTTGCAGCTAGGTTTAGTTCCTAATCTGCTCAATGGCTACTTCACGGCACCCGTTGTTTTATTGAGTCAAAATCCAAGCGGTAGTGCTGTTTCCAAGGCGGTTGCGTGGAATGCGACTACGGTTGTCGGGCAGCTAATAGATGGTGCTTCCTATACCTTATCTACCCCAGTGATTCATTATAATGGAACGCAATGTACTCCGATGCTTAGCCCCTCATTACTGATTGCGCGTGCAACGTCGATTCCTGCAAGTACTTTGAGTTATCAATGTGCACAACTAAGCCAAGATACAGTGGCCATTGATATCAATGGCGCTCCTGCTTCATTAGCCAGTTTAACCGTAATTTTTACAGCCAATAACAACACGCCTCCTGTTTCTCAGACGGTTCCTTTAACCAATGGGGCGGGAAATGCTACTGTGCAATTAATCGATGGCGTGACTTATACACTGAGTGCAGAACCTGTTTCGGGTTACAGCACCAACTTCTCTACCTCATCACTCACTGCAATCCCTAATGCAAATTTGACAGTGACTTTGGCTCAGTCATCTAATAATGGGGGCCGGATTATTACTTATGTTCCTGGATGGAAAACACCACCTACAGCGCAAGCTTTGGCCGGTGCTGGTTATACTCATGTCATGGTGGCCTTTGGTGTTTTTAGTACCTCCAGTCCAGGTGTGATTACACCGGCTTTTAATACAGTAACCAAGGCTTATATAGATTCTTTGCATCAGGCGGGAATTAAAGTCTTGCTTTCTTTAGGTGGTGCATCCACAAGCATTGCAGGTACTACGGTGGATTTTCATCAGGCACTGACTTTGGCTTCTTCTCCCGATGCATTTAAGCAAACGTTCATTAATTCATTGAAAGGGCTAATCACTCAATATGGCTTTGATGGGTTTGATATAGATATTGAGCATGGATTAAATGGAGGAGGATCCTTTACTCAGCCTCAAGGTGATATTGCCGTCTTAGCAAGTATTATCAATACCTTATACAGTCAAAATCCTAACTTGCTGATCACCTTAACGCCGCAAGTTGCTAATATCGCTGCAACCAGTGGTTTTGATGGTACTTGGGGAAACTATGCCGCTTTAACTTTACAAACACATCATGCATTAGCCTGGGTAGGCATTCAGCTGTACAATACAGGATGTGCTTATGGTATCAATCAAGTATGTTATGGTCCTAGTCCTGTATCTAGTCCTGATTTTTCGGTAGCCATGGCTACCGATTTATTGGAAAACTGGCCTGCCAAGTTGGCCGATGGACGTAATACAGGATTTCAACCTTATATTACTTATCTCAAACCATCACAAGTCGTCATTGGATATCCTGTACCCAATGCCAGTGGGGCTTCAGATGGCGCACCGGTGACCCCAACTACGACCATCAGACGCGCCTTGCAGTGTTTAAAAACAGCCGTTGCCAGTGCTAGCAGTTGTGGTAGTTATGTCCCTCCTAAGGCTTATGGTGCAATCGGGGGCGTTTTTAATTGGGAGGCCACTTATGATCAAAACAACAGCTTTAAATTTGCTCAGGATTTAAAACCTTGTGTTCTTAATGGGCTATGTAATTAAGACAGGAGTAGGCAGTGATATGGGGTTCATCAGAGTAAAAAAGGTATATTGATTAAACTTGATGATAAAAAATGTTAAAATAACAGAATAGTGCATCATGCTTAGTAAATAGATAGAGCTGTTTGCAAAGTGAAATATATTTTATAAGAGATTAATCAGGAGAGAAGAAACTCATGTCGCTAAAGGTACTGACACCCGATTTATTGAAAGAACTGGTACAGGCTGTGGAGCATAATCATGATGGAAAAATTGCAGATTACATTCCAGAGTTGGCTAATGTGAATCAAGAGATGACTGCCCTGGCAGTACAAGAGATAGGTAATCCTGTTTTGTCTTATAGTAATCATCCCGTACAAGCGGTCACTTTGCAAAGCACGGCCAAATTGATTCCTCTAATTGGTTTATTAGAAGAGTTTGGTATGGACCAATTATTAGAGTGGGTCAAGGTAGAGCCTTCCGGTGATGATTTTTCTTCTATTACCCGTCTGGAGCAGTTTGGTCCCAAGCCGTCTAATCCCATGTTAAATGCGGGTGCTATCACCTTGTGTTCTCATATTCCAGGCTCTGGAGAACAGCAGTTTGGTTGGCTAGAGTCTTGGGTGCAAAAATTATTTAATAACAAGCTCAGCATTAATCCTTTGGTATTTGCTTCTGAAAAAAGAACAGGAAATCGAAATCGCTCTTTAGCGTATTTATTAAAAAGTAGAAACAAGTTAGGGGCGAGTGTTCATAAAACATTAGATCTGTATTTTGCATTGTGTTCTTACGAAGCGGTGTTGGAGCAAATGCTGCATTTGCCTGTTTTATTAGCCAATGGGGGTATTTCTGTAGAAACAGGCGAGCGTATTCTTTCGACGCAGACTTGTAAAATTACCTTGGCTATCATGGCAACATGTGGTTTATATGATGAAACCGGTACTTTTTTAGTTAAAACAGGAATGCCTGCTAAAAGTGGCGTGTCCGGTTATATTATTGCGGTGGTTCCTGGCAAGGCAGGTATTGTTGCTTTAAGTCCTAAGGTTAATGACAAAGGCAATAGTATTCGAGGTCAATTGATGCTGCAGGCTTTATCCAAAGCAATGGATTGGCATTTTGCATTACCATAAAAAGGCATTTTGTAACATTTAATCCTATACTGAAATAATAGCCTAAACAAGGAAAGAACAAATGGATTTAAAACAAGGGGGTATTGCACTGGTTTTGTCCACATTGATTTCGACTTCTCTTTTTGCAAGTACTGCAGAAGGAGAGGCGGCTTATAATCAACAGCATTACGAAAAAGCATTTATTCTGTTGTCTACAGAAGCAGAGCAAGGTGATGCAAAGGCTCAATATCTATTAGGCAAAATGTACTATAACGGTCAAGGTGTTACTTATAGTCCAGAACAAACGGAAAAATGGCTTTTAGCCTCAGCCAATCAGGGCAATGCCGATGCGCAAGTGTTATTGGCTGCCTTTTTCTGGTATCAAAATACGCCTGAAGGAAGAATTAAAGCGTTTGAGTGGTATCAAAAAGCGGCTAAGCAAAACAGTGCTGATGGTCAATATGGACTGGGTTACATGTATGATACCGGCTCAGGTGTGGCACAAAGTTATGAAAATGCATTGATTTGGTATAAAAAAGCTGCCGCTTTAGGAAATTCAGATGCTGCTTTAGCCATTGGCTACGATTACGATATGGGGATAGGGGTTAAAGAAGACAAGGCTGAGGCACTTAAATGGTATGATAAGGCCGCTCAGTTGGGTAATACCAGTGCACAGTATAATTTAGGCTTAATGTATGAGCAAGGCGATGGTGTGCCGCAAAACTATCAAAAAGCAGCTTCTTATTTTGAACAAGCGGGACACAATAATCATGCCAAATCACAGTTAGAGCTGGGATATTTATATGATTCTGGAAAATTAGGGACTCAAAATTTAGAAAAAGCCAGTTTTTGGTATCAAAAAAGTGCCGAACAGGGCAATATGTATGCGCAATTTAATATCTCAGACATGTATTTTTATGGAGAGGGACTACCTAAAAATATGGAAAAATCCATAGAATGGATGCAAAAATCGGCTCAACAAGGCTATGCAAGAGCCCAAAATCAAATGGGAATTTACTATCGGGACGGTATTGGTGTTAAAGTCAGTCCAGTACAAGCTTATGCCTGGTTTAGTGCCGCGTTAAATCATGGCTATACTGAAGCGGCTTCTAATGTAGCTGCAATGGAACAGTTATTGACTTCAGATGACCAGATTCAGGCTAAATTACTGGCCGAACAATACAGTTCACAATATAAAACCGAAGAAGATCAATGAGTTTTTTATCTTAAGGACAGTTCAATCTTTATTTATCAAAAATGAGATTGAACTGTTTTTTTTAGCTACATTGTTTTGATTGCATATTTTCTTCTGTGGAGTCTGTTATTGAAAAAGGGGTCTCTGCGCGAGCTGTTATAGATTGAAAAAAACGGGCATCAGGCTGGTTGTCCACGGTTTGTTCTTCTCGTAGACGTTTTTTTAAATAAGAAGGAGAGGGTGTATTGGCGTAAAGTTGGTTTAATCTATCAGAAATGATTTTTCTTTGTGAATTATTTTTTTTTATTTCCCGAAGTGCCAATGTTAAGCCGTCTGTCTGGTCCATTTCCTCAATGAAATCATTAAAGAACTTAATTGAACAAGAGGTAGCACATTCTTTGATTAAGTCACATAATGCTCTTTTGTTTAAAGTCCTTATTGCTTGTATAATGTGGGTTTTAGTATGGGGCCAGATTGCCTCGATAATATAAAAAATACGAGCTGCAAGTATTTTTTGACTGGACAATACCAATTCTTCAGTACTCATTTGGTAGAGGACTGATTGGAGCATGTTGTTATTGTCAAATTGATTCATTATAACAGGAAGGCCTTTAAGATAATCTGAAAAAGTAGTGTGGTTAGACCAGGGCTGGGTATTATTCCATATAGATCGAATTAAAAGCTTGTTTTTTTGACTTAATGCCAGAGTAAAATTGTCTGCGATCTGTTTTGGTGTTCCTCGATAAGTGATTGCATCATGTTGGACTTCACATCCGATAAAGTAAGTAAAAAGAAGAGGATTTAACTGGATGTGTCCATTAAAATAGTCAGGATCATGGATTAGTAAATAACAGCTGAATTCGTGAAGAATAGGCAGAGGAATCATGAATGAAGTGCCGTGAAGACCAGCAGACTGCTTACGCAGTGCTAATGCTTTTTCAAAGTCACGTTGGTAAAGGCAATCACGATAATTTTTACTAAACTCGTGTTGTTCTACAGTGTCATCGATTAATTCACAAAAGTAATCCAGTGCCGAGTCATCATCGAGTAGTGGAGGAGGGGTATGGTTCATGTGCTTAGCCTCTCTTCAGCGTCTATAAAAAGACCATTGTATCACAAAAAAGAGCATTAAGTTTTTTTTTCTTTCGCTCTAAAAGAAATGAGGAAAAATACAGGTTTTTTTGTTCTTTTATTGTTCATTGTGATTTGTTTGTTTGCTTGCTTTGCGTTAATATAGCCCCAGAATAAGAATAATAAAAATAATAAGGAATGTTCATGCGATGTGATAATGTTGAGGTTTCTCCTCCTAGAAGGCGACCTCAGGAATGTTCAAAAAGTCCAGGTCTTAAATCGCCTTCTCGTGTTGCGAAAGATGTCATTCTGCCGGTATGGTCTAATAACCAAAAGGTCATTATTTCACATTTTAGCGCACAGTATGAAGCAGTATTCATCAAGCCTGAGCCAATAAAAGATCGGCTAAAAGCATTGATTGATGTCAGTCATAATATACATACCAGCATGCAACAATTGATTACGCTGCGCAATGATGAACAAAAAATAATAGCTACTCAAACACAAGTCAGCGCATTGTTCGAGGCGATAAATAACAATGATACCTATATTTTGGGGAGAGCCTATTTTTTAGAATTTGTTAATCGGTATCAGCTTTCTTTTGAGGTGCTGCTTACCGCAGCATCTGAGCAGCAAAGAAAAGCTTTGCTTTCTATAAAGTCAACACTTGAAATGCAACCTAATCAATGGACTAAAGTAGCCAGTATAGTCTTTGCACCATTGATCACATTAGGTCGAATAAGCTTATCCAGCCAGACACAAGAGTTATTGAATAGTTACTTGCCTCAAACTTTGGATGCACAAGCAAAACAATTAATGAAAGAAGTAGCACGAGATGTATTAAGGCAGTTGCAGAATACAAAAAAAGAGATAAATGGTACTGAAGAAAACATACTAAACCTGTTGTCATGTAATAACTCCGATGTGAAAAAGCAGATACAAAATGAGTCTTCTGAAGGTTTAAGTCAATTCCTTGCATTGCCCGTTTTGCCGTTGAATGCTCAAGACTTAGAGATTGCATTATCATGGCGTTTAGTACTAGAGCAGGTTAAGTCGTCTGCTTGTGTGTCAAAATTGCAGATCCAAGAATTGTTGCAAAGGCACTATCTTCAAATAATGGATGGCCGTGTAGAAGAAAGAGAGAAAATGGATGTATTGCTGACTGCCATGCAAAACACAGTAGTTCTTCTGAATGATTTAATTGATTTAACTGCTGAAAAAGAGAAATTGATTGCGCAATACCAGCCAATCAATGCTTTGGCTCAGGTTGTTATTGAGCATGCGAGCAATGCATTTATTGGTGCTGCTGTAAATGACACCTTAGCCAGACTGAACCAGGAAATCAGTGCGTTGGATAAGGAAATAGAGAAGCAGGCGCTATTTTGCGCACGAGAAGACAAACAATTACAAGCCTGCTTGCAACAAAGCACTGTGGAACATTTACGGGAATTACAGCAACCACATCGTATAGACAAGCAAACGGAAACATTGCTATTAAGAAGCGCTGCCACCTTGACTCCAGACCCTATGTTATTGGACGCGGATGATACGTTGAAAGAGTATTTTAATCAGCACTACAGTGCTTTGATTGAGCAAAAACGACCCCGAAAAAACGAACGATTACAGGATCTCATAGAATGCAGCGGATTATTGGAGCTCATAGAATATGTGGACTCCGTAGAAACTCAGTTAAGAGGGATTAAGAGTGTGCGCCAAGAAGCAGACAAAATGGCTGTCAGAATAGCGCAAGTTAATGAAGTGCTGGCCTTACTTCAAAAGCAAGAAAACGAGAGTATGTTCACTCATTTGATGATACAGCGCTTAGAGCAATTACATAAAATGGCCAAACAAGTGGATAATAGAAAAGAGGAGTTGCTGCATGCGTTTTCCCAAGGAAATGCTGATTTAAAGAATAAATTAATAAACCATTCTTACAATGCCTTTGATACGATAATTGAAGAGCATCAAGTATTAAAAGACTGTATGAAAGAATACCTGCAGCTTAGCGATAAAATTCAACTGCTTGTTGAATTAAAAAAGAGCGATAGTTTCATCAGTGATTTTATAACAAAGCGAGAATCCTGGTGGGTTCAGCTGACTAATTTTCTGGCTCAGTTTTTTTCCTTTTTTCAAACGGAAGTGGGCGATAGAGTCAATAAAGCAAAAGCATTAAAATTAGAAATTGAAAATTTGAGCACAGCCTGTGAGCAAGAGATTCTGACACATATAGAAAAGATTCAATCTTTAGGAAAGATTAATCCTGTAGAACAGCTTAATCCTCCTTTTTTAGGAGATACGCTTCTTGGTGATTTGCCCCTTATGCATGATTACAAGCGAACTCAAAGCAGTCAAACCTTTGACACAGAGAAGGCATCACATTTGTTAGCTAATGTTTCATTTTTTCAGCCATCAACTCCATCAAGTATGAGCCAAGCTCCGGAGGAGAATGAGAAGAATGCAACAGCAAAACGGGTTTGACTGCCGAGCTTTTTATAGAAGAGATGGCAGGCCATAAGTAACAACAGTCTGCCATCCTGGTATGAGGTTATTTGAGCGTATGAGCCAGATTTTTTAATAAACCAGGAGAGAGGAGGTAATCTGCATTGACTGCTGCGGCCATCACGTAAGGATTGCCGGTTTTATAAATACATACGAAGTCATACTGATCATTTTTTTCAATAACGGCGGAGCCTGTCATATTGTTTAAAATATTATTCGATGTTTCGATGGCTTCTTCTGCTGAGTTGGCTTCAATAGGTGCCATAACAAAGCCCCAATTGCTTTGGGTGTTAAAAGCGCTTAGCGTGTAACCAAAAAACAAATGCACCGCCAATGGTTCGGCAGCAGTAATCCCGGCGGCTTTAATGTCATCAATTGCCGGGCAAACTGGATTTTTTGCGGCATAGACTGAGCTTGCTAGCAAAAGTGTACTGGCTATTGTAGCGATACCTTTTAAGAATTTCATTCTTGAATCTCCTTGACCTATTGAATAAAGAGCAAAGAGTATCATCCAGTTTTAACATTTACAAATAGAATACCGGGTTAATCTCTGGCATTAGGTATGATGCTGTTAATTTTCTATTGTTCTTGCTGTTATCAAATGATCAGCCAGAGATATTGATCTCGTCATAGTTTAACCCTTATTGAGTAAGCTGCATGGTCTATTTCAGTGAAACTTTTTATGCTATGACTATAGTTTTAGCATTAATTGACAAGGACAGACAAGATTGAAGCCATATTTTATAAAGCAAGTGCAAAATCGGTGGTTTCTGAGTTTTTATAGCATAGCCAAGATGCATTTTATTCGGCTGAATAAAGGATAAAATATGCCATGAGAACTGCATTGCACTGGTTCATGGGGATAACTTTATTTCTGCAGACAGTAACCGCTTACGCTATGGAAACTATAGTGCTAGAAATTAATAATCAGTCTTTTGTGCTTGAGGTTCCTCTTCGAGAACGTGAATTGATGCAAGGCCTGATGTTTCGTCATTTTTTGGCGAAAAAGCATGGCATGCTTTTTTTATTTGATCCTGAAAGAAAAAGAAGAGTAACAATGTGGATGAAAAATACCTACCTGTCTTTAGATATGCTATTTATTGACAGCAATGATGTTATTGTTTGCACTATAGAAAAGACCAGGCCATTAAGCATGGAGCTTATTGATTGTGGGCCTGGGATTGCAGCAGTGATTGAGCTTAATGCTGGAGAGATTAAACAGTATGGTCTTGCCAGAGGGATGAAGTTGCACGCCAGTACCTCGCACTTTGAAAACTAAAGGGGGCTTTTCAGTGAACGTGGTGAACAGTTACCTTTTTTTTCTATATTGGTTTATTCTTATAGAAAGGGAAGTAAAAGATAAGTTTTAAATTCAGTCGCTTATAGATTTTTTGATCCGTTTACTACACTTTGAATAGACCTTTTTGGGAAACTTGCTGCTGAAGATGAGTGGCCAGGAGAGATGGAGCAGAACCAGAGTGTACAGGCCAGTACATCAGGATTTGAGCATCGTCTCGATGAAGCAAATCGCTTCGGCTGTAGTATGTCTGATGAGGTCTAATATCTGTTGGTGAATGATCATAATTTTTTTAAGACAGGACCACGTTTAGTATAAGGACATATTTTATGATTAATATTTTGCTGTCGCTTATCGCTGCAACTTCATTGGGCCTTTCTTCTAATTACTGGAATTCTCCCGACATAAAAAAAAGTCCTGAGAAAGCAGATTGGTATAGCGAGATTCCGTCTGTTTATCCACAAATTGATACACAAGCTTTGAGACGCATGCTGAAGCAGCAGGCACCCACTATGAGTGATGCTGTGATTAATAAAGTAGTAACAGCGGTAAAGTGTAGCAGTATTTATGCTGTAGATAACAACAATATTTTGTCAGTAATCGATTATTCTTTGCCTTCTAATCAGAAGAGACTGTGGATATTTGACCTGAAAAATAGCAAGTTACTTTTTCACACCTATGTGTCGCATGGAATCAAATCAGGCACTTTTTTAACCCGTTATTTTTCAAATAAATACAATAGTAAAGCCAGTAGTATAGGCGTGTACAAAACAGAGAAAGCCTATTATGGTCGAGAAGGGCTTTCATTGCGCTTGGCAGGTTTAGAGCGACAATTTAATGATAATGCGATGAATCGCTCAATAGTGATGCATGGTGGCTGGTATATGGATGAGCAATTTATAAAGCATTACGGACGCCCAGGACGTAGTTGGGGATGTCCTGCTGTGCCTTTGGATTTATACCAGGGCATTATTAATACCATTAAAGACAACTCGTTGTTGATTGTCTATTATCCTAGTGATGAATGGTTTGGGAAATCTCGTTTTTTAACCTGTGATAAAAATAAAAACCAGATGACTTCTTTGGCAGATGTCAAACCTGTAGCAGATGAACAAGAGCATCGCGATGATGTGTTTTTTGCTCAAGTGCATAAAGGCGGTGAAGACAAGCCTATTTTGGTGATGCCTGCTCCTCAATACGAAGCCTTTTTTCAAAGTCAGGCTCCCTTGGGGCGAATGTTAAGAAGACGCATTAATCAACAAGAATATATTGCATTGAATACCAAAGAGCTTGAGCGATTAAGTCAACAAAAGAGCCAAGATGCTTTTCAATCAGTCTATTTTGTGATTCCTACTTTACGCCAGGTAAGAGGGTATTACGAAACAGAAATGAAGATCATTAACTTGGGCGTTATTACTGAAATTAATCCCAGTGTTTCTCCTATGACCAAGGTAAAAGAATACAACGTGCGTTTCAATTCTACTGCCTCCATTCGGTTGCAATCGACTGACCGATTTATTCGTTGGCTTGGTTTGTAAACAAAGACAGTTTAGACCTGGATTTTAAACAGAGGGTTGCAGGGCGTCTTTTTGCACTGTCTCGAAGCATAAGCACAGGGCTTTTGTCCTTCAAGACAGGCTTACCAGTCCTTCTTCGCAGGAACTGGTGATACGTTTAAGCAGGTTTAAAAAACAGGTCCAGCGTCCCTAGTGTATGACACAGCAAGAGGGCTGTTCGTTTTCATGAGCTGGAGACACTTTCCTGTTTGTTTTTGTAAACAAGGAATAAGATTTGGCCTGAGAACTTAAAAAATATGCCGGTTCTTCTATACGGTCTCGAATGCATTCATGTGATAGTGGTAGTGAGTCCAGATAAAGGCGAAGACGGGTGTTAATCAGATACTGTAATTGCGGATTAGTGGCTTCTTGCGAAGGTGTGAATAACTCACTTAATTGAAAAGCCAATTGTTCGGTTATTTTTCTATTCAAGTCGTTCCACATTATTTTTTGCTGAGCATGCTCGACTTCATTACAGAGTCTACCCAAGTCATCATGCTGGCAATGAGATACAAGATTTTTTAAATACAGTAGCGTTTCTTCTTCTATAGTTTTTTGAATATAAGACAAAGCCACTTCGATCACGGTGTCTTCAAAAGGAATAAAAGTATTTTTTTCCCGATTATAAATATACACTTCACCATGTTCAAATTCATAATACCAAGCATGCAATTTTAAAGTGCCAGCATCCAGTCTTTCTTTAATAAAAGGGTATGATTGCAAATGCTCTATTTGTTCTAATACGTTATCCTGGGTCAGGTATTTTAAAGCGAGTTCAGGATGGTCTTTTAAGTCGGGGTGTCTGTCTTTTAAGCCTGGCAATAAGGTGCGACATTGTGACAACCAAGTCTCTGTACAAGGCAATTGTGCTCCTAAATTGCAAGACATAACACCTTTCATCGCGCCGCAATGTGAATGACCGCAGACAACAATGTCTTTAATATCCAAGTGTACAATACCAAACTCCAGTGTTGCTGCATCGGCAGAAGATGCTGGGGCGTAGGGTGTGACTATATTGCCTGCATTACGCATTTCAAAAAGGACGCCTAAGTCAGAGTGAGTAAAGAAAGTAGGAGCAATTCTTGAGTCAGAGCAAGTAATAAACAGTACATCTGGAGATTGGCCTTTACTTAAAGAACGGAGTAAACCTTGTTTTTCTATAAGCGCGTTGTTTTTAAAGTGACGAATACCTTTTAATAGTTTGAGTGGCATGATGTAATCTCCTTGTATTCAATCGGTAATTAAAGATAAAGTAAAGCATTATACTTCTTCGGAAACGCTACTGCCGAAGCGATTTGCTTCGTCGATATGGTGCTCGAATCTTCATGTACAGGCATGTCCATTGCGTTTCCTGCTCCGTTGTCGCTTGTTTTCGGTAGCGAGTTTCCGAAAGAGGTCGGGTCGAGCACTTGTATGCTGTTGAATACATGCAAGTGCCATCAGACTTTCAACTGTCTTTAGTGTTTATCAAGGAGTGACTATGCCAGAAAAAGACCCAATAAATCCAGAAAATGTTTATAAAACATCCGCCTTAATTTCTATTTCTCAATTATTGGCATCACCTTTATTTCATCGATTAGGGGTTGGGCCTTCAGTTGCCATTATAGGTTTGGGGCTTTATAGTTTGCATGAGATAGGTCGATGCAAAAAAAATAATTCCATCTGGCTCCCTGCTTTTTTTCCTACCCAAGCAGTAGAGAGAAAATGGGAGCTTGAACCGATGATTAATAATGTCGTCTCCGGAGGCGGGTGTGTTTTTGATAAGCTTTTAATTTCCAGATAAGTAAAATAACCTCAACTCGATAGAAGCGGTGATTAATTATTTGCAGTATTGAAAGAAAGATCGGTGCCAAGTACCTTGTAGTTCGTTAAAAACGCCCCAGTTTATAAGGAAACAAGATGTTGGTAACGACAGCAGGGCGTGTTGACCATTGGTCCCCACGCCCTAGAAATATTCTGTGATGTTGATGATTTTTGCAAGGATTGGTTCCAGGAACGCTCTTAGGAGGTCTAATGGCTTTGTCCAGGTTAAGACAGACAATGCCATTAGAGTTTAGCGATTCATAGCGGTTGAAAATTGGACACTATCCTTTTTATCAGACTCATCCTGGGGGCTATGATTGACCTCTGGTTTTACTAATGAATCATCTCCACCTTGGAACAGAGTATCTCGACTGTCTGCTAAAGACGTGCTAACTGTTGGTTTATTCCCCCAGGTACGTAACTTTTCTTTGTGGCTTTCATCCAACGGAGGGCTTAATTTTAAAGTGGCTTTTCTACTGATGATCATACGATTACGGGTTGGATCACCTTGTCTGATGAGCTTTAAGTCCGGTCCTGCTGTGGCAATGCTAAGGCCATGTTGTGCTAATTGTTCCCGCCAATAGCTGATAGGTTTAAAGTCTCTGATTTCTGCTATTTCATCTTTCACAGACACGCCGTTGACAGCGTTAAACACCAAATGTGCAACGTGCGCCATGCTCTCGGTTTTTTCATCAATAATGTCATGATCGTCGAGTATAAAATGTCCACCGTCGCGAAGAATTCGACGAACTTCACTTAATAAATGATCCAGTTGCTTTTCATTGAAATGATGTAATCCAATATAGCAGGTGACAAGATCAGCGCTGTTACTTTTTATTTTACTAAAATCGATGTCATTACTATTTAAAGGCACAAACTCATCATAAGGATGCCATGAACCGGCATCGATATAATCTGCAATGGATTGAGATTCATTAACAGAAATAATTTTACCTTTAACCGTATAGTGCTTTCTGAAGCCATTAATATAACGACCAGGTGATCCAATTTCGACAATTCCATTAATTTCTTTTAAATTATATGGGAGTAAATAATGGGCTTGCTTGGTTAAATCTTTTTTAATATCACTTAATGAATGTAGTTTACGTTGAATATCGCCCAAAGTAGAGGGTGAAATTTCAGGCAGTCTTTGGCATAGTTCAGCATAGATTTCCTCATGCGTATCGCAATATTCTAAAATATCATCCAACAAGGAATATAATTTATCTGCATCCACTCTTTGTAAAATATTGGTTACAAAGCCTTTAAATGCTTCGCGAGCTTCAGGATTAGTCATCACCCAGCGTACGTGATTTTTAGTAGGTGGTTTAGGCACTAGATACTTTTGATGAAACCCGCTGGTTAATACTTGATTGGGATCAATGGCTTCTTTTATTTTTTGTACCTCTTCAGCTCTTGGATAAGATTTTGCAAAATCTTCTGGTGATGAAACCTGTTGATAAGGTAGATAATATGTACCCCCTTTTTCAATCGCCATGTGTTGCGCTTTTCTTAACCATTTCTTCGCTTTGATCACCTCAGATGGTTGTAAAGATTGGTTAAAGCAAATCACAACTGCAAATCGATCTGCATCATAGGCGTAAGACATGGGTGATTTATTGTTTTGTTTTACAAATCGCACCGTGGCATTAATTAACGACACATTATTTTTTGTGAGCAAATTACCAAATTCATTTAAAAATTCAGCCAATTTTTCACCCGGTAAGAAAAACTCTTGTAACCACTCTGCTTCACTAGCCGAGGTATTAAACATGGCATTAATCGGGGCTTGCATGATTTCATTGGTGGTCATCATAGGATGATTGTTTAAATACTCCTGATGTTCATTGTCCCACCATAATTTACGAAGCCAGCCAAAACGTCTGGCAAGGTTAACAAGTACACGTTGCAGGCGAGTACCATTGGCTGCTTCTAGGGAATAATTTTCTGTTTTAAGCGGAGGCTTGTCGTCTATTTTGACGTAAGTTTCTGTAAACCCTGTTTTTAAAAGGTTTTTAGGATCTAAATTGAGCCTAAACAAGTGCAGTCGTGTGCGTTCATCGTCTTTTAAATTGGCATTAAAATAATCATGATATTGATCAATGGGAACATCAACGGTTTGACGTTGTAAGTTTTCATTGTCTGCAAGTTTTAAATTGACACGATAAATGATACCAAACAATCCAAAACCGCTGGTGATTTGATGAAACAACTCATCATCTGGAGTAAGGGTTTTAAACTCGCCAGTTGGCGTAATAATATCCATAGACTGGATGGTGTTTGAGATCATGCCACTTTTATAATCCCAACCATGGATATTGGTTCCAATTGAACCGCCAACAGAGAAAATATTAGAGGCTTGCATTACTTTAACAGCCAGACTGAAATCATTGGCGCGTGACTGAACGTCAGACCATAATGCACCTGCACCAACAAAGGCTTCTTTTTTATCTTCATGTACTTCAACTGAATTGAACTTTGATAAATCAATGAGCAGTGCTTTTTCATCATTCTTGGGCAAAAATTGTCGCCCTTGACTTCTGCCTGCGCCTAATGGAATAATTTTTATCTTTTCTCGATTGGCTTTCAAGATAAGCGCTTGAAGTTCCTCTTTCGTTTTCGGAGTTACTCTTTCTGCATTGGGGGCGTGGTGTAGTTGACCACCTGAAAAAACGCCTGCTGGAGGGGGTTGAGGGGTAAAATAAAAAACAGTTAATTTAGGGTAAATCAGCCCAATGGGGCTGGCAAAGAGAGCATATAAACTTTTGCCAAAAATTGAGGCATACTCTTTTTGCTGATTTAATTGCTTATCCTGGATGTTTTCGCTAACAAATAATGAGCGAAATGCATAACCTAAGGCAAGAAGCCCGGATGTGATTAAATCAATTGCTAAAAGAGCTATAAAAAAAAGATACGCAATACGCACTTTAGTTGTTAGCCAGGCTTGGCTAAGCCACGATTTGGGTTCGCTCAAATACGCACGATCAATATAGTTTGCAGGAGCGGAGGAGTAAAAGCCTAATTTTGGCAGGTTGTTCATAAAGTTAGAATAGTATGACATTATAGTCCTTAAAAATTATGAATAAATGTAATGGTTGAACCTTCTTGTTGTTCCAAGCTTCTTAGTGATTGGTCTAAATTTTTGACTAAGACGTCAAATAAACAAATGCGGCGATTTTTATGAATGCCGTCACTATAACTATAAATAGGGGTTGCATCTTCATTTTTTGAAAGTATATTCTGGGCTAATGACAGTTCATGTTCATTAACTGCCTGTAAGTCGACTTTGACCTGTACATGATCTTGGCCAGCAATATGACGAATATGAATATTCTCATGTGCAAGCGCATAAACAGCTTCTTTGCATTCCATGTAGCGGGGGGCAGTCAATCTTGCATAAACTGATGTGTATGTTTTGTTGGCAGCTTTTTCTTTAGTAAAAATTTCATTATCAACAATATGAATGCCTAAATTCGGGTTAATATGGTTTAATTTTTTTTTGAATGCGGCAATGGCATCTATTTCATTGGTATCATCAATACGGCACTTCACCAGAATATCAGTGGTTGCAGGTTCGTCAGCATAACTACCTTTTAAAAAACTAGAAATAAATTTTTTAATTCGTAATTCATTAGATACCAATTGCCAAGTCAACCAGTCTGTCCATGTATGCTTATCACATTGTTTGTATTTCTTAGAAAGATCTATTAGGTGTGTTTCATAGTCATGCATGAAGAAAGGCTTACTCTCGATATCTTTTGCGTAAAATGCAAAATATTCCGCCAAGTGTGCTTGCATTGGGGTGTCATTGTTTTGCCTTAGAAATGGATAGAGCAACAAGGAAATGACGCCTTTGGTCATGAGCTCAGTCGTTGTAAAAAGTACCACGAATAAATCCATGACCATATATTCAGAGAATAAGATTTGGTATGCACTATTGTATTTTCTGGACGCTTTGTAGGATTGATAAAATACGCGCCATATTTCTGCCATTTGGCTAAAATATGGAAATTGAAAAATAGATTTTTTATCTTTGAGTAAACCTGCTAAATTTGCAGAAATTTCAACATTGAACCATTCTGGTCCAGTCATAAATGATTGATATTGTTCGCGTTGGTAATGTTTTTTATGAAGAAGTTTCAATCCGTCATTAAATTTATGAACATATTTTCCCAATTTTGCATCCTCTTAAAAAATCACATGAGATGTATATTGTATAATAATTCACCAAAAAGTAAAGTAAGTGATTTAATAGAATTTAAAATATTAATTCTATTTGCAATTATAGCTTGTTGAGTGATCTGAATAATGAACTGCAGAAATCATTAAGGTTTGTATGGTATTGAATGAAAAAGTTGCTTGTTTGTTTGAAATCTC